>CAZVZK010000248.1:0-10404 GCA_964630925.1 uncultured Alcaligenaceae bacterium
TCGTCCTCGACGAGATGGGCGAGATCACCGGCGGCCCGAAGTACGGCGTGGCCATCCCCTTCGGCGGCAGGGACAAGGTGCCGCTGGAGGACATCCTGTACACGCACGTCCGCTGCCACATGGTCCACGAGGGCGGGACGCCCCCGAGCATCACGTTCACCGAGGCCGTCGAGGAAGGCGGCAAGTCCTACTCCGTCCTCCGCCTGGCGGACCCGCTCGGCCTGCCGGAGTGGTGGATGTGGAACCTGGCGAGGGCGGTGGCCAAGGCCACCGAGAACCGGGGCCTCTTCGACGACTACGACATCAACAAGGGCAGGGCATGAGGCCGGCTCCGAGGGCCACTGACCGATGATCGACAGGCAGCAACGCCAGGGGCTCCTCGCCGACCTGCGCCGCGAATTCGGCGTCGATCTGCTCTGGCACGAGCGGCTGGTGTTCGACGGCTACCGCGACGACGTGACCGTCCACAGCTTCTTCGTGCCGCCAGACGAGACGCTGTCCGCCGGCCAGAAGGCCCACGCCCGACGCTGGCTGGAGGCCCGTGGCTGGCAGTACACGAGGCAGCTCATGCGGATGGTGCCGGGCAGCGACGAGCGGACGGAGTACGTCTTCCTCGCCCCCGAGGCGAGGGTGCCCCTGGCCGTCGCCTACCACGCCACCAGGCGCGCCAGCCTCGGAGCGATCCTGGCGGAGGGCCTGCTGCCGGGCGACCCGTCCCGCAGGACCACCGAGCGCGAGGACACCGACGGCAACATCTACGTCTGCGAGACGCTGGGCACGCCCGCCGACGCCGGCGTGAGCGATGTTGCCGTCGGTGTCGCCGGGGCTGGTGAGCCTCGTGTGCCCGGAAGGCTGAGGGGCCGACCGGACATGCGGTGAGCGCGATGGTCTTGCGGCCACGGCCTCACCGATGTACGCTTGTGCTGGTACATCTCCCTTGCAAGCGCAGAGGCCGCCGATGACGAAGTACGAAGAACTCTGTGAGGCGTCGAACAAGGCCGTCGTCGAAATCCACGGCCTGAAGCAGCAGTGCATGGCTTTCGGTGCCGCCCTCGCCGGGGGCCTGATGGAGTACTTGCGGTGCCCGCCCGACAAGGCGCACCACTACAATCTGGCCGGCGAAAAGCCCGTCGGCCCGACCCGGAGCATGGACGACGCCACGTTCGTTGATGACGGCTGGTGGCATGTCGGGATGGAGATCGACTTGCGCCCCAATCGACCCGGCGCCCTCGTCGTCGGCAACTTCATCATCTTCAACCTCGTCTTCAGGCGGATGAAGGACCACTACCTCGTCCGCTTCGGGAGGGACACGAAAGAACATGTCGTCCATCCGGGCAGCCCGCAGGAGTTCGCCGCCGCCTACGCCCACTTCTTCGGGATGCTGAAGGATCACTTCGGGACGGAGGGGGAGCGGTTCCTCGACCCGAGGCACGGAAAGAGGATGGGCTTCCTGTGAGACTGGCCGGGCCGTGGTGACAGGAAAGAGGGCGGGCCGCATGGACGACGAGGACTTCTCCGACGGCTTCATGTTCGGCCTGCTCGTCGCCGAGAGCCTGGGCTTCGGCGCGGGCTTCGACGCCGTCATGCGCCGGCTGATCGCCGTGGCCAGGGGCGAGGCGTCCTTGCGGCCGCCGCCGGACGAGGCCGTCCGCCGGATCGAGGCCGACGTGGGCCAGCCGCTGCCGGACGAGGCGGGCAAGCTGGTCCGCCGCGTCCTGGCCGACAGGGGCGGGGCCGACGCCGCCGACAGGGGGAGCGCGAAGCGGCTGCTGGACGAGATGGGCATCGACCCGGAGTACACGCCCCCGCCGCGCACGGAGGGGTGAGGGGGGGCTCGCGGCCCTGAACGAGCAGAGGCCAGGCGGACTCACCGCCTGGCCTCGTTCCGTGCCGCCTCGGGCTTACTTGTCTTCGCCGCTCAAGGTCCGCAGGAAGGCCGCCCGTGCGGCCTGGGCCGGGGTGGCCCCGGCCCGCCGGGGGTTGTCCTTGATGTCCTTCTCCACCTTCTTCTTGGCCTCCAGGGCGGCCTTGACCGCCTTCTTGTAGAGGTCGTTGTTGAGCAGGGCATTGTTGATGTCCCGCTCGGTGGCCGCCTTCTCGAAGGCGTCGTCCAGGGGGCTCGGCTTGAGGGCCCCCACGGGCGGTTTCTCCTTCGGCTTCTCGTCGGCGGCGGTCAGGCCGATGAACGAGAATGCCAACAGCGCCAGCAAGGCAGCGAGGTGTCTCATGGCATGTCCTCCACGGGTGTCGCAGGCGGCCGGTACATCCGGCCCCCATGTCAGGGTACGCTCCTTGACAGAGGCCCTTTCGCATCCGAAGCAAGTGTTTCTGATGAAGTTCCTGATTGTCGCTCATTGACGCTCAGCGGCATCGCGGCCTGCCGACGCCGCCCGTGCCGGCCGCGCTTACGGCATGAGGTCCTGAAGCGAACTGGCGGCGTGGTGATCGTGCCTGGAAACGAGAAGGGCCGCGACGGATTACCGTCGCGGCCCTTGTTCGTTGTCAAACTGCGGTCAGCCCTCGCCCCATCTCAGGCGATTGAGTGGGTGGGATGAGCGTGGCGAGCGGGGGGCTCAGCGAGGCGACGGTGCCTCGTTGACCGGCCCCTTGGGCATCGGGGCGGCCGGGGGCCGGGCCACGGGGGCCGCGTCGGGGGGCATGGCGGGCACCGGCGTGTAGACCGGCCCTCGCGTCGCGGGAGGCACCGGGGCCGGCACGACATACCGCCAGTAGCCGGGGTGCTGCTCGGTGATGATGACCGCCGTCGGCTTGCCCAGACCGACCTTGTTCACCCGCTCCTGTTGCGCCTTGAGCAGCCCCTTCAGGATCTCCCGCTCCTTCTCCTCCTCGCGCTCGATGGCGTCCCTCCTCGCCTTCAGCGCCTCCAGCTTGGCCAGCGACCCGTCGATGGTCGGCGCGCCGTCCGGGGCCGGGATGGAGACCGCCCCGTCGATGTGGATGGTCCCGTTCTTGTCCTTGAAGACCTTCGCCCCGGCCGGCAAGCAGCAGGCCCGGCCGTCCGCCATCTTGATGATGACGCAGGCGTCCCCCGGCTTGCAGCACGGCGTGGGCGTCGGGCCGCCCGCCAGCACGGGGAAGGCGCAGTCGGCCGGTGTGGCGACCGTGGTGCGGCACGACGTGGCGGGGGCGGCCGCCTCCGTCACGCATTTCGGCGTGGCGGGCTCCGCCTTCTTGGCAGTGAACCAGTCGCCCCAGATGATGCGGAACTTGAGCCCAGGTGCCTCGGCGGAGCAGTCCGGCTTGTTGTCGCGGCAGGGGTGGCCGGAGGCCGCCGTCCCGCCGGCAGTGGGCTGCGGGGCGTTGCCGTCGCGGGCGGGTAGCTCGTAGGCGTGGCAGAATGCGGTGACGGCGAGGAGCGCGGCGATGCCGTAGAAGAGGCAGGGACGGCGCATGCGGTGGCCCTCTGGTCGGAGGAGGGGGCGGGCGGCGGCGCTTGTACGGCGGGGGGCGGGGGGAGTCAACCGCAAGCGCGGGGGCGGGTCGGGGCGTCGTCCTGAGCCGCGCCACTGCGGCTCGCCTAGAATGCCTCCTCACCCGAAGCGAACGCGCATGCGGGAACTATCAAACGCTGGGACTTCGGCGCGGAACACTGCCCGGCGTCAGCCGGGCGACACGCCTCTCTATCCAGCAAGTCTCCCTTCACCCCACCGCCGTGTGGGGTAGGGGCTTGCATGGAGTTTGAGATGGGCAAGAAGGTTCCGCCCCACCCCCCGGACATTCATTCGCTCCAAGCCGCCCTCTCCGAGCTGTGCCAGCGGGTCGCACGCCTGGAGGCCGCCGAGACGCGAGCGAAGGCCGACGTTGCCATCGACCAGAGGCTCACCCGGCCGCAGGCCGCCCGCCCCGCCCCTGCGCTGACGGCCCGCCACACGGAGACGCCGGCCGGTCCGGGCCGCCAGCTCACCGAGAACATCTCGGCCGAGGAATGCAACGCGGCACGCCGCCGGCTCGTGCAGTCGCGCGGCCCGGCCCGCCGGACCGGCTTGACGGCGGAGATTTACTACACAGAGCGCATCCTCAAGGCGGCGATCAACCCCGCCACCACGGCACCGCGACTGTACCTCGCCGCCCTGGCCTGCTTCCTGCCGCCGCCGCCGCTGTGCGCGGAGGACGGCGCGCCGATCCCGGCGCATTACGACCTGCTGGTGCGGCGGCGTCGGAAGGCCGTGGATGCCATCGACGACGAGGACGAGGCGGAGAGCAAGCGGGCCGCGTCGCAGGCGGAGGCGTTGGCGCAGGCCCACGCGGCGCTGGTCGCGGTGGCCCTGCGGTCCGCCGCGCCCACCGCCGATCCGCAGTTGCTACATGCCCTCGGGGCCATCGGCTCCGAGGTCGCCCGGATCGCCGACCACCTCGTCGGCCCCGAGATTGCCGTCGTGGGCAGTCAGTACGTCGCCCGGAAGATCGGCAAGACGACGCGGACCGTCTGCAACTACGCCCGCTCCGGGGAGATCCCGCGCGACTGCGTCGTAGACTGGGGCGGCGACGGGGGCCTCTGGAAGTTCCACCGGCCGAAGATCGACGCATGGATTCAACGCCGGGCGGCGGGGGCCACCCCGCCAGCCAGGGGTTGACGGGCAGGTACAATTCGTCGCCCGGTGCCACCGAGGGGATGCCATGCCGAGGACGCCGAAACGCCCCCAGAAGAAGACCACCACGGCTATCATCGACGGTGCCCCCGTCGCGGTCACCCTCCATCCGCCCGCCGGGAAGAGGACCTGCTGGTACGCCTACTGGCCCGGCGCGGAGTACGCCCGCAGCACCGGCCACGCGGACGCGGGCGAGGCGGCCGTGGCCGCCCAGGAGATGGTGCGGCGGTGGCGGACCGGCGGCGGCGGACACCGGCCCCGGCCGGGAGACGCGGTCATGTCGGATGAGGAGTTTCGGTCCATCCAACGGGCCCATTTCACCGGCAGCTCGGCCCGCACCGACAGCGACGACCCGTCCCTCGTGGATTGCCTCGGGGCCATCGACGCATTCCGGGCCATCCTCGACCTGCCCGCCACCGAAGACAGGGCCGCCATCGGCTTCACCGGCCCCCTTGCGGCTGTGACGGCCGAGGAGTGCGCGAAGTTCCAGCGCCTGGCCCTCACGCTGCCCCGAAATTGGCGTTCACGGCACCCCAAGAGCCGGCCTGCGGGCGAGGCCGGCTGCCTCAGCCAGAACACCGTCGTCAAGTGGAGCAGGACGTTGAGGGCGGCCTTCCAGCGCGCCAACCGGAACGCCGGGAAGGATTGTGTCCGTGGGGTGGTGCCGCCGGAGAAGCTCCTGGCCGACAACCCCTGGGCACACTTCACCTGGGTGGAGGGCAAGGAGAAGGAGATCCGCCAGTACGACGGCGGGGAGCTGCTCTCCCTGCTCCGCTACTTCGACGAGAAGTGGCCGGGCGTCACCGTCGCCCCGGCCCTGGCGAAGGTCTTCCTCTGGTCCCAGTGCCGCAGGGACGAGGTGACGGCCCTGCGGTGGGAGCAGCTCAAGGAGATGGGCCAGGAACGTCACTTCCGGGTCGTCGGGAAGTGGGACGTGGAGAAATGGTTCACCCTGCCCGAGGGCCTTTTCCATGATCTACGGGCGATCAGGACCGACAGCCCCTGGGTCTTCGCCGCGTACACGGGGCAGCTCCGCCGCTTCCACGAGGGGCGGGATGACGGCCGGAGGGCGGGGATGGTGGGCGAGGACTTCCACCCCGACAACCTGGCCGGCTGGTTCTACAACAGGGTCGTCGAGTGGTCGGGAGGGCTGCCCGGCGGGCACGCCACGATCCACGTCTTCCGCAAGACCGGCCTCCAGTACGCCCTGGAGGGGGAGAGCAACGGCAGCCGCCAGGTGGCGGCGGACGCCAGGGTCAGCGAGGCCGTCATGAAGCGGCACTACACGAGGCCGACCGACGCGGCCCGCCGGGCCGAGAGCAACAGGAACTTCGCCCGCATCGTCTCGGCCCTGGAGCCGTCCGTGGCGGCGGGCTACGGGCACGCCCCGACGGCCGCCGCCCTCCTGGAGGGCCGGCTGAGGGCGGCCCTGGATGTCAGGGACTGGGACGAGGTGGCAAGGCTGACGGCCGAATTGAAGGGGGCCGCGAGCGGGCCGGGTGAGGCCCGGCCAGGCGGCCGAGCGGGGCCACCCTGTGAAAAGCTGTGAACTCGCTTGCCGCCCGAGGGAGGCAGTTCACAAGAATCGCCACAAGTCCGGTCCGCCCATGTGTTTAGAGTGAACGCGGTGGGGCTCGAACCCACGACCGTCGGATTAAAAGTCCGATGAAAATCAACGGGATGTCGAGAGAAATCGCGTCACCGGGCGTATCATGGCAGAGAATCCGGCAGAGAATCCCCGGAGGTCAGAGCCGTGGCCAGGAAACCGTCCCCGTGGTACCGCGAGGAGCGTGGCGAGTGGTGCGTGACGATCGCGGGCCGCCACCACCGCCTGGGCGCCCACCCGCCCGACGCCCCCGCGCCCGTCAAGAGCAGGAAGACCGGGCGCTGGAACGCCCCGGAGGCCATCGAGAGGGAGTTCCGCCGCCTCCTCGACGCACCCGATGGTGACGCCCCGCACGCCGCGCCGCACGCGCCCGACGGCGGCACCGTGGTGGAGGTGCTGGACGCCTTCATCACCTGGTGCAAGGAGAACCGGGCCGGCAGGACGGCCGCCCGCTACGGTGACCTCTGCCAGCGCCTCGTGAGTGCCCCCGTCGGCGGGGTGAAGGTGGGGACGTTGCCCGCCCTGTCGCTCACGCCGAGGCACATCACCTCCTGGCTCGACGCCAACCCCTCCTGGGGGCCCACGACCAAGCGGAACGCGATCACCGCCGTCATGCGCGGCCTCAACTGGGCGGTCAAGAACCTCGGCCTGGCCCGCAACCCGATCAAGGGGATGGAGAAGCCCGAGGCCCGGAAGGCCACGTCCGTCGTGTCCCCGGAGGAGTTCGAGCGCCTCCTGGCCGCCGTCAAGGACGCCCGCTTCCGCGACCTGCTCGCCGTCTCCTACGACACCGGCTGCCGACCCCAGGAGGCGAAGGCCCTGGAGGCAAGGCACCTCCAGCTCGACAAGAAGAGGGCCGTCCTCCCGGCCTCCGAGGCCAAGGGGCGCAAACACCCCCGCACGATCTACCTGCCCACGGCACGCAGCCTGGAGGCCGTGACGCGGCTCGCCCGCCTGCACCCGGAGGGGCCACTCTTCCGCAACCGCCTGGGCAACCGCTGGACGGGTATGGCGGTCAAGTGCCGCATGGAGGACCTGGAGGGCGTGCTGGGCCGGCGCGTGACGCACTACACGCTGCGCCACTCGCGCATCACCGACTGGCTCGTCTCAGGCGTGGACAGCCACGTCGTCGCCAAGCTGTCAGGCCACCAGGACAGCAGCATGCTCGACAGCACGTACTCCCACGTCCAGGATGACTACGAGTACATGCTGGGGCAGGCGGCGAGGAAGGCGGGTGACAAGGGGGCGTCGCCGCCGGCGTAGGAGTCGAACGAAGGAGGCCCGGCGGCATCACCCGCCGGGCCTCCCTGTTCAATCGAGGCTCAGGTTCCGCAGCCGCACCGGCCTGGCCGGGCGTGCCGGCGCCGCCGCTGGCGGACTGCCCCCCGCCCCCACCGTCACGCCTCGGCGGTACTCCTCGACGGCGTCCTCCGGGATGCGGATGACGCCCCGGCCCAGCCCGTGCCGCTCGTGGCGGATGCGGCGGGCCGAGCACAGGCCCCTGACCGTCCCCTCCGACACGGCTAGCGCGGCGGCGGCCTCCTTCACGGTGAGCAGTCTCACGGCCTCACCGCCCCCGTCGCGGCCCTGCGCCCCCGCCCGCCCCGACAGCCCCTGCGCCGCAGCGGTGCCTCGTCGAGGAAGAACCGGGCCAGGCGCGCGAACTCCTCGTACTCCTCGTCCGTCTTGGGCCGGTCATCCGCGGCCCTCAGCAGGTAGCCGCACAGCGTCTCCTTGCGCGGGTCGTCGCGCTCCTCCGGCGTGCGCGGCCTCGTCCGGATCACCTCGTCGGTCGTGGCCTTGGACGGCTGGAGGCCCGCCAGCGACTGCAGGGCCTCTGCCTCCTGCCTGGCCCGCGACTTCCACTTGTCCCACCGCATCACGCACCCCCTTTCACTTCCTGCCCCGCCCACCGGGACGCCCCTCGTTACCGTGCCCGCCCTGACCCCGCGCCTCCCTGCCCGCCTCCGCCGCCTCCTTCATGGCCGCCAGCCTGTGGCCCGCCGGCAGCGCGTCACCCGCGCCGGATGCCCACTGCGTGTGCAGCTCGCGGAGGCGCTCCGGCGCCCGCGCTGCCATGCGTTCGAAGTCGGCCCAATAGGCGTCGCGGAAGTGGGCGAGGTAGTCCGCCCGATCTTCCGGCGAGAGCACCTCGTCGAGGGCCTCGCACCCGGCCTGCCAGCGGGAGCACGCCGCCTCGGCGATCCGGGCGAAAGCCTCCTCCGTCAGCCTGGCCCGCTCCGCGTCGTCCATCACCCGCCACCGCCCTTGAGCCTCTGGACCTCGCGCTCCAGGCGGGCGATCTCCTCGCCCATGTGCGCGAACGCCACGATCAACGCCAGCAGCCCCATACCGAGGGGGATGCCGACGGCCAGTCCCAACACCCACGTCATGCCACGCCCTCCCCCGAGCGCGGGCGCGCCTCCTCGCGTGCCCGCGCTTCGAACGCCCTGGCGATCTCCTCCCTGTTGATCTCGTAGAGCTCCGCCAGGTAATCCCCCGCGGCGGCATCCGACATCAGGTGGCGCACCGGGGCGATGCCCCTGGACGCCGCCCGCAGCGCCGCGTCATTCACGAGGCGGGGGCAGGAGCATGGGCCACCCGCCCTCGTCGCGCCGCGCCGGCCCGCCGCCGTCGTTGTCATCGCCGCCCCCCTTCCGCATGGACCTGAAGAACAGCACCGCCCCCGCGCCCAGGCCGAGCAACGCGGGCAGCCTCCAGCCACCCCACCAGGGCCTTGCCGCCGTCGCGCGGAGGAGGTCCGCCGAGTCGCCCCAGTCCACCTGGTGCCCGCCTCCCGGGTCGGCCCACGCCGCCGCCTCGGGCGTCTCGGCCTCCGCATCCCCCTTCTGAAGCCGCTTGAGCTTCAGCACGAACGCCAAAGGCTCACGGCGGAAGCGCCCCCACGCGCCCTTGTCGGACAGCAGGGGGGCGTTGTCGATGATGAAGTCTGCGGCCTCGCGCTCCCCCGACGGGTGGGCGATCACGGCCAGCGCGAAGTTCATGTCGGGGACGGCCTGGAGGCGCCCCTCCTGGTAGGCCAGTGCCAGCCGCCTCGCGTGGGCGTTAGGCAGGTTGTCGAGGGCCTGCACGGCGGCCACGGGGTGGTCGTCCAGCAGCGGGCCGACGACAGCCGAGCCTAGGCGGCGGACGATGGCGGCCCGGCGGGCGTGGATCGCCCGCATGACGGCCGGGGACATCTGCCCCGGCTGGGCGAGGGCGGCGAGCATCAGCGCGGCGTGCATCCTCTGGTCTCCTCGCCGGGCCCGTTGGGCGTGACGTCGTTCTGCCCCGCCAGCCCGGCCATCGCCCCGTAGGCGGCCAGCGCGCCCTCGACGCAGAGGGCGATCTCGCCGACCCCGCCGCCCAGCGGGTAGCGGCCGCAGATCAGCGTGGCGCAGGCCAGCGCCGTGTCCCTGGCCAGCGCGTCCCGGCAGCGGCTACGCATCGCGGCGGCCCCCCTTCCACGGCGCGGGCGGCAGGGGGCGGGCGGGCGCTGGCAGGCGCGGCACGCCCCTCTCCTCGAACTCGGCGTCGACGATCTCGTCGGGCCGCTGACGCGGGGGCGGCAGGTAGCGCGGCTCCTGCGGCGGCTGCGGCAGGGCCTGCGGTGGCTGCTGCGGGGCGGGCAGCGGGATCTGGCGTTTGACCTTGTACACCTCCTCGATCTCGTACCTCCGGGTATGGCTGGTGACGACGCGCTCGTTGTGGCGGTGCAGCCGCGCCGCCTCCTCACGCGCCGCCTTGCGGCCCACCTCGTACATGTGGAGCCCGACGACGCCCGCGACGAACAGCAGGGCGAGGACGACCCCGGCGGCCGCGTCGTCGTTCGCCGCCGCGAACAGGGTCATGGGTATGGGGATCATTGCTCATCTCCGTGAGGTGGGGCGGGGAGGCCCTCCGTGGCCGCCCCCGCCCCCGTGGGGCCGTCAGCACGGGCGGATGTAGAGCGTGTGGCCGGGGAAGCGGCCCTGGTTGTCCAGGAAGACCTGCATGATCTCCTGGGCGTTCCCAGGGTTGTTCTTGGCGACCCGCGTGACCACGGTCAGGGCGGGGATCCCCCCGCCGGCGGCCTCGAACGCGCCCTCGCGGCCGTGCGGGACGGCCACCCAGGTCATGCCGCCGACCTGGATGGTGGGGTAGTCGGGGGCGGACGGCCGGGAGAAGAGCCTGCCGATGCCGCTGACG
>CAZVZK010000249.1:0-10267 GCA_964630925.1 uncultured Alcaligenaceae bacterium
GCAGAATAGGCACGCGCAGGCCGCCTGATTACAATCCTTGTCGTGCGCCCACGGCCCCCCCCGGCTCCTCGGAGAGCTGCGAGCGAGGACGCTCACCGCCACGGGTAGACGGATCGGCGAGATCGGGGGAAGATGGTGAGGTTGCATCGGCGCGGCGTGAGCGCCTACAATCGCCGGCCCAACCCGAGGACGAGGGCAGGCCGATGCGTAGGATCGCGGTCATCAACCAGAAGGGCGGCGTCGGCAAGACGACCACGACGGTCAACCTGGCGGCGGCACTCGCCCTGGCCGGCAAGAAGGTGTGCGTCATCGACCTGGACCCGCAGGCGCACGCCACCACGCACCTGGGCGTCGAGCCGGACGGCAAGGCGCCGTCGATGTACGACGTGCTGGTCAGCTCGCGCCCGCTGGCCGAGGCGCGGCGCGAGGTGTCGGCGAACCTGTGGGTGGCCGGCAGCGACATCGACCTGGCGGCGGCGGAGGTGGAGCTGGCCGGCGTGGTGGGCCGCGAGGTGATCCTGCGCGACCAGATGACGCAGGACGGCGGGGGCTTCGACTTCGTGTTCATGGACTGCGGGCCGTCCCTGGGGGTGTTGACCCTCAACGCCCTGGCGGCGGCGAACGAGGTGTTCATCCCCCTCCAGCCGCACTATTTGGCGCTGCACGGCATGGGCAAGCTGCTGGAGACGACGGCCCTGGTGGCCCGGCGCATCAACCCGGCGCTCAAGGTGACGGGGGTGGTGCTGACGCTGCACGAGCCGAACGTGCGGCTGGCGCGGGAGGTGGTGGCCGACCTGACGGGGTTCTTCGAGAAGGCGCGGGGCGGGCCGACGCCGTGGGCGCAGGCGCGGCTGTTCGCGTCGCGGATCAGGCGGAACATCAAGCTGGCGGAGTGCCCGAGCTTCGGGCGTTCGATCTTCGACCACGCGCCGTCGAGCAACGGGGCGGACGACTACGCGGCCCTGGCGCGGGAGGTGCTGGGCGAGCCGCCGGCGACGGTGATGGCGGCGCGGGTGGCGGTGGAGGAGCTGCAGGCGAGCGTGGCCCCGTGACGGGCTCGGCCGCCCCGTCGAACCCGCCGGCGTCCCGCTGCGTAGAGCCTGTATCCCCCTTCCGTGGGTGGTACGGGCTTTCTCCGCCGCTGAGGTGCCGGGCATGGCGCACGAAGTCATCGTCGAGACGCGCAAGCTCACCAAGATCTACCGCGATTTCTGGGGCCGTCAGAAGAAGACCGCCCTCCGCGCGCTCACCATGGAGGTCCGCAAGGGCGAGATCTTCGGCCTGCTCGGGCCCAACGGCTCCGGCAAGACCACCACGATCAAGCTCCTCCTCGGGCTGTTGTTCCCGACCGACGGCGAGGGATTCCTCTTCGGCAAGCCCGCCGCCGACGTCACCAAGAACGAACGCATCGGCTACCTCCCCGAGGAGTCGTACCTGTACCGCTTCCTCAACGCCGAGGAGACGCTCGACTTCTACGGGCGGCTGTTCAACCTCGACCCGAAGGTCCGCGACAAGCGGGCGCAGGACCTCATCGAGGACGTGGGGCTCAAGGCCGACCGCAAGCGGCCGCTCAAGGAGTACTCCAAGGGCATGCGGCAGCGGATCGGGCTGGCGCAGGCGCTCATCAACGACCCCGACCTCGTCATCCTCGACGAGCCGACCAGCGGCCTAGACCCCCTCGGCGCGCGGTGGATGAAGAACAAGATCGTCGACCTGCGCGACAAGGGCAAGACGATCATCATGTGCAGCCATCGGCTGGAGGACGTGCAGGACGTGTGCGACCGCATCGCCATCCTCAGCGAGGGCGAATTGCAGGCGTACGGGCCGGTGAAGAAGTTGCTGGAGGACACCAACCGCGTCGAGATGCGGGCCAGCAACGTCTCGCTGACGCCCGAGCTGGAGCGGGAGCTGCGGGCGCTGCTGGAGAAGCACGGCGGCAAGCTCGACACGGTCGGCCATCCGACGACGACGCTGGAGGACTACTTCCTGCGTATCGTCGAGGAGAGCAAGGCGCGGCCCGGACGGCGGTACATCCCCGAGGCGGACGATAAGCCGGCGGCCCCCCCCGGCCCGGCCGCCAGCGACGCCGTCCGCCCCTCGTAACCCCATCAGGCCAACCTCCCAGGACGCACGCCATGTTCGCGGCCCTGCAATTCGAGCGCGACCCGTTGCGGCTGGCCGACACGGCGGCCGGGTTCTTCCTCTGGGTTCAGATCGCCGGCGGGTTCGCCGTCCTGGCGGCCTTGCTGTGGCTGCCGTTCGGCCTGGTGAGGGCCGGCAGGCCCGGACAGGAACGCGCCCCCGCCTGGCAGAGGCTGTGCTTCATCGTTGGCCTGGCCGTCGGAGTGCTGGGCTACGCGGCGGGCCTCATCCTGACGATCCTGGCGGCGGGTGCCATCGCCCTACGGCCGGGCGAGACATCCGTCGGGTCGCCGGCCGCGGGGTGGGCATTCTTCGTGGGAGGGGTGGGCGGCCTCTTCGCCGTCGGCCTGCCGTTCCTGGTCAGCGCGATGCGTATCCGCGGGGGGCGCATCCTGGCGCTGGCGGGGCTGAGCTTCAAGGAGGCGATCCGGCGCCGCGTGCTTGTGGTGCTGGCGCTCCTGGCGCCGGTCTTCCTGTTCGGGTCGTGGTTCATCACCAGCAAGCCGGAGGACCAGCTGCGGACCTACGTCGGCGTCGTATTCTGGGCCATGACGTACCTCCTGCTGTTCTCGGCGACGCTGATCTCGGCGTTCAGCATCCCGGCGGACATCAAGCAGCAGACGATCCACACGATCATCACCAAGCCGGTGGAGCGGTTCGAGATCGTGCTGGGGCGGTTCCTCGGCTTCTACGCCCTGATGACGCTGGCGCTCATCGCCATCGCGGCGCTCAGCCTGATCTACGTATTACGCGGGGTGAACCCCGAGGCGGCGGCGGAGAGCCTCAAGGCACGCGTGCCGCACTACGGCGACCTGCTGTACGAGAACACCGACAGCGAGCGCAAGGGCATCAACGTCGGCCGCGAGTGGGAGTACCGCGGGTACATCACCGCGCCGTCGCCGGGGCAGGCGCCGCACACGGCCCGGTGGGACTTCGCCGCCATCCCGTCCACGCTCGGCGCCCGAGGGGAGGTGCTGGCGGAGTACACGTTCGACGTGTACCGGACGACGAAGGGCAAGGAGGGCGCGGACGTCTCGTGCTTCTTCAAGTTCCGCACCTGGCGGTGCCGGGTGGGCGTGGACGACGTGGCGTTCAACAAGGAGCGCAAGCAGGGCGACCCGAAGCTCGACGACGAATTGGCGGAGAAGTACGGGTACTACGAGATCCCGGCGCAGCCGATCACGGACTACCACACGCAGTCCTTCCGGCTGCCCGGCGGGCTGTTCCGCAACGCGCTCAAGGACGACCCGGACCGGCGTGCCGAGCTGAAGCGGTTCGGGCAGGCGGTCCCGCCGCCGCTGCAGGTGCGGGTGACGTGCAACAGCGGCACGCAGTACGTCGGGATGGCGAAGTACGACCTGTTCTTCCGGCTGGACGGGACGGAGGCCTCGGCGGCGCTGTTCGCGGTGAACTTCCTGAAGGCGGCGTTCGGGCTGTGGCTGCAGATGGGGCTGGTGATCGGGCTGGCCGTCGTCCTCAGCACGTACCTTAACGGGGTGATCAGCCTGCTGGTGACGTGGGCGCTGATCCTGGGCGGCGCGTCGCAGGAATTCGTGAAGAGCGTGGGGTTGGGCCAGAACCCCGGAGGCGGGCCGATGGAGGCGATCCGCACGATCGCCAGCCGGCAGGTGACCTCGGTGAAGACGACGGACTCGCAGTCGGCGGGCGACGTGTTCGTCAACTACTTCGACTCGGCGTTCCGGGCGGTGGTGCGGATCATCTACTATATCCTGCCGGACATGGCGCGGTACAGCTCGACGGACTACCTGGCGGAGGGGTTCGACATCCCGTTGGATCAACTGGCGGCCGCGGCATTGATGCTGGCGGCGTACCTGCTCCCCTGGTTCGTCCTGGCGTATTATCTGATGCGGTGGCGCGAGGTGGCGTCAGCCACGTAGCGGCCAGCCATCAGCCGTCAGCTATCAGCGAAACCAAGGCCCGACGTGCGGATCGCCCTTCTCTCAACCTTCAACCGAGGCTGTCTAGCTGAAAGCTGATAGCTGATAGCTGAGAGCTACTCCTATGGCCAGTCCGTTCCAGCAGCAGGTACGCAACCGGAAGGTGCTGTACATCGCCATCATCCTCGTCCTGTTCACCGGAGCGTGGGGGTGGCGCAAGATGGTCATCAACCCCGAGGCGGAGGCGCTGGCGCTGCGTGAGGAGAGCCGCGGCGACGTGGAGCTGCTCGGCAGCGTGGTCCGCCTCAGCCTGACCGGCTCGCGCGGCCTGGTGACGTGCATGCTGTGGAGCACGGCCTTCGAGCAGCAGAAGAAGAACCAGTGGAACGCGCTGGAGGTGTCGGTGCGGGCGCTGACACGCCTGCAGCCTCACTTCATCACGCCCTGGCTCTTCCAGAGCTGGAACCTGGCGTACAACGTGAGCGTGGAGGCGGACCGCCCGCGCGACAAGTTCTTCTACATCACGCGCGGGATCGAGCTGCTGGGGCGCGGCGAGCGGCAGAACCGGCACCACCCCGACCTGCGCTGGTCGATCGGCTTCTACACGATGAATAAGCTGGGACGGTCCGACGAGACGAACTACCAGCGGTCGCTGTTGCAGTTGACGATGATCCCGCCGAACGAGCGCGACCCGGCGCGGTTCTGGATGCCCTCCGATGAGGGGCCTCAGCTGAACATGGAGGAGTTCGAGAAGTTCTGCCAGGACCACCCGCAGCTGGTGCGTCGGCTGCGCGAGGGGATGCACAAGGACTCGGTGCGGGCGCAGAAGCAGCTCTTCACCTGCGACACCCCCGAGGACGTGGTGCGCTTCCTCGAGGACAATTACCAGGTGCCGGGGGTGTACCCCGTCGAGACGCCGACGGCCCCGGCGCAGGCGCGGGCGGGGGCGTGGGTGCGGGCCGCCGCTCCGCCGCCCCCCCTGCCCGAATTGGAGCGTTTCCCGGTGCTGCCCCCGCCGCTCGGGGACCCTGCCCGCGGTGGGAAGACCCCCTTCGATAGCAACGCGCTGACCTCGGCCAGCACCCTGGGCGACGCCGATGACCCGTACACGGTGGCCCACGCCTGGTTCGCCTACGCGCAGGAGCCGATCCCCGACCCGAGCGCGCTGCCGGGGATCCCCAAGCCGATCACCGACCGCACGACACAGCGGCGGCCGCGGCACATGACGACCCTCATCTTCCGCAACTACCCGGCGCAGGGGCGGCGCTATCACGCGGAACGCTTGCAGGAGGAGGGCTGGCACGACGAGGAGAAGTGGGACGCCAGCGAGTGGTTCTCGCGCGGGCGGACGGTGCGTGTGGGCGGCGGGGCCAACTGGTCGCAGGTGGCCTGGGAGCGGGCGTTCCTGGCGTGGGAGTCGCACGGCAAGGACAACCACATCCTGTTCGACGACGCGGCGGCGGAGGAGAACATGAAGAAGGCCGCCGAGGCGTTCGCCAGGCGGCACAACATGATGCTCTACGGGAATCCGCCGGCCCTGGACGAGGGCAAGCTGGACGCGGAGCATCTGCGGCAGTACAAGGCGGCGCAGTTCATGTTCGAGTACGACTTCTACCGGCGGGTGAGCAACTTCCCGCACCACTACAACCGGTGCCTGGTGGAGCGGAAGCCGGAGACGGTCGCGGCGCGGAAGATGTTCTACAAGGCGGAGCGGCGCAACATGGCGGGCGAGCCGCAGAAGGCGCTGGCGATCTACACGACCCCCATCACTGCCGCCGCGGCGCGTGAGGACGAGACCCTGAAGCCCCTGGAGGGGCACACGCCGCTGACGGCGTGGCGCGACCTGGTGCTGAGGAAGAACAAGGAGTACCGCCGCGACTCGTTCATCCAGGAGCAGACGGCGGAGTACCAGACGCACTTCCTGCTGCTGGAGAACCGCTTCCGGGGACGCGACCTGAAGGAGAAGCTGGTGAAGGTGGCGGCGCTGCTGCCGCTTGTCCCGAAGATGGACCCCGAGGTGGCGCGGCCCCCCATCGTGGACGGGCCGTTCGACGGCGTGGCCGACGAGGAGGGCGTCCTGTTCTTGCCGGACCACGCGGTCGAATCGATCATGGACCGGCTGGGGCTGCCGGCGCGGCGGCGTCGCGGCCCGGCGCCCGGGGAGACGCCGAAGGGGCCGCCGGTGCGCAAGGAGATCGACCCGAAGTCGAAGGGCTGACCGTCATGGAAGACACCGTGTTGAGCGTGCTGGCCCACCCCGACGACGCCGAGTTCCTGTGCGCCGGGACGCTGGCGCGGCTGCGCGGCGAGAAGGGGTGGGCGGTCCACATCGCCAGCATGACGCCGGGCGACTGCGGGTCGGCGGAGGTGGGGCCGGACGAGATCGCGGCCACCCGCCGGGCCGAGGGGGCCGCGGCGGCGGCCGCCATCGGGGGCTCCTACCACTGCCTGGAGGAGCGCGACCTGCTCGTGGTGTACGACGAGCGGACGCTGGAGAAGGTGGTGCGGCTGTTCCGGACGGTGCGCCCGCGTGTGGTTCTCACGCACAGCCCGGCGTGCTACATGCTCGACCACGAGATGACGAGCGTGCTGGCGCGGGCGGCGGCGTTCGCGGCGGCGGTGCCGAACTTCCAGGTGCGGAAGGGGATGCCGCCGCCGCTGGCGCACATCCCGCACCTGTATTACTGCGACCCCATCGAGGGGAAGGGGCCGCTGGGGCAGGACATCCCGCCGGGGCTGCGGATCGACATCACGTCGGTGATCGAGGTGAAGGCGGCCATGCTCTCCGCGCACGTGAGCCAGCGCGAGTGGCTGCGGCGGCAGCACGGGATGGACCAGTACATCGACGCGATGCGGGCGTGGTCGGCGCACCGCGGACGCGAGGCGGGGGTGGCGTACGCGGAGGGCTTCCGGCAGCACCTGGGGCACAGCTACCCGCGGGACGACGTGCTGGGCGATCTCCTGGGGCGTGCGGGGCGCTGACGGGCGGCCCGTTTGACGGGGCCTCAATTCCGACCCATAGTTGGGCGGCAGAGGAATTCGGCCCGACGGCCGCCCGATGAGGAGCCCCCATGACCACCGCACTCGAGCTGGTGCCGGCGCCTGCCGCGCCCGAGGTGTCCGCCTCACCCGACACCGCCCGCCGTGCCGAGATGATCACGGCCGCGCTCGTCGTCTTCTTCGCGAACGCCGCCCTGCTGGTCTTGCAGCTCGTGGCGGGCCGGCTGCTGGCGCCGTTCATCGGCGTGGCGCTGGAGACCTGGACGGCGATCATCGGCGTGTTCCTCGCCGGCATCAGCCTCGGCAACGCCGCAGGCGGGCGGCTGGCCTCACGCGCCTCGCCGCGGATGCTCGGCGTCCTGCTCCTGCTCGGGGCGGCGAGCATCGCCGGCAGCTTCCTGATGGTGCGTCTGCTGTCGGCGGCCGGCGTGGCCCAGGCCCTGCCGATCCTGCCGCGGATCGCGGCCGTGTCGTTCCTCGTCTGCTTCCCCCCGGCGTTCCTGCTGAGCCTGCTGACGCCCGCGGCCATCCAGATCGCATTGCCGGACCTCAGCCGGGCCGGGCGCGTCGTCGGCCTGATCTACGCCGTCGGCACGCTCGGGAGCCTCGTCGGCAACTTCGTGACCGGGTTCGTGTTGATCGCCTACCTCGACGTGAACGTCATCGTCCTGGGCACGGCGGCGGGGCTGGTACTCCTCGCGGTTCCCGCGCTCCTCGGATCGGGCGTCCCGGCGGTGGCCCCGACGGGGTACGCGCGTCCGGCGGCCCCCGCGTCGGAGGGGCTGCGCGTGGGGGCGGCGTGCGCGGCGGTGTTCCTGGCGAGCTTCTGCTCGATGGCGCTGGAGATGACGGCCAGCCGCCTGCTGGCGCCCATGATCGGCGTGTCATTGTACAGCTGGACGGGGATCATCGGCGTGGTGCTGGCCGGGGTGGTGTGCGGCAGCTCGCTGGGCGGCTGGCTGGCCGACCGCCACGGCGGCCGCGGGACGCTGCGGGCGACGGTGCTGGTGTCCGCCGTGTTCGTCCTGTGCGTCGTGCTGGGCTTCCACGCCCTGGCCCGCGTCGTGCCGTCGTCCGGCCCGCTCATCCCGCGCATCCTGCTGTGGTCCGCGGCCCTCTTCTTCCTGCCCATGGTGCTGCTGGGGACGATCACCCCGCAGGTGACGCGGCTCGCGCTGCGCGACGAGGCCAGCGCCGGCCTGATCGCCGGGCAGATCTACGCGTGGTCCTGCGCCGGCGCGATCGCCGGGACGTTCGCCGCCGGCTGGCTCCTCATCTCCGCGCTGGGGACGTTCGCGGTCGTCCTGTCGCTCGCCGGGGTGCTGGCCCTGCTGTCCCTGGCCCTGCCGCGTGGGAGCCAGGACAAGGAGGGCCTCTCGGCGCGGGTCGGCCTGCTGGCGGCGGCCGCCGCCGTGCTGTGGCTGTGCGGCGTGTTCCGCTCGCCGTATCAGATGGAGACGAATTACTTCGCGATCCGCGTGCTGGACGGCGAGTGGGAGGGTGAGAAGGTGAAGACGCTCGCCCTCGACCACCTCGTCCACTCCCACGTCAAGCCGGGCGACCCGACGTACCTGGGCTACCCGCACGAGAAGGCCCAGGCCGAGTTCGTGCGGGCCATCGCCGGCGGGAGTGACCCGCGGCTGCTGGTGATCGGCGGCGGCGGCTACACCCTGCCGCGCTGGGTGGAGGTGAGCGAGCCCGGGGTGGTGTGCGACGTGGTCGAGATCGACCCCGGCGTGACGGAGGCCGCCCGCCGCTACCTGAACCTGCCCGACGACACGGCGATCGTCACGCACAGCCAGGACGGCCGGCAGTTCATCCAGGAGAGGGCGGCGCCGGCGTCGTACCCACTGGTGATCCAGGACGCGGTCAACGACATGTCGGTCCCGTTCCACATCCTGACGAGGGAGTACAACGACCTCGTCAAGCGGGCCCTGACGCCGGGCGGGGTATACCTCCTGACGGTGATCGACGACTACGAGGAGGGCGAGCTGCTGCGTGCCGCCGTCCGGACGATGCGGCTGACGTTCAAGCACGTCCACCTCGTCGGGTCCGGGCCGGTGTGGCAGCCGAAGGCCGGGGCGGACGCGGTCGGGCGGACGGTGTTCATCATCTACGGCTCGGACAGGCCGGTGGACCTGCCGGCGATGGCGGAGGCGGTGCGCGTGCGTGGCGGAGGGCCTTTGCAGACGGCGGTGCAGCCTGAGGCGCTGACGGAGGAGTACGTGCGGAGGGGCCGTGACATCGTGCTGACGGACGCCTATGCGCCGGTGGACAACCTGTTCTGCATCGTCAGCCGGAAGCGCTGAGCGCGAAGATTCCGACGCCGTTCGTCGTCCCGATCCTGCTACGCCGCCCGACCTTTATGTCCCCCTGTCCTACGCCGAGCTAACCTCGCAGCAGGCCCCGCCCGGCTGGCTCTGGCGCGGCTACCTCCGCCCCGGCGCTGGCGTCGATAACCCTGTGGAAGTGGCTGGGCCGGGCGGTGCAGGAGGGGAAGGTGGAGCGGCACGGTCTGGGCACGCGCAAGGACCCGCACACGTACGCGCTGCCGGGCATGGCCCAGGTCGGGACGGACAGGTTCATCGAACGCTTCATGCGGGACAATGGGGCCGAGGCGGCGACACCGCCCGACACCGACAAGACGCGGCCGTCTGCCGCGTAGGTCGGGTCGAGCGCAGCGAGGCCCGACGACGATGCGAGGGAGCGCAGCGACACCGATTGTCGTGCGGTCGGGACGCCGACCCGTCATTCCCATTCCGCGCCGTGGATCTCTGGGCCCGGCGGCGGCCCGCCCCAATCCTCATCGTACTCGCCGAGCCCCACCCACCGCCGGAAGCTCGACCACCGGTACTCCTTCACGCGCGAGACGAGGCCGTGCTTGACGGGATTCCAGTGGATGTAGTCGAGGCAGCGTTTGAAGTCGTCCTCATCCCTGACGGTGTGCTCCCAGAACCGATGCTGCCAGACGGCCCGCCCGCGATGCGCGACGTGGCTGCGTGTCCGGCGCCCTTCCGCGCCGCCGGCCATGCGGTGGTACAGCGTGAACCGGCTCTTGATCATGCCCCATCGGACGGAGTAATCCGCATCCTCAGGGGGGAGTGTCCAGAGAGCGTGGAGGTGGTCGGGCAGCAGGACGATCGCGGGGATCTCGAACGGCATCTTCTGGCGGGTATAGTGGACCCCGAAAACTGGACCGGCCCGTAAGCTATCGGGGCGGCCCGTGA
>CAZVZK010000250.1:0-10129 GCA_964630925.1 uncultured Alcaligenaceae bacterium
GCGCGATAGGCTTTTCGCTTTGGAGGCATTATGATTGGGAAACGGACCTCGTCCTCGGCAACGAGTAGCGCCCCGCGCCGCCTCAGCGTTTCGCCGGCCAGACGTAGCGCCGGCCCAGGAGGTTCGTCCCGCTGCCCGGGGGCGGCGGCATCGTCAGCACCCCGCCGGAGTACCACGCGTCCATCGGCTCCCCGGTCCACGGGTCGAGCGGCCGCGGTACCGCCTTCACGTCCGACCACTTCGCCGGCGCCTTGCCGTCGCGCGTCGCCTGCTCACGCAGGGCCTCGGCGGCACGCAGGGCGGCGATCATCCGCTCCGACCGGAGCTGGGCGTGATGCACCTTCATCAGCGCCGGCATCAGCATGGCCGTCAGGGCGTTGCCCTCCGCCTTGCTCCGGACCCGCACCTCGCGCTCCACCTTGCCGAGCAGCGGGTAAGCCTGATGGCCGGGCAGCCCGAGCAGCTTCACCACCTCGTCGCGGACGTGGTCGTCGTCATCGACGTAGTTCAGCACCACGACCTGAACCGGCGTCATCCCCTCCAACTGCTTCTCCGTCCAGCCGCGCCGCAGCAGCGCCTTCTTCGCGGCGTCGTGGTAGGCGATCACCATGCCCACCGTCGTCATCCCCTTCAGCCACGCCGGCGGGCGCTCGTCCATCAGCTTCGCGACGGCCTCGAACAGCTTGTCGGCCGCCGCCGTCGCCTCGGCCTTCGAGAGCTTGCGTGTCTTGAACTCCTTCAGCGCCGGGAACGAGCGCTGGATCGTCCCCATCTCCGACCGGATGGAGCGGCGGACGTCGATGAACGGCCGCGGCAGGGCGGTCAGCGGCCAGTACAGGTTCGGCGACCCCTCCACCTGGACCCACTCGTCGATCCGCCCGAGGAAGATCGCCGACACCGCGATGGCGACGAGGTCCTGGATGAGCTGGTCGGAGCTGTTCATGTGCCGGGCCATCGTCAGGCCGATGCGGAGGGAGTGCAGCGCCGTCGGAAAATCCTTCTCCGCCAGCGCGACGCGGCAACGCAGGCTCAACAGGTTGGCCATCTCACGCATCGTCTGGACGTCATCGAGGAAGTGGTCCTCCAGCACCGTGTGGACCGTGGGCGCGGGACGCTCCCAGTCGCAGCTCTTGCGCAGGGCCGCCTGCTCGGCCAGCTTCAGGGCGGCCTTGTGCTTCTCGAGGATGGCCTTGAACTTCTTGACGGGGAATTTCGCCAGCGGCAGGCCCATCTCGTCCCAGTCCTCGTTCGCCCACTTGTGGTTGACGCGCCGTGCGGCGAGGCCGGCGCGGATCCACAGTGGGGCGGCATTGCCGGGCACCTGTTCGCTCTCCGGCGTCATCAGCTCGTAGGCGAGGGCGCGCGAGGACGCCGCCTTCTGCGGGGCGAGGCGGATCTCGGGCGCGGGCGTCGGCGTGGCCGGGCCGGACGACAGGGCGAGGACTGCGACGAGGGGCAGCATGGTTCAGATGTCTCCTGGGAAGTCGGGCGCGGGAGGCAGCGGGGCGGCGGGGCCGAGGCCCTCCAGGCCGTGCAGCAGGACCTGTTGCTCCAGCCGGCGTGCGGCGATGAGCGGGGCCGGCTCCTCGGGGGCGGACGGGTTCTCAATCGGGCGAGCGGCGGGGCGTGAGCCCGCCGTGTCTTCTCGCGGATCAGGGGCCCGAGTGGCCCCCCCCCGCGCCAGCACCACCGCCAGCACGGCCGCCGCCGACGTGGACACGAGCGTCGCCAGCGGCCACACCCACCCACGTGCCGACGCACGGCCGGCGCGGAACATCACCTCGTCCCGGTCCAGCGATGACGTGGGGATGAGGGAAGTCAGGAGCCGTTCGGTCTCGTCCTGCATGATGGCCTCAGGGTCTGGCGGAGGGCGGCGAGCGCCTCCTCGTAGCGGCGATGCGCGGTGCTGGCGGAGCAGCCCATCAGCGGGCCGATCTGGGCGAAGGTCAATCCGCCCCACAGGTGGGCGACGAGCGGCTCGCGGAGGTCCGCCGGCAGGGCCTCCAGCGCGCGGCGGGCGTCGTCGCCGTCGAGCGTCTCCGCCGGCTCGAACCACGCCGGCCGGGCCGCCCCGCCCTCGTGGTGCCGACGCCGCCGCTCGCCGCGCCCGGCGCTGATCGCGCCGTTGCGCACGGCGCGGAACAGCCAGGCGGCCGGGTCCGCCGGCTCGGCGGCGAGCGCCGCCAGCCGGACGAACGCCTCCTGGACGGCGTCCTCGGGGGTGGCGCACCACTGGCGGGCGTACAGCGTCAGCGCGCCCGCGTGCCTCGTCATCAGCTCGCCCAGACGCTTGCCGTCCATACACCCACTAGACGCCGGCCGACGCCGCGCCATCCCAGGAAATGGGGTGGCGTAGCGATCGGCGCCCCACCGGTTACGCCCAATGCGCGAGACGCAGGCGAGGTGATAGAATGTGCGAGACGCTCGCCCGCTCGTGTGGTGGAGCCACCCCGCCCCCCCAAGGCCCATCCATGCCCGACATCATTTGCCCGTGGTGCCAGACGCGGCTGAGCCTGCCGCCGGTGGCTCCCGGCAAGCCGATCCGCTGCGCCGGCTGCCGTACCGTCTTCACGCCGGACGCCCCGCCGCCGCCACCGCCGCCTCAGTATCCCGGCGGCGAACGGCCGTCGGATGACCCGCTCGGCTTCCTCTGGGATGTGGGCGATGCGGAGATCAAGCGTCGGCGTCGCCGGGCCACCGCACCCGCCGCGTGGTGGCTGGGGACGGCCGGCCTCGCCTACCTCGGGCTGGCGTGCGTCTACCTGTTCCACTGCTGCTGCATCCTGCCGGAGCTGGCTGGCGGCTACGCCCCAGGGCCGGTGGCCGGCACGTTCATCGGCATCAGCCTTAGCCTTGGCCTGGGCATGAGACTCCGGGCCGCCTCCGCTGACCTCTCGCGCAGCGGCAAGGTGAGAGGATCCGTGCAGATGACGGGCGTCGCTGCCCTGGTCGGCGGCGGGCTGGTGTCACTCCAGGGTGGGCTGATGTCGTGGGTCGGCCTCTCCCTGCGGACGCGGGTCGGCGAGAACGGCTTCCTCATCCTCATGGGCATCGCCCTGAGTATCCTCGCGACCGGCGTTTGCAGCCTCATCGCCGGCGTGCGGGGGCTGATGGCGCCCGACATCCGCTGAGACGCCTCCGCCCTTCGCCCGGCGATTTTCACACAGCCCGCCGCGCAGGAGGTACAATGAGGCGGGAATCGAGGATGCCCGCCATGTCCGACCAGACCCCACGCCTGGGTGACCTGTCCACCCATCACAGCCTGCTGGGCCAGCCCCACGCCTTCCTCGACCGCTACGGCCGCGCCGTGCGCGGCTACCTCAACGCGCTGCTCGGCCCCGACGACGGCGAGGAGGCCGCCCAGGCCTTCGCCGTGAAGGTCCTCGGCGGGGCGTTCGCCGGCTGGGGGCCGGGCCGCGGGCGCTTCCGCGACTACCTGAAACGGGCCGTCCACAACTGCGCCCAGGACCTGCGCCGGGGCCGGGCCCGCGCGCCCATGTCCCTCGAAGACCTCGACTCCAGCATCACGCCCGGATCGCCCGGCTCGGTGTGGATGGGCCTGTACCGCGCCGAGATCCTCCGCGCCGCCCTCCGCGCCCTGGAGGCGTTCCAGGCCGAACGCCCCGGCAACGTCTTCTCGACGCTCATCCGGGCGCTGGGCGAACGCGCCGGCGAGGCCGAACGCATGTCCGACGACGAGCTGGCCCGCGTCCTGTCGAAGGCCACGGGCAAGGAGTACTCGCCGGCCAACGCCCGCATGCAGGCCACCCGCGCCCGCCGCAAGCTCGCCGAATTGATCCGCGTCGAGGTGGCCGCCACCCTCGACGAGCCGTCGCCCGAGGCCATCGAAGACGAGCTGCAGACGCTCGGCCTGCTGGCGCTGGTCGGCCCGCCGCCGGCCGCCGGGGGCGAGGCGTGACGCGGATCTGCGCCGCCGGCCACGGGTGGGCGGACGGGGACAACTGCCCGGTGTGCGGCGCCCCCCCGGCGGGGTGGCCCTCGGTGCCGCCCACGGCGCCTCAGGCCGAGGGCCGCCCCGCCGGGTGCCCGCGTATCCCCGGCCTGGAGGTGCTGGAGGAGCTGGGGCGCGGCGGCATGGGGGCGGTCTTCCTGGCGCGGCAGCCGCGCCCGGAGCGCCTCGTCGCGGTCAAGGTGGTGACAGGGGGCGACCTGTCGCGCTACCGCACCGAGGCCGACGCCCTGGGCCGCATCAGCCACCCGAACATCGTCCCCATCTTCGCCGCGGGCACCGCCGACGGCGTGCCCTACCTGGTGCTGGAGTACGCGCCCGGCGGCAGCCTCGACGACAAGCTCAGGGCCGGCCCGCTCCCCGCCCTCGACGCGGCGGCGGTCATCCAGACGCTGGCGGGCGCCGTCCACGCGGCGCACGAGGCGGGCGTGTTGCACCGCGACCTCAAGCCGGGCAACGTCCTGCTGATGGCCGACGGCACGCCCAAGGTCTCCGACTTCGGCCTGGCCAAGTGGCTCGACCAGGGCGCCACCGTCACGGGGTCCGGGCTGCTGGGGACGCCGGCGTACATGGCGCCGGAGCAGGCGATGGGCGGCCTGACGGGCGTGGGCCGCCGCGCGGACGTGTATGGCCTTGGGGCGTTGCTGTACGCCTGCCTCACGGGCCGGCCGCCCTTCGTCGGCGAGACCATTCAGTCGACGGTCACCCGCGTCATCGCGGAGGACCCGGTGCCGCCCTCGCGCCTCAACCCCGCCGTGCCGGCCGACCTGGAGGCGGTGTGCCTCAAGTGCCTGGAGAAGAAGCCGGCCCGCCGCTACGAGACGGCGCGGGAGCTGGCCGACGACCTGCGCCGCTTCCTGGCCCGCGAGCCGGTCCGGGCGCGGCCCGTCGGCCCCGCCGGCAGGCTCCTGCGCTGGGCCGAGCGGCGGCCCGCGCTGGCGGCGCTGACGGGGGCCCTGGCGTGCCTGGTGCTGCTCACCCTCGGCGGGGCCGTGTGGGCCGCCCTCGTGTTCCGCCAGCAGGCCGGCGAGAACGACAGGCTGGCGGAGGCCGAACGCGCCCGGCCCGGCGAGCTGCAGTTGTGGGGCGTGCGCGGCGGACGCGAGCTGCCCCTGTTCCCCCAGCAGCGGCTGCCGTGCGCGAGTGTCCGCCGGGGGGCCGACGGCCGTCTGGCCGTCGGCAGCGATCCGAGCCTGGGCGTCACCGGCTTCGTGTGGATCTACGACGGCTCGAAGGCGTCCGACGACTTCCCGTGATTACTGGCTCACTTGCCCTTCAGGAGGACGGGGCGGATATGGGGCTCGGAGTCGTTGGCGGGCGTGGCGGCCGGGGCGATGGACCACAGCGAGGCGGCCAGGGCGAGGGCGACGAGGGCCGTGGCCGACAGCGTGCGGAGGGTATTCATCGGGGTGAGCTTTCTTCGTTGGGGAGGGGCCGGCTTCTGATCGCGGCCTACATCATCCCCCACGCCCCGCGTCCGTCGGTTGCAACAGCCCGCTCGATTTTTCCTGGAGGGCCACGCGATGCACCGGGCCGCCCTGATCGCCGCGACGCTCCTCGGATCCTGGCTCGGCATGCAGGCCGTCCACGAGGGCGGGCACGTCCTCGGCGCCTGGCTGACCGGCGGGCGTGTCGCCCGCGTCGTGCTGCACCCGCTCACCATCTCGCGCACCGACCTCTCCCACAACCCCGGCCCGCTCCTCGTCGTCTGGGCCGGGCCCGTCGTCGGCGTCGTCGCGCCGCTGGCGCTGTGGCTCCTGGCCGCGTGGCGTGGGATGCCGGGGGCGTTCGTGCTGCGCTTCTTCGCCGGCTTCTGCCTGCTGGCCAACGGGCTGTACATCGGCGTCGGCTCGTTCGCCGCCGTCGGCGACTGCGGCGACATGCTACGACACGGCTCGCCGCTCTGGCACCTGTGGCTGTTCGGCCTGCTCACCGCCCC
Organism: uncultured Alcaligenaceae bacterium; assembly: GCA_964630925.1. Lineage (GTDB taxonomy): Bacteria > Planctomycetota > Planctomycetia > Gemmatales > Gemmataceae > RGDT01. The sequence goes on from CAZVZK010000250.1 coordinate 5,910, forward strand.
CGCCGGCCTGTGGCTGTGGCACGGCGAGGGCCGACACTTCGGCATCGGCCCCAAGGCGCGGGAGGTCCGCCCCGCGGTGGCGTGGGCCACGCTGGCGGCCTGCGCCGCCCTCGTCGCGCTGGGTCTCGCCGTGGGCGGCGAATGAACGCTACGTCGGCGTGTCCTCCTCGGCCTCGTCCTGCTCGTCGCGGCCCGCCTCCTGCCGTCCCTCCAGCTTCTCGACCCCGAGGTCCGTCAGCCCGGTTGGGCAGGCCGCCACCTCGCCCGGCCGTCCGGGCGCGAACGGCTCCTTCAGCGGATCGGCCACGATCGGCCTGTCTTTGTCTGTCATGGGAATGCCTCCGGTGTCCGACACACGGGAGGCAAACGCCGCGCCGGTCAGCGCCCGGCGGCGTCGGCGATCAGGCCCCGCCAGAGGCGTTCGTACGCCTCGACCTTGTACTCGCGGACCCGCCACAGCTCCGCCGAGCCGATGTAGGTGACGCGGCCCTTGCCGGCCTTGCCAAGGGCGAGGAAGGGGCGTTCGTCACCGCCCTCGGCCTTCGCCTTGGGGTCGGTGAAGGCGGCCAGGACGACGCCGCCGGCGTGCCTCCCCTTGACGGGATACGCCTGATAGAAGCCGTGGGCGGGCGGGGCGCCCTCCTTGGGGGAGCCGAAGAACTCGGCCCACCCGGCCAGGGGGTCTTTCCCGTCCGGGTCGAGGCGCAGGTACGCGGGCCGGCTCTTGACCTTGGGGAACGAGAGTGTCCACGGGCGGTCCGCCTCGCGCCTGTCGTCCTTGTTGTCCGCCAGCGTCACGGGCAGCAGGCCGCGCACGGGCGACAGCGCCTTGCCGCCGTCGGCGAGCTGCCGCGTGTTGAACGGCCCGGCCACGAAGACCAGCCCCCCGCCGTTCTCCCACACCCACTTCTCCAGCCCCTTCACCTGCTTGGCGTCGAGACGCCCCCAGTCGGGGTCGAAGGCCACGACCACGTCGTATCGCCCCAGGTCGAAGTCGCCCTCCGCCTTCCGGGCCTCGTTGAACTGGTCCGGGAAGCGCGTCAGGCTGCGGAACGCGCCCGCCCGCGCCGCGGCCTTCTTCGGCTCCGGCTTGCCCGGCTCGGGCTGGATGCAGACCGTGACATCCACCCGTTTTGACTCGGTATCGCGGGCGAGGAGGTTGGCGAGGAACTGATACTCGCGCATCATCCCGCGTGTCCACACCAGGACGCGGAGCGGGGGCTCCTTACCCGGCTTCTCCGCCGGCAGCGGCGCGGCCGCGCACAAGCCCAACAGGATGAGGAATGCCGTCATGTCAACCTCCTTCGTCGCCGGCTCGCCCCGGCACTAGAACAAGACGACGGAGGGCGGGGGCGCTCACGCCCTGTGAGCTGGGGGCGAGACGCCCCCAGACCCCCGAGAGGACGGCCGCGATGACACAGCTCGAACGGCTCCTCGTCGCCTGCATGCGCTGGGACGCCGGCGTCCCCGACGCCGACATGGCCGGCCTCGCCGTCGCCGCCGACTGGCTCGAGGAGCAGGGCGACGCGCGGGCCGCCCAGGTGCGCGAGGCCCTCGCCTACCGCATGCCCGCCCACAACCCTGCGGCGTCCGGCCCACGCCCCAGCCCGATCCGCGGCGTGCACATCGCCCCCATGAAGTCGCCCCGTGCCTCTTTCCGCTGGCGCATCTGGTCGGCGCTGGGCGACGGGGCCGAGGAGATCGCCACCCTGGAGTGCGGCAAGGACGAGGGGCCGGCCGGGCACGCCCGCGCCGAACGCCTCGCACGCTGGTACGCCGCCTGCCACGTCCTCGGCTACCCGCCGTTGCGGCTCCTCGCCTGCTGCGCGTCCGGTGCCGTCACTCATCCCGCACCTCCCGCTCGACCACCCCGAGATCGACGGGCCCGCTCTTGACCTCGATGACCCGGCCCGGAGGCGCCCCCGGCCTCGGACGCCGGTCGATCCAGCCGATCCTCTCGTGCCAGCCGATCAGGCGATATCGCCCCTTCGGCACGCCGGTGATGGTGAACCGCCCGTCGGCGTCCGTCACCGCGAAGTAGGGGCTGGGCGGGGCGAAGACGTACCCCCTCATCCACGGGTGGATGGGGCACGACAGGGACATCGGCATCAGTCGCGGCTTGATCGTGCCGTGGTCCTCGCGCGTGTCGGGCGGGACGAGGCGGGCGATGTTCGGCCCGTCGGGGCCGCCGTGAACCTGGACGGCGTGGGTGACGACGGCCTTGTTGTCGATGACGAGGGACTGCCCCGGCGCGAGGACCGAGACACGCGGCTCGATCTTGCAGCAGGGGACGGTGATCTCCAGGGACTTCGCGAGCTTCCGCGTGGGCGGGGCCTTCAGCACCTTGGCCGGGTCGTCGGCGTCCACGAGGAAGAAGGCGGCGTTCCTGATGCCACGGTTCTTCGGGTGGACGATCAGCTCGTCCTGGCGGATCGGCCCCTTGGCCAGGCACGCCTTCACGTCGCGTCGGACATCCACGGCGGGGTTCTCGGGGATGGCGGCCCCCTTGGGCCACGCGAGGCGGCCCGTGACGGCCCCCTCCGGCGGCGCCGGCGCCAGGGCGATCAGACAGGCCGCGAGCAGGCATGCCCCCATCTCACTCTCCTCCCGGCGTCAGCCCATCGGAGTACACAGCTCGACCAGCACCCCGAACGGGCAGCGCACGTAGGCCACCGTCTGGCCCCACGGCTTGACCTTCGGCTCGGAGAGGGGCGTCGCCCCCGCCGCGCAGGCGCGGGCGAAAGCGGCCGCCACGTCTTCCGTGACGAATCCGGCCTCCATTCCTGACGGCCTGGGCTGCTCGGCAAGGCGTGCGTAGCCGCCGGACAGGTTGCCCTCCGCGACGGCGTGGGCGGCGAACGCCAGGGCGGTGCCGCCCGTCTCCAATTCGCCGTAGCCGCCCGACTCGTGCAGGAAGCGCGTCGCGAGGCCGAACGCCTTGCCGTAGAACGCCAGGGCGGCGGCCACGTCCTCGACGTAGACGATCACGTACCCGAACTTCATGGCCGACCCCTCCGCCCTTGCCCGCCGCCGGCACCTCAAGGACAATATCGCGGGACGACCCCCCACCGGCGAGGCCCGACACGCCATGTCCGAGATCCCCTCCTCCACCTGCTGGACCGACCTGGCCGCCGCCAACGACCTCGACGCGGCGGGCCCCGTCCGCCAGGCGGCGCTCGGCCGCCTCGTGCGGCGTTACGAGGGGTTGGCCCGCGGCTTCCTCGCCTGGCGTCTGAAGCAGGCCGGCGTCCGCGGTGACGACGCCGTCGATGAGTGCTTCCAGCGCTTCGCCGAGAAGCTGTGCGAGGGGCGCTTCGACAAGGTGAGCCGCGAGCGCAAGCGATTCTCGCCCTACCTGAAGACGGTGCTGGCGAACCTCGTGGTGGACTACCTGCGGAAGTCGGGCGGGCCCGGCGGCGACGTGGGGGGGGTGCCGGCGGATGACGGGTCGGAGGAGATCAACCGCCTGTTCCGCGAGCTGCTGCTGGGGCGGGCGCTGGGGCGCATGAAGGAGGCGGACCCGACCTTCTACCCGGTGATGCGCCTGCGTCTGGACAACCCGGCCTGGACCGCCGACCAGATGGCCGCCGCCATCTCGACGCCGGAGGTGACGCGCAACGCCAACTGGGTCAAGCAGCAGTTGCACCGGGGCCGCGAGCGTCTCAAGGAGTATCTGCGTCTGGAGGTGGCGTACGAGATCGGCTCGCACCTGAGCGGCGACATCGACGAGGAGCTGGCCCTGATCGGGCTGGGTGAGGCGTCCGCGAAGGGGTGAGGCCGGGTAGGTCTGCCGACGATGCCCGCCCTTGTCCGCCGTGCGTCCCTCGTCGCACGGCCCCCACCTTGCGACGGGCTGACGCGAGGCTCCTACCTCGCCTTCCCGTGGCGACGAGCCTCCCGGCTTGTCGTAGAGCACGCTTCCAGCGTGCTCACAGCCTCTCGTCGCACGGCTCCCGCCGTGCGACGGGCTGACGCGTGGCCCCGCCTCGCTCGCCGTCTTCCCGTGGGGCGGGCCTCCCGGCCTGCCGACGATGATCGATCTGTCCGCATTGCCTCCCTCCCGGTGCGTACCGCCCGCGCCCCCACGCACTGATGGCGAGGTTTGATTCATTGATCTGTCCAGGGGCGAAGTGGCGATCAGCGACGGTCCGTGCCGCGCCCGCCACCGTCCGCGCCCGAGGCCGACACCTCCGGGCCGGCCGGGGCGCGTTCGGCGTCCC
>CAZVZK010000251.1:0-10119 GCA_964630925.1 uncultured Alcaligenaceae bacterium
GCCACGCCAAGCCCGTCGACGAGCCCTCCGTGCTGACTCCGCAGAGCTGCGGCCGGCTTCTTCGTCTGGTATTTTCCCGCCCCCCCTGCGACAATGCCCACCCACCTCTTGATTGACCCCCTCGGCCCGCTCATCTCGAAGGGTCTTCATACGATGCCGACCATCGCGTTCCTCCTCGCCCTGGCCGGCGCGCCCGCCGTCGTCGCCGCCCCCATGCCCGACCCCTCCCTCATCGCCCTCGCCGCCGCCTGCCCTGACGCCACCCTCCTCCTCGAATCCACACCCCTCGCCAAACACCACGAATCCGTCCTCGCCGGCCGCGACGTGCTACGCATCGACCCCGCCGGCCTGGAGAAGGCGTGGGCCGCCCTCCTGAAATTCGACTCCGCCGTCGTCTGCCCCGCATCGCCGCGCCCACGCCTGTTGCAAGCCGCTGCCCTCGCCGCCGCGTTACGCGTCCCCCTGTGGGCCAGCAAGGGCACCCTCGTCGACGCCCACCGCCTCACACGCTGGGCGAAGGCCAACGGCGTCAAACGCGTCCTCCGCGTCGGCGACGCCCCGGCCCCCGACGGCATCGTGTCGAAACACCTGGCCACTATCCGCGACGTGGCCGACGCCCACGTCGCCCACCTCGCCTCAACGGGCAGGATCACCGCCGCCGTCGTCTGCAACCCGCACGACGAGAAGAAGGGCGACCTCTCCCCCCTCGCGCCCTGGCTGGCCGCCCGACAGGGCGCCGCCCTCCTCCTCACCGACGCAAGGGGCGACCTGCCCGCCGCCCTCGCCTCCGCCGAGAAGAAACGCGCCCTCCGCCGCCTCGACTCCGTCACCATCCTCGCATCGCACGAGGCCATCCCCGTGCTGGAGCGCCCCAACCCCATCCCCGCCGACAAGGACAAGCTCATCCAGATGGAGCCGTTGACCCCCTCGGGCACCGAGGCCGTCAGCTACGCCATCGGCCGCCTCTTCCACGCGGACCGGGCCGCCGTCCCCCTCATGCTCGCCCGCCAGGCCCTGGCGGCGGCCAAGACCGGCAAGCGCCGCGCCCTCGTCGCCAGCAACCCCGGCGGCGGCCTGCCTCTGCTCGAGACCTTCTCTCGCTGCACCGCCCGCGAGCTGGCCCACGCCGGCTACGAGGTCAAGGGCCTCTTCAACAAGGGCCTCGACGGCCCCGCCCTCCGCGAGGCCATGTGCGGCCCCGACCTCGTCCTGTGGGAGGGCCACCACAACACCCTCGTCAAGGAGTGGGGCTTCACCTCCTGGGACGAGCCCATGCCCCCCGCACTCGTCGTCCTGCAATCCTGCCTCGCCCTCCAGGAGGAGAAGGTCCGCGGCCTGCTGACGCGCGGCGCCTACGCCGTCGTCGGCACCTCCACACGCACCTACTCCGGCTCCGGCGGCGCCTTCTCCCTCTCCTACCTCGCCGCCCTGGCCCAGGAGGGCCAGTCCCTCGGCGCCTCCCTCCGCCACGCCAAGAACTTCCTCGTCTGCTGCGCCATGCTCAAGGAGAAACGCCTCGGCGACGACGCCGAGAAGCTCGGCGCCAACCACCGCGCCGCCTGGGCCTTCTCCCTCTGGGGCGACCCCACCTTCACGCCCCCGCGTGCCTCCCCCCCAGGGGACATTGTCCGCCACCGCGTCGCCGGCAACAGCATCGTCGTCACCGCCCCCGAGAAGTGGCACGGGCAATTGAAGACCGCCAAGTATCAGACCGACATGCCGCCCAACGGGCGCCTCGCCGGCCTCGTCCGCCGGACCGACGGCGAGCCGGCCAACGTCGTCCCCCTCCTCTTCCGCGAGGTCGCCCTGCCCAGGGCCCCCGACGGCTGCGTCCCCAGGCTGACGGGCCGCCTGCCGTCCTCGCACTGGGTGTTCAACTGGGACGCCCGCCGCAAGGTCGGCTGGCTCCTCATCCTGCCCCGCGCCGCCGACCGCGGCGAGCTGCGCTTCCGCGTCGAGTGGGCAGACCCCGTGGAACGCCGCGCCGCCGCCCGCCCGTGATGATCCGGACGCCTCCGTCCCACCGACCGACACGGAACAGAGAGAGATCCGCATGTCCCGCTCGACGCTCTGCCTCGCCACCGCCCTGCTCCTCGCCGCCGCCTCCGCCGGCGTGATGGCCGCCCGCTGCCGCGTCCTCGGCGACGAGGTCGCGCGGCCCGTCGGCCCCGGCTCGTGGCGTGTCGCCCTCGTCGTCCGCGGCACCAGCGAGGGCAACGCCCGCGTCTGGGGCCCCACTCCCCTCAACCTCGGACGCCAGCAGCTCATCGAGGAGCTGTTCTCCGGCGACGGGGTGTCGGCCAGGACGCCCGATGAACGCAACCTCCTCCGCCGCCGCGCCGTCTGGTCCGGCCGGGCCGGCGCCGGCGAGGCGTTCGAGGCCCGCGCCGAGTTCCTCGTCGGCCTTCGCCTGGGCCGCGCCGCCACCCCCGGCAAGGCCGCCGCCGCCGAGGCCGCGCCCCCCGAGCCCGGCGAACATATGGGTGACGAGACGCTCATCGAGTCCAGCCACCAGGAGCTGAGCGACGCCGCCAACGCCCTCGCCGACGCCAAATCCGGGCAGCTCGACACCGCCCGCGCCCTGTTCCGCTTCGTCGAGAAGAGCGTCCGCCACGAGCCGGACCTCGACGGCGCCGCCGGCGCACGCGCCTGCCTCAAACGCCGCGCCGGCGGACGCGAGGCCCGCGCCCGCCTCCTCGTCGCCCTCCTCCGCAACCGCGCCATCCCCGCCCGCGTCGTCAAGGGCCTGGCCCTGGGCAAGGGCGCCGAGCAGACCCCCCACGCCTGGGCCGAGGCCCACGTCAACGGCCACTGGATGCCCATGTGCCCCTACCACGGCGCCTTCGGCAAGGTGCCCTCGACGTACCTCGTCCTCGGCCACGGCGACCGCCCCCTCGTCACCGCCCGCCGGGTCGCCGGCCTGCAATACGCCTTCACCGCCGAGAAGCTCAACCGCGACGAGGCCGCCGGCCCCGAGTCGGTGTGGAAGCGTGGCTTCAAGAGGATGTCCCTCTTCCAGCTCCCCCAGGCCGACCGCCACCTCGTCGAGGTGCTCCTCCTCCTCCCCCTGGCCGCCCTCATCATCTGCGTCTTCCGCAACGTGGTCGGCCTGACGAGCTTCGGCCTGTTCACCCCCGCCCTGATCGGCCTGGCCTTCCACGACGTCAACAGCCTGCCGGGCCTGGTGGTCTTCCTCCTCATCCTGATGGCCGGGTGGATGATGCGCCGCGTCCTCGACGGCTACCACCTCCTCCAGGTCCCGCGCGTCGCCCTCATGCTCACGCTCATCCTCAGCTTCCTCATCGCCCTCGTCGTCGCGTCCAATCAGCTCGGCCTGATGACCACACGCTACATCTCCCTGTTCCCCATGGTCATCCTCACCGGCATGGTCGAACGCTTCTGGACCGTCGAGACCGAGGACGGCACCGCCGCTTCGTTCAAGACCCTCGCCCAGACCATGCTCATGTCCGTGGTCATCGCTCTGGTGATCGGCAGGCCCTCGGTGGTCCGCCACATGTTCTGCTTCCCCGAGACGCTCGGCCTGGTGATGGCCGCCATGCTCCTGATCGGGCGCTACACCGGCTACCGTCTGATGGAGCTGTGGCGCTTCCGCGACTTCCTGCGTCGCGAGGAGGAGCCCGTCGGCTACACGACGACGGCCGCGTGATCCATCCGCCCATCCGCCCCATACGCCCCATGAGGCCACGCCAATGTTCTGGCTCTTTACCGCCGCGCGCCGCCTCGCCCGCCTGGGCATCCTGGGGATGAACCGGCGCAACGCCGAGTGCATCCTCGACCACAACCCCCGCGCCAAATTCCCCATCGTGGACGACAAGTCCCGCATGCACCGCCTGTGCCGCGACATCGGCGTCCCCACCCCGCGCGTCTTCGCCGAGGTGTCGTCCTTCTCACAGCTCGCGAAGCTCCCCGCGCTGCTCGAAGGCCTGACCGACTTCGTCATCAAGCCGAACCGCGGGTCGGCGGGCCGCGGCGTCCTCGTCATCGCCGGACGCGACGGCGACGCCTTCCGCCGCCACAACGGCGACCCCCTGCGCCTCGACGACCTGCGGCAGCACATGTCGGACACCCTGTCGGGGATGTTCTCGCTGGGCGGACAGCCGGATTCGGCCATCGTGCAGCAGCGCGTCGAGCTGCACCCCGCCTTCGCCGCCATCTCGCACAAGGGCATCCCCGACGTGCGCGTCATCCTGTACAAGGACGAGCCGGCGATGGCGATGCTGCGCCTGCCGACGAAGGAGTCCGGCGGCCGCGCCAACCTGCACCAGGGCGGCATCGGGACCGGCGTCGATCTGGAGACGGGCATCACCCACCACGCCGTCCAGCGTAACCGCCTGATCGAGATCCACCCCGACACCGGACGCCCCGTGGTCGGCGTGCGCGTCCCCGGCTGGCGCGACGTGCTGTCGCTGTCGCGCAAGGTCTCGAAGGCGGTCGGCCTCGGCTACATCGGCGTCGATGTCGTGATCGACGCGAACCACGGCCCGCTGCTGCTGGAGGCCAACGCCCGTCCGGGCCTGGCCATCCAGATCGCCAACGGCCGCGGCCTGCTGCCGCGCCTACGCGAGATCGACGAGATGCTGGCCCGCGTCCCGGAGGAGGTGGCGTTCCCACAGCGCGAGGCCGTGGCGGCGTGAACGCCCGCGCTGACGCCACGAGGGCCATCGCATATCCTTGACCGGGCAGCACCATTCCGCCTTTGCCCAGCCGGCAGGGAAATGCCTTGGCCCCTCCGCCTCCCCCCCTCGACGCCCACGGCCGCCGGCTCGTCCTCCTTGCCGGCTTCGGCGCGTGGATGCTGTCCGGCGTCCAGATGGGCTTCGGACCACTCCTCGCCCGGCCCTCCCTACGCGACCTCCTGTTCGCCGGTGCCACGGCCCTCTCCCCCGATCAGGAGTCCGTCGTCCTCCGCCTCATCGCCGCCCTCTTCGCCGCCTTCCTCCTCGGCGCGGCCTTCGGCGGCCTGATCTTCGGCTGGGCCGGCGACCGCTACGGCCGCGTCAACGCCCTCGCCGCCTCCGTCGCCTGCTTCTCGCTGTTCACCGCCGCCCAGGCCTTCGCCCAGACCCCCGGCCAGCTCATCGCCCTCCGCTTCCTCGCCAGCCTCGGCATGGGCGGCACCTGGCCCAACGCCGTCGCCCTCGTCGGCGAGGCCTGGCCCGCCGCCTCCCGCCCCGTCCTCGCCGGCGTCATGGGCGCCGCCGCCAACGTCGGCATCCTCTTCGCCGCCGTCGCCGGCGGCGTCTTCGGCGTCGGCGTGCAGACCTGGCGCCTCACCTCGCTGCTCTCCGGCCTGCCCCTCCTCCTCGCCGCCGCCGTGCCCTTCAGCATACCCGAGTCGCCGCGCTGGCTCGCCGTCCGTCACGACGCGCCGGCGCCGCCGTCCGAATCCCTGTTCCGTCCGCCGCTGCTGTGGCGGACGCTCATCGGCATCCTCCTCGGCACGATCCCCCTTGTCGGGACGTGGTCGGCCGGCAAGTGGATCATCCCGTGGGCCGGGACGGTCCTGGGCACCACCAGGGCCGCCGCGGTGACGCAGGCGTGGTGGGCGTCCGGCGCCGTCCTGGGCAGCCTGTTCGGCGGCTGGGTCGCCGACGCCGCCGGACGCCGGGCGACGTACTTCACCGTCTCACTCGTCACCCTGCTCGTCAACATCTCGCTGTACCGATTCCTCGTCCCGTCCGACGCATCCTTCTTGCCGGCGGTGTTCGGCCTGGGGCTGGTGGCGACGGTGTTCTACGGCTGGCTCCCCCTCTATCTCCCCGAGCTGTTCCCCACGCGGGTGCGGGCGACGGGGGCGGGGGTGGCGTTCAACTTCGGGCGCTTCGTCAGCGCCCCCGTGGTGCTCCTGGCCGCGATGCTGCTGGGCGAGCCGACGCCGGACATCTACCCGCGTGTCGGCGAGGCGATGGCGTGGGTGTACGGGCTGGGGATGGTGGTCATCCTCTTCGCCCCGGACACCAGCAAGGAGATGGAGGGCTGACGCGATGCAGACCACACCGGTGGGCGTGATCGGCCTGGGCCTCCTCGGCTCGGCCCTGGCCCAGCGTCTGATCGGCGCCGGGCACGAGGTCCTGGGCTACGACACCGACCAGGCCCGCACTTTCCTCCTCGGCGCCCTCTCCGGCAAGGCCGCCGCCTCCGCACGCGACGTCTTCCGGTCCTGCACCCGCGTCGTCCTGTCGCTCCCCGACAGCCCCGCCGTGCAGGAGGTCGTCTACCGCAACGCCGACGTGTTCCTGCCCGGCCTTCTCCTCATCGACACCACCACCGGCGACCCGGAGCCGACGGCCCGCCTGGGCCGCGAGGTCAAGTCACGCGGCGGCCGCTACATCGACGCCACGGTCCTCGGCTCCAGCGAGCAGGCCCGCTCCGGCGACGTGCTGGTGATGTGCGGCGGCGACGGCGGCGACGTGGCCGCCGCCCGCGAGATCCTCGCCGCCTTCGCGCGGCAGGTCTACCACGCTGGGCCCCACGGCTCCGGCGCCCGCCTCAAGCTGGCCGTCAACCTCGTCCTCGGCCTGAACCGCGCCGTCCTGGCCGAGGGCCTGGCGTTCGCCCAACGCTGCGGGCTGGACCTGAACGTGGTGACGGAGGTGCTGAAGGCCGGCGCCGCCTACTCGCGTGTCATGGACACCAAGGCGGAGAAGATGGTCACTCGCGACTTCACCCCCCAGGCCCGCCTGGCGCAACACCTCAAGGACGTGCGCCTCATCCTGGCCGAGGCCGGGCGTGCCGGCGCGAAGGTGCCGCTGAGCGAGGCCCACATGGGCCTGCTGGAGCGCGTCCTGCTCATGGGTGGCGGCGAGGAGGACAACAGCGCCGTGATCCGTGCGTATGACTGACGGATAGGGGTCAGGGGTCAGGGGTCAGGGGTCAGTGAACAGCCAAGAAGAACAGCCAGTGATCGAGGGTCGGGGTCTTCTCTTGTCTTCACTTGGCTGTTCACTGGCTGTTTCTTACTGACCCCTGACCCCTGACCCCTGACCCCTATCCGGGGTACACTCTCCCTCATGAGCCACCCACACGCCTTCCCCTGGCTGCACCCCCTCGCGCCCGAGGGGCTGGCCGTCCCCAGCCGCCGCAACCTCCTCAAGGCCGGTCTCGCCGGCCTCGCCGGGCTGTCGCTGCCGGCCCTCCTCCACGCCCGCGACGCCCGCCGCGCCCCCTCCGGCAAGAGCGTCATCCTCCTGTGGATGACCGGCGGCCCCTCCCACATCGACACCTGGGACCCCAAGCCCACCCGCCCACCCGAGAACAGAGGCCCCTTTTCCGTCATCCGCACCGCCGTCCCGGGCGCCATCATCTGCGAGCACCTCCCCAAACAGGCCGCGATGATGCAGCGTCTCACGCTCATCCGCTCGGTGGACGCCCGCGGCAGCAACCACGAGCCCGACCACCTCTTCCAGACCGCCGACCCCGCCGCCGCCCCCCGCGTCAACCCGCGTGCCCGCGAGTGCCCCTCCATCGCGTCCCTCGTCTCGCGCTTCCACGGCCCCAACCACCCCGCCATGCCCGCTTCCGTCGCCTTCATCCGCTCGCGCTCGCACATCGCCTTCGCCGGACGCCTCGGCCACGCCCACGACCCCTTCCTCGCCAGCTCCGCCACACGCCTCCCCGTCTACGACGTGGTCGGAAAGGACACCGGTACCCTCAGCGACCCCGCGTACTTCCGCCTCGGCACGGGCTTGACGCACGAGCGTCTCGAGGACCGCCGGGACCTCTCGCGCCGCTTCGACGGCGCACGCCGGGCCGTCGATTCGCCCGCCGCCGGCGCCCTCGACGCCCACACGCGCCGGGCCATCGACTTCCTCGCCGGGCGGCGCTTGCAGGAGGCCCTCGACATCGAGCGCGAGCCGGCCCGCAACCGCGAGCGGTACGGCAAGCACCTCTGGTGCCAGCAGGCGCTGCTGTGCCGCCGCCTCGTCGAGGCCGGCGCCGCCTTCGTCACCCTCGACCTGAGCTACCACCCCGCCTCGGGCACCTGGGACACGCACGGCGACAACATCCCGCCCTACGGCGGCATCAGCAAGGGCCTCAAGCCGCTGCTGCCGCTCTTCGACCACCTCCACACGACCCTCATCGATGACCTGGCCCAGCGCGGCAAACTCGACGACACGCTGGTGATCGCGATGGGCGAGTTCGGACGCACCCCGCAGCTCGGCACGCAGGGCAGCACCGACGGCCGCAACCACTGGCCCTTCGTCCTGTCGATGTGTCTGGCCGGCGGCGGCCTGCGTCACGGCCAGGTGATCGGCTCGACGGACCGCGACGGGGGGCAGGTGGCGACGCGCCCGGTCCGCCCCGCCGACCTCGCCGCGACGATCTACCGTCACATGGGCGTCCCCATCGACGGCGAGTATCACGACGCCCTGGGCAGGCCCTTCCCGCTGATCCCCGCCGAGGGCAAGCCACTCGCCGAGCTGTTCTGACCGCCTCGCGGAGAGCCCGCATGCCCGATCCGACGTACGACTCCGCCTTGACCGCGTCGCACCCCCTCGCGGACAGGGATGCGGAGTGGCCCGTCGTGCCGGGATGCCGCATCGAGAAGGAGCTGGGCCGTGGGGGCATGGGCGTCGTCTACCAGGCCGTGCAGGAGCGGCTCAACCGCCGCGTGGCCCTCAAGGTGATCCGCGCCCAGGAGTTCGCCTCGCCGCGCGACGTCCTCCGCTTCCGCTTCGAGGCCGAGGCCGCCGCCTCCCTCGCCCACCCCGGCATCGTCGCCATCCACGAGGTGGGCGAACACGCCGGCCTCGTCTGGTACGTCATGCAGCTCGTCGAGGGCGAGACCCTCGCCGACCTTCTGCGTCGCGGCCCGCTGGCTCCCGACGGGGCGGCCCGGCTGGTGGCGCGTCTCGCGCGGGCGGTGCACCATGCGCACGAGCGCGGCATCCTGCACCGCGACATCAAGCCCGCCAACGTCCTCCTCGACGCCGACGGCCTGCCGCACCTGGCCGACCTCGGCCTGGCCCGCCGGCTCGACGGCGTCGGCGACCTGACCCAAAGCGGCGCCCTCGTCGGCACCCCGCGTTACATGGCCCCCGAGCAGGCCGGCGGCGCGGGCGGCTTGACCACAGCCGCCGACGTGTGGTCGCTCGGCGTCATCCTCTACGAGTGCCTCACCGGGCGCGTCCCGTTCGCCGGGGCGACGCTGCCCGACCTGCTGGACAACATCCGCCACGCCGCCGTGTCAGGCCCGCGCGAGCTGGCCCCGTCCGTCCCCGCCGACCTGGAGGCCGTCTGCCTCACCGCGCTGGAGAAGGACCCCGCCGCCCGCTACGCCTCCGCCCTCCATCTGGCCGAGGACATCGAACGCTGCCTCGCCGGCGAGCCGATCTCCAGGCAATCGGGCCTGCTGGCGCGCGTGGCCAGCGCCTTGAGCTACACCCCCTCAGTGGCCAGCCTGGCGACCGAGGGCGCGCTCTGGTGGGGTGTGCTGCTGAATGTGGTGGGAGGCGGAGCCGTGGCCGTGTTGCTCTGGGCGGGCGGGCCTGTCGCCGGGCTGTGGCTCGTGACGGGGGCCTTTGGGGCCGCCTCGCTGGCCGTCATGGTTTGTTACCACGGCCGCTTGCAATTGGCCTTGCTGACCGCACGCGAGCGATTCAGCGTGGCCGCGCACCTCGGTGAGACGTTCGCCACCTTCTTTCTGCTGGCCGCCGTCACCCCTCCGGACCCCTGGGCAGACGCCGCACCCGTGTCGGCCATCTACTTCCCGGCCATGGCGATCCTGCGCGGCCTGGTGGCATTCGTGCACGGCCAATCCCACGGCGGCTGGGGTTACATCAACGGCCTCGTTCTCATGGCGATGTCCGTCCCGTGCCGCCTGTTCCCCTTCGCGGCCCCGCTCCTGGTCGGTGGCTCTTCCGCGGCCATGTTCGCGTTCACGGCGGTGGTGATCCGCGCCCAGGTCGAGGCGGCCCGCGCCCGCGAACCGTGCCACTAGGCTTCCTCCACCGGTTTCCGCCATTCCAGGGACGGGATCACCGTCGGTGGCACGACGGGGTCACAGCTTCAAGAACAGCCGCCGCTTCTCCAGATAACGGAGGAACCACCGTAAAAGGGTTGGCGCAAGTAGACACCCCGAAAACGCTAGGGAATACG
>CAZVZK010000252.1:0-10093 GCA_964630925.1 uncultured Alcaligenaceae bacterium
CGGCTCATTCCGACCCTGCCCCCGGCATCCCGAAAAGCGTGAAGTGTGGATTGTAGCAGGCGGGCGGCCCGTGTCCAGTGGCCCGCCCGCCGTTCTCGTCCCCGCGTCAGTTGCCCGTCTGGAACCGCCCCGGCTTCCTCTTCCGGATGATGGCGGCGCTCGACGGCTTCCTCTTCTTCCTCGTCTTGCCGCCCTTCGACAGCACGCCCGTCGGCCCGCACGAGTGCCGGCCGCCCGCCGTACGGCCCTCGCCGCCGCCCATCGGGTGATCGACCGGGTTCATCGACGTCCCGCGGTTGTGGGGCTTGCGGCCCATGTGCCTCTTGCGGCCCGCCTTCCCGATCGAGATCGACATGTGCTCCGAGTTGCCGATGGCGCCCACCGTCGCCCGGCACTCGCTGGAGATACGCCGCACCTCGCCCGACGGCAGGGTCAGCTGCGCCCACTTGCCCTCGCGGGCGCTCAACGTCGCCTTGGTGCCGGCGCTGCGGCACATCTGCCCGCCGTGGCCCGGCTGCATCTCGACGTTGTGGACCACCATGCCCAGCGGCACCTTGCGCAGCGGCATGCAGTTGCCGATACGCGGCTCGGCCTCCTCGCCGCTCAGGATGCGGTCGCCGGCGCTGAGGCCCTCCGGCGCGAGGATGTACGCACGCTCCCCGTCCTCGTACTGCAGGCGGGCGATGCGGGCCGAGCGGTTGGGGTCGTACTCGATGCCGAGGACGGTGGCCCAGACGTTGTCCTTCTTCCGCTTGAAGTCGATGATGCGGTACATGCGCTTCGCGCCACCCCCACGGAAGCGCGCGGTGATGACGCCCTGGTTGTTCCGGCCCCCGGTCTTCTTGGCGGGCTTGAGGAGCTTCTTCTCCGGGCCGGGCTTGATGGCGACGCGGTCGCCCGCCTTCATCCCGGGGCGCACGCGGATGCGGCCCTCGGTGCCGTTGTCGTAGCTGACGACGGCGTAGGGCTTGCCGTTGGGCCGCTCGACGACCTCCTTGACGGACCCCTCCCACACCGTGATCTCGGCGAAGTCACTCACCGAGCCGCCGCGGCGTCCGGGTGTGGTCGGGTTGTATTGTCGGATGCCCATGATTGTGGCTCTCGGCTCTTGTCAGGTCTTCTGCTGGCTGTTGTCTTCTTCGAGCTGGCTGTTGCTGGCTGTTAGCTGGCTGTTGCTGGCTGTCAGCTATTCAGATCAGAAGAAATCGATCTGCGGGCTGTCCTCGTGGAGCGTCACGATGGCCTTCTTCCAGTGCGGCAGGCGGCCGATGCCGTTGCGGAAGCGCTTGCGCTTGCCGGCGCGGTTCTGCGTGCGGACCTTCATGACCCGGACGTTGAACAGCTCCTCGACGGCGGCCTTGATCTCGTCCTTCGACGCCCAGGGGTTCACCTCGAACGGGTAGGCGTGGTAGCGCGACGCCTGGTGCGTCGCCTTCTCGGTGATGATGGGCCGCAGGACGATCTGGTGCGGCTCCAGCTCCGGGCCGCGCACCGTCTTTTCCTTGCTCTTGGTCATGGCAGGGGTTCTCCGGTGTTACTGCGCGGCGGGGGCCGGGGCCGGGGTCTGGTTGGCGGCGGTGGGCGGCCCCTTCCGCAGGGCCTCCAGGGCGGGGCGGGTCAGGATGAGACGCTTCTGGCGGAGGACCGTGTAGGCGTTGAACTCCGCCGTCGGCATCACCTGCACCTCGGGGATGTTGCGGGCCGACATGTACAGGTTGCGGTCGATGCCGGCCGTGCCGATCAGCCACGTCGAGTGGGCCTTCGGCCTCTTGGGCGGCTTCTCGCCCTCGGCGGCCTCGGGCGGGGCCGGCGGGGTGGGCACGAGCTTCCTGGTGAGGGCCTTGATGACCGTGACGACGGGCTTCGTCTTGACCTCGTTGATGGTGAGGTCATCGATGATGACGCACTCGTTGTCGAGGAACTTGCTGAGGATCGCCATGCGCGTCGCGGCGCGGACGGCCTTCTTCGGCAGGTGGTACTCGTAGTCGCGCGGCTTGGGGCCCTTGGCGGTGCCGCCGCCGCGACGCTTGTTGGTGCGCTTGGTGCCGATGCGGGCGTTGCCGGTGCCCTTCTGGCGGAACACCTTCTTGGTGCTGCCGGCCACCTCGCCGCGGCGGAGGGTGGAGTGCGTGCCGGCCCGCTGGTTCGCCTGGAACATCAGGCAGGCCTCGTGCAGCAGTTGCCGGTTGATCTTGCCGCCGAACTCGGCGGGGTCGATCTCCACCTTGCCGACCTCCTCGCCCTGCCGGTTCAGGACCGGGATGCTGACGGGGGGCAGCTTCGGCGTATCCTTCTTGATGACCTTCGCCACGGCTTTGACCCTTAAAAATCACGATCGGGTGGGCCACCCACCCGACCATGCGTTGTGCTCTCCGGCGGCCCGCTCAGCCGACCTTGATCTTGATCTCTACGCCCGGCGGGAGGGTGAGGCCCTTGTTCAGGGCCTCGATCGTCTTCGCCGTCGGCTGGAGGATGTCGATGAGCCGCTTGTGGGTGCGGATCTCGAACTGCTCGCGCGACTTGCGGTCGATGTGCGGGCTACGCAACACCGTGTAGCGCTCGATGCGCGTCGGCAGCGGGATGGGGCCAGTCACGCTGGCCTTCGTCTCCTGGGCGGTACGCACGATCTCGAGCGCGGTGCGGTCCAGCACCTCGTGATCGTAGGCTTCCATGCGGATGCGGATGCGGCCGAAGTTCTGAGCAGTCACCGAAACGCCCCTTGCTCGCGCCGTGCGGAAACGTGGAAAGTGTAAGGGTAGGGGCGATGGCAACACCTGTCAAGGGGACAAATCGTTACAGCCCCTGTGTCTCGGCGAGTGCGACGACGGCACGCAGCTCGGCCCACAGGCATTGCCACTGACTGCGGGCCACGGGGTCGAGGCGGGTCGGCCCGTCGCCATCGCGCCAGGGGGCGAAGTCGTCGGCCTCCAGCCAGCGCCGTGCCTGCGCCGCGGCTTGCTGCCGCGCGGCGGCCGGGCCTGCGCTGATCCCCCGGCGGACCTGTGGGAGCGCGGAGGACAGCGAGGCAAGGGCGGTCCGGGCCGCCTGTGCCCTCTCCGCCGCGTCCGGGGGCCGGTCGTTCTCCTCTCCTCGCGCCAGGCGCGCGGCGGCGCGGGCGGCCAGGTCCGCCCCGCCGGCCCCCAGACGCAGGCCGCGGAAGAAGTGCAACGCGGCGCGGTTCAGGCCTTTCCGGGCGCACACCATGCCGAACGAGAGCGTCTCATCGGCCCCACCCGGCTTCGCCACCCCACGCAGTATTTCCGGGAGTCTCGCCTCGACCCGCGCGAGATCGCGGGCGTTGGCGGCCCACTGCGCGAGGACCGCCGGGATCATGGCCTGGTGGCGGGCGTTGGCCTCGGCCGCCTGTCTCGCCGCGATCCCCGCCTCCACGAGCTGCCCGTTGAACTCGAACGCCTGCAGCAGCACCCCGTGGGCGCGCGAGTCGTCCGGGTGGGCGGCCACGCAGGCACGCGCGGACGCCACCGCGCCGGGGCCGTCGCGATCATGCATCTGGGTCACGGCGAGGCAGCGGAGCAGCCCGAAGTCGTTGGGCGAGAGGCGAAGCCCCTCGCGTGCGACGCGGATCGCCGCCTTCAGCTCGCCCCGTTCACGCAGCCCGGTGACGAGCCCCTCGCACGCCTGGGCGTGTGAGGGGTTGGCTTCGACGGCGGCGCGGAAGCAGCCGAGGGCCCTGCTCCTGTCTCCGGCGCGGGTGAAGGATTCGGCGAGGGCGTGCAAGACGGGGGCCGACCGGGGCGACCGGCAGTAGGCGGCCTGGAGGGCCTCCGCCGCACGGCGGTGGTCATTCTGCCGCGTCAGCATCTGGGCGATGAGGAAGGGCGGGTCGGGGGCGTGCGGGTCGAGGCTGGCCGCCCGCCGGAAGGCGATCAGGGCCGCCCCGCTCCGGCCGGCGGCGGCCTGGACGTGGCCCATCTGCATCGCCACCTCCGCCGTGTCGTGCCCGTCCTTGACCGCCTCACGCAGCACGGCAAGGGCCTCGTCGCCGCGCCCCAGCCGGCTCAGGGCCCGGGCCAGGTTGAGGCGGTGGGCCTGTTCGCGCGGGGCCAGCGGGATCAGCGCCCGACAGTCGTCGGCCGCCTCGGCGATCCGGCCCAGGTCGAACAGGGCCTCGATGCGGTACTGGCGCGGCGTCGCCCACGTCGGGGCGGCGTTGCTGGAGATCAGGTATGCCTCCGCCGCCGCCCCGTGCCTGCCGCGCATCTGGTGGATCCGACCCATCGCGAGCCAGCCCTCCGCGGCGTTCGGGGCATGGGTCATCCGCGGGTCGATGATCTTCTCGGTGTCGTCGAGCCTCCCCTGGTTAAGCAGCAGGTTGGCCAGGAGGGAGAACGCACGCAGGTCCGGGTCGCGGTGGGCGATGGCCCTGCGGAGGGCCCACTCCGCCCTGCCCCGGCCGTCGGGCATCTCGGACAGCACGCTCCCGAGGATGGAGAACGCCAGGGGCCTTGGCGCCACGGACCAGGAGAGCTCCAGGGACATGACCGCGAGGGCCTTGTCGCCGAGGGATTCGTGGGCCAGGCCCATGTTGTAAAGGATGTCGGCGGCCAGCCGGCCTTCCGGGGCGACCTGGAGCGCCTCCGTGTAGGCGGGGATCGCCTCCCCTGGCTTCCCGCCCTGGCGGAGTGCGTTGCCGAGGTTGTAGAGGTGGACCGGCTCGCGGGGGGGCGAGGCGGATCGCCTCACGGAACATGGCCGCCGCCGCGTCGAAGTCCTTCTTCCCGTCGCAGAGGATCGTGCCGGCGATGGAGTGATAGTCGTGATAATCGGGCGCGAGGCGGATGGCCTCGCGGATCGCGGCGAGGGCGTCGTCCTGCGCACCCGCGAACTTCAGGCTGAGGCTCAGCCGCTCCCAGTACCGGTCGTCGCGGGGCGCGAGGCGGGTGGCCTCACGGTAGGCGAGCGCCGCGGCGACGTGTCGCCCCCTCCCCATCAAGGCCTTGCCCAGTGCGGCGTGCGCCGCCGCATCCGCCGCCCCAAGTGCCGCCGCCCGTGCGAGCGCCTGGTCGGCCTCGGCCGGGCTACGGATGCCGGTGAGGGCCGTACTGAGGTTGGCCCAGGCCGCCGCGTTCGTGGGGGCCAGCTCGGCCGCCCGCCGGGCGGCCGAGGCCGCCTCCAGCCGGCGGCCGACGCTCGCGTACGCGCTGCCCAGCTCCATCCAGGCCTGGGCGTTGTCCGGCTGGTGGGTCAAGAGCCTCCGCAGCGCGTTGGCCGCGCCCACGGGGTTCTTGAAGTGGGCCGTGTTGTCGAGGTACAGGTTCTCCCAGTCGGCCGGGGAGTCCGTGGCCTGGCGCAGCGCCCTCGCGAGTGCGGCCTCGGCGCCCGGCCTGTCCCCTTTCGCCAGCAAGACCACGGCGAGGGTCTGCCAGGTGTAAGCCCCGACGTCATCCGCCTCCAGGGCCTTGCGTGCCGCCCGCTCCGCCTCGGGGAGCCGGCGCAATGGCAACAGGACGCGGGCCAGGTTCGCCTGCGCGGCGGCGTAGCGTGGCTCGAGGAGGGTCGCCTTCTCGGCGGCCCGGACGGCCCCCTCGGGGTCGCCCGCGTTGTCAAGGCTGATGGCGAGGTTGTGCCACAGGCCGACGCTGCCTGGGCGTAGCGCGGCCGCAGCGGCGTAGACGCGTGCGGCCTCGGCGGGCCGTGCCGGCGCGGCGGAGCTGAGCGCCTCGGCCAGGGCCACGAGGACCCACAGCCGGCCGGGGTGCTGACCGTGCAGGCGTTCGAGCAGGGCCAGCGCGCGCCCCTCCTCCTTCACCTTCTTCAGCCCCGCCGCGACCATCAGGAGGATGCCGGGCGGCAGCCCTGGGTCGGCCGTCGATGCCACACGCACCATCGCGGCGCGGTCCCCGGCCCGGAAGGCCCGCCGCATCTCCCCAGCCCATGCGCCCCCGTCGGCCCCTTCCAGCGCCTCGTCGAGCCATCCCGCCTCGGGGGTTTTCGCCCCGGTGGCGGCACCCCACCAGTCGTACAGCCCCTCCGTCACGCGCTCGCGGACCTTGCCACGTCGCCCCGCGAGCCACGCCGAGGCAGCGGACGCGGCCCCGTCGAGAGGGCAGCCGGCGGCGGCGAACGCCTTCCGGTAGCCGGCCAGGGCCGGCAAGGGGTTGAACCGGTTGCGCGCCAGGTCAACCTCGGCCTGGACCATGAGAAGCCGATCCAGCTCGGCGATGAGCGTCTGCTCGCGCCAGGCCTCCTCAGCCCTTTGGCGGAGGGGGCCGGCGACGAGCCAGTCCGCGGCCTGGTCCCTGGCGCGCGTGGCGGCGTCGAGGCCCTCACGCCACTTCTCTCCTTCGGAGAAGTGATCCGCCTCGGCCAAGGATGCCTCGATGGCCTGCCCGACGCGAGCCCGGTGCGAGTAGAGCCAGCCGCCGACGCCGACGGTGATCAGGAGCAGTGCCAGCGCCAGGCCGGCCAGCCCCATGACGAGGCGGCGGCGTTTCGCCTCTTCGTCCGCCCGAGCCTCGGCGGCGGCCCGCTCGAGCTGCGCCTGCCGCAACCGCTCCTCCACGCCGGCCCGGTGCGCCGCCACGGATGCGGCAACCGCCGCGGCGTCTGGCGGGCGCCGGGACGGCTGAAATTCCAGACACGCGAGGCACAGGCGGATCATCTCAGGGTCGGCGCCGCACGACTCGATGAGCCGCCTCGCGGCGGATAGGTCGCCCTCCTGGGCCTGGCGCAACACCGGCGTGTTACCGTCCGCGGTGTATGGGGGCTTGTTGGTGAGGATCTTGCAGAGGAGGGCACCGAGGCCGAACACGTCGGCGCGCTGGTCGAGGGAGGCGGACTGGCCGCGGGCCTGCTCCGGGGCGAGATAGGCCGGCGTGCCCAGGACCGTGCCGGCGCTGGTGGCATCGGCCGGCACGGTGCCGGCGAGCGCCAGGGCGGTGCTCTCATCGCCCTCGTGGTCCTCTCGAACACCCGCCCCCGCTGTCTGCTTGGCGAGGCCCCAGTCCATGACCTGGACCTCGCCGAACTCCCCCACCATCACGTTCGACGGCTTGATGTCCCGGTGGAGGATGCCGCGCGAGTGGGCGTACGCGATGGTCTGGCACACCGACTCGAAGATCGTGATGAAGCGCGGCAGGTCGTCGGCGGGCGAGGCCCGGTCACGGAGGAGCGCCTCGAGGGTGCGTCCGCGGACCAGCTTCATGGAGAAGAAGGGCCGCCCGTCCGGTAGCGTGCCCACCTCGTGGATGGGCGGGACGCCGGGGTGCTGTAGCTGCCCCGTCAGCCGCGCCTCGGCCAGGAACCGCCGCTCGACGCCCTCCCGGCCGAGGAGGCCGCGGTGGAGGACCTTGACCGCCAGGCGGCGGCCGAGGGCCTCATCCTCGCCCTCGTACACCAGGCCCATCCCGCCACGCCCCACCTCGCCCACGATTCGGCAGCATCCGGCCCGTGTCGGCGTGGCGTCAGCGGGTGTCGCGTTTGGGTTGTGTGGCTGCGTGAGCGGCTCGGCGGACGTGGCCGGCAGTCCGGGCGGGCCTTCTGGCATGTCGTGGCTCCGAGCAGAAGGAGCGTGAAGAGGGATGGGGCGATTATACCCCCGCCCCCTCTCAACGCAACCGCCCAGCCGGCAGGACGGTCACCCGTCGAACAGCGTCCGCTCCATCACCGCCGGCGGCGGGAAGAACCCCGCCTCGGCCTCGAACACCGTCAGCCGGCCACGCATCACCCCCAGCGCCGCCCGGTAACTCGCCTCGGTCCAGCCCCAGCGCGGCAGCAGGCACCGGGCCTCGTCGCCGGTGTCGGCACCGAAGCCGCCGCGTGACTCGTGGAAGTGCTGCATCACCACCGCCGCCGGCTTCAGGCCCGCGATCCGCTCCGCGAATGCCGCCGGGTCAAGGATCGGCAGGGTCGGCGTGACGCACACGCCGAGGGGCACCCCCTCGGCGGCCAGGTCGGCGAGCGCCCCCCATCGGCGCTCCAGCGGCGGCGCCTTCGGCTCGAACGCCTGCCGGACCTCGTCGCTGTCGGTCGGGATGGAGACGTTGACGCGGATCGAGCGGAATTGTCGGAACAGGTCGATGTCGCGGACGAGCAGCGGCCCGCGTGTCTGGATGACGAGGCGCGGCTGGTGCGGCAGCAGCGCCTCCAGGATGCCCCGCGTCAACAGCAGGCTCCGTTCGGCCGGCATGTAGGGGTCGGTGACGGTGGACATGTAGACCGACTTGCCGGCCAGTTTGTGGGCGTGGCGCCGGGCGAGGTCGACGGCGTTCCGCTTCGCCTGGAGCCAGCGGCCCCAGTCCTCGACGGGGCGCGGGTTGCTTGGGAGAAAGGCGGAGTAACAATAAGTACATCCGAAACTGCATCCGACGTAGGGGTTGACGGTGAAGTCGAACCCGCCCCGGCCGATGAAGCCCGCAGCCTTGTTGAACAGCGTCCTGGCGTCGATCAGATCCATCGCGTGTCTCCCTCCGGCCGCTTGCCGGAACCGCGTCCCCGCCGACAATAGGCGCACACCCAACCCCCGGAGACGGATACGATGCAGATCGGCATGAATTTGCTGTTGTGGACGGATGAGGTCCGCGAGGAGCACTTCCCCCTGCTGGCCGACCTCAAGAAGGCCGGCTTCGACGGCGTCGAGCTGCCCATCTTCGGCGGCACGATGGCCCACTACGAGCGCGTCGGCAAGGTGCTGAAGGACCTCGGCCTGCGGGCCACGGCGGTCACCATCGCCATGCCCGACGCCAACCCCGTCAGCCCCGACGCCGCCGTCCGCCAGAAGGGCCTCGACCACATCAAGAGCATCATCGACTTCACGGCGGCCATCGGCGGCGAGAACCTGTGCGGCCCGTACCACTCGCCCCTCGGCGTCTTCTCCGGGCAGGGGCCGACCGACGACGAGAAGGCCCACGGCGCCGACACCCTGCGCAAGGCCGCCGACCACGCGCAGAAGAATAAGGTGATGCTGGCCATCGAGTACCTGAATCGTTTCGAGTGCTACTTCCTGACGACGGCGGCGGACGCGGTGGCGTTGGTGAAGAAGGTCGATCACCCGAGCTTCCGGACGATGTACGACACGTTCCACGCGAACATCGAGGAGAAGGGGATCACGGCGGCGATCCAGCACATCATGCCGTACACCGCCCACGTCCACATCAGCGAGAACGACCGGGGGACGCCGGGGACGGGGCACGTGCCCTGGGACGAGACGTTCAAGGCGCTGCGGGCGGCGAAGTACGACGGCTGGCTGGTGATCGAGGCGTTCGGGAGGGCGTTGCCGGGCCTGGCCGCCGCCACGCGCGTCTGGCGTGACCTGTTCCCTTCCGCTGATGAAGTGTACACCATGGGGCTGGAGATGATCAAGGCGAAGTGGAAACAGCACGCCTAACGCAAGCCGTCGCGCCGATTTCAGGGTCGCGCCCCGCCGCTTGACAGCCCCCCCGGGTGCCACTATCATCGGGGGAAGCTACGGGTGCGCGCGTGCCCGTGTCCCGATCCGCAAGCCTGCCACTCTGATCCTCGCGTGCCGCCTGACGGCGGCCGTCCCGTTCGCGGGCCCCGGCCGGGGTTGCTCTCCTGCCGGAATGGCGCCGCGGCGTCCTGGGGCGGCCTTTCCCTCTGGCCGCGAGCCCTGCCTGGAGGCCTTTGCCGCACCGCGGAACGCTGCCAGTCCGACCCGAGCCGTCCGACGCCCTCCTCACGCCCTTCCCCTCCCCGACCCGCCATGCGCGGGCGTGACCGTTTGCCGACATCCGCGGGGGGCCCTGCTCCGGCGCCAGCCCTTCCCGCTGCCTGTCCATCCGTGCGTCCGCCCTCCGCCATCGGGAAGGGGGGTGGGGCACTGCCGTCCTCGTGTCGAGCTGAGCAACCCGCAACCCCGGCCACGCGTCCGGGGATGCGGGGCGGAACCGCACCCACCCGAGGAACGCAGCATGAACCACGCTCCGGGCCTGGAGGAGCTGCTGGCCGAGGGCCGGCTCTCGGAATTGCACGAGCCCGCCGTCCGTTACCTGCGGCCCCGGCTTCGCCGGCTCCTGGCCGCGCGCTTCCTGCCGGCGTCGCTGCTGGATGACGCGATGCAGGTACCCGGCCCGCCGATCACGTCACTTGACAGGTGAATTACCCTGGTGCGTGT
>CAZVZK010000253.1:0-9965 GCA_964630925.1 uncultured Alcaligenaceae bacterium
TCACTGCGCGCACGTCAAGGGCGTGTGGGTGGCGCGCGAGCACTGCCGCGCCGGGCGGCTCGGCGGGCACCGGCCGATGGGCCACTGGGCCAACGGCTGGAACTTCGTGACGGCGGGGACGGCGCGGGACGCCAACTCGCTGGAGGAGATCTTCGTCGAGCTGAACCGGATCGGGTTCCAGGGCGCGGTGAGCATCGAGTGGGAGGACAACGACCAGGAGCAGCACGCGGGCGCGATCGCGGCCCTGGCGAACTGCCGCAAGGCCGACCAGCCGCCCAGCGGCATGCGGCACGACGAAATGCTCAAGGGCTGAACGGCCCGACGACCCTGATTCGCTCGGCTGGCACCTCACGACCCGAGGAGCGGCGACATGAACATCCTGTACGCAGCCGTGGGCGTCCTGGCCCTCACCGGGGCCGACTGGCCGCAGGGCGGCCGCGACAACACCCGTAACCCCGTCAGCCCCGAGAAGGGGGCGCCGCTCGAGTGGACGCTGCCCTCGCGGCGAAAGGCGGCGTCGGCCAACCACCTGTGGGAGGCGCGGCTGGGCGACAAGGTCACGACGCCCCCCGCCGTCGCCGACGGGCTGGTGTGGGTGGCGACCAACAACCAACGTCCGCGCGACGAGAAGGTGAAGGAGGATCACGCCGTCCTCATGTGCTTCCGTGAGAAGGACG
This sequence comes from uncultured Alcaligenaceae bacterium, assembly GCA_964630925.1. GTDB lineage: Bacteria > Planctomycetota > Planctomycetia > Gemmatales > Gemmataceae > RGDT01. The sequence continues at coordinate 678 of CAZVZK010000253.1, forward strand.
GCAAGTTCCTCTGGCAGTACGCGGTGCCGCGGCTCGAGGGGAATGAAGACTTCAACCTGAGCACGTTCGGCTGCACGCCCCTGGCGGAAGAGGGCCGGCTGACATTCGTGACCAACCGCGGCGAGGTCGTGTGTCTCGACGTGTCGGCGCTGGCGGCCGGCAAGGGCGAGCCGAAAGTGCTGTGGAAGGCCGACCTGCGCAAGGAGTCCCGGGTCAGGCTGGTCACGCGGTGCCCGACGGGGAAGTTCACCTGCTCCATCGGGGAGAGCTACAAAGGGCGGATCTTCGTCGCCACGGGCAACGGCGTCGATGAGAGCGGCAAGTTGCCCGCCCCGAAGGCGCCGAGCCTGGTGTGCCTGGACGCGAAGACGGGCAAGGCGTTGTGGGCGGACGCCTCGCCCGGAACGGACCTCATGTGGTCGTCGTGGAGCAGCCCGCTGGTCGCGGAGGTGAAGGGCCGCGCGCAGGTGATGCACGCGCAGGGGGACGGCTGGCTGCGCTCCTTCGACCCCCTCACCGGCAGGCTCCTCTGGAAGTTCGACCTCAACCCCAAGGGGGTGAAGCCGTACAGGTTCGGCGGCGCGGGCGAGAGGTGCTTCCCCACCGCCTCCCCGGTGCTGTACGAGGGCCGCGTCTACATCGGCGTCGGGCAGGACCCGGACGACGGGTGGGGCGTGGGGCACCTATGGTGCATCGACCCGACGAAGGAGCCGAAGGCGGCCGACAGGGATGTGTCGCCCGGGACGAAGGAGCCGGCCCTCGTCTGGCATCACGGCGGGAAACTGGCGAAGCCGGACAAGTTCGATCGGGAGTACGTCTTCGGCCGCACCGTCAGCAGCGTGGCGGTCCATGACGGGCTGGTCGTCGCGCCGGAGTATGCGGGCTTCGTCCACTGCCTGGACGCGAAGACGGGCAAGCCCCACTGGATGGCGGATCTCGAGGACGCCGTGACCGGCTCGCCGCTGATCGCGGACGGGAAGGTGTACATCACGACGGGCGGTGACACGTGGGTGTTCGCCCTGTCGAAGAAGGAACGCCTGCTGGCGAAGAACGCCGGCACGGGCACGGCGACCCCGATCCTCGCGAACGGGGTGCTGTACCTCACGGGCCACGGCACCCTGCACGCGATCAAGGCCGCCCCGCCCAGGAAGTGACCCCACAGGAGACCGCCATGCGCCGCCTTTGCCTCGTCGCGTGCTCCCTCGCCCTCTGCGCCGCCGACTGGCCTCAGGGCGGGCGCGACAACACGCGCAACGCCGTCAGCCCCGAGAAGGGGGCGCCGCTCTCCTGGACGCTGCCCTCCGCCAAGGGCCCGCCGGCGCGTAACGTCCTTTGGTCGGCGAAGGTGGGCGGCTATCGGGCCGCGACGCCGACGGTGGCGGGCGGCCTGGTGTGGGTCGGCACCGACAACGGCAACCCGCGTGACCCGAAGGTGAAGGAGGACCGCGCCGTCCTCACGTGCTTCCGCGAGAAGGACGGGGCGTTCCTCTGGCAGTACACGTCGCCGCGGCTGGCGGGCGAACACGAGGATTCGCCCTACTGCGGCATCAACTGCTCGCCGCTGGCCGAGGGGGATCGCCTGTACTTCGTCAACAACCGCGGCGAGGTGGTGTGCCTCGACATCGCCCCGCTTCGCGGGGGCAAGGGCGCTCCGAAGGAGGTGTGGAAGCTCGACATGCGCAAGGAGGCCGGCGTCCGGCTCAACGCCAATTCGATGCTCGGCAAGATCCTCTGTTCCATCGGGGCGAGCTACAAGGGGCGGCTGTACGTCGCCACGGGCAACGGGGTCGGTGAAGGCGGCACGGTGGCCGCGCCGAAGGCGCCGAGCCTCGTCTGCGTGGATGCGAAGACGGGGAAGGTCGTGTGGCAGGACGCCTCGCCGGGGAAGGGCATCATTTGGGCGTCGCACGGCAGCCCGCTGGTGGCGGAGGTGAAGGGCCGTGCGCAGGTGATGCACGCGCAGGGCGACGGCTGGCTACGCTCCTTCGACCCGGTGTCGGGCAAGCTGCTCTGGAAGTTCGACCTCAACCCCAAGGACGCCAAGCCCTACAGGCTCGGCGGCGCCGGCGAGAGGAACTTCCCCGTCGCGGCGCCCGTTCTGTACGAGGGCCGTGTGTACATCGCCACGGGCCAGGACGCCGACGACGGCCAGGGCGTGGGGCACCTGTGGTGCATCGACCCGACGAAGGAACCGAAGGCGGACGACAGGGACGTGTCGCCGGGCACGAAGGAGAGCGCCGCCGTCTGGCATTACGGCGGCAAGCTGGCGAAGCCGGACAGGTGGGAGCGCGACTACTCGTTCGGCAGGACGATGAGCGCCGTCGTCGTCCACGACGGGCTGGTCTTCGCGCCGGAGCTGGCGGGCTTCGTCCACTGCCTCGACGCGAAGACGGGCAAGCCCCACTGGGTGGGCGACGTCGAGGAGTCGATCACGGCGTCGCCGCTGATCGCCGACGGCAAGTTGTACGTCGGGACGACCTCGGGGGAGATGTGGGTCTTCGCGGCGTCGAAGGAGGAGCGGATCCTCGCCAAGGCCCCCGAGACCTGCGGGTGGGGGCTGGCCTCGCCGGTCTTCGCCAATGCGGCGCTCTACGTCGTCCACAACGGCGTGCTGCACGCCATCAAGGCCGACCCCCGCCCGGGCGGGCACTGGCCGCAGTGGCGCGGGCCGGGGCGGCTGAATGTCTCGGCGGACAAGGGGCTGCTGGCGGAGTGGCCGAAGGACGGGCCGCCGCTGGCGTGGCGCGTCGATGAGATCGGCGAGGGCGTCGGCGGGGTGGCGGTGGCGGCGGGGCGGGCGTATGTGCTGGGGCACCGGGGCGCGTTCGAGCATCTGACGTGCGTGGAGGAGGGGACGGGCCGGCCGCTGTGGTCGGTGCCGCTGGCGCCGACGACGAAGGAGATCCCCGGCATGCGATACCTGAGCCAGCGCACGCCGCTCATCGACGGGAACCGGGCCTTCGCCGTGACGGCGCGCGGCCTGCTGGTGTGCGTCCGGGCCGACACGGGCAAGCTCCTCTGGCGCACGGACTACCAGAAGGACCTCGGCGGGCAGCGCGGGGCGTTCGGCTGGTGCGATCAGCTGTGCATCGACGGCGACAGGCTGATCTGCGTCCCCGGCGGGAGGACGGCGACGGTGTGCGCCCTGAAGGCGGCCACGGGCGAGGTGCTCTGGAGATGCCCGCTCGGCGACATGGCCCATTACGTCGGGGCGGTGCTGGTCGAAGGGGAGGGCGTCCGCAAGCATTACGCCGCCGTCACGGCGCGGGGCCTCGTCGGCGTCTCGGCCGAGGGCAAGGAGCTGTGGCGCAACGAGCGTTTCAAGGGCAACACGGCGAACAGTTGCACGCCCAACATCCTGGGTGGCCGGCTGTTCTGCGCCGGCAACTACGGCCGCGGCGTCGTCCTGCTCGAGCTGTCCGACGCGGACGGGGGCGTCGCGGCGAAGGAGGTGTACCATGAGCGGCTCGGCACGCCGTCGTACCTGGAGATGGTCGTCTGCCACGGCGGCCACGCCTACGTGGGCCTCAACGCCGGCCTCGCCTGCCTTGACTTGAAGACGGGCAAGACGGTCTGGACGGAGCCGCGCACGGGGATGGCCCACCGCCCGCCGTACGCCGGCACGGCGGCGGACGGCCGGCTCTACCTGCGCACGCAGCAGGGCGACGTCCTTCTCGTGCGCGCCTCCCCGGACAAGTTCGTCCTCGACGGCCGGTTCCGCCTGCCGGGCGTCAAGGCGATGGGGGGCTCGGTGGCCCCCGTGGTGACCGGCGGGCGGCTCTTCCTGCGGGAGGAGGCGACGCTGTTCTGCTACGACGTGTTGAAGGGCGCGAAGGTGGGGGCGGCGGCAACGTTCAAGGCGCCGGCCCCGGCGACGGCATTGGAGGTGCCGCTGCCGCCGGACGCGAAGCGCGACCCGGACACGGTGTTCGTGCCGACGCCGCGGGAGGTCGTCGAGAAGATGCTGGAGGCGGCGGGGGTGAAGAAGTCGGACGTGGTCGTCGATCTCGGGTGCGGCGACGGGCGCATCGTCGTCACGGCGGCGGTGAAGTATGGCTGCAAGGCGTTCGGCTACGACATCGACGCGGAGTGCGTGCGGCTGGCGAACGAGGCCGTGGCCGCCGCGAAGGTCGGTGGGCTGGTGAGCATCGAGCGGAAGGACATGTTCCTGGTGGACCTGTCGAAGGCGGACGTGTTGGCGCTGTACCTGCCGCCGCGCCTGTTGGAGAAGCTGCTACCACAGATGGGGAAGATGCCGAAGGGGGCGCGGGTGGTGTGTCATGCGTTCGCGGTGCCGGGACTGGTCCCGGAGCGGGAGCTGAGCGTGGAGACGAAGGACGGTCTGACGCGCAAGGTTTACGTGTACACGGTGCCGTTCAAGAAGGCGGGGTGATGCCCCGCGTCGCTGCTATTTCGCTGGCGGGGCAGATGGCACGCGGAAGCGGTGGATGCAGTCCCTGGACGGGTCGTGTTTGTCTGGCGACACCGTGGCGTAGTACAGGAAGCGGCCGTCGGGGCTGATGGCGCCTGCGGAGATCGTCCCGAAATTCTGCTCGAAGAACGCGACCTCCTTCCCGTCGGGGAGCGACAGCAGGGCGCTGCGGCGGCTACCCATCAGAAGGAGTTTGCCGGGTGCGGCCCCTGACCCCGGTACGATGTCGCCCCCCGCCACGTCGATCACGGCGGCCTGCTTCTTCGCGCCGATGTCCCAGAGGCGGACCTTGCCGTCGGCGCCTGTGGAGGCGAGGTGCCAGCCGGCCCAGCACAGCCCTCGGAGGCCGGGGCTCCAGTCGTGCGGGCTGATGTGTGGCTTTGCGAACGTGCAGGCCTCCTCGCCCGTGTCCAGATCCCAGACGACTATCGACTCGTCATTGGCCGCCGCGAGGTATCCGCCCTCGCGCGAGATGACGACGTGGGCCGCCCCGGCCCTCAGGAACTCGCGGATCAGCCGGGGTTTGGATCTTCGATAATCCCAGTGGTGGACGCCGCCCCTTTCCCACCCGGCGGCGAGGGACTTGCCGTCGGGGGAGAATGCAAGGGACGACGGGGCGGTTTGTCCACCCCCGCCCTCGCCCAGGGCGTGGACGGTCTTGAGGTCGGCTGGGCGCAAGAGGAGTATCGGCTCGTTGTGGGCGGCGACGGCGAGGAGGGAGCTGTCGGGCGACCAGGCCAGGGTGACGATCTCGCCGCGGAGGCCCCGCAGTCTCTCGGGCTCGCCGTCGGCGGTGGAGATGAGGCCGACCTCGTGTGGGGTTCCCGTCGGGTCGCAATAGCCGGCCCAGGCGAGGAGTTTGCCGTCGGGCGAGGCGAGGAGGATGTGGGCGGTGATGCCTGTGCATCCGTTCTCCCAATCCGTTTCGTGGCGCGGGGCGGGTGCTGGGGTATCGGGGACGAAGGAGAGGAATGCCCACGCGACGAGGCAGGCGAGGCCGGCGCAGAGGAGCGTCGCGACGACAAGGGCGACGAAGACGCTGGGTGATCGGCGGCGCATGCGGCACCTGGGGCGCGGGGGGGCGGCGACAGGCCCATCGTACCAGGGCGGGAGACTGGTGGGTCCGAAACTCGGTCTTCCGAAAACTCGGCCTGTGGTGCTCTAGGCCGCCGGCGCGGCCGACGACGGTCACCCCTTGACCTCCTTCTCCGTCAGGCCGTGCTGGATCTGGTGGTACGGGCCGTCGAAGAACTGCGTGGACTTGAAACGCTCGTGGCGGCCGTCGCCGGCCACGTCCTTCACGCGCGCCAGCAGCGCCCGCATGTCGTCCGCCGGCATCGGCTTGAAGGCGCGGCCGATGCGCAGGTCCTGCTCCAGGATCTTCATCGAGTCGATGCCGACCACCAGCGACGCGATGGGCTGCGACAGCGCGTAGGTGATGGCCTCGTCGGGCGTGCACACCTTGTTGACGACGAAGCGGCCCTTGCCGTCGGCGCCGCCGCCGAGGCTCTTCATGCCGATGACGCCGACGCCCTTCTTGTTGGCCTCCGGCACCACGGTCCGCGCGAAGCTGCGGAAGTGGTAGTCGAGGACGTTGATGGGCATCTGCACCGTGTCCCAGGCGTGCTTGCCGAGCATGGCCAGGTGGATGCGCGGATCCTTGTGCCCCGTGTAGCCGAGGAAGCGGATCTTGCCGTCCTTCTTCGCCTTGAGCAGGACGCCGAGGCCGCCCTTGTCCACGATCCAGTCGGGGTCGTTGTCGTAGTTGATCTCGTGGAACTGCATCAGGTCGATGGCGTCCGTCTTGAGACGCTTCAGGCTGTCGTCGAGGTGGGCCTTCACGGTCTTCGCGTCGCGGCCACAGTTCTTGGTCATCAGGAAGCACTTCTTGCGCTTGCCGTCGGCGGCGAGGGCCTTGCCCATGACCTCCTCGCTCTTGCCGTCGTGGTAGTCCCAGGCGTTGTCGAAGAACGTCATGCCGCCGTCCAGGGCGGCGTGCATGATCTTGATGGCCTCCTTCTCGTCCTTGACGCTGCCGATGTGCCAGCCGCCCAGGCAGATGATCGACACCTTCTGCCCGGTCTTGCCCAGCTCGCGCGTGGGCAGGCCGGCCTTGTCGTCCTCGGCGGCCAAGGCCGCCGCGCCGAGGGCGGCGCCGGCGGCCAACGAGGATTGCAGGAACGTGCGGCGGTGGGTCTCGCTCATGACGCTTCCTCCAGGGGCGGGGATCTCGCTGCAATCAGCGTACCGCCCGGAGGAGGGTGTGGGAGGGGGAAAAACGAGAGAGCCGCCCCGGGGGATGGTTCCCCGGAGCGGGGAGAGATCGGACGGGTTGGCTGCGAATCAGGCCGGCTCGATGGAGGTGGCCAGGCCCTTGTCTGCGAACAGCTCGGCGTACAATTCGGCCCTCTCGAGCCAGGTGACCAGGAGGACGGAGCGGCCCTGGTGGTGGGCCTCCCACATCTTGTGGGTCGCCTCCGCGCGGGGGAATCGTCCCAGCTCCATGACGCTGCGGATGATGAACATGAGGTCGGCGGTGCTGTTGCGGAGCAGGATGAGGCGGTAACGGGGCAGCGGACGCCGGGCGTCGCTGCTCGGACGGGAGTACGGACGATCCGCGTGATTCATGGGGCTTGCCCCCTCGTCCGGCCGGCCCGGAGGCCGTTCGTGTTGTTCAGCCGGGGTGTCACCCCGACCTACAGGGATTCTAACCCCTCACCGGCGCACGCCCTATCGGCGGCATCCCACCGGCAGGTGAAGGGTCGATGAAGGGGTGCCGGCTGCGCGGCCTGCGCCGTGTGTGACGCGCCGCGCGCCTCGGGCACGGCAGGGCCGACGGGACGCGGATCACCGGGCTACGACCGGCGCAGCTGCGTGCCGGGGTGGGAGGGGGCCTGTAGAATGCCCCGTCGGAGGGCGACGTCGGACATGGCGCATCACCGGATCGGTTGGCGGGACGCGGTGCAGGGGCCGTGCCGGGGGCTGGCGCTGGCCGTCGGCAACTTCGACGGGGCGCATCTCGGCCACGCCGCCCTCATCCGCGAGTTGGGCCGGCTGGCGGCCTCGCTGGGCACGCGTGCGTCGGTCCTGACGTTCGACCCGCACCCGCTGGCCCTGCTGCGGCCCGAGTCGGCGCCCGTCGCGCTGACGACGCCGGACGACCGGGCCGAGTGCCTCCACGCCCTCGGGGCCGGCGAGGTGTTCACGCTGCACACGGAGCCGTCCCTGCTGGCCCTGTCGGCCCGCGAGTTCTTCGCCGAGGTGCTGCGCGGGCGGCTGGACGCCCGCGGGCTGTGCGAGGGGCCGAACTTCCATTTCGGCAAGGGCCGCGAGGGCGACGTGGCCCTGCTGGGGCGGCTGTGCGCCGAGGCGGGCATCCCGCTCCGGGTGGTGCCGTGGCACGGCGACGGCGGCGACCCCGTCTCCAGCAGCCGCATCCGCGAGGCATTGGCGAATGGCGATGTGGCCGGGGCCGCCCGGCTCCTGGGCAGGCCGTACCGGCTGCGTGGGGTGGTCGGCGAGGGGGCGCGGCGTGGCCGCACCATCGGCTTCCCGACCGCCAACCTGACGCGGGCGGAGACGGTGGTGCCTGGCGAGGGCGTCTACGCCGCCCGGGCGCTGGCCGGGGGGCGTGAATGGCCGGCGGCGGTGAACGTGGGAGGCAACCCGACGTTCGGCGAGGCCGGGGTGAAGATCGAGGCGCACCTGATCGGCTATTCGGGGGACCTGTACGGCGAGCCCGTGGCCCTGGACTTCGTCGCGAGAATGAGGGGGACGCGGCCGTTCGCGGGGGCCGAGGCGCTCGTCGCCCAGCTGCGCGAGGACGTGGCCGCGGCGCGGCGGATCGTGGAGGGCGGGGCATGAGCGAGGCGGAGCTGCTGACGCGGGTGCGTGAGGTGGTCGCGGCGGAGGTGCTGCCGGCGCTGGAGATGGACGGCACGTCGGTGGAGGTCGTGGGTATCGACGCCGGCATCGTGCAGGTGCGGCTGAACGGCGCCTGCGGCTCGTGCCCGTCGTCGGTGCGGGCGGTGGTGATGGGCGTCGAGGAGGAGCTGCTGCGCCGCGTGCCGGGGCTGCGCTATCTGGAGACGGTAGCGTGACGCGGAGGCTGTATGGATGAGGGCCAGGGCCAGCCGCCGAAGATCGAGCACCCGCTGGGATCGGGGCCGAGGGTCGTCGTCTTCTGGGTCGGGTGTGGGCTCGCCGCGAGCATGACGGTCTCCATGGTGTTGGATTTTCTAACCAGGCAACCGCAGGGGGACATCACGGCCTGGGCAGCCGCCGGGGTGTGCGGAGGGCTGCTCGTGGGGCTCTTCCGCGCCTCGACGGCCGAGATGCCCCCGGACAAGCTCTGGCTCCTGCTCCGCCGCCTCCTCATTGGTGGGTCGATTGGGTTTGCGTTTTGCAGCGGCGTGTTCGCTCCACTGGTGAATCCGCAGATACCGCTTGCTGGAGCCATCGTCGTCTCGATAATCGGACTCGTGTTCGGCATTGTCAGCGGCATGATCTGGGGCATCCTCGCCGTGCGCGCCCGGCTGGACCGCGAAAAACGCGATTTCAAAGCCCGCGCGATCAGGGCCGCGGCCGAAGATGCGGCCCGCGATGCCCTTGAGGCAGCCATCGCCGACAAGTTCGGCCCGCTCGACGAGGCGCGGCGCGAGGCGATACGGGGGTGGGATGACGCCCAGATCGCCGACGCGGCCCGCCGCTTGCCGGAGGCGAAGAGTATCGAGGAAGTAACTGACCAGGCGGGTGTGGGAATGAGACGGAAGTAGACAGGTGGATGGCCGGGGTGGGGCGAATTGCATTGCATTGCACCCCCCCCCAGGCTTTGCAGCGCATTCGCCTCGTGCAAC
>CAZVZK010000254.1:0-9788 GCA_964630925.1 uncultured Alcaligenaceae bacterium
GAAGACGGCGGCCACGGGGCACGAGCTCGTCGAGGGCATGCAGTTCGACCGCGGGTACCTGTCGCCGTACTTCGTGACCGACGCGCAGAAGATGGAGTGCGAGCTGGAGGACCCGTACATCCTGATCTACGAGAAGAAGATCAGCAACAACAAGGACATGGTGCCGGTCCTGGAGAAGGTGCTGAACCAGGGCAAGCCGATCCTGATCATCGCCGAGGAGGTGGACGGCGAGGCGTTGGCGACGCTGGTGATCAACAAGCTGCGTGGCACGTTCAAGGCGGCGGCGGTGAAGGCGCCGGGCTACGGCGACCGCCGCAAGGCCATGCTGGAGGACATCGCGATCCTGACCGGCGGGCAGGCGATCTTCGAGGACCTGGGCATCTCGCTGGAGACGGTGCCGCTGGAGCAGCTCGGCCGGGCCAAGAAGGTGAAGATCGACAAGGACAACACGGTCATCATCGAGGGCTACGGCAAGAAGGACAAGATCCAGGGGCGGGTGCAGGCGATCCAGCGCGAGCTGGAGAAGTCCACCAGCGACTACGACCGCGAGAAGCTGTCGGAGCGCATCGCCAAGCTGTCGGGCGGCGTGGCCAAGATCAACGTCGGGGCGGCCACCGAGAGCGAGATGAAGGAGAAGAAGGCGCGCGTCGAGGACGCGATGCACGCGACGCGGGCGGCCAATCAGGAGGGCATCCTGCCGGGCGGCGGCGTGGCGCTGCTGCGGGCCTCGCAGAACCTGAAGCCCGAGGGCCTGAGCCAGGACGAGAAGATCGGCTACGACATCGTGGTGCGGGCGTGCAAGGCGCCGATCCAGCAGATCGCCGACAACGCCGGCCAGGACGGCGCGGTGGTGATGAACAACGTGCTGGGCAACCAGACGGCGACGTTCGGCTACGACGCCCGGCTGGACCGCTACGTGGACATGGTCAAGGAGGGCATCATCGACCCGACCAAGGTGGTGCGGTCGGCGTTGCAGAACGCGGCGTCGGTCAGCACGCTGCTCTTGACGAGCGACGCCCTGGTGGCCGAGATCCCCAAGGACGAGAAGAAGCCGGCCGGCGGCGGCCACGACGAGATGTACTGATCCCCGATCGGCTCTGAATCAGCACCGGCCCGCGAGCGCGGAAGCGCTCGCGGGCCGATTGTCATTGGCGGATCGCCTTGCCGCCGTCCGGCCACCGGGTACAGTGCCCAAGGACACCGGAGGCCGCCGATGGAAACCATCGAGGAGTTGCTGCACGCCTACTACACTGGGGATGACGACGCCCTCGACCGACTGTCGGCCCGGCTCGATCGTCCGCTCGCCCGCATCGCAGTGGTGATCCTCCGCACGCGAGGCGTGGCGCGGGCGGCCTTGATCGAGTGGGACATCACCGAACGCTTGCTCAACGTCTGGACATCCGTTGTGCTGTCGCGGATGGGAGGTAGGGCGCGGTGGGTCCACGAGCGTTGGTCGGCGTTGCGCTGGCTCGTCGGCCTGATGTGCGAGGAGATGGACCGGGCGATGGACTTCCGCGCCCCGTTCTGATGGTACAATGAGTGGGGGAGTGGGAGGGAGTGACATGGCACCCGATGAAGACGCGGAGTTGGATGAGATGTTCCCGCTGCCGCCGGGGGTCGTCCTCCGCAGGCGGCGGTTCGGCTCGCGTAGCGTCTCACCACTCGTGCCCTTGACGACACCTGCCGGCACGGACCGTCCGCCGGTCGCCCTCCGGCATTCCGACCCGAAATTGGGCGTGACGGTCGAGATCCACGAGGTGCGCGAGTCGGGGCATCTGGCGGCCCACGCGAGATGCACGGACGGCGCGCTGCTGAACAAGGGCGAGGTGTCCGTCGTCCTGTACGGGGCCGCCGAGGGCCGACTGATCAACCGGAGGATCAAACTGGAAGTGGCGGAGGTGGAGGGGTGCAGCGGCTCCGCCGACTTCGGCAAACTGGCCGCAATCGCCGACGAGTTGGGCACCTCCTTCGGCATGGTCATCTGTCTGACGGTCTGATCTGAAGACGATCTGAGGCGAGCGGGAAACACGCCGGCCCGCGAGCGCGGAAGCGCTCGCGGGCCGGCCCGTTTCCCCGGCCGCTGTCACGGCGTCGTCCCTCCGGCGTACAGGTTGGCGAGAACAGAAAGCACGAACGCCAACCGGAGCCTTCCGATGACCCATACGATCCGCGCCCTGCTCGCCCTGCTCGCCCTGACGGCCGGCGTGGCCGACGCCGCCGGCCTCGACACCCTCAAGGGTAAGAACGCCCATCCGATCACCCACGATGAGGCCCGCCTCCTCGCCGACGTCAACGACGGACGCTTCACCCGCACCACGCTGGAGGAGGCCGCCCTGATCGCCAGCGGCCTGACCGCCGCCGAGCAGCGTAAGCCCTACCTGGAGAAGATCCAGGGGATCATCGCCGCGGGGCGCCGGGCCGTCGCCCACGAGACGACGGACGCCGACAAGGCCCAGGCCCTGCTGCACTTCATGCACCGGCGGTACTTCAAGAAGGGGCACGACGACTTCAGCTCGGTGCCCGGCCTGCTGGACCGCGGCGAGTTCAACTGCATCTCCTCGACCATCGTGTACACCGTCGTCGGCCAGCGGCTCGGCCTCGACCTGCGGGCCTGCCTCGTCCCGGGCCACGTCTTCGCCGTCCTGACCGCCGGCGGCAAGATGATCGACATCGAGACCACCAGCGCCTGGGGCTTCGACCCGGACTGCGTGACCCGCGGCGTCGGCGGGCGGATCCTGACGGCCCTGACCTTCGGCCGCAAGAAGCACACGGAACGGACCCTGATCCGCGAGGCCGGCCTGATCGGCGGCGTCTACAACAACCGGGCCGCCGACACGAGCATGGGCAGGCGTGACTTCCTGACCGCCGCCCACCTGGCCGAGCGTGCCCTGAAGTTCGACGGGCGGGTCAAGGCGGCCCGGCTGAACCTGGCCCTCAGCCTGCGGCTGCTGACGGTGGAGCGGGTCAAGGCCCGCGACTACTCCGCCGCCGCCGAGGCCGGCCGCCTCGCGGTGCAGGCCGACCCCGCCGACCCCCTGACCCGGGCCCTCCGCCGCGAGGTCTACGTCCAGTGGGCGGTGGCCGCCGCCGAGAAGGGCGGCCTGGAGGCGGCCCGCGAGATCCTCGACCGCGGCTCCCGCGAGGACGGCCTGGTCCGCAAGGCCTTCATCGACGAGATGCAGCGGAAGACGCTTAAGTAGTTGACAGCCAGTTGACAGCCAGTTGACAGCCAGTTAACAGCCAGTGAAAGCAAGAACAGCCGGCCTCCCCTCGATGGGTAGGTCGGCTGTTGGTTTTCAACTGGCTGCTTACTGGCTGTTGTCGGCTGTTAACTGGCTGTCAGCTAGTTGCCTATGTGCCACGTCTTGCCGACCTTCACGAACGGGATCTCGTTCCGCCCGCCGATGGGCGTCTTCAGCTTGAACTTCGCCACCTTCCCGTCCTTCAACATCTCCGGCTTCTGGCCCTTGGCCTCCTTCAGCGCCTTCAACAGGGCGTCGGCCTTCTCCCCGCCGAAGCCGGCAACCAGGTCTGCGAACCGCTTCGGGTCGGCGGTGAACTTCTTCAGCGCGTCCGGCTCGATGAACGTCCGGATGAACTCCTCGTACTTCTTCGCCTCCAGCAGCTTGATGCCGTGCGGGATCGCCGTCTCCAGGCTCTCCGACGGGTTCATCGGGGCCGGCTCGGCCTCGGGCAGCAGGACGGCGAACAGGATCAGTGCGGTCATCGGGACTCCTCCGGGTGGGGTGAATCGGCATCGGATCAGGCCGCCAGTCGTTGGGCCAGGGCGTCGATCAGCGCCTCCTGCACCAGTACGAGCTGTACGAAGCGGCCCACCTGGGCGTCGGCCTCCAGGCAGCGTTCCACGCACTCCATGATCTGCTCCGACCCCGGGGCGAAGCGGGAGGCGATCTCGCGCACCGCCTGCTCGTCCTCCGGCCCGGTGCGCCGGGCCGTCCCGCCCTGCCCCACGGCCAGGGCGTCCGCCAGCACGTCGGTGAGGAGGCCGATCAGCAGCGACGCCCGCCGCCTCTGGCCCGCGAGCTCCTTGCCGGCCCCCTCGTTGAACGCCGCCCACGCCTTCGCCACCTCCGGGGTATCGACGGGCCGCCTGAGCAGCCCGGCGAGCAGGGCGGCGCGGGCGTCCCACAGCTCGGCGTCGGCGAGGGCGAGCGCCTGCCCGACGCTGCCGCCCGCCAGCCGCACGGCGCGGGCGAGGAGCTTCTCGGACTCGACCCCCTCGGCCATCAGGATCTCGCGGACGAGGTCGTCCGGCAGGCCGCCGAAGCGCACCACCTGGCAGCGGGAGACGATGGTCGGCAGCTGGCGTTCAACCGCCGGGGAGATGAGCAGGAGCAGCGAGCCGGGCGGCGGCTCCTCCAGCGACTTGAGGAAGGCGTTGGCCGACTCCTCGGTGAACTCCACGGACACGTCGATGATGTACACCTTGCCCTTGCCGCGGGCCGGCTTGAGCGGGAACAGGTCGAGGATCTTCTTCAGCTCGGCCAGGGGGAAGCGGTTCTTGTCGGGCGGGCACTCGACGGAAGCGAAGTCGGGGTGCGTGCCGGCATCGACCTGGATGCACGACGGGCACGCGCCGCAGGACAGCAGCGGCCCCGGCGGGGTCTCGCACAGCCGCGCCTTGCCCAGCTCGGTGGCGAAGAGGCGCTTGCCGACGCCGTCCGGTCCGACGAAGAGGTAGGCGTGGGCCAGACGCCCGCGCGCGGCCACGCGGCGGAACCCCTCGACGAGGGCGTCGTGCCCCTTCACCTTGCCCCACGCCATGCCTCGACCTCCCGGCGGATCAGCCCCTGCACCTCATCGACGCCCCCGGATGCGTCCACGACGCGGATTCGCTCCGGCGCCCGCCGCGCCTCGAGCAGGAAGCCCTGACGGACGCGCTCGTGGTAGTCGTCGCCCCGGCGCTCGATGCGGTCGGCGGCCCGGCCCCGCCGCGCCTTCGCCCGCTCGATGGGCAGATCGAGGACGGCCGTCAGGTCCGGCATCACGCCGCCGGTGGACAGCCGGCCTGCTTCCCACAGCAGCGCCGGCTCCAGGCCGCCGGCGTGGCCCTGGTAGCACACGGTGGCGAGGAGGTAGCGGTCGGAGAGGACGGTCTTCTTCGCGTCCAGGGCGGGGCAGATGACCTCGGCGACGAGCTGCGCCCGGCTGGCCATGAACAGCAGGGCCTCGCACGCCGGGGCGAGGTCGTACTTGCCGGCCAGCAGGATGGCACGCTGCTCCTGGCCGAACGGCGTCCCGCCCGGATCGACGCACGTCACCACGTCGTGACCCTGGCCGCGCAGCCAGTCCGCGAGCAGGCCGAGCTGCGTCGATTTGCCTGTCCCGTCGATTCCGTCCAGGGAGAGGAACATCACACCATCTCGTCGGCGTGGTAACTCGACCGGACGAACGGCCCGGCCACGACCTTCTTGAACCCCAGGAGACGTGCCTTGTCGGCGATGTCGTCGAACTCCGCCGGCGGCAGGAAGCGGGCCACGGGGACGTGCTTCAAGGTCGGCGCCAGGTACTGCCCGAGCGTGAGCGTGTCGCAGCCGGCGGCCCGCAGGTCGGCGAAGACGGCGAACAGCTCCTCCACCGTCTCGCCGATGCCGAGCATCAGGCCTGACTTGGTGACGATGTCGGGGCGGGTCTTCTTCGCGTGGGCCAGGACGTCGAGAGTGCGCTGGTACTCGGCGCGGCCACGGACCTTGCGATACAGCCGGGGGACCGTCTCGGTGTTGTGGTTGAACACCTCCGGGGAGGCGGACAGCACCACGTCCACCGCCCGGAGGTCGCCGAGGAAGTCGGGGGTCAGCACCTCGACGGCGGCGCCGGTGCGCTCGCGGACGGCGAGGATGCAGCGGCGGAAGTGGTCGGCCCCGCCGTCGGGCAGGTCGTCGCGTGTCACGGAGGTGATGATGACGTGTTTCAGGCCCAGCCGGGACGCGGCCTCAGCGACGCGGGCGGGCTCGTCGGCCTCCAGGGCCTCGGGGGTGCCCTTGTGGACGGAGCAGAACCCGCAGGGGCGGGTGCAGGTGTCGCCCATGATCATGAACGTGGCGGTGCGGCGCGACCAGCACTCGGAGCGGTTTGGGCAGCGGGCCTCCTCGCAGACGGTGGTGAGGCGCAGCTCGTCGATGAGGTGGTGGGTGAAGAAGTCCTCGTTGCCGACGGGGAGGGGGCGCCGGAGCCAGTCGGGCAGGCGGCGGGCGGGCTGGGTGGGCGAGACGGTCGGCAGCGCGATCATGAAGGGTCGTCCGGGGGCACCTTCATTTTACCCGGCGGGGGCGGGGGCGGCAGCCCTCCCGGCGCGTCCTTTGGCGGGCGCGTGAAGTTCAGGCAGGAAGGGGACTGAGCCATTGGGCGGCACCGCCCGATTCGCCGTCCTATCCGACGCACTGGAAGAGGCAGGCTGCACCGAAGAGCCTCTCCTGTCGCACCTGCGTTCGGCGGGGGCCGCAGGTGCGTGGGTGCTGGGCGGTGGATCTGGTGTTGGGCAAGGGGTGAGCGGGGTGTTGCGGGGCGGGGTGTTGTCGTCGGCCCGCCCCGCCGTAAACGACGGGGCTACAAACCCAAGCCCCGTGAACGGGGCTCAAAGCGGCGGCTCGTCAACGCCCCTGAATGCTGACCGGTGGGACGCGCTCCGCTGCGTGTCGCGGCTACCCAAGACCCCGGGCTCGCAGAGCCTCGGCCGGGGCAACGGCCAGCAGCCGTCGCCGCAGCGGCTCCAACAGCCAGCGGTGGGGTAGTGGTCGCGGGGCGGGGTGTTGTCTGCCGCATCTGCTCTCGGCCTGGGGGACGCAAAGGATGGGGTGGTAGGGGGACCGGGAGCAGATGCCCGGCTCGTCAACACCCCTGAATGCTGACCCGCTGCGACGCGCCTCCGGTCGTCGTGCCTCGTCTGATCTGCGACAGGGGCGGCATGGGCTGGCCCCAGTGCGCCCTCTCGCTGATCGGTGCCGTTGTCGAGGGGGCCGGCTCAGTGCCGGCCCTCGTAGCGGAACGGCCCCTTGGGGTCGTCCGCCTCGGCGGCGGGCGGCGCGGGGGGCGGCGGGGGGCACTCGTCTCCCAGCCAGGACGCGATGGCCTCCCACGCCTGGAAGCCGGCCTCCCCGAGCATGCTCCGCGCGCCCCCCTCGGCGTCGAATCCGAGCAGGCCCACGCCCCCGGACCAGGCGTCCGCCGTGCCGTCGGTGAAGACTCGCAGCCGGCCCCAGCACCTATCACCCCACCGCCCGTCGAAGTGGAGCCAGTCCCGCCAGTTCACCAGCCACTCCACGCGGCTGGCCTCCTTGCCGGCGTAGAACTCCTCCCGGCCGACGGCCATGCGCCGGACCCAGGGCTCGACCAGCCAGTACTTCTCCCGACGCCGCATGGGGCGGCCCAGCAGGGCCGGGTAGCCGTCCTCGGCCCGGTCCCAGCCGGCCCAGAAGCCCTGCATCGCCTGGTGGTGCCGGGCGAGCTCCACGCCGACCAGCGGCATCATCGACTCGGGGATCTTCCCGTCCACCACGAAGGAGATCAAGTCCTCGAACGGGGGCCGGGCGTGCGGCGCGAGGAACACCTGGAAGTCCCAAAGGGGGTCGAAGAAGGTGTCCAGGGCCAGGTCGTGCAGGTAGAGCCCCCGCGGCCGGCCGGGGTCGGGCCGGTCTAACTGCCTCAGGTGCCTGCCCGTCCGCGGGCATATCTCGAACCAGCACATGCCGCCGACCTCCTGGCCCCACCCCATCACACACCTGGGGCACGCGGCCCACCGCACAGCTACGCCGCGAACATTGCCTGGGGTGTACCCCTCGCCCCCCGCGCTTCGCATTGTAGGGACTCGGGGCCGGCGGGCGTGTCGCCGGTGTCGTGGTCGTCGCGGAAGTCGTCGGTGTCGTCGCGGCCGGGGCCGCCGGTTAGTCACGGCGTTGCCACATTACGGGCCGTACTCGATGTAGTCCTCACTCGCAACCGAGGAGAGAACCTTAATCGAATACTCTCGGCCTCCCGCATCTGAGTGAAGCAACCGGATCGCCTCGGATGCACGTTGGTTTGGCACGAAGACGTGGTACACCTTCGATCCCTCGATGGCGTTTGCGATGCCGTGCAGTTCGAGCAGTTGGTTGGCTCTCCTGTGCGCGACCGTGTCGGAGCCGCTGAGCTCAGCCACAGCCGCCCACCCCTCACGCCACAGCGTTGCGATACGATGTTCCAAGCTGCCGCCCTCCGCTCAGTCCTCGTGTGTGTCGATGATGCCAGAGGTGGGGTCGTACGCATACTCGTCGTGGAGCAGGCCGGCCAGCTCGGCCACTCTGGACGCCGCGAGCGTGGCCCCGCCTTCCTGCGGCGTGGCGGCCCGTTCTGTCTGGCGTCGGGCATGGTCGGAACCCCCGAGGACATTCTACCGCACCCGCCCGCCGGCCCGCCACGCCGGCAGGGGATGATGTGGGCCGGCAATGGCCCCGTGGGCAGCCGCACCCCCTCCGCCCGGCCCGCCGGATGGCATCCGCCGGCAGCGGGCGGCATCGGGTTGCAGCCGGATGGGCGGGATGGGCCTGTTGGGCCGCCACCGGCGGAGGGAGGGTGTCGGCGGCGGGGCCGGCGGCTATCCTCACTGGTGGAGGGCGTGCGCATGACGGAGGCGGAGTGGCTGGCGTGCGAGGACCAGTTGCAGATGCTGGCCTCCCTGTCGGTGGACGCGAAGTCACGGAAGGCGCAGCTCTTCCACGTCGCCTGCTGTCGCCGTGTCTGGGCGCACTTCCCCGAGGATCAATACAGGGAGGACATCCTGCTCGGCGAGCGGGACGCCGACGGCCTGGCATCGTCGGACGAGATGTATCAACGGTGGGCGCAGCTCCAAAGCTCCCACGAGGCGTTTTGGGATACGGAGGGGTGGAACGACGATAACCCGAGGGCGGCCGGCTACACGATCTCCTGCTGGCTGCTGCTGGCGGGGGACCATGAGGCGAAGTCTTGCGGCGAGAGTGCGGCGCGGCTGGCGGGCCTCGCCCACCGGGCGGGGCAGTCCCTCCGGTCGGAGCGGTGGTTCGGTAGCGATGCGTGGTGGGAGGGGGAGGCGGATGCCGCCGCGAAAGCCGAGCGCGTGGCGCAGTGCCACCTCCTGCGCGACATCTTCGGCAACCCCTTCCGCCCCGTTGCCTTCGGGGCCACGCGAAGGACGGCCACGGCACTATCTCTCGCACAAGCCGCCTACGAGGAGCGTGAGCTGCCCTCGGGCCATCTCGATACCGCCAGGCTTGGCGTCCTCGCCGACGCGCTGGAGGAGGCGGGATGCGCCGACGAGGGCATCCTGTCGCATCTGCGTTCGGCGGGGCCGCATGTCCGGGGGTGCTGGGCGGTGGACCTCGTGCTGGGGAAGGGGTGAGGGGCTTCGTTAGCCGGCCAGCACGGCGCGATGCAGCTCCTCCTCGAAGCGGTCACGGTCCAGCACGCCGAAGGCGTCGAGGAAGTGCCGGGTCGCGCCCTGGTGCGACAAGGAGACGCCGTCCGCCTCCTGGCTAGCGGGGTAGACGAGCCGGCACCCGGAGGCGTGGTCGGCGATGAAGTAGCCGCCGGGGGCCTTCTGGATCGTGAAGCCCAGGGACAGGAGCAGCGAACGCAGGGCGGCGAACGGCACCGTGCTACTCATGGTGGTCGATCTCCCCGGGGAACTGGGCCACGACCTGATCGCGGAATCGGCGGAATCGCCGGACGGCGTCGGGATCGAGGACATTCGCCGCCGGGACGGCGAGCGTCATCGTCTCCGGGAGGGCGAAGCGGTTGAAGCCAGGCAGGGCGGCGAG
>CAZVZK010000255.1:0-9642 GCA_964630925.1 uncultured Alcaligenaceae bacterium
GAAACTGGCCCTCTCCCACAGGAAGGCCCTCGACGACTTCATCGCCAACTTCTCCGCCGAGTAGCCGACAGCCAGCAACAGCCGGTTGACAGCCAGCAACAGCCGGCTTCCCTTCTCATGGGGGGCCGGCTGTTCTTCTTCACTGGCTGTTTACTGGCTTTGACTGGCTGTTAACTGGCTGTCAGCTACTCGGCGGCATCGCCTTTGCTACTCCTCTTTCAACGCCCGCGATGAAGGAGCAAGACATGAACAACATCAAACGGGCCGCCGCGGCCTCCCTCCTCGCCCTCGCCGCCATCACCTTCCTCGCCCCGCAACGTGCCGACGCGGGCCGCATCGGCGGGCCGGCGTCGGAGACCGTCGTCATCGGGCCGGGGCAGCAGGTGACGTTCGACGTGCCCCTCGCGTACGGCGAGTGGACGCGTGTCACCGCCCAGGGGGACGGGCGCTCCACCATCAGCCTCAACGTCTTCGACATCGACGGCAACTCCGCCGTCGGCGCGGGCGTCCTCGGCAAGCGCGTGGCCAACGTCTTCCCAACCCGCGGGGGGTATTTCCGCATCGTCGTGCAGAACGCCGGCAGCACCCTGGCCACCAGGGTCACCGTCTCCACCGATTGAACGGCGGGCGGATCCGGAAACGACACAACCCCCGGCCTCCGGGGGTTGTTGCATTGATCAGCGAGGACGACGGGACTCGAACCCGCAACCACCGGATCGACAGTCCGGTACTCTAACCAATTGAGCTACGTCCCCTCACGAGGGCTATTTTTACCACATCCCCGGTGCCTGACAAGACCCGCGTCACGAAAATCTCAGCCGCCGCGTGCAGCGGAAATCGTCCGCCCGCCTCAGCAGGCGGTAGTGCGCCGACTCCAGACGCAGCATCTCCTCCTCCGTCGCCGCCACCACCTCGTAGTACCGCGCCTCCAGAGCCTCCACCGCGAACGGCTCGTCGCCGTCCCACGCCATCAGCGGCGGATACTCCCCGCGCAGCCGGGCCGGCAGCAGCAGACCATCCAGCACGCATCGCAACGTCATCGGCGGCCCCTCCAGGCGACACGCCAAGGGTAGCCGCCGCACGCGGCCGCGCCCAGCCCGGTAGGTCCGAAAGCGCCGAACGCATCCGTCGGGCGATGTTGAGCGAATGTTCACCCCTTGACCGTCATGAGGGGCTTCAGCTCCGCCACCGGCCGGGCGATGTCGGCGGCCTCCAGCGTCTTCACGATCGGCCCGATCCCCTTGTAGGCGTGCGGCGCCTCCTGCTTGATGTCCGCCAGCTTCTTGTCGAGGATGTCGCGGCGCATCCGCAGGTCTGCACGCCGGAAATCGACCGGCGTCACCACGCGGAACTCCTCCATGAACTTGCGGAACTCGTCGTCGTGCCCCTTGGCCGCCTCGCCGCGCGACAGCGCCCGCCCCGCGCCGTGGCTCGCGCTCCACAGGGCGTCGGCGTTGCCGCGTCCCACCAGCAGGAAGCTGCTCGCCCCCATCGACCCAGGCACCAGCACCGGCTCCCCCTCGTAGCGGAACGGCGTGTCCTTGAGCGCCAGGGCGTCGCGTGCCGGGCACGCCCCCTTGCGATGCACGAATAGCCCGCCCTCGTCCCACACCAGGTTATGCGGCGCATCATAGAGAAGCCGGCTGCCCACCTCGCCGAATACCTCGCGCAGCGACGCCAGGGCCATCAGCGCCAGGAACATGCGGTTGGCGAAGGCGAAGTTGGCCGCGTTGTTCAGCGCGTCCCAGAAGCGGGCGGCCTCCTCGCGGTGCCGCTCGCCCGTCGGCAGCACGAAGATGCCGTTCTCCGGATGCCTGAGCGTCGCGGGGTACAGCTTCTTCAGCACGTCGCGGTAGTAGCCGCCGCAGACGTGGCCGACCCCCACCGATCCGGTGTGGACCATCACCGCCACCTGCCCGACCTTCACGCCCCAGGCGTGGGCCACGGCCCCGTCGAGGATCTTCTCGACGCGCTGGATCTCGACGAAGTGGTTGCCGCCGCCGATGCTGCCGATCTGGGCGTCGCGCGTCAGCTCGTCGCCGCGCCCGAGGAAGCCCTCGTCCAGCCCGAACACGCGCCGCGCCGGCAGGCTGCCGCAGCGCTCGACGCGGGCCAGGTCGCGCTCCGGGCTGCCCTCGTGGAACAGGGGCCACAGGCCCTCGTCCTGCGACCTCGGCACCTCCTCCAGCAGGCCCATCAGCCCGTTGGTGAGCATCGCCACGCGCTGCCGGCGCTTCATCGGGATGTTGCGGCCCGCCTCGAAGTAGATGCTCCGGCAGGCGCCCTCCAGCTCGTCGAGCCGGCCCGGCACGTCGTCCGCCGACAGGTCGGTGAGGTGGACCCGCATCCCGCAGTTGATGTCGTTGCCGATGGCCTGCGGCACCACGAAGCCGCGCGTCGCCAGGACGGTGCCGACGGGGATGCCGGCGGCCTTGTGGAAGTCCGGCGTGACCGCGACGCGCTCGATCACGGGGTCGCCGTCGAAGCTGTCGGGCGACACGTCGGCGATGCGCTCGGCCGTCTCACGCAGGCGGAGCATGCCGAGCAGCTCGTCCACTGCGGCCGATTCGATGGGGACGTCGGCCCCCGCGAACAGGGTCGCGTCGACCCCCTGCGGGTTGACGACCTTCAGGCGGCAGGGGCCCAGGCGTTGCAGGCGCGGGTCGGACGGCATTCGTGTCCCTCGGTTCCGACAGCCAGACAGCGCGGACGCGGCGTGGGTTCACCACGCCCGGCGGCGATGCGATACAATCACCCCGGCCCTCGGGGGCCGAAGCGAGGGCCGGCCCATGTTCCTGAACATACGCCTCGACATGTCGGCGGACTACGACGGCACCGCGGAGCACCTGGCCGAGCTGCTCCTCTCGTGGGCGGGCCACGGCGGCTACCGGCTCGCCGTCGAACAGCCGGGGCGGTGGGTCTTCCAGCGCGGCGGCCGGTGGGGCGCCTTGCTGGTCCTGTGGGACGTGTACGCCCTGCCGTGCGAGGTGACGGTGTCGCACCTGTCGCTCAACCGGCAGGTCCTGGCCACGCTCGTCTGCACGAGCTGGTTCCATGCGGAGACGGGGGGCGACCGCCCGAAGTTGGAGGCGGAGCTGGGCCGGCTGCGGGCCATGCTCTGCGACACCGCCGCGACGCGCTGGGGGCGGCAAGAGCGGCACGAGGACGGCATCGTGCCGCCCGGCCCGACGAACGTGAAATGAGGCGCGGCGGCGGAGCAGCGGCCGCCGCCGCGGCGCCGCCCCGTCTCTATCCTATCCCCGTCCCACCCGCGGCCCACGAGACGAGTGACACCATGTCCGCCGACCGTTGGCATCAGCTCCTGGCCGCGCCCGCGGAGGGCGAGGGCCACGCGGCTTGGTTCCGCCGCATCGCCGCACGCCTCCTGGGCGGGGCGCGTCTGCACGCCGGGCGCGAGCCGCTCCGCTTCACCGAGGTCGAGTTCTACTACCACGGCCCCGGCCACGAGGACGTGTTCACCCACCGCGACCCCGTCCAGAAGGCCACCGGCCCGTGGTACTTCCACCGCACCGCCGGCGTCTACCGGGGGGGCAGCTTCAAGGGCTTCGACCTCACCTTCGGCGGGCCGGACGCCTTCGGCGGCGTGCTGATCCGCGGCCTGGCGCGCGAGGACGGCTCGCTGATCGACGGCCCGTCCCTGAGCGTCGATCACCTCCTCGCCTGCACCGGGGCGGAGGGCGTGGCCCGGCTCGACGGCGCGCTCGCCGGCCGCCCGGCCTGGGACCCCGCCGTCCCCCTCCGCCTGGAGTGGGTGGACGAGGGGACGGCCCCGGCCGCGCTCGAGACCGCGCGTGTCGGGCTGTCGCTCAAGCGGCTGCGGAAGGCGGACCCGCCGACGCGGTTCATCCTGCGCCGCTACCGCTTCCTTTCGGAGCCGCGGAGGATCTCGAAGGGGAAGCTGCAGATGGTGCTGGCGCTGCACGCGGACGGCGCGACGCCCGAGGAGATCCGCGAGAGGACGGGATGCACCAAGGGGGCCATCGCGCGGTACATCGCCGACTTCGCCGAGGGCGCCCGGCAGGGGGCGGACGGGGAGGCGTTCGACGGGTATTTCGGGGTGGAGCTGGGGCCGAAGGAGCTGGCCCGCCTGCACGGGCTGTGGCGGACGCGGTTCGGGAGTAGCTGACGATGGTCGTTGGCAGCCGTGAACATCCAGTCAACAGTCAGTAAACGGCCAACAGCCGGCTTCCCTTCTCACGGGAGGCCGGCTGTTCTTGCTGTTGACTGGCTGCGGAAGGCTGTTGACTGGCTGTCAACTACTGAAAGACAGGGCGAGGGTGCCGGAAGGGTTGTCCTTGCGGACCTGGGGCTGGGTGTCGCGCAGCTCGACATGGAAGACGTTGGCGCACACGCGAAGCTCGTCGCCGGATTGCAGCGCCTGGCGCGGGGGCTGGACCATGGTGGCGTCGCCCTGGCGCGGGGGGCGGTGGCCGATACGCTGGCCGTTCAGGTGGGTGCCGTTGAGGCTGCCGAGGTCCTGGACCCAGGCGCCTGCCGGTTCGATCTCGATGATGCAGTGCTGCCGTGAGACGGTCGGGTCGCCCGGCAGCGGCAGGCCGCAGGAGCGTGACCTACCGAGGACGCAATGCGAGGGCCCGTCGAAGGCAAACTCCCTGCCCCGCAGATCGCCCGCCGTGGCCTTGAGTATGATGAGGGTCGGCATGGAGCTGGCCCCTGGGTTCTTCTTCATCTCACCCTCCACACTTGGGGGGGCGGATGTTCCGCCCACGGAAGTAAACTCGCAAGAGGCGTGCCAGAGCGGACAGGATCCTCCGAGGTTTTTCGGGGCCGCGGCCCCCCACCCCCACCGACGCCTCGTGCAGATGGCTTCATCCCCCAATACGCCCGGGTTTTGGCGTCGTGACCCGGAATCGGGCCGGCGCCCGGGAAAGTGCCCGCCGGCGCGGCACCCTCAGCCGCGCCGGCGGGCGGGTGTAGCATTGTGGATCACGCCGGGTGACGATGCACCAGCACGGGGATCGGCGCGGCGCGGATGACCTTGTCGGCCACGCTGCCCAGGAAGAAGCGTGACAGGCCGGCGCGGCCGCGCGTCTCCAGGGCGATCAGGCCGGCGCCGATCTCTTTGGCCTCGCGGAGGATGGCCTCGGCGGGCTGGTCCTCGACCATGACGGCCGTGCGGATCTTGACGCCGCGCGCCCGCAACGGGGCCGCCACCTTCTCCAGGTAGTCGTCGGCCTCACGGCGGACGTGGGCCTGCATCTCCTGGAGGCGGGACAGCAGCCCGCGCGCCTCGCGCTGGGCCTCGGGCGTGTCGGGGGTGGCCTCGGCGGGGGCGACGCCGGAGATGGCCCGCATCAGCACCAGCTCGGCCCCCGGCGAGAGGCCGGCCAATTCGACGGCGTGGGCGAGGATGTGTTCGGCAAGCGGCGTGCCGTCGAGCGACACGAGGACGGGGTTGAGGCGCGGCTCGGCGCCGAGGTCGGGCTCGGCCTCGCCGGGGCGGATGAGGAGGACGGGGCGGGTGACATGGCGGATGACCTCGTCGGCGACGCTGCCGAGCCAGAAGCGCTCGAAGGAGCCGCGGCCGTGTGTCGCCATCACGACCAGCTCGGCGCCCTTCTCGGCGTCGGCGCAGAGGGCCTCGGCCACCTCGCCGTGCAGCACCTCGGCGGTGACGGTGACGCCGCGGACACGCACCTTCTCGGCGGCGGCGAGGAGGTACGTCTTGTAGCGGGCGGCCAGCTCGTTCTCCAGCTCGCCGGCGCTGAACGAGACGCCCTCGGCGCTGATCTCGGCGAGGGGCGTCGAGACGGTGACGAGGCGGAGGGCCGCGCCGGAGTGGCGGGCCAGGGCGATGGCCAGGGGCAGGGCGTGTTCGGCGAAGCGCGAGCCGTCGAGCGGCACCAGGATGGTCTTGTACATGGCGCGGTCCTCCTCACCCTCATTCTATCGAGAAAGGATGAGGGGTGAGGGATGAGGGATGAGGGACGAAAGCAGACCGGCCGTCGGCTGTTCTTTTCATCCCTCATCCCTCATCCCTCATCCCTCCTCCGTGAGCAGCCCCTTGCCCGGCGGGGGGCGGATCGGTTATCAATGAGGCGAGAGGAAGAATCACCGCCCGCCGGGGGCAACCCGATGCAGCTGCTCGCGCCACCGCCCCTGCCGCCGCAGACGACCACGAGCGATGACGACGGGCGGGACCGCTTCCGCCTGCGGCTGACGCAGGTGATGGCCACACTGTACACGGTGCTGATCACCGGGTGGCTGTGCACACTCGGGCCGCTGGTGGCGATCATCGCCCTGGCGACGGCGAAGCACGTCCTGGTGGCGATCCTGATGATGGGCCTCGGCGTCGATGCGCCCCGGCGGCGGTGATCGGGCCGGTCAGTCTTCGCCCGGGGCCTCCGCCGGCGTGAACGGCCCCTTCGCCCGGCGGCGCTCGAACGCCGAGCCGACGGGCGCGCGGAACACCCCCTCCAGCTCGGGGTGGCGATCGACCAGCTCGCGGAGAGGCACGAGGCGGGCGGTGGACACGTCGTCGGTGTATTCCGGCGGCTCGTCCCCACTGAAGACGCGCCAGCCGCTGTCGCGCTCGTTGTGCGGCTCGGCGCGGTACAGCCAGCGGACGGGGTGGCCGTCCTCCCAGACGCGGGCCGTCACGATGGCCAGCAGGGAGAGCGGGCCGAAATAGCGCTCCTCGACGCGGCGCATCCGCTCCACCGTCTCCGGCCCGCCCAGCTCGACACGCAGGCGCACCAGCCGTCCGGCGCGGTCGAGGTCGCGGTACACCGGGTAGATGCCGTCGCCCCAGGTGGTCATGAAGCCGCACACCCGCGCGCCCCCCACGTCCACCGTGCCGGAATCCGTGGCGGACGTACGCACCTGGCGCATGACCCCCCAGTGGTGCGAGTGCGGCCGGTAGTCCGTCGCGAAGCCCCAGCCCATGCGCTCGCGCAGGCCGGCGACGCGCCCGGCGTGACGCTCGGCCTCGGCCGCCGGCAGATCGACCCAGCCGAAGGTGCCCTCCTCCGCCGCCTCCGGGGCACGCAGGCGGCGGGCGGCCTTCGCCGCGTCAGCCCCCCAGAACAGGAAGTCGGCCCGGCCGTCGAGCGGCTCGTCATGCCGCCACGCGCCCAGGGCGTCGGCGTCGCCGAACATCAGCCGGGCCTCATCGACCATCACGTCGTACACCTTCTCCGAGCGGGCGATGCGCCCGCCGGGCCGGCACTCCAGCCACACCCGATGCCACCGGCCCGCGTACGGCTCCTCCGCCCTGCGCTCGCCGAGGACACGCAGGGGCTGGTCCGCCGGGACGCCGCCGGCGGCCACGGCCCAGATCCCCTGGAATTGCACGCCGCCGGCGCCGCCCCGCGCCACGGCCCGCGTGACGCGCTCGCGGTGGGTCACCCTCTCCTTGAGGCGCACGAGGCGTGCGTCGAGCCCGTTCTCGCGGACGCAGCGGTTGAACATGCGGCGGATGGACGCCCAGCCGTGTTCAGGGATGTCGCACAGATACAGCGGGTCGGCCTGACGGTCGAAGGCGACGCCGGCACGCTCGGCGTCGGGGCCGACGATCTCGAAGTCGGCCTGGCTGTTGGCGGCCGCCTCCGTCTCGGGGCCGTAACGCCCGGACCGCATGACCGGCGGGCGGTCATGCGACCACAGCCACATGAGGCCCATGTCGAGGACGACCACGACGCCCGAGGGGGCTGTCACCTCGCCGAGCTGCTCCGGTCCCGCCATGTCCCTGCCCTCCCGCCGGGGGACTACTTCTACGGGGCGTCCTTGTCCTTGCGGAAGTCGTAGTGCAGGTGGACGAGGAGCCAGCGGCCTTCGCGCCTGACCCACACCTCGGTGAAGGCCTTGTACTCCCTCGGCCCCGGCTCGACGGCCAACACCTCTCCCACGCCCGACACCGACGCCGCGCCCCCGGTCACGCGGACCGAAACCTCCGTCTTGTCCGGCGCCGGACGCTTCGGCCGCCACTTCTTCGCCTCCGCCAGGACGCGGATGTCGCGCAGCCACGCATCTTGTGGCTGCATCTCGGCGGCGCGGTCGTGGAAGACGCGTAGGTCCTTCGACTCGCTCTTCGCCATCGCGGCGGTGTCGCCGCGCTCGAACGCCTGCCAGTAGTCCGCGCGCGCCGCCCGGAACGCCGCCTCCGGCGAGGGCGGCGGACCGGCGGCCATCAGGAACAGGATCGCCATTACGAGGATGATCCGCCTCATCGTCCGCTCCCTCCTCGTTCAAGGGTCGGTGTAACTGGCCCCGTGTGTGATCTCGCAGCCGGGCAGGGCCTTCCGCAGCCCGGCGAGGAGGCCATCCCTCTCCGGGGTGCCGTACATCTTCGTCCCGCGGATGTGCAGCGTCCGCAAGGACCGCAGCGCATGCAGGTGTTTCAGGCCGGCAGCCGTCACCGCGCCGTTGCCTCGCAGATCGAGATACGCGAGGGCGGACAGGCCGGCCAGGTGGGCCAGGCCGCGTGACGTGATCGCCGTCGCCCCCAGATCGAGGCTCTCGAGGCGCACCATGCCGGCGAGGTGGGCGAGGCCGTCGTCGGTGAGCTCGGCCTTCCGCAGGCTGAGCCGGCGCATCGCCTTCATCCCGGCCAGGTGCTGCACGCCGGCGTCGGTCAGGCGGCTCTTGTCGTTCGACAGCCACAGCTCCTCCAGCGCCGTCAGCCTTTTGAAGTGCGACAGCCCGGTGTCGGTCAGCGATGAGTTGTACAGCGACAGGCCCCGCAACCTGGTCATCGTGCCCAGGTGCTTCGCTCCGTCGTCCGTGATCGGGAAGTACCGCAGCGACAGTTCACGCACCGTCGCGAGGCGGGAGAGGGACTTGAGCGCCGCGCCCGTGATGCCCTTCGCCGCATCGACCCCGTAGGGCGTCAGCTCCAGCGTGCGGATACGCGGCAGCGGCCACAGCTCGGCCACGGCGGCGTCCGACAACGCCACCTGCTTGACGTGCAGCCTCTCCAATTCCTGGAGGCCGCCCACCTCCTTGAAGGCGCTGTCGGACATGCCGACGTCGCACAGGTACAGCAGGCGCAGCCGCGCCAGGCCGGCCAGCTCGCCGCGCCCCGGCAGGGTGAACGCACGCCCGGTGAGGCGGCCATCGAGGTAAAGCTCACGCAGCCCCTTGATGGCGGCCAACGGTTTGAGGCCCTCCGGGGTCACCTTGGCGCTGTGCGTGCTGACATCGAGGGCGAGGACGCGCAGGCCGGAGGCGCTGGCCAGCTCCATGACCCCCTCGTCCGTCAGCCCCGACGAGCCGGTGATCCACAGGGCGCGCAGATACTTCAGGGCGGCGACCTGCTTCATGAAGGCGGGCGTGGCGCGGGGCGAGGAGAGGGCGAGGCAGAACGGCACGTCCGGGGCGGGCAGGCGGCCGAAGGCGCCGGCGCGCGGCCCGTCGAACGACAGGAGGGGCAGGTCGCCGGCCCGGCCTTCGGGGAGACGGGCGTATTGCAGGTGCCCGTCCCACCCCTCGCGCATCCACGCCGCCGTGGCGCCGGCGCGCTCCCAGGCGGCGCGCACGGGCGGGGACAGGTGCGACGGCATCGCGGGCGGGCCGGCCGATATCGCCGCGAGCAGGATGAGCGTTTCGGCATGGTTCAAAAGGGGTCGTTTCCGGGTAACAGCGGGGTGGGGTGGCGCGAAG
>CAZVZK010000256.1:0-9578 GCA_964630925.1 uncultured Alcaligenaceae bacterium
CGGGCAGGGGGTAGGTGCCCTCCTGTTCGATGGGGTTCTGCGTCGCCATCACGAATGATGGCTGCTCCAGCTTGTGCACCGTGCCGCCGACCGTGACCTGACGCTCCTGCATCGCTTCGAGCAGCGCCGACTGCGTCTTCGGCGTGGCGCGGTTGATCTCGTCTGCCAGCACGATCTGCGCGAAGATCGGCCCCGGTTGGAACGAGAAGTCGCGCCGCCCGCCCTCCATCTCGCTGATGATGTTCGTACCGATGATGTCACTCGGCATCAGGTCCGGGGTGAACTGGATGCGGCTGAATTTGAGGTCGAGCGCCTGCGCCAGGGTGCGGACGAGGAGCGTCTTGCCGAGGCCCGGGACGCCCTCGAGCAGGGCATGGCCGCCGACGAAGAGGCAGGTGAGGATGCCGTTGACGATGTCGGAGCTGCCGACGATCACCTTCCCGATCTCGCGGAAGGCGGTGTTGTACGCCTTGCGGAAGTCATCGGTGCGGGCCTGCATCTGTGCGGCGTCGGACATGGTCGGGCCTCGGGGGCTGAGTGAGACAGGCTGTCTCCAGACAGTCACCTTACCCCGGAGGCGTCGGCGCTTCCAGGCCCCTGCCATGTCCCCGCCTTCCGGGCCCTGTAGGGGTCGATCTTCCACATCGCCCGCGCCGCCCCGACGTGGTTCTCGCCACGCAGCCCGCCGACGAGCCAGGGCACGGCGACGCCCACCCCGCCCACGAGGACGGCGAGCGGCCCGGAGACGCTCCGGGGGTGACGGCCGGCGAGGGCGGCCAGGGCACGGGCCGGCTCCGAGAGGGCCACCGCCGGCGGCCAGACTTGCGCCGGTCAGGGCAACAGGGCGACGATCTGCTCCAGGGGTGCCGGCGTCTTCAGGGCCGCGTAGACGGCCTCCAGGGTCGGCAGGTCAACGCCGTCCAGCCGAGTCTCCTTCCGCGCCTTCTCTATCCCGTCCTTCAGGCCCTTCTCCATCCCGTCCTTCAGGCTCTTCTCGATAGCTTCCTTCTCAAGGTACTTGTCAAATGATGCGACGAACGGCATGATGCCCTCCCTCCTCTTCTTCGCCAGGTGCGCCGAGACGCGGGCCTCTGCGTCCTCCGGCAACTGGAGCTGCCAGTCGAACAGACGCAGCCACTCACCCGAGCCCACCTCGTCCGGCCTCCACTCCGGATCGTCGTCCACCAGGACGACGACGGTCACCACCTCCTCGCCGACGAGGCTCCCGGCGTCCTTGTTGTACTGCCAGACGCGGTGCCCGAAGTCCTCCTCGGGGTAGCTCTGCAGCTCGACGTGCAGGTGGCGGGTGTCGCCGGTCCTCTTCATCAGCCGCAGCAGCTTGTCCACCAGACGCTTGCCCGCCGCCGTCCGCGGGTGCGCCCGCCTCAGCTCCTGCTCCCGCGATTCCGGCGCGTGCGACCAGTCCACGTCCCTCTCGATCCACGAGAGCAGGAGGGCCGCCAAGAGGCGGAAGTGCTCCTCGATCACCTCCTTCCAAGGGTTGTCGTAGTCCTGCCTCACACTCGTTCACTCCGCCGGCCCGTCGTCCTTGCCCCACACCTTCTTCTTCGCCCGCTTCAGCGCCTCCATCGTGTCCCCCGCGGGCTCCGCCGGCCTCGCCGCCTCCGGCACGCCACCACCGCCTTTCGCCGCGACAGGTCGCGCCGGCAGCGGCCCCTCCGTCGTGCCCTCGAAGCGCCGTGTCACGCCCTCGCCCACGGGCCGCGCGCTGAGCCGCGCCGCCGTCTCCTTCGCCGGCGGCGGCACCGGCAGGCCACGCAGCCGCGCCCAGACCCGCCCCAGCGCCTCCGACACCTCGTTCGCGTCGAACGCCAGCCGCCGCACGGCGACATCCAGCAGCAGCAGCCCCGCCGCCAGGAACAGGAGCCAGTAGTGGAACGGCAGCGAGAACCGCGACCTCGTCTCGGGCTCACGGAACACCACCCCCTTGCTCGCCGCCTCGTCCAGCAGCTCCGCCTCGTCGAAGTACCTCTCCCCGCCCGTGATCTCGCGCAGACGCTCCAGCAGCGGCTCGTTCGTCACCAGCTCGCTGAACTCCGGCGAGTACGGCAGCGTCACGCCCGCACGCACGCCGTCGCGCTCCTCCACCTCGACCTCCTTGCCGTCCGGCCCCTTCTTCTTCACCTTGCGCACCGCCTGAGCCGCGATGAAGTACGAGCCCGCCTCGTCCGCCTTCACCTCCGCCTCGTACACGCCCCCCGCCTTCTGCGTGAACCGGATCTCCTTCTTCTCCCCCGGCTCCCCGCCCCGGCCCGTCGGCCTCGTCAGCCCGCCCTCCAGCCTCAGATCCGTGATCGGCTTCTTGTCCGGCGTCTCCGCCCTCACCACGATCTTGATCTTGCCGTTGGCCACCTCGGCGTCCATCTGCAATCGCCCGCTCTCCGTCGGCCGCAGCGACCACGCCAGCAACTGCTCCCAGAACGGCCCGAACGTCCCCCTGTCCATCCACTCCCGGCACCACGGGTTCGCCCCGCCCGCGTCCGACGTGAACGCCACGCCCTTCCCCAGCCCGTAGTGCCAGTGCGCCAGGATCGGGAACTCCTGCTCCGCGAACCGCGGCGTGATGATCGGCACCTCCACCAATTCACTCGGCTTCGGCGTCGTCCGCACGAAGCCCCCCAGCTTCGGCAGCTCCGGCAGCTTCCGGATCGGCTCCGTGCGGAAGCGCACGATCGGCTGGAACGGCTGCCGATGCACGAACGCCTGCGAGACCAGCCGCGTCTCCTTGATGTAGATCGCCGGCAGCTTCTTCGGGTCGGTCACCTTGTAGTAACGCTTCTTCCCGCGCTCGCCCGGCATCGCCGTCGCGATCTCCTCCATCGCCGCGTCCTGCGGCGCCCCGTGCGTCGCCACCCCCACCGTCGCGATGGTGATCTTGTCCGCCTTGATCTGCTTGAGCAGCCCCTTGTTCGTCTGCTGCGGGTCGCCGTCCGAGATGATGATGATGTGCTTCGCCCCGAAGTCCTTCTTCTTGTCCATCAGCGCGTCGTGCGCCATCTGCAGCGCCGGGTCGAAGTCCGGCATGTCCCCCGGCACCATCGCGTCGATGGCCGCCAGGATCCTACCACGGTTCGGACCCGCCTCCTGCATCTTCACGTGCCACTGGCACACGAAGTTGTAATCGATGATCCCCACCTCGTCCGTCGGCCCCAGACGCTCCACCGCCAGCTTGGCGATGATCTTCTGCCAGCGGTTGCCGTCGGCCATCTCCGAGGCGTGCATGATCATCACCAGCCCGCCCTTGCCCTGCACCTTCAGCGACTTGATGTCGCAGTCCACCGGCAGCGCCTTCTCCACCGGCGTGTTCTGCCACCCGCCCGCGCCGAAGCTCTCGTTCCCGCCGATCATCACCAGCCCGCACCCCTGGTCGTGCGTGTTCGATCGCAGCACCTCCTGATGCTCCTCGCTGATCCGGTCCGCCGGCACGTTCGCCAGCACGACGCAATCGAAATTACTCAGGAAGACCGCGAGCTTGTCGCGCTCCTTGTAGTTCTCCAGGATGTCCACCGGCTCCGCGACGATCTTGAACCGCTTCTCCCCGGCCCGCACCAGCCGCTGCACCAGATCGTCGTGGTCCCCGGCCTTGTTCTCCAGGATGAGGATGCGGCCCTGCCCCCGCGCCACCACGTGGGTGCTGGCCCGGTTGTTCTCGACGCGGTCGCCTGACACCCCCCGCTTTCGGTTCCCCTTGGCGTCCTCCGTGAACAACGGCTCGAACTCGGCCTCGTAGGTGTACGACCGCTGCTCCTCGGTGGTCTTCACGTCGAACGAGAACGGGTTCGGCCCGAGGTGGACACGCACGTCCTCCCGGCGCGCGATGATCTTGACCGCGTCGCGCTGGTCGGTGATCTGCCGCAGCGTCAGCCGCCCGATGACCGTGTTGGGGTTGTGGCTGCGGACGAGCACCTTGACGGGGACCACCGCACCCCTCTCGCTCACCGGCGGGGCGTGCACCATCTCGACCAGCACCTCGCTGTCGTTGCGCACCCCGGCCGCCAGCGGCAGCACGTCGATCTGCACCCCCAGCGTCTTCGCCAGCTGGGCCTGCTCCACGGCGTTGCCGAGGTTCTCGTTGCCGTCCGAGATGAGGACGATGCGCCGCGCCGTCCCCTCCGGGAAGCTGGCGAGGGCGAGCTTGAGCGCCGCGCCGATGTCGGTGTAATTCCCGTCCTCGACCGAGGGCAATTCGCGGAGGTTGAACCGCGGCGTGTCGCTCGGCGGCAGCTCCAGGCGTGGCCGCCGTCCGAAGACGAGCAGCCCGGCGAAGTCGCGCTCGTGCCCCGCCCCGCGCCGCTGCACGCTCGCGTTGATGAAGTCCATGATCCGCTTGCCGCGCAGGTCGATCTTGGACCCGGGGTTGGCGGGGTCATCCCCCATCTCCTGCGGGATCGAGCGTGAGCGGTCCAGGACGAACAGGACGGTCATGGCCCGGCTGGCCTGCGAGAAGAACGGCTCCGCCAGGGCGAACGCCAGCAGCGCCACGCCGAGGGCGCGCAGCCCCATCGCCACCCACGGCCTGGCCTCGAACCTGTTCAACTTGCCCCACCCCGTGCGGATGACGAGCGGCACCCCGAGGAGCAGCAGGAGCCACAGCGGCGACCGGATGCGCATCTCGGTGACCGACGTGCCGAGGTCCAGAAACGCGCGTTCGCTGCCCGGCAGGACCAGCCCGCCGAGCCCGGCGGCGAGGAGCGCCGCGCAGGTGATGGCCGCCCACTTCTCCCAGAAGCCGGCCATGAGGAGCAGCGCGACGAGGAGGACGATCCCGGAGAACCCGCCGCCGGCCATCCACCACGCGGCATCGTGGGGCAGGGCGAGCCCGCCCAGCCCGAACAGGGCCAGCGCCGCGCCGGGCAAGATCAGCGTGAGGCGACGCCGGGACACGCCGAAGGCGGCGACGAGGATGCCGGCGCACAGGAGGGCGAGGCGGAACCAGATGGCGGGCATTGGCGGGCCCAGTGGAGGTGGGGCGGCTCTGGTGTAGGGTATCCGGCCGGCGCCGCCGGCGTCTACGGGACGGGTGAGAAGGGCAGGGGGAGTTGACGCCGCCGACGATGATCACCGAGGGACGTGTGATCCGCAGAGACGAGCCAGAGTTTACCCCGCCTCCACCCGAATTCCTAGAGACAGAGTGCGCCGGAGCGCCCTATTCTCAAGGGCGGCGGGCCTCCTGGCCCGTCGATCCGTGCGCCCCCCTGTCCCATCCGCCCCCACATCCCGCTCCCGTCGATCCACCCCCGAGGCGAGGGCCCACGATGAACACCGAGGCCGAGTGGAAGAAGGCCCTGCGGAAGTCCCCCGGCGACAACACACTCCTCCTCGCCTACGCCGACTGGCTGGAGGAGAACGGCGACCAGCTCCGCGCCTGCAAGGCCCGCCAGGACGCCGGCGCCGGGACGCTCGTGTACCGCCTCACGCACCCGAGCTGGGGCGGCGAGCTGTTCGGCGAGTTCGCCAAACTGCTCCACCTCAAGCAGCACATCAACCTGAAGCTCCTCATGAGGCCCACCCGGCTGTACGCCCGCACGCCGGCCGAGCCCGGCGTCAACCCCGACGAGCTGACCGTCGTCGTCGAGTGGGTCGCCAGGCCCGTCGAGATCGCCCGCCGCCCCTTCACGCGCGACCTGCAGCTCTGACCGGCTCATCCGAACCTCCCCGCGTGCCGCCTCACCCGATCCCCGTGCGCCGCCATCGCCGCTTGCTCCTCATCCCGTAGTGGCCCGCCCGCGTCGAGGACGCGTAGATCCTCCTCCATCTCCGCCCGGCTCTTCGGGGCCGCTAGCGTGACCGCCACCGCCGGATTCCGGAGGACGAAGCGATACCACTCCGGCGCACGCGGCACGGAGAACCCCGGCGGGTCGTCCGGCGTCGGCTTGAGCAGCGCCCCCCAGCGCAGCGCGGTGTATGCGATGACCGGCACCCCCAGCGGCACCGTCACCGGGAACACCTCGCGCTCCGCCCCGCGATGCGCCGCGTTGTAGCGGATCATGACGAGGTCGATCAGCCCGCTCCCAGCCATCAGCGCCGCCAGCCCGCGTTGATGGCTCGTCACCCCGATCCGCCGCACGACGCCGTCCCGCTTGGCGTCGCGTAGATACCGCAGCGACCCGCCCGGCCCGGTGATCGCCTCCCACTCCTCCGGCTTCTCGACGTAGTACACGGTCAGCACGTCGATGTAGTCCGTCCCGAGCAGCGCCAGCACGCCCGCCAGCTCCGCCGCCGCCTCGTCCGCACCGCGCGCCGCGAATTGCGCACAGACGACGACGGACCGCCTCGCTGCACCCAGAGACGCGACGGCGGCCGTGAACGCATCGCCCTCGGACGCCCCCTCGGCCAGCCCCGCCCAGTTGAGGAAGTTGACGCCGCGCCCCAGCGCGTGCAACACATCCTCCGCCGTGACGGTGCTCTCGGAGTACGACGCCAGCCCGAGCCGGCACACCGGCACGCCGAACGCCTCTGCCGGTGTCATCAGGAACGGGTGGAGCGCCGCCACGATCATGCAACCCTCACGCTCAATCCGTCTTCTTCGACGCTTCGTGGGCGGCCTTCAGAGCCTTCCTCAGCCTCTCCGAGTCGCCACCCCGGTAATACGGCTTGTGTCGCTCGTCAACCCGGATGGAGAAGGCCCCCGGAGGCTCCTGTAGCTCGTAGA
Organism: uncultured Alcaligenaceae bacterium; assembly: GCA_964630925.1. Taxonomy (GTDB): domain Bacteria; phylum Planctomycetota; class Planctomycetia; order Gemmatales; family Gemmataceae; genus RGDT01. The sequence continues at coordinate 6,674 of CAZVZK010000256.1, forward strand.
GTTGGACGGACACGACATGGCCGTCGGCCGTCGTGATCTCAAGGTCGGCGGGGTGTTGCCACGTCAACGGCTCGTAGTCCCGACTCGCGGGCCGCAAGGAGTCGAGGATTTCTTGCCAATGCTGTTGAGGGACGGCGAACTCGTGCCGCTTCTCCGCCCACCTTGCAAAGACCGTGGCCTTCATGGCCTTGATGTCGGAGACGGCGGGCAGCGGATCCCCACCACCGCACCCCACGGCCAGGGTCGCGAAGAGGACAGATGCCGTCGACAGTGGCCGCATAAAGACCTCCCGCTACTCCCCCAAAACCGCCCGCGCCGCCAGCGTCGCCGCCTCGCGCCGCAGCCTGTTCACGTTCCCCTTGCCGTCCGGGTGCAGACGGCTCGTCAGCACGATCACCGCCGCCCCACGCGCCGGGTCGATCCAAATCCCCGTCCCCGTGAACCCTGTGTGCCCATACCCCCCGAACACCTCGCCCCGGTTGTGCGAGTACCCCGTCTTCACGTCCCACCCCGGCGTCCGCTCGCCCTTCGGCACCTCGCGGGCCGTCGTGAACAGCCTCACCGTCTCCTCCTTCAGCAACCGCCCCTTCGGCCCCTTCCCGCCGTCCAGCAGCATCTTCACGTACACCGCCAGATCCGCCGCCGTGCCGAACAGCCCCGCGTGCCCCGCGACGCCGCCCAGCAGCCGCGCCCGCGGGTCATGCACCGCCCCGCGCAGCCCCTTCGTCGTCGGCGCGATCCGCGGCACCACCTCCTTCGCCGGCGAGTACCCCGTGTCCTTCATGTCGAGCGGCTGGAAGATCTCCTTGCGGCTGAACACCCCCAGCGTCTCCCCCGACACCTTCTCCACCAGCGCCCCCAGGACGATGAACCCCACGTCGGAGTAGGTGAACCTCTCCCCCGGCTTCGCGGCCGGCTTGAGCCCGTTGATGTTCTCCAGCGCCTTCGCCGCCCCGCCCTCGTAGTGCGCCAGCGCGTTGCCCGCCGACAGCCCGGACGTGTGCAGCATCAGTTGCTCGACCGTGATCTTCTCCTTGCCGTGCCCCGTGAGCCCCGGCAGGTGCTTGCTCACCGGATCGCTCAACGACAGCTTGCCCCGCTCGACGAGCAGCATCACCGACGTGCCCGTCGCCACGGGCTTCGTCAGCGACGCCAGGTCGAAGACGGTGTCCTCCGTCATCGCCTCCTCCTTCGGCACGACGGCCCGCTTGCCATACGCCTTGATGCGCACGCCCCCCTTGTGGATGACGGCCACCACCGCCCCCGGCGCCTGGCCCTCCTTGATGGCGGCCAGGACGGCGGCATCCAGCTTCGCGAAGTCGGCCCCGAGGCACAGGCACATGATGGTGAGCATGCCGCCAACCCTATCGCGCCCAACCGCCGCTGGCCAGCGGCCCCGTCCGCCGGTATCCTCACGGCACGGCTCTCACGCATCCCTCCGAGGATCCCCCAATGACCACCCTCCGCTGCGCGGCCCTGCTCCTCGCCGCCCTCCTCCCACTCCTCGCCGTCGCCCAGGACAAGGACAAGGGCGGACTGAAGGACCCCAGGAAGGCCCCCAGGACGCTCGGTAAGATCGAACGCATCGACGACGCCCTCGACGACCTCCTCGACAAGGACGCCGAATTGGAGGTCCTCGGCGACGGCTACAACTGGACCGAGGGCCCCGTCTGGGATCGCAAGAACGGCCACCTCCTCTTCAGCGACATCCCCAGCAACAGCGTCTACAAGTACAAGCCGGGTGACGCCAAGATCACCCTCTTCCTCCGCCCCTCCGGCTACGAGGGTGACCGCACCGACCTCATGGAGCCGGGCAGCAACGGCCTGCTCTTCGACCCCAAGGGACGCCTCGTCCTCATGCAGCACGGCAACCGCCAGGTCGCACGCCTCGACAAGGACGGCAAGTCGTTCATCCCCCTCGCCACCAAGTACATGGGCAAACGCCTCAACAGCCCCAACGACGGCGCCTTCAAGTCCAACGGCGACCTCTACTTCACCGACCCGCCCTACGGCCAGATGCGCAAGGGCAAGCCCTGGGTCTTCCCCGACGAGGAGCTGGGCTTCCGCGGCGTCTACCGCCTCGGCAAGGACGGCAAACTCGACCTCCTCACCAAGGAGCTGAAGTACCCCAACGGCATCGCCTTCTCCCCCGACGAGAAGACCCTCTACGTCGCCCAGTCCGACCCCAAGGACGCCATCTGGAAGTCGTTCCCCGTCAAGGCCGACGGCACCCTCGGCGAGGGCAAGATCTTCTTCGACGCCACCAAACTCGTGAAGCTGAACAAGGACGGCATGCCCACCAACGGCCTGCCGGACGGCCTCAAGGTCGATACCAAGGGCAACCTGTGGGCGACCGGCCCCAACGGCGTGCTCATCATCAACAAGGACGGCAAGCTCCTGGGCACCATCGCCACCGGCGTCCCCACCGCCAACTGCGCCTTCGGCGAGGACGGCTCCGTCCTCTACGTCACCGCCGACAAGGCGTTGTGCAAGATCAAGACGAAGGCCAAGGGCTGGTGACCCCGGCTCGGACCGGGGCCGGCGGCGCGGCGTCAGCCCGCCGTGTCTTCGGATCGGATCAGGCGAGCGGGCCCCGTCAGGGGCCCGAGTCTGGACCATGCGCATACCGCCCACGCCCCCTCGCCCGATGAACGAGGTTGAATTCATCTGTACATACAGGGGCGAAGAGGCGGTCAGCGCCAATCCGTGCCGCGCCCGTCGCCGTCCGCGCCCGAGGCCGACACCTCCGGGCCGGCCGGGGCGCGTTCGGCGTCCCTCTGATTTTCCCGTTTGGTGACGGAGGGAGTCACCGAACGGCGCCCACCGCCCCCGCGCCGCGCCCCCGCCAGACCGCGCAGCGTCTCCTCGACATCGGCGCCGTCGGGCAGCCCGTCCGCACGCCCCG
>CAZVZK010000257.1:0-9363 GCA_964630925.1 uncultured Alcaligenaceae bacterium
GCGCCTCCTCGATGGCGTACTCGATCACCTTCTTGGCGCGCGGGGTCTGGGGCAGCTTGCCCATCGTGACCATGTCCGGGCCCGACTGGACGATCTTCTCGACCTCCAGCCGGATCTTCCGCAGGTCCACGTCGAGGTTCTTCAGGACATTGGCCGCGACGCCCGAGCCCTCCTTGACCAGGCCGAGGAGGATGTGCTCGGTGCCGATGTATTCGTGGTTGAAGCGCTGCGCCTCCTGGTTGGCCAGCTGCATCACCTTCCGGGCCCGGTCGGTAAAGCGTTCGTACATCTGTGCCTTTCTCCCGAGCTCGGGGACGCTCCGGTGCGGGACGCGATCCGTCCGAGGGCGCGGGCGTCTGCCTCCTCCGATTCGTTGTGATTGTAGTCCCGCCGTTTAGGCGAATCAAGGCAGGGGTGCGGCGGGGGCGCGCCCCGCGCGGACCGTTGGCCGGCCCCACACCGTCTCCCTATCTCAGACGGTGAGTCAGGAGTTGTCCCCAGCAAGAGAGCGAGGAGCGGCATGGCGATCTTCAGCGCGATCGGCGGCTGGTTCAGCAGCGGCGTCAAGGTCCTTCTCTGGAAATTCGACGACACCCTCAAGAAGTCCAACCCCGTCATCAACGGGGCCGTCCTCATCAAGGGCACCCCCGGCAAGACCCTCCTCTCGCTGGAGGTGAAGGTCGTCCGCGAGCACACCTACACGGTGGAGGACGGCGACCAGAAGAAGAAGGAGACCGAGACCACGGTCCTCGGCTCCGTCAAGTGGCCCGGCGTCCTGACCGCCAGCGACCTGACCTTCCCCATCGAGTTCACCGCCGCCGAGGACAAGGAGCAGTCCTTCACCGTCCGCGTGGCCGTGGACGGCACCCTCCGCGACCACGCCACCAGCACGGTCGGCAAGATGCTCTCCTTCGGCTCCGATGAGTCCACCGAGTACTACGTCGTGGCCGAGGGCAGCGTCAAGGGGTCGGTCCTCGGCTGCTCCGCCAAGGAGAAGCTCAAGATCGCGGAGTGAGGGCGGCGCGATACCGGGCTGCGGGGCGGCGCGTTGGCGCTCGCCCGCTCCCCGTCCCCACCTGGAATGGCCGCGCGGGAATGCGCTTGACCGGCGGGCCGGGGCGCTGTCTGATACCATGCACGGGGCGTCCATACCCGGCCCCTGCCGGTGACGCTCGCGTCTTGGGGGCACCAGCCATGATGCTCATCGGACAGGGCCGATCCCGAACCTGCCAGGGCGTCACGCGCCGCGAGCTGCTCCAGGTGGGCGGCATCGGCGCCCTCGGGCTGTCGCTGGCCGGGTGGCTGCGTGCCGCCCCGAGGAAGCGCGACACGTCGTGCATCTTCGTCTTCCTCGAGGGCGGGCCGAGCCAGCTCGAGACGTTCGACCCCAAGCCGAACGCGCCCGCCGACGTGCGCGGCCCGTTCGGCCCCACGGCCACGAGCGTGCCCGGCCTGCGTGTCTGCGAGCTGATCCCCGAGATCGCCGCACGCATGCACCGCTGCGCCCTCATCCGCTCTCTCACAGGCTTCACCGGCGCCCACACGGCCCGGCCCGCCCTCACCGGCGGCATCGACATGCTCACCACCTACGGCGCGGTGGTCACGAAGCTCAAGGGCCAGCTCGGCGACATGCCGCCCTACGTCCACCTCGGCGGCAAGCTGTTCAACAGCCCCGGCATCGGCGGCGGCGTCCTGGGGGCGGCCTGCGAGCCGATCCACGTGCCCGACCCCACGGGCCGGCGCGTCGATCTGCCGCACTTCGCCCTGCCCGCCGACATCCCCGCCGGACGCCTCCATGACCGGAGGGCGCTGCTGTCGTCCATCGACCGCCTGCGCGCCCGCGCCCCGGAGGCGACGGCGAAGATGGGCGCCTTCCACCGGCGGGCCGCCGAGATGCTCACGTCGCCGAAGGTGCGCGAGGCGTTCGACATGGGCAAGGAGAAGTGGGCGACGCGCGAGGCGTACGGCGCCAACTTCTTCGGCCAATCCCTCCTGATGGCCCGCCGGCTCATCGAGGCGGGGACGCGCTTCGTGCAGGTCAAGTGGTACGACTGGGACGGGGCGTGGGACATCCACGGCTTCAACTCCACCGGCGTCGAGCGCATGGAGGAGGAGCTGTGCCCGCGCTTCGACCAGGGGCTGTCGGCGCTGCTGGATGACCTGCACGCGCGGGGTCTACTGGATTCGACGCTGGTGGTGGTGATGGGCGAGATGGGGCGGACGCCGCGGATCAACAAGTGGGGCGGACGCGACCACTGGGGGCCGAGCCTGTTCGCGCTGCTCGCGGGCGGCGGCGTCCCCGCCGGGGCCGTCGTCGGGCGCACCGACGACAAGGCGGCGGCGCCGGCGTCCGACCCGGTGCAGCCGGCGGAGCTGGCGGCGACCATCTACAAGCTGCTGGGGATCGACACGACGACGGACCCGCGTGTCCGGCCTTTCACCGGCGGCGCGGCCCCGGTCGCGGCGCTCGTCTGACCATCCCGGGAGATGGGACATGGCCCGGATGCTCCTGTCGTTCGCCGTCGTCGCGGCCTTCGCGGCGGCCCCGCCGGCGCCGAAGGCGGGGCAGAGGCTCCTCATCGCGTTCGCGTCGGTGCGTGGCCGGGCCGCCCCGCCGTACCCGCAGGTGTTCTTCTACGAGCACGACGGCGTCGGCGTCGGCAGGCTCCTCGGCTCGATCCCGTCGATCACCAAGGGGATCAACGTCACGCGCTCCGACTCGCACCCCGCCCTGTCGGCGGACGGGCGGTATTGCGCGTTCGCCGCCCAGATCGGCGTCACCGACGGCGGCGGGATCGAGGTGTGGGACCGCAAGGAGAAGAAGCTCCTCGCCCTGCCGGGGATCAACCCCTCGAAGGACGTGCACCAGATCGGCGCCGCCCTATCGGCGGACGGCGCCCGTGTGGCGTTCACCGCCTGGGCGCGGCCCGGCGCCGGGCCCCGCTGGGGCGTCTTCCTGTATGACAGGCCGGCGGGCAAGTGCGTCGAGCTGCCGAAGCTGAACCAGGACTCCTATGACCAGCGGATGCCGGCGCTCAGCGGCGACGGGCGTTTCCTGGCCTACGCCTCCAACGCCAGGGGCGGCGTGGGCATGACCGACGTGTACCTGTACGACGTGAAGGAGAAGGCGCACGTCGCCCTGCCGGGGATGAATTCGAAGCGGACGGACATGCAGCCGGCGCTGAGCGGCGACGGGCGGCTCGTCGCGTTCAGCTCGGACCGGCCCGGCGGCGCGGGCGGGCGCGACATCCACCTGTATGACCGCGTGGCCAAGGCGTTCCTCCCGCTGCCGGGGCTGAATTCGGCGATGCACGAGCAGTCGCCGTCGCTGACCGCGGACGGGCGGTACATCGCGTTCGTCTCCGAGCGCCTGGGCGGCGCGGGCGAGAAGGACGTGTACCTTTACGACCGCGTCGCGAAGAGGCTGCTGCCGACGCCGGGGCTGAACTCGAAGGAGGACGACTACGACCCGTGCGTGATCGCGCTACGGGAGTGAAGCCGGTGTCTCCCTCCTCCGGACGCCGGCTGTGTTGCGTCGCCGCCCTCGCGGCCGTCATCGCGCTGGGCATCGCCACCCGCGCGTTCCCGCTCGGCTGGCCCGTCTGGGACAAGAGCCTCGGTGACGTGCTGTACGCGATGGCGGCCTACCTCGCGTTCGCCATCCTGCTCCCGCACGCCCGCGTCTGGGCCGTCGCGTGCCTCGCGGCGGGCGCGTGCCTGGCGGTGGAGCTGCTGCAGCTCACCGAGCTGAACGGGCGCCTGCTGGCGGTCCCGGTGCTGCGCTGGTTCCTCGGGACGGACTTCTCCTGGCACGACGTCGCGTGCTACCTCGTCGGCGTCGCCCTCGCCGCCGTGGCCGACACCCGATGTCGAACAGATCAGCCCTTGGCGTAGCCCGTCCGCGTCTTCGGCCAGATCGAGCCGCCGTAGATGGCGGCGCGGTCCAGGTCCTCCTCGATGCGGAGGAGCTGGTTGTACTTGGCGATGCGGTCGGTGCGGCAGGCCGAGCCGGTCTTGATCTGGCCGCAGTTGGTGGCGACGGCGATGTCGGCGATGGTGGTGTCCTCGGTCTCGCCGGAGCGGTGGCTGAGGATGCACGTGAAGCCGGCGCGGTTGGCCAACGAGATGGCCTCCAGCGTCTCCGTCAGGGTGCCGATCTGGTTGACCTTCACCAGGATGCTATTCCCGGCGTGCTTCTCGATGCCCTGGGCCAGACGCGACGAGTTGGTGACGAAGAGGTCGTCGCCGACGAGCTGCACCTTGGCGCCCAGCTCGGCGGTCAGCTTCTTCCAGCCGTCCCAGTCGTCCTCGGCGAGGCCGTCCTCGATGGAGACGATGGGCCACTTCTTGCACAGGCCGGCCCACAGGGCGATCATCTCGTCGGAGGAGATGATGCGTTTCGGGTCGCTCTTGAAGAAGCAGTAGCCGGTCTGGCCCTTGTGCTTCGCCTCCTCGTACAGCTCGGTCGTCGCGGGGTCGAGGGCGAAGAAGATCTGCTCGCCCAGGCGGTAGCCGGCCTTCTCGGTGGCGACGGCGAGGATCTCCAGGGCCTCGTCGGCACTCTTGAGGTTCGGCGCGAAGCCGCCCTCGTCGCCGACGGTGGTGCTGAGGTGCTTGTCGTGCAGCACCTTCTTCAACGTGTGGAAGACCTCGGCGCCCATGCGCAGCGCCTCGCGGAACGAGGGCGCGCCGAGGGGCAGGATCATGAACTCCTGGAAGTCGATGGTGTTGTCGGCGTGCTTGCCGCCGTTGATGACGTTCATCATCGGGGCGGGGAGCGTGCGCGCGTTGGTGCCGCCGAGGTAGCGGTACAGGGGCAGGCCGAGGGAGTGGGCGGCGGCGTGGGCGGCGGCGAGCGAGACGCCGAGGGTGGCGTTGGCGCCGAATTTGGCCTTGTTCGGGGAGCCGTCCAGCTCGCAGAGGGCCCTGTCGAGCGTGACCTGGTCGAGGGCGTCGAGGCCGATGACCTCGTCGGCGATGGCCTCGTTCACGTTGCGCACGGCGGTGAGGACACCCTTGCCGAGGTAGCGGGCCTTGTCGCCGTCGCGTAATTCGACGGCCTCGTGGGCGCCGGTGCTCGCGCCGGAGGGGACGGCGGCGCGGCCCTCGCTGCCGTCCTCGAGGGTGACCTCCACCTCGAGGGTGGGGTTGCCGCGGCTGTCGAGGATCTCGCGGGCGTGAACGAACTCGATCTGCGTCATGTGCGTGTCCAACGAGGCTGGGCGGGCGCTCGTTGTTCTACGGCACGGTGGGGCGCGGGGCCACGGCGGGTGTCGGGCCGTCGGCGTCATGCGTCGGGCCGGTGTCGTGGTGTGGTGTCGTTGGCCGTCGGCCCCGCGCGGGCCGCGAGGACTCATCAGGTGGGGAGTCACAGGGGGTGGGGTCGGCCGTCCTTGGCCGGGCCCTCGCGGCGGGTCGTGCCTTCTCGGTGGTGCAAACAAGGTATCGGCAGGGCGCGGCCGGCGGATGAGGCTTTCACCCCCCTCGGTCACGGCGCGCAGATTCGGGCCGCTTCGAGCATGGGGGAGATCCGGTTCGAGGGCGGTCCGAGTGCGGGGCGCGGGGATGCCGTGGCCCGCCTGCCGGGGGAAGCCAAGCCGCCTTGATTCCGCCGCGCCTCCCGGCTATGCCCGCCGCCTCACGTCAGCATCATCGCGCCCCAGGAGGCCGCCGCCGTGGCAGACGCCACAACCACCGTCGATGAGCTGCGCCGCGCCATGGCGGCCTTCGTCGCGGAGCGCGACTGGGGGCAGTTCCACTCGCCCAAGAACCTCGCGATGGCCCTGGCCGCCGAGGCCGCCGAGCTGATGGAGCATTTCCTGTGGATGGAGAACGCCGAGTCGCATGAGAAGATGAAGGACCCGGCCCGCCGCGCCCCCGTGGCCGACGAGATCGCCGACGTCCTCGGCGTGTGCCTGGCCCTGTGCAACGCCCTGAATCTCGACCTGAGCGACGCCTTCCTCGACAAGATGCGCCGCAACCACCTCAAGTACCCCGCCGACAAGGCGCGGGGGCGCTACCGCATCGAGGAGTGAGGCCACATGCGGCGCTGCGTCCTGATCCTGATCGCCCTCTCGCCCGGCCTGGCCGCCGCCCAGGCCTCGCCGTGGGGCACGCCCGGCGCGTCCGTCCCGCCCGCCGCGATCATCGCCACGGCCGGCAAGGCGCCGCCGCCCGAGGCGCGGCTGCCTCTGCCCGATGACGGCCTGCGATTGCCCGCGCCGGCGGCGCCCAGGCCGCTCGACCCCGCCTTGGTGCGTACGTCCCACGCCGACGCCCCATCCTCCGCCGTCACCGTCATCGCCGCCGCCCCCGCCGTCGCCAGCGAGGGGCAGGCCGTCGCCGTCACCATCACCGTGCGCAACCCCGGCACCGCGGCGGCCGGCCCGCTCACGGTCCGGCTGCCGCTGCCGCCCGGCGCCTCGCTCGTGGACGCCGTGCCCGCCGCCGAGCCGGGCGGCCAGCCGTGCTGGCGCGTCGAGCATCTCGCGCCGGGGGCCGAGCGGATCCTCCGCGTCGGCGTCCTGGCCGGCCCCGGCGGCGACGCCCTCGCCCTCCGCCCCGAGGTCACCTTCGCCGCCGCCGGCACCTCCACGCGCATCATCCGCCCGCCGCTGGGGCTGTCGATCCGCGGCCCGGACCAGGCGTCCGCCGGCGACCGGGCCACCTTCCGCATCCGCGTCGCCAACAACACCCGCGCCCAGCTCCGCAAGGTGTCCATCGGCTGCATCCTGCCCGAGAGTCTGGCCCACGCCCACGGGCAGCGCGTCGAGGCCGACCTGCCCGGCGGCCTGGCCCCCGGCGAGGCGCGGACGGAGGAGCTGGTCGTGATCGCCCGCACGCCGGGCAACCCGAAGATCGACATCACCGCCCGCGCCGACGGGGGGCTGTCCAACCGCGCCGAGGCCAACGTCGTCGTCACCCAGCCGGCCCTCACGCTCGCCCTGACCGGCCCGCGCCGCATCGCCGTCGGCCAGGAAGCCGACTTCTCCCTCTCCGTCGGCAACCCCGGCGGCGCCGTCAGCGGCCCCGTCGGCGTCAGCGTCCCGCTGCCCGCCGGGCTGGAATTCGTAGCCGCCGGGCAGAGTGGGATCTCCACGGCTTCGGGCGTGTCGTGGAGCCTGCCGCCGCTGGTGCCGCAGGGCCGACACACGCTGGCGCTGCGGGTGCGTGGGGCCAAGGGGGGCGACTGGGCGCTGGCCGGCACCGCCACCGCCGGCACCACACCGGCGCGACACGCCTGTGCCGTCCTCGTCGAATTTCAGCCCCGTCTCGTGCTCGACCTGCCGCGTCTCGACGGGGAGTCGCGTGTCGGCCAGGAGGTCTCCCTGGAGTTCCGCCTGTCCAACCCCGGCCCCGGCTCGGCGGAACAGGTGCGCGTCGCCCTCACGCTGCCGCCCCATCTGGTGCCGTCGCACGCCGACGGCCCGGCGCGCTGGCGTGTCGACGGCCAGCGTGTGCTGTTCGAGCCGATCACGTCGGCCGGGCCGCGTGTCGATGCGATCTTCCGCGTGAGGGCGCGTGCGGCCTCCGCCGGCTCGGGGACGTTCCGGGCGGAGGTGTCCGCCGCGGGCCTCGCCGACCCCCTCACACGCGAGGCGGTCTGCACGGTACGCCCGTGACCCGTGGGTGCGAGCCTCCCGGCTCGCACCCGGCAGCCCCCGACATGCCAGGAGGCTCGCCGCCACGAGCCCCAGCCCGTGATCCTGCGGCATCGCGAGATGTTTTACGCCCCGATACGATTTCTCAGCCGGGGGGGATGGGAGTGGCTAGGATGACGCCACACGTCGGAAACACGGCCAGGATTGGCCGTCCTCGGGGGAAGGATTCCCCCTCCAAAACACGGCAGTCATTGGGCTTGAGCGGCGGGGGGGGCGTTGCTAGTATCCGCCGCCACAGGGGGGTGGGAAGCCCCCAAGGAAGGCCCGTCGGGCCGCCCGGAACAGCGGGCCGGCGGGAGAAGCCACAGGACGGGGGCCGCGCCCGGGACGGCGCGGAACGGGGAGAGGAGGTCCCGCGATGACACTGAGCCGGACGGCGAAGGAGCAGCTCCGGGTCCACATCCGCTGGATGATCCGGCGTGACATGCCGGAGGTCTTGCAGGCCGAGCAGCTCAGCTTCGAGCACGCCTGGACGGAGGAGGACTTCCTGCGCTGCCTGCGTCAGCGCAACTGCATCGGCATGGTGGCCGAGCAGGGGGAGCGCGTGGTCGGGTTCATGATCTACGAGCTGCACAAGGCGCGGCTGCACATCCTGAACTTCGCGGTCCACCCGCGCTTCCGGCGGGGCGCGATCGGCGGGCAGATGGTGTCGAAGCTGATCGGCAAGCTGTCGAGCCACCGGCGGACGCGGATCACGCTGGAGGTGCGCGAGACGAACCTGCAGGCGCAGCTGTTCTTCAAGGCGCAGAACTTCCGGGGGACGCGCGTCCTCCGTAACTTCTACGAGGACTCGGGCGAGGACGCCTACCTGATGCAGTACTGCCTCGGCAACGACGCCTACGTCGAGGGCGAGGAGGAGCCGGCCAACCGCATCGCCCGCTTCGACGGGTGACGCGGGCTGGGGGAACGGCCGAGGGCCGGGGGATCACTCCCCCGGCCCTCGGCCTTTTCCATGCGCGGCAGGATCAGCGCACGCGCTTGATGCCTTCCGGCTTCAGCCCCGGCCCGAAGCGGATCACCTCGATCTCCGTCGCCGTGGTCTGTACGCGGATCGCCTTGTCCGCCGCGAGATGCTTCTTCGCCTCCGCGTCCGCAAGCACCGTCTTCTGGTCCAAGGTCTTCTCGCCGGCCTCCTCCACGAACACGAACTTCGTCGCCCGCGTCACCGGGTGGTCGCCGGCCTTGAACCCCAGCTTCTTGCTGTCCTCCTCCGAGGCCGCGTAGAACAGCTTCGTCGCCATCCCCCGCGTCTCCTCCATCTTGACGAACTTCGCGTCGAAGGCGAGGGCCGGGAGCTTCGCGGGCGGCTTGACCGGCGGCCTGGGCTTCTTCTTGACCTGCGCCCCCGTCTCACCGGCGCTCACTGCCAGGCACAGGATCACGAACACGCCGAGCAACGCCCATCTCATGACAAGGCCTCCCCGCCCCTCCGCGTCAAGCTGAGGGCGTCAGTGTCTTCCAACGAACGGCAGCACGCAGAGGCGTCCGCCTCTGTGAGTGAGGACGTGCGGAGGCGTCCTGGGAGTCCGCCCTTTTCTACCCGCCGCCGTCTCCTTCACGAGGGCACAAACCCCTCGAGTAACCGTTCACCGGCGTGTGGAGTTGGACAAAATGAGACATGGAGGGCGGCCACGGCACGGGAGTGGATGGCCTGACCACTCGCCCTGAAATGCAAATTCCGCCACGAATTTGCATTTCAGTC
>CAZVZK010000258.1:0-9262 GCA_964630925.1 uncultured Alcaligenaceae bacterium
CCGCCTACGGCGGACGCGAGGCCCCTGAAGGCGCCGGGCCATGCCGGATCGGGTCGATCCCTGGCCCTGGTCTTGGAGGTCGTGGTTGAGCCCGGCGTCAGCCGGGCGAAGCCCGACGCGAGGCCCCGCCGGGCGCCGAGTCACCCGCCACCGTCCCGCGGGGTGACGGGTGGGTACGTCTCCACAAACTGCTCGCAACAAGGTAGTCGCATCGAGGGGGCCGAGTCACCCGTCACCCGTCACGCTTGTACCGCACCCTGGCGGGAGGCCGGGTCACATGCCCACTCCTCCCGATGCGGCCATGTGACCCGGCGCCGCGAGGACGACGCGGATCTCGAGCCCTGGCTGGCCGCCCTGCGTGAGGAGTACCCCCCTCCCGACCCCAGATGACCAGTGATGCCGAAGCGGCTGGAACCCGATGCTGGTGCCGCCGACGGCGAGGCGGCCGTCTGGAATCCAGCAGATCGAACGAATGGCCAGCGGGCACTCGTTACATTCCTCGGGCTTGACCGGCCAGACGCGCTCGGGTTTGATGACCATGGACGAGCCCGCCCCCTCGTCCAGGAGTCCGGCCATGAAGCGGTGGGTCGTCGCGTTTTGCCTTCTCGGACCGGGGCCCGCCATGTCGCCCGCCGGGGACGGCCCGCGGCCGGAGCCGCGGCCCCGGCTGAAGGTCCGCCTGGAGGTGTCCACAAATCTCGCCGGCCTGCTCGTCGCCAAGGACGGCAAGGTGACGGTCAAGGGCGGATCGGAGGTGACGATCCTGCGCGGGGCCGAGGTCGAGCTGCTGGCGGTGGACCGACCCCTGTCCGGCGCCATCCCCGACGATCCCAAACTGCCCGCGGACGTGGTGCGGCTCCACGTCCAGCAGAACGGCGCCTTCCCCGCCATGCTCGCGGCCCCTCCCTCACGGTTCGGGCGCGGCGGCAAGGAGCTGGGGATGCACGTCCCCTACGTCTCCATCGCCGTCCGCGGCCTCGGCGTCTCCAACAGTTATCAAACCAGCACGAACCTCCGCCACCTGCCGAAGGAAGAGGATTGGGCGAAGTTGAGGCGGGAAGGGCTGGAAGGGGTGGACGGGCACCTGAGGGCGTGGCTCGGCGAGGGCCTGGTGCGTCGAGCCGAGCCTGGGCGGGGGGAGAAGGCGGGGTGGGTCGTCGAGAACCCCCACCCGTTCGCGGTATCGGGCAAGGCCATCCTCCGCGGCGAGGGCAAGGACGGACGGCAGGTGCCGTTCCGCCTGGAGCCGGGCGCCGCACCGCAGTGGGTCGACGCAGGGCATTTCCTGGTGGGCGACCTGGCCGTGTACGCCCCCGCGGCCGTCAGACCGAAGAAGTGAAGACGGCACGACGGCCGAGCCGGATTGGCCGCACATACCCCGAGCGAAATCCGTCCCGGCGTCAGTCACGTAGGTCGGGTCGAGGCTTGACGAGGCACGCTTCGCCCCGCTCGGCATCTTGCTTTGCGCCCACCCCAACATCCTGCCACCCCCGTCTTCACCATCGGCCCCATCGGCCATATCCGACCCATCCCCAGGTCAGCATTCGGCGCGTTGACGAGCCTGGCCCCTGTTTCAGGCCCTTCTACACACCCCAATGCCCTACCACCCCAGGCCGGAAACAGGGGCCGGCAGACACCAGCCACATTGCAGCCATCAACCCAGCGGCTGTTGGCTGTTGGAGCCGTTGCGGCGATGGCTGCTGGTCTCGTTGCCCACGGCGAGGCTTTGCGAGTCGTGGGTCTTCTCGTCACTTCGTCCCAAACACCCCGCTCTGCACCACCTCATGCACGAGCGCCCGCATCCCATACCCCTTCGCCGCCACCCGCCCCACGATGCCCTCGACCTCCCCCCGCTCTGACCTCCCCGGCGCCGCCCCCGTCGCGTACGTCAGCAGCCGCTCCGCCATCGCCCGCGCCAGCTGCCCCTTGTCCTTCAACAGGATCGCCTTGAACTCATCCACGTCCGCGAACCTCGACCCGTCCGGCATCACGTCCCCCGCGTCCACCGCCGGGCCCTTCTTGTACCGCATCGTCCGCCCGTCCACCACCGCCGGCCCGCCCTTCCCCACGCTCCGGTAATACGTCCGCCAACCCCCGATCACGTCGTAACTCTCCAGCGCAAAACCCGGCGGGTCGATCTTCTTGTGGCACCCCGCGCACGCGGGGTCATCCCGGTGCTTCGCCAGCTGCTCGCGGATCGTCTTCGTCCCCCGGATGTCCGGCTCCACCGCCTCCACGTCCACCGCCGGCTTCGGCGGCGGCGTCCCCAGGATGCGGTCCAGCACCCACGCCCCCCGCAGGATCGGCGACGTGGTCGTCCCGTTCGCCGTCACCTTCAGCACCGCCGCCATCGTCATCACCCCGCCCCGCCTGCTCCCCGCCGGCAGGGAGACCTTCTTGAAAGCCTGCCCGCTCACCCCACCGATCCCGTAATGCCGCGCCAGCCGCCCGTTCAGCATCGTGAAGTCGGAGGACACGAAGTTCGTCAGGCTCAGATCATTCTTCAACACCTCGTCGAAGAACAGGAGCGCCTCCTTCACCATCGCCACCTTCAGCACGTCGTCGTACTCCGGGTACAGCGTCGGGTCCGGCGCCGTGTCGTCGATGGCCCGCAGCCCCAGCCACTGCCCAGCGAAGTTCGCCGTGAACGCCGCCGCCTTCGCGTCCTTCAGCATCCGCTCCGTCTGCGCCCGCAGCACCCCGGCCTCGCGCAGCTTGCCCTTCTCCGCCAACGCCAGCAGCTCCTCGTCCGGCATGCTGCTCCACAGGAAGTACGACAGCCGATTCGCCAGCGCGTAATCATCCAGCCTCCCCGGCCTCTCGCGCAGGAACAGGAAGTGCGGCGACACCAGCGCCGCCTTGTACGCCACGCGCATCGCCTGCTCGAACGATGCCTTCGCCTCCAGCTTCGACTTCACCCGCGCCAGGAACGGCCTCACGTCCTCATCCGTCACCGCCCGCCGGAACGCCCGCCGCAGGAACCCGCGCAGCAAGCGCTCGGCGTCGGCCAGCGGCGCACCCGACACCACCTCGCGCCGATTCTTGTCCTCCGCCGTCGGCGCCGCTTCCTGCTTCAGATCCCCGAACAGCCTCCGATGCCCCGCCGGCGGCCACGCCTCATGCAGCGGCCCCTCGATCTCCACCCACTGGATCGCCAGCCCCGGCCCCTTGTACTTGTCCGCCCCGATCTTCTCGACCTGCGGCGGGATCACCCCCAGACCGTCCACCACGAAACGCACCGTGTTCCGCGGCTCCAGCTTCTCCACGAATTCGATCACCGTCGGCTTGCCGGGCGGCACGTCGTGATACCCGACGATGCGTTCCTCCGTCACCGCCTTCATCGTCCCCGCCGTCATGTGGAACGTGACCGGTTTCTCCGTCTGGTACGCATACGCCGAGATGCGGAAGCGATAGTCCCCCCGGAAGTGCGAGTGGAACTGCCACAGCGTCACCTGGATGTTGGCCGACACCCACGAGCTGAAGATCGCCACCGAGTCCTCCAGGTGCCGATACACGCTGCCCGTCGCCCTCACCGACTTCTCGTCCTTGATGGTGAACCGCTTCTTCAGCAGCCAGGGCTTCGGCCCGTTCACGATGGCCGCGTCCAGCACCTTGTCCGCCGCCTCCAGGTACCGCTCCATCAGGAACGACGACACGTGCAGCGACTCCGCCCCGTTGTCGAACCCATTCACCGCCTCATCCGCCGGCAGCACGTCCTTGAGGTCGATGTCCACCCCCAGCAGGTCGCGCAGGGTGTTCTGATACTCGGCCCGGTTGAGCCGCCGCAGAGGCACCCGCCCGTGCCTCGCCACCCGCGCCGCCTCCGCCATCTCCACGCGCCCATCAATCCACCCCGTCAGGGCCGCCACGTCCTCCGCCGCAGGCCGAGGCTTCGCCTTCGGCGGCATGGCCCCCGTGCTCACCTGCTCCGCCACGGCCAGCCACCGCTCGCGATTCCCCTTGTCGCCGAAGTCCGACGTGAGCGACGCAAGAAGGAACTTGCCCTTGGGCCTGTCGCCCTCGTGACACCCCTGACAGTGCCGCGCCAGGAACACGCGATCAGGCCCGTGCAACACCCCGAGCGGCGGCCCCGCCGTCCGCGCCGACGGCGCGTGGTGGCCCCCGAACACCAGACACGAAACACCGAACACCAACAACGAGAGCCACGGCTGCCTGGTGGCCATGTTCCGACACTCCGGAGGGGGAAACGATGCGGCAGGGCCGGCGGGGGAGTCATCCTACCCGCCGCGGCCCCCTCTGACCCGTGATCTTGAGCCGCCCCCAGCCCCCTCTCCGCTTCGGAGAGGGGGCTGGGGGGGTGAGGTAGCACCTTGAGCCGCCCTCACCCTTGTCGTATCACGATGGAGTCGCTCGGCGTCCCCCGCCCCGTCCCGACCCACCCCGCGAAAGGACACCCGTGACACACCTCCTCCTCGCCTGCCTGTCCCTCGCCGCCGACAAGGCCCCCGACCTCTCCGCCGAACGCATCAAGGCCCACGTCGCCCACCTCGCCAGCGACCGCCTCGAGGGCCGCGCCCCCGGCACCCGCGGCGAGGTCCTCGCCACCGAGTACATCGCCGCCGAGTTCAAGAAGG
Organism: uncultured Alcaligenaceae bacterium; assembly: GCA_964630925.1. Lineage (GTDB taxonomy): Bacteria > Planctomycetota > Planctomycetia > Gemmatales > Gemmataceae > RGDT01. The sequence continues at coordinate 4,596 of CAZVZK010000258.1, forward strand.
CCGGCCTCAAGCCCCTCGGCGAGAAGGGCTCCTACTTCCAGCCCGTCCCCCTCGTCCGCGTCGTCACCAGCCCCAAGGCGACGATCACGGCGAGCAACAAGCGCGAGGGATTCGTCATCGCCGCCGGCGACGGCTTCTCCGGCATGAGCCAGACGCAGGAGGGCGACATCGACCTCGACGCCGAGGCCGTCTTCGTCGGCCACGGCATCACCGCCCCCGAGTACAAGTGGGACGACTACAAGGGCATCGACGTGAAGGGCAAGGTCGTCGTCCTCTTCACCAACGAGCCCCCCTCCGACGACCCGAAGTTCTTCGGCGGCAAGGCCCTCACCTACTACGGCCGCTGGACCTACAAGTTCGAGGAGGCCGCCCGCCGCGGCGCCAGGGCGTGCCTCATCATCCACACCCGCGAGACCGCCGGCTACCCGTACTCCGTCGTCCGCCCCCTCGAAGGCGCCCAGCTCAAGCGCGAACCCGCCGCCCCCGCCCTCGCCTTCGCCGGCTGGCTGTCCCGCGCCTCGGGCGCGAAGGTGTTGTCCCTCGCCGGCCGCACCGTGGACGGCGCCCTCAAGGAGGCCGACACGAAGGGGTTCAAGGCGTACCCCCTCGGCGTCCGCATCAAGGGCAGCATCCCCACCCGCGTCGAGAAGCTCACGAGCAACAACGTCGTCGGCATCGCCGAGGGCAGCGACCCCGCCCTGAAGTCCGAGGCCGTCGTCTTCACGGCCCACTGGGACCACCTCGGCACCGGCCCCGCCGTCCTGGGCGACGCCATCTACAACGGCGCCGCCGACAACGCCACCGGCTGCGGCATCCTCATCGAGCTGGCCCGCGCCTGGGCGGCGCAAGCCCCCCGCCCGAAACGCTCCGCCGTCTTCCTCGCCGTCACGGCGGAGGAGAAGGGCCTGCTCGGCTCCAAGTACTACACGCAGAAGCCGCTGATCCCGCTGGGCAAGACCGCCCTCAACGTCAACTTCGACATGATCCTTCCCCTCGGCCAGTTCGAGTCCGTCGTCGTCACCGGCGCCGAGCGGACGACCGCCTGGCCCTCGGTCCAGGCCGCCGCCAAGAAGAACGGCATGGAGATCGAGGAGGACGAGAGGTCACACCTGGGCATCTTCTACCGCTCGGACCACTTCTCACTGGCCCGCGGAGGCGTCCCCGCCTTCTCCGTCGGCGGCGGGATGAAGGTGAAGGGCAAGCCGCGGGACTTCGCCCGCAAGGCGTACAAGGAGTTCAACGACAAGGCGTACCACTCGCCGCAGGACGAGATGCGCGCGGACTGGGACTTCTCCGGCTTCCCCGTGCTGGCGCGTTTCGCCCTCGACGTGGCCCGCGCCGCCGCGGACGCCGACAAACTCCCCACATGGGCCGAGGGGGACGAGTTCCGCGCCGCCCGCGAGAAGAGCGGCGTGAAGTAGCGTCACGCAAGCCACCGGTGCCGCACGTCGCCGTGCACGTCGGTCAGGCGCATGTCGCGTCCGCCGAAGCGCACCGTCAGCTTCTTGTGGTCCACGCCCAGCAGGTGGAGCATCGTCGCGTGCAGGTCGTGGATCTCCGTCCGCCCCTTCACCACCTTGTAGCCCCACTCGTCCGTCTCGCCGAACGCCTGCCCGCCCTTGATGCCGCCGCCCGCCAGCCAGATCGAGAACCCGAACGGGTTGTGGTCGCGCCCGTCGCCCCCCTGCGCGAACGGCGTCCGCCCGAACTCCCCCGCCCACACCACGAGCGTCGTGTCCAGCAGGCCCCGCGCCTTCAGGTCCGTCAGCAGCCCGCCGATGGGCTGATCGACGGCCCGCGCGTTGTCCTCGTGCCCCTTCCGCAGGTTCGAGTGCTGGTCCCAGCGGTCGTGCCCCGTGGACGGCACCGTCAGCTCGATGAACCGCGCCCCACGCTCCACCAGCCGCCGCGCCGTCAGACACATCCGCCCGAACGTCCGCGTCTGCGCGTAGCCGGCGTCCATCCCGTACATCTTCCGCGTGGCCGCCGACTCCCCCTTGATGTCCATCAGCTCCGGCACCGCCGTCTGCATGCGGAACGCCGTCTCCTGATTCGCGATGGCCGACTCGACGGCGTCCGCCTTCGACCCCGTCATCCGGTCGAGCTTCGCGATCAGGTCGAGCTTGCGCTTCTGGTCGGCCGCCGTCTTCTCCAGCGGCTTGATGTACGCCACGGGCGGGTCCGTCGGCTTGAACACCGACCCCTGGTACGCCGCCGGCAGGAAGCCGGAGTTGAAGTTGTCGAGCCCGCCGGGGGGGATCAGGCCGCCGTTGAGGACGATGAACCCCGGCAGGTCCTTGTTCATGCTCCCCAGGCCGTAGCTGAACCACGAGCCCATGCTCGGCCTGCCCTGGAGGCCGGAGCCCGTATGCAGGAAATAATTGGCCGACGTGTGCTCGGGGAACCGCGACACCATCGAGCGGACCACGCACAGGTCGTCGGCGTGCTGGGCCACGTTGGGGAACAGAGAGCTGATCGGCAGCCCGCTCTCGCCGTGGTTGGTGAACTTCCACGGCGAGGGCATCACCTTGCCGACGTTGTCGAACTGCGTCGGCTCCACCTTGAACAGCTTCGACGGCACCGCGCCGGCGTGCTTCGTGAGCAGCGGCTTGGGGTCGAACGTGTCCACCTGCGACGGCCCGCCGTCCATGTACAGGAAGATCACGTTCCGCGCCCGCGCCCTGTGGTGCGGCCCGCTGAACGTCCGCAGACGCGGCGGCGCCGCGGCGTGGGCCTCGTCGGCCAGGAGGGCGGCGAACGCGACGGCCCCGAAGCCGTTGGCGCAGCGGGCGAGCATGTCTCGGCGGGTGAACATCGTCCGGGCTCCCTCGGGGCGGTCCAGGCGTCATGGGCCATCCTATCGAATAGGATAACCGGGAGAGGCGAGACAGGAGAGAGGATGACCAGCAGTTACAACCTGACCCACCTGAAATTGCTCGAGGCCGAGAGCATCCACATCATCCGCGAGGTGGCCGCCGAGCTCGAGCGCCCGGTGATGCTGTACTCGATCGGCAAGGACTCCGCCGTCATGCTGCGCCTCGCGCAGAAGGCGTTCCACCCCGGCCGGTTGCCCTTCCCGCTGTTGCACGTCGATACGACCTGGAAATTCCGGGCGATGATCGACTTCCGGGACCGGTACTGCCGCGAACAGGGCCTGGACCTCAAGGTCTGGATCAACCCGGAGGGCAGGGCCCAGGGCATCAACCCGTTCGACCACGGCTCGAAGAAGCACACCGACGTCATGAAGACGGAGGCGCTGAAGCAGGCGCTGAACCACTATCAGTTCGACGCCGCCTTCGGCGGCGCCCGCCGCGACGAGGAGAAGAGCCGGGCCAAGGAGCGCGTCTACAGCTTCCGCGACCGCCTGCACCAGTGGGACCCGAAGAACCAGCGGCCCGAGCTGTGGAGCCTGTACAACGGCAAGGTGAACAAGGGCGAGAGCATCCGCGCCTTCCCCCTGAGCAACTGGACCGAGCTGGACGTCTGGCAGTACATCCACCTCGAGAACATCCCCATCGTGCCGCTCTACTTCGCCGACGTCCGCCCCGTCGTCGAGCGCGACGGCACCCTCATCATGGTGGACGACGGACGCATGCGCCTCCGCCCCGGCGAGGAGCCCATGATGAGGCGCGTGCGCTTCCGCACGCTGGGCTGCTACCCGCTCACCGGCGCCATCGAGAGCGACGCGACGACGCTGCCCGAGATCATCGAGGAGATGCTGCTTGCCCGCAACTCCGAACGGCAAGGAAGGGTCATCGACCACGACGAGGCCGGGTCGATGGAGCAGAAGAAACGCGAGGGGTATTTCTAGGTAGTTGGTAGTTGGTAGTTGGTAGTTGGTAGTTGGTAGTTGGTAGTTGACAAGTAGTCAGGAGCGTAGTCGGTTTCCCGCGGGGGATAGCGAATGGCTGTTCAGAACTACAAAGACCTCATCGCGTGGCAGAAGGCGATGGACTTGGTTGTCGAGGTCTACCGAACCACGATGGCTTTCCCGAACGACGAACGGTTCGGGCTGACGAACCAGGTGCGGAGGGCGGCGGTGTCGATCCCCAGCAACATCGCCGAGGGACAGGGCCGCGGGCCGACCCAGGATTTCGTTCGCTTTCTGTGCATAGCCCGTGGCTCACTCCAGGAGGTCGATACGCAGCTCGTCTTGGCCACACGCCTCGGCTACATCCCTCAGGAACGCTACGAATGCCTGTCCAACCTCATCATCGAGCTGGCGAAGGTCATCAATGGCCTTATCCGCTCCATCCCCACCTGACTCAAACTACCAACTACCAACTACCAACTACCAACTATGCATGTTGACCTCGGCCAGGAAGACATCCACGCCTACCTCGCCCGCCACCAGCGGAAGGAGCTGCTGCGCTTCCTCACCTGCGGCAGCGTGGACGACGGCAAGAGCACCCTCATCGGCCGGCTCCTGCACGACACGAAGATGATCTACGAGGACCAGCTCGCCGCCGTCAAACGCGACAGCGAGAAGTCCGGCACCACCGGCGCCGGCGAGATCGACCTCGCGCTGCTCACCGACGGGCTGAAGGCCGAGCGTGAGCAGGGCATCACCATCGACGTCGCCTACCGCTACTTCTCGACCGACCGCCGCAAGTTCATCATCGCCGACACCCCCGGCCACGAGCAGTACACGCGCAACATGGCCACCG
>CAZVZK010000259.1:0-9162 GCA_964630925.1 uncultured Alcaligenaceae bacterium
TTGTGCCCCATGCACTTGTGTGTCAGAACGGTCGAAAAACCTACCCCTGAAAGGGGTGCCTGGGGGGGTGCAATGCAATGCAATCCGCACCCCCGGCCACGCCACCCGTCCACTCCCGTCTCATCCCCACCCCCGGCTGAACGGGAACTGGCGGGTATCACCCTTGACGGGCACGCCGGCTTCGTGTGTGATGGATTGCAAGGCGCTGTGTCACATCTGGTTCGGCGATCGACCCAAACGGCGGGGTGGCTACCGGTGCGCCGCGTGAGTGATCCAACTTGGCTGTTCGTGCGACAGACGCCTCGGGTGGATGGCATCCGGATCACGCCTTGGGGAAGGTGACTCATGTCCAAGGCCAACGGGACGAACCCCTCCCTCGATGCCCACCAGTATGAAGAACTAATGAGGAGCCTTGACGGGATCGTGTGGGAGGCGGACGCCGTCACGCTCCGGCACACCTTCGTCAGTCAACAGGCCGAGCGGCTGTTGGGCTACGCGGCAGAGCGTTGGCTGACGCCAGGGTTCTGGGCGGACCACCTCCATCCGGACGACCGGGGCCGGGTCGAGGGGCTGTACCGACAGGCCTCGCGGCAGCCCCGCAAGTGCGATCTCGAGTACCGCATGGTCGCGGCTGACGGGCGGGCCGTCTGGCTCCGGGACATCATCACTGTCGTCGCCGAGGGTGAGGGCAAACTCCGCGGCATCATGGTGGACATCACCGACCAGAAGCGCGCCGAGGAGGCCCTGCGGGAGCGGGAGGGGTTGTACCGGCTACTGGATGAGAGCTCCAACGACCTGATCTACCTGCTTGACCTCGACGGGAGGGTCGTCTACGCCAGCCCTTCGGCAGGGCGGCGGCTGGGCCATGTGCCGCGGGACAGGTTCGAGATCGTCCACCCCGACGACGTGGCACCCGTCCAGGCCTGCTGGGAGCGGGTGGTGGGGGGGAAGAGCGAGCTGATCGCGGTCCGCGTGGCTGACGCGGCCGGGGCGTGGCGATGGCTGGAGGCGTGGAGCTCCCTCATCGACCACCAGGGCCGTCCCCACGTGCTGGCGGTCTGCCGTGACGTGACCGACCGCAAGCAGGCTGAGGAGAGGCTGCGTGAGAGCGAGCAGCGGATGCGGGCCATCGTGGACACCGAGCCGGAGTGCGTGAAGTTACTGGGCCCCGACGGCGCGCTGCTGGACATGAACCCGGCCGGCCTGCGGATGATCGAGGCGGAGTCCCTCCAGGAGGTCCGGGGCCGGTGCATCTATTCGCTGGTGGCGGAGCGGCACCGGCCGGCATTCCGGGAGTTGAACGAGCGCGTGTTCAGCGGGGGGGCCGGTTCGCTGGAGTTCGAGGTTGTCGGCCTGAAAGGGGGCCGGCGGTGGCTGGAGACGCACGCGACGCCTCTGCGGGACGAAGCAGGCCGGACCGTCGCGGCCCTGAGTGTCACCCGGGAGATCACCGAGCGCAAGCGGGCGGAGGAGGCGCTGATCCGAAGCAACGAGCTGCTGAGGTCATTCGTCGAGCACACGCCTGCCGCCGTCGCGATGCTGGATCGGGGCCTCCGGTATGTGGCTGTCAGCCGACGCTGGTTGCAGGACTACCGTCTCGGCGAGCAGGACATCGTCGGCAGGCACCACTACGATGTCTTCCCGGAAATCAGGGCCTTGCCCGAGTGGCAGGCCATCCATGATCGCTGCCTGACGGGGGCGGTGGAACGCCGGGAAGAAGACTGGTTCGTCCGGGCCGACGGGACCGAAGACTGGATCAGATGGGAGGTGCGCCCCTGGCTGGACGACACCGGGGCCATCGGCGGCATCATCATGTTCACCGAGGTGATCACCGAGCGCAAGCGGGCCGAGGCGACGCTGCGCGAGAGCGAGGCGAACCTCAACCGCGCCCAGGCGGTCGCCCACATCGGCAGCTGGTACCTCGACCTGTCGCGGAACGAGCTAACCTGGTCGGACGAGAACTATCGGGTGTTCGGCATCGCCCCGGGCACGCCGCTGACCTACGAGACGTTCCTGGCGGTTGTCCACCCGGACGACCGCGCCACGGTCGATCAGGCGTGGGGGGCGGCCCTGCGCGGGTCGGCCTACGACATCGAGCACCGCATCGTCGTCGGTGGGAACACCCGCTGGGTCCGCGAGAAGGCGGAGCTCATACGGGGCTTGGATGGCCGGGCCTTGACCGGGATTGGGATCACGCACGACATCACCGATCGCAAGCGGGCGGAGGAGGCGGTGCGCGACAGCGAGGCGCGGTTCCGCACGTTCGTCGATCACGCGGCGGACGCCTTCTTCCTGATGGACGCCCAGGCGAACATCCTGGACGTGAACCGGCGGGCGTGCGAGAGCCTGGGCTACGCCCGCGGGGAGCTCATCGGGAAAACCCCACTGGACTTCGACGCCGCCGTGGACAAGGCCGCCCTCGACGGCTTGCTCGCCCGCCTGGACGCCGGGGAGGAGCTGGCGTTCGACACCCGGCACCGCCGGAAGTGCGGGGCCGAGTTCCCGGTGGAGATCCGCGTCCGCCCGTTCCGTGAGGGCGGCAGGCGGTTCGCCGTCGCCCTGGTCCGCGACATCACCGAGCGCAGGCGGGCCGACGAGGCGCTGCGTGAGAGTTTCGGGCTGTTCAACGCCGTGATCGAGGGCACCTCCGACATCGTGTTCGTCAAAGACCTGCGGGGGCGCTACCTGATGATCAACTCCGCCGGCGCGCGCTTCCTCGGCCAGACGGTGGATGAGGTCATCGGCAAGGACGACCGGGCCCTGTTCGCGGCCGAGACGGCGGAGAGGGTGATGGAGGCCGACCGGCAGGTGCTGGCCTCCGCGTCGGCACAGATGTTCGAATTCACGGCGACGGCGGCGGGGCAGACCCGGACGATTCAGTCAACCAAGGGGCCCTACCGCGACGCCCACGGGAGGGTGATCGGCCTCGTCGGGATCGCCCGCGACGTCACCGAGATGAGGCGGCTGGAGGAGCAGTTCCGCCAGGCGCAGAAGATGGAGGCGGTGGGCCGGTTGGCCAGCGGTGTGGCGCACGACTTCAATAACCTGCTGTGCGTCATCAACGGCTACAGCGAGATGGTCTTCGGCCGCCTCCACCCTGACGACCCGAACCGCGAGTTTCTGGCCGCGATCGGCAAGTCCGGCGAGCGGGCCGCCGACCTGACGCGGCAACTGCTGGCCTTCAGCCGCAAATCGGTCCTGCAGCCCCAGGTCGTCAACCTCAACGTCCTGCTCGACGATCTGCTGAAGCTGTTGAAGCGGCTGATCGGCGCGGACGTCGAGCTGGCTCTGGCCCCGGACGCGGGCCTGGGCCTGGCGATGGTGGACCCGGGGCAGTTCGGGCAGGCCGTCATGAACCTGGCGGTCAACGCCCGCGACGCCATGCCCGGCGGCGGCCGGCTGACCATTGAGACGTGCAACGCCGAGCTGGACGCCGCCTACGCCGAGCGGCACCCGGAGGCCAAGCCGGGCCGGTATGTGCGGTTGGCCGCCACCGACACCGGGCACGGGATGGACGAGGCGACGAAGGCGCGGATCTTCGAGCCGTTCTTCACCACCAAGGGGCCGGGCAAGGGGACCGGGCTGGGCCTGGCCATGGTCTTCGGGTTCGCCAAGCAATCGGGCGGGCACGTCGAGGTGGACAGCGAGCCCGGCCGCGGCACGACGTTCCGGGTCTATCTCCCGCGGGCCGACGCGGTGGCCCCGGCCGCGAAATCGTCCCCGAGCGCCTTCAAGACCCTCGGTGGGAACGAGACGGTCCTGCTGGCCGAGGACGATGAAGCCGTACGCAGGCTGGCGCTGCTGGTCCTGCGGTCGTGCGGGTACACAGTCCTGGATGCGGGGGACGGCGTGGAAGCGATCCGGGCCGCGCAGGAGCACCGCGGCCCCATTCACCTGCTGCTGACCGATCTGGTGATGCCCCGGATGAGCGGCCGCCAGCTCATCGACCTTCTGGCGAAGTCCCGGCCGGGGATGCGTATCCTCCTCATGTCCGGGTACACCGACGAGGCCGTACCCTGGCGCGAGGTGCCCGCCGCAGGCGTCGCGCTGCTGCAGAAGCCGTTCAGCACGATCAGCCTGGCCCGCAAGGTGCGCGAGACATTGGACGCGGATGAGCTTTGAAGGCATCCGGGCGGCGTCCGGACCTGACGGATCGGCGGCCGGTGGGGAAGCCAGGTGAGCATCGGGTACACCGTGGGCGTGGTGCCGGCCGAGGCGTTCGCCTCTGGCCAACAGGAGCGCCGCCAGGTCGAGGCGGAGGCCCGGCCGGCGTGTGTGGGCGCTGGCCGGAAACGAGCGGGGGTGGGCGCGGCGGGGCGGCGGCGGTATGATGCATCACCCACCCGGCCCGCCGGCACCAAACGCGAAGGACAGACGATGAGCAAGACCAAGACCCTCGCCGAGAGGGAGGGGGAGCTTCAGGCGCTCATGGCGTCCCCCGAGGGGAGGGGCAGGCTGGAGGAGATCGCGGACGGGTACCGCCGCGCCGGGGGGAGGCCCAGGCCCCCGCGCACGTCGGTCATCACCTACATCCTCGTCCACGAGCGTCAGGAGGGCCTGATCGTGGGCTGAGCCGGGCCGACACCGGCCCTCGGGCCGCGCCTCGGCGGCGCGGCCCCTGGTCAGTCGTGCGAGCTGCGGTAGCGGACCTTGCCGGCGACCAGGCCCTTCGCCCACCGGCGGTACGTCCCCGCCGTGTCGGGGGTGAGCGTCACCTCCTTGCCCTCCCCGGTCAGACGCGGGGCGGGCGAAAATCCGCTTCCGCGCCGGCCCCTCCGCCGATACACTGAGGACATGCCTTCCGCATCCCACCCACCCCACGCGGCCCTCCCCATGCTCACCTTCACCGGACCCGCCTCCCGCTACTGCGACGGCCTGTCGCGCCGCTCCTTCCTCACCGTCGGCTCGCTCGCCCTCGGCGGGCTCGCCCTGCCGCAGCTCCTCCAGGCGAAGGGGGCGGGGCGTCACAAGTCGGTCATCATGGTCTACCTGTCGGGCGGCATCTCGCACCAGGACACGGTCGATCTCAAGCCCGACGCCCCCTCCGGCATCCGCGGGGAGTTCAAGCCGATCCCGACGAACGTGCCCGGCTTGCAGGTGTGCGAGCTGCTGCCGCGTCTGGCCCGCTGCGCCGACAAGTACAGCGTCATCCGCTCCGTCGTGGGGCAGCCGGACGAGCACTCGTCGTTCCTGTCCTGCGCCGGCTTCCCGATGAATCAGACTCAGCGCGACGGCAAGCCGCACTTCGGCAGCGTCGTGGCGCGGGTCAAGGGGCCGACGGACCCCACCGTGCCGGCGTTCGTCGATCTGTTCCCGACGATGCAGCACAAGCCGTACAACAGCCCCGGCCCCGGCCTGCTGGGGCGGCACGCCGGCGGCGCGAGGATCGACGGGCAGGACCTCGCCGTCATGAAGCTCAACGGGCTGACGCGCGACGAGTTCGGCGGGCGCAAGGCGTTGCTGTCGAAGCTCGACCGCCTCGCGGAGGCCGAACCGACCAAGGGCATGGGCGGGCACTACCAGCGGGCCTACGGCGTGCTGGCGTCGAGCAAGTTGGTGGAGGCGCTCGACGTGACGAAGGAGCCGGTGCGCGTGCGTGACCGATACGGCCGCGGCTCCACGAAGCACCTCGGCGACGGCGCGCCGATGTGGAACGATCAACTGCTGATGGCGCGGCGGCTCGTCGAGGCGGGGGCGCGGGTCGTGACCGTGGCGTACGGGTTCTGGGACACGCACGGGCAGCACTTCCGCCACATGAAGCAGCACCTGCCGCTGTTCGACCAGGGCATCAGCGCCCTCATCGAGGACATCCACGTCCGGGGCCTGGACCAGGACACGACGGTCGTGGTGTGGGGCGAGTTCGGGCGGACGCCGAAGATCAACAAGGACGCGGGCCGCGACCACTGGGCGCGGGTGAACAGCGCCATCGTGGCCGGCGGCGGCATGCGGATGGGCCAGGTGGTCGGCTCGACGGACACCATCGCGGGCGAGGCGCGCGACAACCCGGTGCACTACCGCGACGTGCTGGCGACGGTGTACCACAACCTCGGCGTCGATCCGCACGCGATGGTCACGGACGTGGCGGGGCGGCCCAACCCGATCCTGCCGCCCGAGGCCCGCGTCATCGGGAAGCTGCTGTGAGCGTCGCCACGCTGCTCGCGGCCCTGCACGCCACGCCGGGCGACGACGTGGCGTGGCTGGCGCTGGCGGATGCGTTGGAGGAGGAGGACGACCCCCGCGCCGAGATGACGCGCCTCGTCACGGCCCTGCGCCGCCTGCCCGACGGCGACGAGCGCGACGCCCATGAGGGGCGGCTCTTCGAGCTGCTGGCGGGCGGGATGCGGCCCGTGGTGCCGGAGGTGGTGAATTCGCTGGGGATGCGGCTGGCCCTGATCCCGCCGGGCGTGTTCATGATGGGCGCGCGGGAGGGGGCGGACGGCACGGAGCCGTTCGAGCTGCCGCGGCACGAGGTGGAGATCACGCGGGCGTTCTACCTGGGGGTGACGCACGTCACGCAAAGCGTCTACGAGGGCGTGATCGGCGAAAACCCCAGCACGTTCGTGCCCGGCTGCCGCTACCCGGTGCGGGCGAAATCGACCGCGGACTACCCGGTGGACGGCATCAGCCGGCAGCTCGCGGAGGGCTTCTGCCGCGCCCTCAACAAGTTACCGGAGGAGAAGGCCGCCGGGCGCGTGTATCGGCTGCCGACGGAGGCGGAGTGGGAGTACGCCTGCCGGGCGGGGACATCGACGGCGTCCGCCTTCGGGGACGCGCTGTCGTCGCGGCAGGCGAACTTCGACGGGGGCTACCCCTACGGCGACACGCCGCACGGGCGCTACCTGAACCGGACGTGCAAGGTGGCGTCCTACGGCCCGAACGCCTTAGGGCTTTACGACACCCACGGGCTGCTGTGCGAGTGGGTGTCGGACCGATTCAGCACGTCGTACTACGCGGAGTCGCCGCGTGAGGACCCGCGTGGCCCGGCGACGGGGAACCGGGGGGTGCTGCGCGGCGGGTCGTGGATCGACGCGGGCTGGAACTGCCGCAGCGCCGACCGCAGCCCGCGCGAGGCGCTGCACTACGTCGGGGTGCGTGTGGCGATGACGGTGAAGCCGAGGAGGGGGAGGGGGAAGTGAGCACGCTTGCCGAGACGGTGATGCAGTTCGGCTCCGGCCGCTTCCTGCGCGCGTTCGCCGACCTGTTCATCCACCAGGCGAACGTGGCCGGCCAGGGGGTGGGCCGCGTCGTCATCGTGCAGTCCACGGGCGACGGGCGGGCCGACGGCCTGAACCGCCAGGGCGGGCGGTACCAGGTCGTGGTCCGCGGGATCGAGGCGGGCCGGGTCGTGGACCGCGTGGAGGCGTGCGAGAGCGTCAGCCGGGCGGTCGCCGCCAATTCACAGTGGGGAGAGGTGCTGACGCTGGCGCGCTCGCCCGATCTACGCGTCATCCTGTCCAACACGACGGAGAAGGGGTACGACCTCGACCCCGGCGACACCGCGACATCAACGCCGCCGAGGTCGTTCCCGGCCAAGCTGGCGCTCGTGCTGCACGAGAGGTGGAGGGCGAAGCTGCCGGCGCCGGTGATCGTGCCGTGCGAGCTGCGTGAGCGGCAGGCGGACGTGCTCAAGGGGTTGGTCGTCGGGCTGGCGAAGGGGTGGGGGCTGCCGGCGGACTTCGTCGGCTACGTCGAGGCGGCGGCGTGGCTGAACACTCTGGTGGACCGCATCGTGACAGGGACGCCGGAGGGGCACCCGCTGTTGGCGACGGATCCGATGTTGACGGCGTGCGAGCCGTACGCGCTGTTCGCCATCGAGAAGAGGGCGGGGGTCGAGCCGTTCCTCACGCACCCGGCGGTGGTGTGGACGCCGGACGTGATGCCGTACTTCCTGCGCAAGGTGCGGCTCCTGAACGGCGGGCACACGGCGCTGCTGATCAAGGCGTGGCCGAGGGGGCACCGCATCGTCCGCGACGCGGTGAACGACGCGGAGCTGGGGCCGTGGCTGGAGGGGATGCTGTCGGAAGAAGTGGTGCCGGTGCTGGAGGGGCGTGTGGAGGGGCCGGCGGCGTTCACACGCGAGGTGCTGGACCGCTTCCGCAACCCGTTCATCGACCACAAACTCGCGGACATCGCGGTGCATCACGAGGCGAAGGTGCAGGTGCGCCTGGTGCCGAGCCGGGACGAGTTCGTGGCGAAGTTCGGGCGTCGCCCGGCGCGGCTCGACGAGGTGCTGGCGATGCCGGCGCCGGCGGTGTGACGCTCATCTGCTGCGACAAGCGTACTTGTCATTTTGCCAAGCATGCTTGACACGACGCCCTCGCCTCCCTACGCTGTAAGGGAGGGGGGCACGGGGCGGATGAGCGAGCAGCGGCTGGGGAATCGTCTGAAGGTGGCGCGGGCCGAGCGCGGCCTGTCGCAGGAGGAGCTGGCGGCGCTTGCCGGGGTGACGCGGCAGACCATCAGCTCCATCGAGACGGGGCAGTACGTGCCCTCGACGCTGCTCGCGCTGCGCCTCGCCGGGGTGTTCGGCAAGTCCGTGGAGGATCTGTTCTTTCTTCAGGAGGGCCAGACATGAGTGCCGACGTGGTGGAGCGGGACGAGCGGGCCATCGCCGTCGAGAACGCGAGTTACCGCTGGGGGTATCTGGTGCTCTCGTTCGGGCTGCTGGTGTCGGTAATGGCCAGGAGTTACCTGTTCGAGGACCCCTCATGGGACCTCATGGGGCTCGTCGTGGCGGGGGGCCTGGTCTGCGCCGCGTACCAGTGGTGGCACCAGACCCTGGGCCGCCGCGCGGCCTACGCCGGGCTGATTGTCACCCTCCTCGCGGCGGCCATCGCGGCGGCGGTGGCCCTGCTCCGCGCCGGGCGGTGACCGGCCCCGTCAGTCGATGATGTGCGTCCCCGGGAGGTGCCGCTTGAGCGCCTTCATCCCGTCGGGGGTGGCCTTCGTACCCTTGAGCATGAGGTAGCGGATGTTGCCGCTCCCCTTCAGCTCCATGACGCCGGCGTCGGTGACGGCGGTGCGGTTCAGCTCGAGCTGCGAGACGGCCTTGAGGGCCTTCAGCTCCTTCAGGGCGGCGTCGGTGATCGGGGTGCCGGACAGGTTGAGTGAGAGGTTGTGAATGAAACGGGCGTTGATAGGAATAGGGAGGATACGGCCGAG
>CAZVZK010000260.1:0-9157 GCA_964630925.1 uncultured Alcaligenaceae bacterium
CGGCTCATTCCGACCCTGCCCCCGGCATCCCGAAAAGCGTGAAGTGTGGATTGTAACAGGCGGGGCATCCGTGTCCAGGGAGTCAGGCCGCAAGGCCCCAGGAGCGCAAGGAGCCCCTGTGCCCTCACAGAGGCCCTACTGCGCCAGCGGTTGAAGCGACCGTAGTACTACAGCGCTACGGGTGTTCGGTTGGCCGTCGTCTTCGCCGTCTGGGTCTTCGGGCGCGTGGCGGCCCTGGTGGCAACCCCACGCCCCGCCGCTGGCGTGACTCGCGTGCGGCCCGGTTCCTCCGCTGGTGGTACCGGATCGTCCCCGCCACGCGGGCGACCAGCGCCGCCACCCCGCCACACGCCAGCGCCCAGATCAGGCACACCAGGTTCAACGCCCGGCACACCTGCTCCGCCGTCACCTCCGGATTTTCCCCCCCGGAGGCCCGCGGCCTGCCCGGCCACGAACCCCAGCGTCACCAGGCACAGCGTCATGTGCCTCATCAGCCCCACGTAACTCCGCCCCTCGTAGTGGGCGAAGCCCAGCTCCGTCTTGGCCAGCCGGAACCCGTGCTCGACGTTGTGCCGCGTGAAGCCCACGCGCATCCGCGTCTCCAGGCCGGCCTCCACGCCCCCGCAGATGAAGTACTTCTCCTCCCCCGTCGCCCCGTCGCGTGCCACCATCAGCCAGCGCCGCGCCGCCCCCACGCCGCCGGCGTGACGCACCCACACCGGCGCCATCCTCGCCCGCCACGTCTGATCGCCCAGCGTCTGCAGGAGCGGGAGTCGATGCAGCCGGTGTCGAGCAGGACTTGCAGGACCTCCTGGGGGGGATAAATTGCTCCAGGAGCAACAGGCGGTCGAGCATGAGGCCCACATCGGCGCGAGCGGGGCCTTCCTTGCCGGTAGCCACGGTCCACGTCCCCTCTGGTCCTTGGTTGTCTGAGCAACTCCAAGCTACCGGAGGGGCGTGGTTTTGGCTTCGTTGAACGGTATTGCGTCTAGCGCACCTGCCCCGGCCGCAACTCGCCCTTGTTCCTCAGCGCCTTCTTACTTACGGCTGCCCCGGCTCTTACCTGCCTGGTGTGCCAAACTGAAAATACACATGCCCCCAGTTCGCCCCCACCTCAGCCCCTCGGAGCCAGTAGTTGAGCACGATCACCGTGCTGCCGTTGAGTACATCGACCCAAGTGCCGTTATCGGGGAACGGGACATCGATCACCTGCTCCCTCTGTGAGAAGTTGAGCACGACGATGAACCGCTCCACTCGACCGGTGACTCCCACGCCCCAGCGGTGGTAAATGGCGAAACCGCGGCCCGCGTCGAGGCCGTAACCTTCGAAGTTGAGACGCTCCATCCACCCCTCCCACGGCGGGTAGAAGGTGTCCGAACGCAGGCCGCCGAACCGCCTACGTAGGGCAATCAGCCGGGCGTAGATCTCCCGTAGCGCTCCGCCGGTGCCGTCGTCTTTGAACCCCCAGCGGAGCGGCCGCTGGTCACCCCGCAGAGGGTGGCCGCAACCGTCCTCGCTCAGCCAGCCGTCCTCAAGGATCTCCTGACCGTTGTGAATCATGGGCGTGCCGGGCGCGGTGAACAGGGCGATGGCGAACGGCAGCGTCCGGCGCCACCGCAGCGCGGCGCTCTCCCGCGCCCCGACCATCCAAGGGACGCGCGGGCGGCCGCGGCAGCCGAGGTAGATCGTCGCCACCTTATCCGCGTCCAACCCCGCGTGGCTGTTCAGAGCAACGAGCAGGCGGCCGTCGATCGGCTCGCCCCGCAGAGAGCCCAGCGCCCGTTGGGACAACTCGTCGTTCAAGTAACTCGTCGCTCCAGCCCGGTTCGCCACGTCGGCCGCGTCAAGGCGGAGGTGCTCCAACGTCAGAGAGAACTTCGGATCGCCGCGGACGTGGTCGCGGGTCTGCCGCAGGAGCGCCGGCAGGCCGCTGTCGTCGCCATGGGCGTAGAAGCACGTCGTGTTGGCGAAGCGGATGCCGTCGATCCCGAACGAGTCGATCCAGTAGCGGCAGATGTCGCGGACGAGCGCCTGGGTGCAGGCGTTGCCGTAGTCGAGGCCGAGCAGCCCCACCGGGTTGTTGCCGAACCGGCCGACGTAGGGACAGTCCTGCTGATCTTGGTAGAGCCAGCGGTACGGGAAGCCGCGAGCGTCCTCTGCAGCGGCATCGGCATCGCCGACCTGGTTGACGTCGATGTCCACGAGGACGTGGAGGCCGCGTTCGTGGCAGGCGGCGACGAGCCGACGGAGCCACGACAACTTCTCCGCGGGAGCGTTGGGGGCGTTGGCATAGCTGTGTTCGACGGAGAAGTGCTGGCTGGGGGTGGGTCCCCGGCTGAAGCCCTCGCACGGCAAGGCCGTCCACGGCAGGAAGAGGATGGCGTTGACGCCCAGCCAACAGAGATAGTCGAGCCGGTCGCACGCGGCGTCGAGCGGCGCGCGTGGGCCGCGGTATTCGGCGGTGAAGTCATCGATCATCAACTCATAGACGATCAGATCGCGCAGCGGGAGACGGCCCCCGGCGACGGGCGGTATCGGCGTGTCGGACGGCCGGCTGCCGCCTACGACGAAGGCGGCGTTCTCGTTTTCACGGCCACCGTAGCGTGTGCAGGGGTCGCTGACCTTTCGAAGGGTTCCGTCCTGGAATCTCACGAGGAACTTGTACTCGTAGAATCCCGCCGCCAGTGAGGATGGCGTCCGATAAGACCACACCCACCCTTGTGGGTGCCACGCCCGGTTCAACGCCAGCCCGTCACCCCAGTCCCAGGCCGTTCGGCCGAGGTACGGCATGAAGTCACCCACGACGTGGATGGAGGCTATCCGGGGATCCCCGTATGTCGGGCGGCCGGGGCGGTACTGAGCGGGGTCGTGGGCCCGGTCGGGGAAGAACAGTTTGAACTCGACGGGGCCGCCTTGCGCGTCGTCGCCGATCTGCCAGCTTCCGAAGCGTTCTTCCACATAGCCGGGCTGGAGGTCGTCGGTGTCACCAGTCTGACGCGCGTCTGCCTGCAGGGCGGTGAAGTCATTGTCCAGCAGCACGCAGGTGAGGAGGGAGTCGAGGTTGGCGGCGGAGGCCAGCCGGTGGGTTCGGTCGGAGTCCTCGCACACCTGGCGGTTGTGCGGGTACAGGTCGCGCAAGAAGCACAGCCCATCGTTCAGCAGCCGCAACCCCTCTGAGTAGAGCGGGGGGCCGCGCCGCAGCGCCTTGCGGAAGTACGCCAC
Source organism: uncultured Alcaligenaceae bacterium (assembly GCA_964630925.1). Classification (GTDB taxonomy): domain Bacteria; phylum Planctomycetota; class Planctomycetia; order Gemmatales; family Gemmataceae; genus RGDT01. The sequence continues at coordinate 3,223 of CAZVZK010000260.1, forward strand.
CGCCTCCTCCGCCCGCCCCTTGCGGATCAGGCGCCAGCCGTGCACGATCGCCCCATCGGGGATTCGCCCGAACCAGTTGGCCAGATTCTCCGTCCAGTCGAGGTGCTCAGCCGACCCGACCCGCAGCAGGGTGTAGGCCGCCAGGCAGGCACGGGCGGGGTGGCTCATCTTCAGTTGGAGAGAATCGATCGCCCGCCGGGTCAACTCCGCTTCGGCCCGGCGGGTGGGTTCGAGCGCTCCGCGGCGCACGTAGGCGAAGAAAGCATCGATGGCCCTGTCGCCGCACTCGGCCACAGCCAGCACCGACGGGGTCGCCGGGTCGGCGTCACCGTCTGGGTCCGGCAGGATGCGGAGTGTAGTGGCACCCTCAGTGGGCGGCCACACCACCAGCACCTCCTTCCGCTGCGGACCCGTCGATGGCAGGGCCAGCCGGACATACAGCGGCTCCCACATCGACGAGTCTGCGTGGCACCCCGGATGGGCTGCCAGGGAGATGCTGGACGGCCCCCGGAAGGTTGGCCCGAGGTCGGACAACCCCTCAGGTCGGGAGGGCAATTCGAACGTCAGGAAGGAGGCAGCCCAACGCTCCCAGTTCGGCCCCAGCAGATCAAGCCAGCCGGGGACCACTGGTGGCGAGTCCGCACGCCATTCGGGTGCGGGATTCTCGAAAAGCCGGGAAGGTTCGGGAAGGTCATGAAAGTCGCGGCTGGTTTGCAGCGAGAACAGACGCAGCCGCTCCCGGCGGAGGGGGCTCGGGACGGCCGTACCCAGGCGGGTATCTTCCAAGGTCAAGCCCTGGGGGGCGGTCGCTCGCCCCTGTTTGCCGAGATCGAGGAGCACCTCGCCCCCGGTGTCGATCGCGGCGACCCAGCGCCCCGACGGGAGCTCCGCCCGGACCAGGTGTCGCTCCGACCGTTCCACGTCGATGACCGTCCTCGCCCCCTCGTGCAGCACAAGCAGGATCTGTTTGACCTCACCCGACTCCGAGACGACCTCGGCGGGCAGGGGGACACCGGTGAGTTCGTCCGGCACCCCCCTGCAGCTGATGGCGACCTGGCTCATGAGCCCCCCCCCGCGCCCTTGGCGGCCACGGCGATCTCGACCGGGAAGACGGTGGGGGTGGCCGCGAAGCCCAGCACCGCCCCGTTCAGCGCGACCCCCGGGTCGAACTCGACGCCGGCCTGACAACTCCCCAGAGGCACCGCCGTGAACCACTCTGCCGCCCGCAGGGCCGCTCGAGCGAGGCGGGCCCCGCCGGCGAGGCCGAGGTACAGCCTCCCCCGCCCCGTGTGCTCGTGCGGCTCGCAGCGGACCTGGACGAACACCTCCGGTTGGCCCTGCAGCAGGCACAGGACGCCGGTGAAGCTGGAGTGCTCGGGGAAGACGGAGAACTGGATGGCCTGCCCCTCCTGCTCCGACCGGTACAGGGCCGCCGCCTCCAGCGCCTCGCGCAGGGAGTTGGTGGTGACCCGCCACTGGCCGTTGACCCGGTGGCTGGCCGCCCCGCGCGCCTCCAGGCAGCGCAGCAGCTCCTGGGTGAAGAACGGTGCGTCGTCGGACGGGCCGTAGGCCGAGCGGCCGATGTAGGAGCCGAGGTACGCCCAGCACTCCCTCTCCTCCAGGGCGGCGGCGTCCGTCGGCTCGCGCAGGGCCACGCCTGGACCGACGGCCAGGTTGACCAGCAGGTCGAACAGGATCTCCTGGCAGGAGTCGATGAAGAAGTACTGGGAGCGCGGCGGCTGGTTGTACAAATACTGCTGCATCCGCCGGATGTCGATCAGGCGCGCGGGTGCGTCGATGTCAGACGGCAGGACGGCGTCCTCCGGCAGGAACAGCGGGTTGAGCTTCCAGACGCCGTGGCCGGAGAAGTAGCAGAAGGCGGCGTTGTCGAGCCGGTGGCCGGCCCGAGTGATCCAGCGCTCGAATGCCGCCTTGACGTTGACGAACGTCGCCGCCTCCACCGGGAGCGTGTCGCCGGCAGCCAGGCCGAGGCGGGCGGCCGCCGTTTCCCCCGGCGCCCAGTCGCCCAGGCCGCCGGGGGAGAGGAGGAGCTCGGCCGAGCCGAGCGGGCATTTGGGGTTATGGAACCGCGTCAGCATCCACTCGGCGAACTTCCGCGCCCCGTGGACGGAGGTCGTCAGGGCCGGGATGTTCGGCCGCTGGTAATGGCCGACACCGACAACCAGGACGTGCGTGCGGGCCTGCCCGACCTGCGCGAGCTCGGCCGCAGCCGTGACGGCGGCCCGCTCGTACCGGTCCTGCGCCGCCTCGGCCCTGACGAGGGCCTGGCCGCGCTCGGCGGCCGGCAGGCTCCGGTCGGTCGCCCGCGCCTGGAGCCGGGCGTAGTCGCGCCAGAGCGACGCGAGCGTGCCCCCGGCCGGCCCCTCCGCCCAGATCAGCGTCATCAATCGGTCCCCTTCAGGAACGCCTCGTGGACCCGCTCCCGCAGCCGGGCGAAGAAGCGGGGCGTCTCGAAGTAGGCGATGTGCGAGAGGATCGGCAGGGCGTCCGTCTCGAACTCGTAGTCCTTCACGCCGGAGAAGACGCCGGCGGTGCCGAAGCCGACGTAGTCGGTCGGGTCGAAGACGTTGATCCAGCGCTCGGCCGAGGCCGGCCGTGGGGCCGGATTGCCGGCGTTGAAGGCGGCGGCGAGGGGGGCCGCGTTCGCCAGCCGGCCCATCTCGGCGAACAGGGCGACCTGGGACCCGACGGTCACGAACAGGGCGCACTTCAGGTTCGGGCGGAAGTGGGTGAGGATGTCGTAGAGGATGATGCCGCCGAAGCTGTGCCCGAGGAGGTACAGCTCGGTGTCGCCCGGTCGGCGGGCCGCGTCGGCCTTGTCCACCTCGATCAGCACGTGGTCGGCGATGCGGGCGCGGTTGTCCAGGTAGGTGAACACGTCGCCGACGAACCGGCCGGCGAACGCCGATGCCTTGGGCCGCACCTTGCCGGTGAACCACTGGAAGCTCTCGCGCGCCCCCCACGTGGCCGCCCGGCCGGCCGCGCCGCCGACCGCGCCGCCGGCCGCCCCGACCGCATTGGCGACCGTGACGACCCCGGTGCGGACCGCCGTTACCCCGTTCTTCAGCCAGCCCAGGACCGTGCTGCCGATGCCGAGCGCCTGCACCCCGCCCGCCGGCGTCGGGGCCGGCGGCCTGATCTGCTGGAGCAGGTGGTCCAGGAACTGGCCGTCCGTCTGCACCCGATCCAGCCAGGCCGGCCTGGGGTTGGCGGCGGCATACACCTCGGCGTCGCTGGCCAGCCGGGCGGCCTCCGGCAGCACCTGCTTGACGGCGGCCTGGCTCATCACCGCCCCCGAGATCGGGGCGTTGCCGGCGCAGGCGAAGAGCAGATCGACCGCCGCCCCCAGCGACCGGGTCCGGGCGATCTCCAGAAGCGGGTTCGCCCGCAGGCCGGGCCGGTTCAGCGCCTCGGGGTCCAGGTGGGCGGCCGTCACGTCGTTCAGGCGGTCCTGGGCCTGCTGGCCGACGCCGAGCTGTTGGAGGCCGCTTTTGGGTACGCAGGCGAGGTTGCGGGCGAACGTGACGCCGAACTCGCCCCAGTACGGGGCGAACGTCCTCAGGCCGTCCGAGGCCGTAACCCACTGGGCAAAGACAGTCCCAGCCAACTGCGCACACAGCAGATCGGCGGCGTTGTCGAAGACCTGCTGCTCCGCGAGCGTTTGGCCGCGGCGGGTATTGACCCCGTGGACGTACACGAGTGGCATTTCCTCCCCCCTCAAGACAACGGAATTGGTGAGTGTAGGACCGACACAGCAAAACCAGCGACAGTGATTTCGCTCAACTCTGGGGAAATTCTGTCAGTTCGTTATTGTGGACAATCGACGAAGTAAGGCCCTGATGGCGGTCTTCTAGCTAGTAGCGCGTCGCCACGCTCTGGCGCTGCTTGACGAGGCCCGAAGAAGCGCTCGACCTGGTGCCACATCGGCGGGATCACCGCCTGCATCCGCTCGGGTCCTTTGGCTTCTCGGCCACCTCCCGTTGCAGCAGCACCGATTTCCCACAGAGTGGTGGCCTCGGCCATCCGGCAATGCCGCGGCCTGGCCCCCTGCGCCAGCGGCTCCACGGAATATTTCATCGAGCTGGGGCGTGAACATGGGAGGCTCCTCTCAGCTCAGGGCAGGGCCAACAACATCAAGCGCCATCGAGCCAGAACTCCGCCAGCCATTGTCTGAGGTCGACCTGCGAGCCGTCCGGCTGGACGGTGGCGTTGAGCTCATTGGCGTGGTAGGCCGTTGTCTGGACATCCAGCTCGCTGACGATGTCGGGGTCGTCCAGGGCGTACTCCAATGTGAGCCGTGGCGTCACGCGGACCACCTTCCGTCCCAGGAATTGCCGTAGCAGGAAGGCCGACGAGCCGACGGAGGCGTCCATCAGCGCCGTCACCACGGACCGGGCGGCGTAGGCGGTGCCCCAATCGCCCGCCTCGATGTTGATGTCGTGGTATCCGGTCCCCAGCGACAGCACCCGCACGTCCGGGGTGGTGGTCTGGTCGGCGCGGACAGCAACACCCGGCCCCGCCTTCTCGGCCATATCCAGCCGGAACACCTCCCCCACCGCCGCCACCGCCGGGTTGTTGGCCACGACCCCGCCATCCCAGCACAGCCACCGGCCAGGCTGTTCCACGCGATGGGCAGGGAAGTAGGTCGGGGCTGCCGCGGTCGCCAGGGCGACGTCGATGCTGGCCCACTGGCTGGAGGAGTATTTTTCGTGCGCCGGGCTGGTGAGCCGGTAGGCCGTGGACAGGAACACGCCCGCCGGCTTGTGCCGCCCGTCCGGGCGCTGTAAGGCGGTGACCGGCACGATGACCGGTTTGGCCTGTAAGTCGGCCAAGCTCCGGTCTCCGACCATGGCCTGGACGGCCTGCCGCAGCCCATCCGGGACGTACTTGGCGTAGAACGGCCACCAGACCGCCAGCCGCCGGTGCGCCGGTGCGAAGATGTTCCTGGCCTGTGTCAGGTAGAGATCCGCCAACTCGGCCGGCGCGCCGCCTCCGGCGAGGCCCAACGCGATCAGCCCCCCCGTTGATGTGCCGGCGACGATGTCCGCCCTGTCGACCAGGGCGGGGAAATCCCGCGACAGCAGTTGCAGCAGGCGGGCGGGGATGATGCCGCCGACGCCGCCGCCGTCGATGGCCAGGATTCGGATGGGGGTCTTCATTCGGGGGTGGCTCGCTCTGGTCGCGTTTGGAACGCCCTGAACTCAGGGCGACAGGTGGTTGATGACTGCCGCGGCCACTTGCTCCGGCTCCTCCTCGTGGACCAGGAGGTGCGCCCCCTGGACCACGCTGAGCGTCGCCTGCGGGAGTTGCATCCGGAGCCTTTTTCCCTGGGCCAGCGGGAAATAGATGTCGGCGCCCCCCCAGATCAGCCGGACCGGCACGTTGATGGACCGGTGGTAGTCCTCCCAGCGGTCCAGCAGGCCCCAGCTCCATCCCTTCAGGAAGCGGACCTGGCCGTCCATGCGCCGCTCGCTGAGGACAAGTGGGTGGATCGTGTGCTGGTAAAACACGTCATCGACGAGTTCCGGGCGTAACGACGCGCCGAACCCCCACCGCGAACGGACGAGCCAGCGCCAGCCCAACGCCAGCCGCAGCGCCTGGCCGGAGCTTGGCAGGAAAAGCAGACCTCGCTGAATGGGCAACAGCGGCGGGCGGTGTCCGGGCACTTCGGTGTTCGTCATGATCAAAGCCGTCACCCGCCGGCGATCCAACAGACACAGGTGTCGAGCGATCATCGCCCCGGAGTCCTGCCCGAACAGGGCGTAACTCTCCAACCGAAGCCCCTCCAGCACTGCCTTGACGGTGGCCGCCTGAGCCGGCCAGCTGAACTCGGTGCGCTTGGTCCACTCGGTGTCGCCGCCGCCGGGCAAGTCGATCAGATAACAGGTGAAGCGCTCCTTCAGGAGCGGCAGCA
>CAZVZK010000261.1:0-9134 GCA_964630925.1 uncultured Alcaligenaceae bacterium
ACAGGCCAACCCTGTCAGGAGGCCCCACATGCGTTCGCTCCGCGTCCCGGCCGTCTCCGACCTGCTGGTCGCGGCACGCGCCCTGTCCACCGCCCGGCCGCCCGTCGCCGCGCCGGACACCTCGGCGGCCCTGCTGTCCCGCCTGCTGCCCTACCTGGGTGATGAGAACCTCCAGCAGGAGCTGAAGCTTCCCGCAGAGCAGGTCAAGAAACTCCTCGCGCTCCGCCAGAAGGTGTGGGACGAGATACACACCACCGCCCCGAAGCACCTCAAGGCCGAAGAGCAGAACAAGGCCGTGGCCGCCGCGCTGAAGGCGTCCCTCGACGCCGGCCAGGTCGAGCGGGCCTCCCAGTTGGCCACACGGACCGCCTGGGGCTCCAGGGGTTTCGCCAGTGGCAAGCGGGAAGGCGCGCCGCGCACGGTCACGGCCTCGACGCTCGCCGCCCACGGCGAGATCGCAGCGGCCCTCAGGCTCGACGAGACGCAGGCGACACTGGTCGAGGTCTCCGGAAAGGGATCTGGGAAGAAGAAGGGCGTCTGGGGCACGGATGGCGAGAGTGGTTTCTTCGACCGCTCCACCACCATCTACCTCACGCCGGAGCAGACGGCGGCCGCGAAGGCGCTCCTCGGCGAGGCCCCGGCCTCAGGGCTTGCACCCGAACGCGACACGCGGTCTGACGATACTGCACCTGGAACGGGCTCGCGTCTACACCACCTGACACAGCCTCGGCCAGACCACGAATAGAATAACCTTACTTATAATAAGCATTATTTTATCAATATCACAATGATAGGCCAGGCCGCCGATACTGATCTGCTGTCCCGCGCCCGTGCAGGTGACGGCCAGGCGCTCGGGGAGCTCTTCTCGCGCTACCGCGAGCGCCTGCGGAAGATGGTCAGGCTGCGCATGGGCTGTGGCCTGGCCGGACGCATCGATGCCTCCGACGTGCTCCAGGAGGCCTTTCTCGACATGGCCCGCCGCTTCCACGAATACCTCGAGCGCCCCGCCGTACCGTTCTATCTGTGGCTGCGGGCACTCACGAGGCAACGGCTCATTGATCTCCATCGGCGGCACCTGGGGGCGCAGATGCGCGACGCGTCGCTGGAGCTGTCGCTCTCGGGCCGCCCGCCGCTCGCCTCGTCGGAGTGCCTCGCCGAGCAGCTCCTTGGGCGGTTGACGTCGCCGACGGACGCCGCCCTCCGCGCCGAACTGCAGGCCCGCTTGCAGGAGGCGCTCAATGGCATGGAGCCGCTCGATCGCGAGATCGTGATGCTTCGCCATTTCGAGGAGCTGACCAATAACGAAGCGGCCGAGGTGCTGGGCATCGAGACAGCTGCCGCCAGCAAGCGTTACATCCGGGCGATCCGGCGTCTGAAGGCGATCCTCGACGCCGTGCCCGGGTTCTTCGATTGATCATCCGGAGGCCCCCATGTCCACGCCCGACTCGCTCCGGGACATCCTGCTCGGGCAGCTCGCCGACGAGTTCGTCGAGCGATGCCGGAGAGGCGAGCGGCCGGCGCTGAGCGAATTCGTGGAACGTCACCCGTCCCTGGCGCGAGACATCCGGGAGCTGTTCCCGGCGCTGGTCAAGGTCGAGGCATTGAAACCGGCCCCCGGTGCCCCGGGTGGCCCGGGCGGCGAGGGCGCCGTTCATGTGCGCCCCTTGCAGCGGCTTGGCGAGTTTTTCATCCTGCGTGAGATCGGCCGTGGGGCGATGGGGGTCGTGTACGAGGCGGAGCAGGAGACGATGGGTGGCCGGCGGGTGGCCCTCAAGGTGCTGCGTGTCCAGGGCGAGTACGAGCCTTCGTTCCTGGTGCGGTTTCGCAACGAGTCCACCGCGGCGGGGAGGCTGCATCACACGAACATCGTCCCGGTGTTCGGCGTCGGCGAGTGCGGCGGCACGCACTACTACGTGATGCAGTACATCTCCGGGGAGCCGCTCGATAAAGTGGTGCGCGATCTGAGGCGGCTCCGCGAGCGACGGGAGGGGGCGGCGGGAGAGAAAGGGGAGGGCCCGGGCGTGGCGTTGAGCATGTCCACCGGGCGATTCCCCCCCGCTGCCCCCGGCGGTACCGAGGCGCTCAGGCCTCCCGACGTGCCACGCGATGCCGGCAGCGCCCCGACCCAGTCCGAGGGGCCCTCCGAGGCGACGTCGGGCATCTCCGGTGCCGGCACCCACGCCGAATACTGCCGCAACGTCGCCCGCATCGTCCGACAGATCGCGGAGGGCCTCGATTACGCGCACCGGCAGGGCATCGTCCACCGCGACATCAAACCCAGCAACCTGTTGCTCGACCTCCATGGCATGGCGTGGATCACCGATTTCGGCCTGGTCAAGATGGAGGGCGACGAGGGCCCGACGCAGTCCGGGGCCATCCCCGGCACCCTGCGCTACATGGGCCCGGAGCGGTTCGAGGGAAAGTCGTTGCCCCAGAGCGACATCTACGCCCTGGGGCTGACGCTGTACGAGATGCTGACGCTGCGGCCGGCCTTCGAGAACACCGACCGGCTAAGCCTGATCTCCCAGATCATGCACGAGATGCCCGCGCCGCGCAAGATCGATCCGCGCATCCCGCTCGACCTGGAGACGATCGTGCTGAAGTGTGCCGCCAAGTCCCCCCAGGACCGCTACGCGACGGCCGGGGCGCTGGCGGAGGACCTGAAGCTGTTCCTGGACGACCGCCCGATCCGGGCGCGGCGGAGCAGCACCGCCGAGCAGGTGCGGCGCTGGGTCCGGCGCAACCCGCTCACGGCGACGCTCAGCGCCTCCCTTCTGCTGCTTCTGGCGGTGACGGCCGTCGGCGGCGTGATCATGACACTCCGGCTCAACGCCTCCCTGCTGCGGGCGCAACAGGAGGAGGCCGCCGGCAAGCGGAAGCTGTTCCTGTCGTACCTCTCCGACGCGGACGCCACCCGCCTGAGCCGGCGGCCCGGCCAGCGATTCAACAGCCTCCGCCGCGTCCGCGACGCCCTGGAGGTGGGCCGGGAGATCGGCCTGACGGACGAGGACCGGCTGAAGCTCCGGAACATCGCGATCGCGGCCCTCTGCCTCCCGGACCTGGGGGCCCCGGAGGACGTCAACCTGGAGGAGCGGCTGGCGGCGGAGACGGACCCCGTCCACCGCCGGCACCTCCGCGCCCACGCGATCCTGAAGGCGCTGCCGCCCCCCGCCTACGAGCTGCACGGCACCTCCTGGATCAGCCCCGACGGGCGGTTCCTCGCGGCGGCGGCCGCGCCTTACCTCAAGACGGTCACCGTGCCGGTCCGCATCTGGCGGATCGACGGCGAGAGGCCCGTCGCCCTGTTCGACGACACCACCGGCGTTCACGAGGAGGGGGTGGCCTTCCGGCCCGACGGGCGTCAGGTCGCGTTGGGCCACGCCGACGGCGCGGTGACCATCTGGGACCTGGAGAAGAGGGCACGCGTCCGCCGACTGGAGCGCGGGCCGGGCCCGGTCTTCTGCGCGGCGTATCACCCCCGCCTGCCGCACCTGGCGGTGGCGTGCGGCACCGAGGTCGCGGTCTGGGACGTGGAGGCCGGCAAGCGGCTCGTGAGGCTGCCGCACCCCGACCTGGCCACGGCGGCCGCCTGGCACCCGCGGGGGCACCGCCTGGCCACGGCTGGGTACGCCGAGCACCAGCTCTACCTGTGGGACATTCACACGGGGCGGCAGGTGACCCCCCCGTGGAAGGGCCACAAGAACGGCGGCTTTCACCTCTCGTTCAGCCACGCCGGCGACCGGCTCGTCAGCAACGACTGGAGCCACATCGTCCGGCTGTGGGACACGGCGAGCGGCGAGCTCCTGCTGAGCCGGCAGGCCAACGGCATCCAGCACTTCGCCGCGGACGGCCGCTCGCTGCTGTCGTTCACCCCCTACTACGGCTCCAGCCACCTGCCGGTGGCCGGCGGCCGGGAGCTGCGGGTCCTGCGCCGGCAGACGCCGCGCGGCTCGGAGCGGCTCGACCTCTGCTCGCTCCATCCCGGGGGCCGCCTGCTGGCCGCGAAGTCATCGGAGGGCTTCAGCTTCATCGACCTGCTCACCGGCGAGGAGGTCGGCACCCTGGCGGGCAACTACTGGCTCCTCGGGGCCCATTTCGATTCGGAAGGGGCCTTCTGGACCGCTGGAGGTGCCGGGGGGGCGGGGGCGGTCCGCTGGCCGGGCCAGGCCAGCCAATCGCCTCATTCCCTTCGGCTCGGGCCACCGGAGTGGATCACGGACCTGCTGGTCGAGGGGCACGATGTCGTCGAGAAGAGCGATGACGGCCGAGTGCTCCTCCTCCCGATGCACAACGGCGGGGCCCGCGTGATCCACCGCGGCCCGCCGCGTCGGACGATCCGGCTAGGCCCGCAACATGATGTCCGGGGAGGCTACGTGAGCAACGACGGCCGCTGGGTCGCCACGCAAAGCAAGAGCCCCGATGAGGCCGGGCTCCTGACGAAGCTCTGGGAGGCGGACACGGGACGCCTCATCGTGAGTTTCCCGGTGGACGAGGTCATCGGCGGTATCGGGTTCTCGCCGGACAGCCGGTGGCTGTATCTCCGGGGCAAGGCCGGGGAACACCGGGTGGAGATCGCCACGCTGGTCGCCCAGGCCGGCGGGGCCGCGCCCGGCCCTCTCGCCAGGCCCCCGGCCTGGCGGGACGAGTGGAAGAGCAAGTCGGACCGGGTCGCCGGCGCGTTCAGCCCGGACAACCGTGTCCGCGCCTACGGGACGAGCGAGGGCGGCATCCGCCTCGTTTCGCTCGAGACGGGCCAGGAGATCGCCACCATCCCGCCCCCAACGGACATCGCCTTCTATCCACGCCAGTTCACCCCCGACGGGACGCGGCTGCTCGCTCTGGGGCACGAGACCCAGGCCCTGTACGTCTTCGACCTGCACCTCATCCGCAAGCAACTGGCCGAGCTGGGGCTGGACTGGGACGACGTGCAGCCGCCGCTCCGGCGGATGGACGACCTCGACCCCGCCCGCGCCCAACCGCTGCGGTTGGAGGTGATCGGGGCCGAGTCGGGGGCCACGAGGGCCGCGATGGCCGAGGCCGACGCCCGCCGTGCGGAGGCCCGCCTCCTCCTCGACCCCTCCGACGCCGAGGCCCACTTCCGCCTCGGCCGCGCCCTGTCCGTCGCAGGCCGCGACGCCGAGGCCCACCGACGGCTGACGGCGGCCCTGGCCATCGACCCCGCCCTCGAGGAGGCCCTCGCCCTGCGCGCCCGGATGGCGTGGCGATTGGATCGCTGGGGGGACGCCGCCGACGACGCGGGCCGTTATCTGGCCACGGTCCCGTATGACCCCTCGATGCGTGCCCTCCGCGCGAAAGGCTACCTGGCGATTCGCCGATTCGAGGACGCGGCGGCCGATTACTCCGCCCTGTGCAAGGCGTTCCCCGGCACGGCGGGCTATTTCCTGGACCGGGCGGAGTGCTACGAGGTGTTAAGGAAACCGGCCCTCGCCATCGCCGGCCGGGAGCGGGCGCGGAAGCTCGGGGGTCGCATCGGCCCGTCGTTGAACAGCGCGGCGCGGCTGCTCCTCACCGGGCCGCCGTTGGGCCGCGACCCGGCCCGCGCCCTGGAGCTGATCCAGGAGGCGTTGCGGGAGGAGCCGAACAACCCGACATTCCTGATCACCCTCGGCGTCGTCGAGTACCACGGCGGACGCTACCGGGAGGCGGCCGCCACCCTGGAGAATCGCCTGGCCGCCGGCGGGGGAGGGCTCGCCGGCGCTGACCTGTTCGTTCTGGCGAGGTGTCATGCGAAGGTCGGCGAGCGAGAGAAGGCGAAGGCCCGTTTCGACCTGGCCGTCCGCTGGGTCGAGGATCAGAAGAACCTGACAGAACACCGGGCCGCCGAGCTGAAAAGATGCCGCGAGGAGGCTGCCGCGGTGTTGCGGGAGAAGTGAGCCGATTTTTTCGGTCCTGCATGTCCACAACGGGCCTGCTCGTCCGGAATCATCCTGTAACGGGCCCGTCCCGTTCGCCCAATTCCCAACACCGTCGTGAGGAGACTCGCATGCCCCTCTCCCGTCTGCTGCCCGCCGCGGCCTTGCTGCTGGCGATGTGCGCCCTGTCCACCGCCCAGCCGCCCGGCGCCGCGCCGGACACCTCGGCGCCCCTGCTGTCCCGGTTGCTCCCCTACCTGGGGGACGAGAATTTCCAGAAGGAGCTGAAGCTCACTGAGGCGCAGGTCAAGAGGCTCCTCGCCCTCCGCCAGAAGGTGTGGGACGAGATACACACCACCGCCCCGAAGGACCTCAAGGCCGAAGAGCAGAACAAGTCCATCGCCGCCGCGCTCAAGGCGTCCCTCGACGCCGGCCAGCTCGAGCGGGCCTCACAACTGGCCACGCGCACCGCCTGGAGCTCCAGGGGTTTCGCCAGTGGCAAGCGGGAAGGCGCGCCGCGCACGGTCACGGCCTCGACGCTCGCCGCCCACGGCGAGATCGCAGCGGCCCTCAGGCTCGACGAGACGCAGGCGACACTGGTCGAGGTCTCCGGAAAGGGATCTGGGAAGAAGAAGGGCGTCTGGGGCACGGATGGCGAGAGTGGTTTCTTCGACCGCTCCACCACCATCTACCTCACGCCGGAGCAGACGGCGGCCGCGAAGGCGCTCCTCGGCGAGGCCCCGGCCGGCGGTGGATTCACGCCCCAGCGCGACGTTCGCACCACGGGGGCAATCGGCACGAGCCCGGTGACCCTGCTCGGCTACCTCCTCGCGCCGGACGTGCAGAAGGATCTCAAGATGTCGGCCGAGCAGATCAAGGCCGCGTCCGAGCAGAAGGCGAGCACCACCAAAGGTAAAGGCAAGAGGCCCCGGGCTACGGAGGATGAAAGCTCCGCGGACGCCGTCAGCCCCGCCGAGCGGAACAAGGCGAATGCCGCCCGCCTCGCCGAGGCGAGGGCAGCCCTCGCGAAGATCCTGGATGCCGGCCAGCTCAAGCGGCTGGAGCAGATCTACCGGCGGGAGTACATGTGGTCCGCGGAGTTCGAGGCGGGCAGCGAGCTGGGCAAGGCCATCGGCGTGACCGACGAGCAGCGCAAGGCCTACGCTGCGGCCCAGGCGGCCCGCACGGCGGCCGTCGTCAAGGCTGTCGGCTCCGGCGAGGCCCTGGAGAAGGTGAAGGCCGCCGCCGCGGAGGCCGGCAAGGCGTGCGACGCCGCGATCGCCAAGATCCTGACGGCCGACCAGGTCGCGAAGAAGGACGACTGGCTCGGCAAGCCGTTCAGGGGCACCACCAGCGTGCCGCCCCCGCTGCCGGCCTTCCAGCAGGCCATCTTCGGTCGGTACGCGGACGAGCTGACGGCCGTCACACGGTATCCCAGGGTCCGGGAGGAGCTGAAACTCACGGAGGAGCAACTCGGGAAGGCGCGGGAGGCGTCCGCCGCCCTGGCCGAGAAGTTCCCGGCGCTGAGCCCCTTGCAGACGAAAAGGGAGAAAACGAAGGCCGTCTCCCCGGAGGAACGCGACAAGCTCTACTCCGGCCGCTCGGCGTTCATCGAGAAGGCGCTGGCCGACATCCTGACGAAGGAGCAGCAGGCAAGGTTCCGCGAGCTGCTCATCCAGCACGCGGAGGCCCCCCGGCGTGACACGGGCAAGGGCTTCTTCGGGAAGGGCGGCTCCCCCGCTGGTTTCACCACCCGCGTCAGCGCCGCGTCGGTGCCGGGAGTCGCCGAGGCGATCAAGCTCACCGCCGAGCAGAAGAAGCAGATCTTCGACGGCGCCCCCGCCGCCACGGTCCTGACCGACGCGCAGAAGGCGGCGATCAAGAAGATGATGGGCAAGGAGGCGGATGTCGCCGTGGTGTTCGCCACGCCCACGACACCGGACGGGCGGCCGGCCGCCCTCGCCGCCATGCAGAAGCTGATGTTCGGCAGGCACTCCGCCGAGCTGACGCCCCTGACGCGATACCCCAAGGTGCAGGAGGAGCTGAAGCTGACCGAGGATCAGCTAGCCAAGTTGCGCGAGGCGTTCACGGCCCTCGCTGAGAAGTTCCCGGCGCCAATAGCGATCCTCGGCTCCGGCGTGGACGTCCAGGAACGCGAGAAGCGCTTTGCCAGCCGCTCGGCGTTCGTGGAGAAGGCCATCGCCGACATCCTCACGAAGGAGCAGCGGGCGCGGTTCCGCGAGCTCCAGATCCAGTGGCGGGAGTCGATGGCCCAGGGCAAGGGGGGCAAGACGGGCAAGGGGGCCGGCAACCTCTTCAACAACAGCGGCGCCACGTCGGTGCCCGGCGTGGCCGAGGAGATCAAGCTCACCGCCGAGCAGAGGAACAGGATCCTCGACGGCACGAAGGCCGCCGACGTCCTCACCGACGCGCAGAAGGCGGCGATCAAGAAGATGATGGGCAAGGAGGTGGACATCGCCGTGGTGTTCGCCGCCCGCGGCGTCCCCGACAGGCCCGCCCCCGCCCCCCGCGTGGCGGCGATCCCGCGCGTCGTCACCCTCGCCCGGACGCTGCGCTACTGGGACGAGGTGAAGCTCACACCGGCCCAGGCTGGCAGTCTGGCCAGGGCGTTCAACTCGTACACCCTCGCGGCCTACCAGACGAGCACGGCGGCGGAGCGGGCGGCCGCCATCAAGGCCGTCACCGAGGCGGTGGAGGCGACCCTGACCGTCGCGCAGGCGAAGCGGCTGGAGCAGTTGGCGCTCCAGGCGGAAGCCGCCGACAGCCTGGTGTCCGCCCTGCTCGGGGCCGCACGCACCCCGTCGGCCGCCAAGAAGGAGCTGGGCATCACCGCCGAGCAGGAGAAGGCGATCAGCGCCGCGGCGGAGGAGCTGGGCGCGATCGCGTCGCTGCTCATCCAGGCCCGGGGCTCGGACGCCGACACGCGGAAGGCCGTGGCCACGCAGCAGATGAAGCTGCGTGAGAAGCTCGACGCCAGGATCGAGGGCGTGCTGACGGCCGAGCAGAAGCAGAAGTGGAAGGATCTGATCGGCGAGCCGCACGCCGGCTTCACGAAGAGCCCGGTGTCCGACTTCCGCCGCCGCGGCCGCTTCGAGCCGTGAGCCGCCTCCGGGGCGGGGCGTCACACGACGCCCCGCCCCCGCAGCCCGGCGATCTCCGCATCATCGAGCCCGGCCTCTCGCAGTACCTCGTCGGTGTGCTGGCCCAGCCCCGGCGGGCACGACGCCGGGGCCTGCGCCA
>CAZVZK010000262.1:0-9063 GCA_964630925.1 uncultured Alcaligenaceae bacterium
CCCCGCGCCACCGCCCCCGCCGCCGGCGCCCGTGGCCACGCCGCCGTCCGCCGAAACCCCGCCGCCGTCCGACGCCCCGGAGATGCGTGCCCCCGCCGTCTCCGACTCCGCCCTGCGCGTGGACGTGGGTCTCCTCGACAAGCTCATGAACCTCGTCGGCGAGCTGGTCCTCGCACGCAACCAGATCATGCAGTTCAGCACCTCCCAGGAGGACGCCGGCTTCCTCGGCACCGTCCAGCGCCTCAACCTCCTCACCACCGAGCTGCAGGCCAACGTCATGAAGACACGCATGCAGCCCATCGGCAACGTGTGGAACAAGTTCCCCCGCATCGTCCGCGACCTCGCCGTCGCCTGCGCCAAGAAGGTCCGGTTCGAGATGGACGGCCAGGAGACCGAGCTCGACAAGACCATCATCGAGGCCATCCGCGACCCCCTCACCCACATGGTCCGCAACGCCGTCGACCACGGCATCGAGACGCCCGAGGCCCGCGTGCAGCACGGCAAGCCCGCCGAGGGCCGCCTCTCCCTGCACGCCTTCCACGAGGGCGGCAAGGTCATCATCGAGCTGTCCGACGACGGCGGCGGCATCGACCCCCAGCGCGTCCGCGACAAGGCCGTCCGCTCCAAGGCCGTCAGCGCCGAGGACGCCGCCCGCCTGTCCGACCGCGAGCTGATCAACCTCGTCTTCCTCCCCGGCTTCTCCACGGCCGAGCGCGTGACCCAGTTCTCCGGCCGCGGCGTCGGCCTGGACGTGGTCCGCACCAACATCGAGAAGATCGGCGGCACGGTGGACCTGGAGAGCCGCACGGGCCGCGGCACGACGGTGCGCATGAAGATCCCCCTCACCCTGGCGATCATCCCCGCCCTCACGGTGACCTCCGGCGGTGATCGCTACTGCATCCCGCAGGTGAACCTGCTGGAGCTGGTCCGCCTCGAGGGCGAGCAGGCGGCACGCGGCGTCGAGCAGATCCAGGGCGCCCCGGTGTACCGGCTGCGCGGCAGCCTGCTCCCGCTGGTCTACCTCGCCCAGCAGCTCCACAACGGCGAGCCACCCCCCGACCCCAGCGAGATCACCATCGTCGTCCTCCAGGCCGACGACCGCCAGTTCGGCCTGGTGGTGGACGCCATCCACGACACCGAGGAGATCGTCGTCAAGCCCCTGCAGAAGCAGCTCAAGGGCGTCACGGTCTTCGCCGGCGCGACCATCATGGGGGACGGCCGCGTGGCCCTCATCCTCGACGTGCTCGGGCTGGCCCAGCGGGCCAACGTCGTCTCCGGCGCCAGGGGGCGCGCCCTGTCCGAGAAGCCCACGGCGGCGGCCGCGCCCGCCACCAGCCGCCTGCCCCTCCTCCTGTTCTCGGCGACGGACGGCAGCCGCATGGCGATCCCGCTGGCGCTGGTGGCCCGCCTGGAGGAGCTCCCGCGCACGTCGCTGGAGAGGTCCGGCGGCCGCGACGTGGTGCAGTACCGCGACGAGATCCTCCCCCTGCTCGACGTGTCGCGCGAGCTCCGCCGCATGGGCCGCGCGGGCCGCACGCGCGTCCGGCCCGCGGGCAACGGGCGCCCCGCCCCCGCCCCGAATGCCGAGGGCGACACGATCCAGGTGATCGTCTACGCCGGCGAGGGCCGGCGCGTCGGCCTGGTGGTCGGCAGCATCCTGGACATCGTCGAGGAGGAGGTCACCACGCGGACGCGGGCCGGCCGCCCCGGCGTCCTCTTCTCCGCCGTCGTCCAGGGCCGCGTCACCGAGCTGTTGGACATCAAGGCCCTGATCCGCCCTGACACCGAGCCCACCGCCGGCGGCCTGTCCGCCGCGCTCGGCCTCGCCGCCATGTCCCCCTGAGCCCGACACACGGAGACGCACGCGATGGCGGAGTCGAGCCAGTTCTGCACCTTCACCCTGGGCGGGCAGTACCTCGGCCTGGAGGTGCTCAAGGTCCAGGAGATCATCCGCCACCAGGAGATGACCCGGGTCCCGCTCGCCCACCCCGTCGTGCGCGGCCTCATCAACCTCCGCGGCCAGATCGTCACCGCCGTGGACCTCCGCCGCCGCCTCGACATGCCCGAGCGGCCCGAGGGGCAGCTCCCGGTGAACGTCGTCGTGCAGACGGACGACGGGGCCGTGAGCCTCCTCGTGGACGAGATCGGCGACGTGGTCGAGGTCTCCGAACGCGACTTCGAACGCCCCCCGGAGACGCTGCGCGGGGCGGCCCGCGACCTGATCCGGGGGGCGTACAAGCTGCCGGGCCGCCTGCTGCTGATCCTGGACACCGCCCGCGCCGTCTCGCTGCCCGGCGGGGCGGGGGCCCCCGCCCCACGCACCTGAGAGAACGACCGTGACGACCCCCAGACGCGGCAGGAGGCCGGCCCCCCAACCGGAGACGTCCCCCGTGAAGCCGACGACCGAAGGCGCATCCCCCGACCTGCTGGCCAGCGTGGACCTCCTCAGGGCCGCCCTGGATTGTCTCCAGGCCAACGTGTTCATCGCCGACACCTCCTTCACCCTCGTCTACGCCAACCCCAGGGCGCTGGAGACGCTCCGCGGCCTGGAGGAGGAATTGCAGGGGGCGTTCGGGGTCGAGGCGGACGCCATGGTGGGCATGTCGATCCACGCCTTCCACAAGGACCGCCGGCGCGTCGAGAAGATCCTCAAGAGCGCGAAGTCGCTGCCGCACCTGGCCACCTTCTCCTTCGGGGCGGTCACCCTGGAGGCCCGGATCAACGGCATCACCAACCCGGCGGGCCAGACGGCGGGCTACATCGTCACCTGGGAGGACGTCACCCTGCGGCAGAAGATGGAGGCCGACTACGCCGGGCAGATCGCGGCGATCGGCCGCATCCAGGCCGTCATCGAATTCGGGCTGGACGGGACGGTCCTGGAGGCCAACGACAACTTCCTGCGTCTGATGGGCTACTCGCTGGACGAGATCAAGGGCCGGCACCACAGCCAGTTCGTCACCCGCGAGGAGGCCGGGTCCGCGGGGTATCGGCAGTTCTGGGCCGACCTGGCCGGCGGCCGGACCCAGACGGGCCGGTTTCACCGCCTGGGCAAGGCCGGCAGGGAGGTGTGGATCCAGGGCTCGTACTTCCCCATCCTGGCCCGCGACGGCAAGCCGTTCAAGGTGGTCAAGTACGCCACCGACGTGACCGGGATCAAGGGGATCGAGGCCTCGCTGGAGGAGTCCGTCCAGACGCTGGCCAGCTCCTCGCGGGAGCTGATGGCGGTGAGCCAGCAGATGGCCTCCAACGCCGAGGAGACCGCGGCGCAGGCGAACGTGGCGTCGGCGGCGGCCGAGCAGGTCAGCCGCAACGTCTCCACGGTGTCCACCGGGGCCGAGGAGATGGGGGCCAGCATCAAGGAGATCGCCAAGAGCGCCAACGAGGCGGCGCGCGTGGCCACCACGGCGGTCAAGGTGGCCGAGCGCACCAACGCGACCGTGGCGAAGCTGGGCGAGTCGTCCGCGGAGATCGGCAACGTCGTCAAGGTCATCACCAGCATCGCCCAGCAGACCAACCTGCTCGCCCTGAACGCCACCATCGAGGCGGCCAGGGCCGGCGAGGCCGGCAAGGGCTTCGCGGTCGTGGCCAACGAGGTCAAGGAGCTGGCCAAGCAGACGGCCAAGGCGACGGAGGACATCAGCCGCAAGATCGAGGCCATCCAGGGCGACACCAAGGGGGCGGTGGAGGCGATCGGGCAGATCGGGCATATCATCAACCAGATCAACGACATCCAGAACACCATCGCCAGCGCCGTGGAGGAGCAGACGGCGACGACCGCGGAGATCAGCCGCAACGTGGCCGAGGCGGCGAAGGGGAGCACCGAGATCGCCTCGAACATCAACGTGGTGGCCCAGGCGGCGCGCGGCACGACCGAGGGGGCGGCCAACACCAAGGCCTCGGCGGACGAGCTGTCGCGGCTGGCGGCGGACCTCCAGAAGCTGGTGGCGCAGTTCAAGGCGCAGTGACCCGCGGGCCGCCGACGGCGCAGGGCCGCGTTTGGCTCGAACGAGCCGGGGGGGCATGATGCGGGCGCTGGTGATCGACGATTCACGGGCCGTCCGGCTGTTGATCGGGAACATCCTGCGCGAGCTCCGCATGGAGGTGGCGGAGGCGGCCAACGGCGCGGAGGGGCTGGAGCGCCTGCGCGAGTACCCGGACGTGGAGCTGGTGCTGGTGGACTGGAACATGCCGGTCATGGACGGCCTGGAGTTCATCCAGGCGGTGCGGGCGCAGAGGGCGTATGACGCGGTGCGCGTCGTCATGGTGACGACGGAGACCGAGAGCGACCAGGTGATGCGGGCGCTGGCGGCGGGGGCGAACGAGTACGTGATGAAGCCGTTCACCAAGGACGTGCTGATCGCCAAGCTGTCCATGCTCGACGTGTTCGGGGTCTGACCGATGGCCAAGATACGGGTCATGGTGGTGGACGACTCGGTGGTCGTCCGCAAGGTGGTCGGCGAGGAGCTCGCCTCCGACCCCGACATCGAGGTCGTGGCGTCGGCGCCCAACGGCAAGATCGCGCTGGCGAAGATGACGCAGGTGACGCCGGACCTCGTGATCCTGGACATCGAGATGCCGGAGATGGACGGGCTGGAGGTGCTGGCGCATCTGCGCAAGTCCTACCCGCGCTTGCCGGTGATCATGTTCAGCGCGTTGACGGAGCGGGGGGCGTCCGCCACCCTGGATGCGCTGGCCCTGGGGGCGGCCGACTACTTCACCAAGCCGTCCGGGGCGGGGGGCCTGGAGCGGTCGCGTCAGCTGATCCGCGAGGAGCTGGCGCCGGCGGTCAAGGCCCTCTGCCGGCCCGAGCTGGTGAAGAAGTCCCTGTTCAGGCCGCCCACGCCGCCGCCGGCCGGGACGACGCGGCCGGAGGTGGTCGTGATCGGCGTCTCGACGGGCGGGCCGAACGCCCTGGCGGACGTGTTCCGTGGCCTGCCGGCGGGCCTGCCGGTGCCGATCCTGGTCGTCCAGCACATGCCGCCGATGTTCACCCGCCTCCTGGCGGAGCGGCTGACCGCGCACTCCCCGGTGCCGACGGACGAGGCCGTCTCCGGCGCGGCGCTCGTCCCGGGCCGGGCGCTGATCGCGCCGGGCGATTATCACCTGACCGTGGCGCGGCAGGGGACGCAGGTGAAGACGCTGTTGCATCAGGGCCCCCATGAGAATTCGTGCCGCCCCGCCGCCGACCCGCTGTTCCGGTCGGCGGTCCAGGTGTACGGGGCGGCCTGCCTCGCGGTGGTCATGACGGGGATGGGCCAGGACGGGCTGCGCGGCTGCGAGGCGGTGCGCGCGGCGGGGGGGCAGGTGCTGGCCCAGGACGAGGCCACCTCGGTGGTGTGGGGGATGCCGGGGTACGTCGCCAAGGCCGGGCTGGCGGACAAGGTGCTGCCCCTGGCGATGATCGCCGGCGAGATCGTCCGCCGCGTCGGCGGGGGGGGCGCATGACCGACACCGATTACGCCTTCGTCGCCCGCCTCCTGCTGGAACGCTGCGCCCTGGTGCTGGAGCCGGGCAAGCAGTACCTCCTGGACGCCCGGCTGACCCCGGTCGCGAAGAAGCACGGCCTGCCGTCCCTCGACGCCCTGGTGGAGCGCGTGCGGGCGCAGGGCTCGGGGCCGCTGACGGCCGAGGTGGTCGAGGCGATGGTCACGACGGAGACGTCGTTCTTCCGCGACATCCACCCGTGGGATGCGCTGCGGCGTGTGGTGATCCCGGACCTGATGCGCAAGAGGCAGGCGCAGCGGCGGCTGAGCATCTGGTGCGCCGCCAGCTCCAGCGGGCAGGAGCCGTACTCCCTTGCGATCCTGGTGAAGGAGCACTTCCCCGAGCTGGCCGGGTGGAAGGTGGACATCCTGGCGACGGACATCTCGCAGACGATGCTGGATCGCTGCCGGCGGGCCCGCTACTCGCAGCTGGAGGTGAACCGGGGGCTGCCGATCGCGCTGCTGCTGAAGTACTTCACCCAGGAGGGCGCCAACTGGCAGCTGCGCGACGACGTCCGGGCGATGGTCGAATTCCGCCAGTTGAACCTGGCGGCGCCGTGGCCGACGATGCCGCCGCTCGACCTCGTGCTGATCCGCAACGTGATGATCTACTTCAACGTGGATATGAAGAAGGTGATCCTGCGGCGGATCGGGCAGCTGCTGCGGCGGGACGGGTACCTGGCGCTGGGCGGGGCGGAGACGACCTTCGGCCTGGACGACTCGTTCGAGCGGGTGGCGGAGCTGAAGTCCGGGTTCTACCGGCCGGTGAACAAGTGAGGGGCCGCCGATGACGAGCCACACCCTGACGGCGGAAGTGCAGGAGGCGTTCACCACGGCGGCCGTCCTGGCGCTGCAAGAGCTGATGCAGACGGAGGCCCTGCCGTGCGAGGCCGCGGGCGCCGGCGAGGTGTTCGCGGAGATCACGCTGCGCCGCCCGGTGCCGGGGCGTTTCGTGCTGGAGATGCCGCTGGCGGTCATCGAGGCCCTCGCGCGGCGGTACCTGCCGGGGGAGGCGTTGGCGGCCGACATGCTGGACGACACGGCGGGGGAGCTAGCCAACGTGATCGCCGGGCAGGCCAAGACGATGCTGAAGGGCACGCCGTACCACTTCCTGCTGACGACGCCGCGGGCGGGCCGTGCGGCCCCGGTGTCCGGCGGGGCGGTGATGGCGTTCCTGACGGACGCGGGGCCGTTCTGGCTGCGCCTGGAGCTGGAGCCGTGCGAGGGCGCGTGACGGGGGTGGAAGATGGCCGTGACCCGCGAAGTCCACGCCCAAGGCTGGCGTGGAGCTGGCGTGATCCCGTTGGAGAGGAGCGGGGTCGCATGAAGAATTTGTGGTGTGGGTTTAACTTACTCGCACGGCCGCGGCGCTGTCAGCCGGCTTCATTTCGATTTCATTTATCGAGAGCCGCCTTTCATGATCGCCCGCCCGGCCCGCCTACCGTTTCCCCCCCAGCAGATACCCCAGCACCGCCCTGGCCGACCCGTCCACGGCCCCCAGGTGGACGACCTCGACCCACTCCTCCAGCACGATCCGATTCAGCGCCGCGTGGAAGCCCCGCGCCGCCGTCACACGCACCAGGAGCCGCCCCACCCCCTCCGGCGCCCCGCCGGCCACCTCCACCGCCGCCACCTCCGGCAACTTCACCAGCAGCGCCGCCGGTGCCCGCCGGGGCAAGATGTACGGGGCGGGAAAAGCGGCGGCCCGGCCGGGGGCGCCGGCCGGGCCGCGTCGGAGGCGAAGCCCGATCACCAGTCGTTGCCGAGGAGGTCGCCGTTGCTGGGGGTCAGGGCGGCGTAGAAGGTCGCGCCGCTCACGTTCACGGAGATGATGCGGACGCTGCCGTCGCACAGCGCCACCAGCAGGCCGCCGGAGGTCGTGGACTGGGCGGCGGTGTGGGAGGCGTTATCCGGGCTGGGTCTGACCTCGAATGTCCCCATCGACGCCGTCTTGTTGCTGGGGTCGGTGGCCGCGATGGTCAGAGACACGTTCCCCGTCGTGGTCCCGGCCCGCGACGCCGCCGAGCTGAAGTACGGGTAGATCCTCCCGGTGATCGTGTAGTCGTAGATGTACGGCACAGGGGGGGTCGCCTTGGCGTTGGCGCTCTGGGAGACGGTCACGGTCTTGTTCGAGCTGTAGAGCTGGTCGTAGTTCCAGACACGCTCGTAGCTGTAGGACGTGCTCTGGTAGGAGCCGGTGACGCCGTAGGTGGCCGAGTAGTCGGTCCTCGTCTTCGTCTTGCAGGCAGCGTAGCCCTCGGCGAACAGGATGGTGTTGGAAGCCCCGTCGGTGAACTTCGTCAAGGCGCGGTCGGTGCGCGAAGAGGCGGTCATTGAGGAGACGTAATTCGTGCCGAACACCTGGGTATTCATGAGGAAGCTGGCCGGGCTGTCCACCTTCTCCGCGGTCGGGTCGGTGGAGATGTAGAACGACTTGAGCTTCCCCTTCACCTTGCTGGCCTGGTACCCGGTGGAGGTGAGCGTCGTCGTGGTGTTGGGCGCCGTGACCGTCGTCTTGCCCGCGCTGGTGGTCGTCGTGGACGAGGCGTTGGTGTAGGTGATCTGGCCGTACGACGCCTTGAAGAGGGGCTCCTGCTCGACGTAGGGGAGCAGCTCGAACAGGGACGTGCCCAGCACCACCCCGTCGGGGAAGGTGCCAGCGGTCGGGGTGTAGCTGAGGTAGTCGGGCATCCGCTTCGTCACGTCGTGGTAGTTGTGTGTCGCCAGCGCCAGTTGCTTGATCTTGTTTGAGTTCTCCGTGCGAGCGGCGGCCTCACGGACCTTCTGGACGGCGGGGAGGAGCAGCCCGATGAGGATGGCGATGATCGCTATCACCACCAGCAGCTCGATCAGCGTGAAGCCGCGGCGGGCCGTGAACCGTTGCATTGTCAATCTCCTTGCCTTGCGTGAGGGGTGTCAGGTCCGGAGAGGCTCGCTGCCGGGGCGCCGGCGGGTCATTTCAGGTCGATGTCGTAAGTCTGCTCGCCCTCGTCGATGACGTGGCCGAGCTGCGAAACGCGGAGGTAGCCGTACTTCGCGTGGATCGCCTTCAGGGTGGCCCGCTGCGCGGGCGTCAGACCCTCGGCGGCGGGGTTGGGCGGAGGCGGGGCCTCGTGGGGCAGCGGCGGGAGCGGCCCCTCGGGCGCCGGCGTGGACGGCCCCAGGTCCTCGTCGAAGCCCACCGGCACGGCCACCCGCGCCGGGTCCATGTCGGGGTCGGCGGAGACGCACACCATGACCGGGCCGCGGCACACGGTCCGCACCTCGTAGTGCCCCCCCTCGCCGATGGAGGCGATGGAGATGGGCGTGAACTTCCCCGTCCGCACGTCGAACCCGCGCTGGTGCGAGTAAAAGATCACCGAGCCGTATGGCACCGCCTTGCCCTGGTAGGTCACCCGCCCGCGGATGACCTGCGTGAACTGCTCCGGCGGCGGGTCCGGCTCCCTCCCGCACGCCGGCAGGCACAGGGCGGCCAGCAAGGCCGCCGCCAATCGTTGCATCGACGTCGTCATCGCACGCCCTCACCAGTCGTTGCCGAGGGGGTCGGCCTTGTCGGGCGTGAGGGCCGCCGCCCAGGTCC
>CAZVZK010000263.1:0-8879 GCA_964630925.1 uncultured Alcaligenaceae bacterium
CCCCGTCACCCCACGACCTCACCCCCTAACCCCCTCTCCGAAGCGGAGAGGGGGGCTGGGGGGGTGAGGTAGAAAGCCGGCAGTGGGAATTAGACGGAAGTAGACGGTCGGAGTGGCCGGCGGGGGCACATTGCATTTCATTTCAGCCCCCCTCACACCCCCGTGAAATGCAAATCCCGCCCGGAATTTGCATTTCACGGCCAGTGGTCAGGCCTCCGACACCCGCGCCGTGGCGGCGCCCCTCGTCTGATTTTGTCCAACTCCGATGTCGGTAACGGTCACACCGGCCTTCTCCCCGCCGCCGTCCTGGCGTAGCCTCACCGAGGGCTATCCTGTTTCTCGGTCACATTGCGATGCGGGCGGTGGGTAAATGGGATGGGGGCTGATGATGACCGACGTGACGCCTGACTCCGCCGAGACCTGTCGCCTGCTCGAACGGGCCGGCGCCGGGGACGCCGCCGCCCTGGGCGAACTGATGGAGCGGCACCGGCCGGAGCTGCGGGCCTACATCGACCTGCGCATCGACGACAGGCTGCGCGGGCGGGTCGAGGCGTCCGACGTCGTCCAGGAGGCCCAGGCGGAGGCGGTGCGGCGCATGGACGATTACCTCGCGCGCAGGCCCATGCCCTTCCGCCTCTGGCTGCGGAAGACGGCCTATGAGCGCCTCCTCAACCTGCGCCGCGACCACCTGACGCGGCAGAAGCGCTCGGTCCGACGCGAGGTCGCCCTGCCGGACCAGTCCTCCTTACTCCTGGCCCGGCCCCTGCTGGCTCGGGGGCCGTCGCCCAGCCAGGAGGCGGCGGCCCGCGAGCTCGAGATTCGCGTGAGCCAGGCGGTGGCCGGGCTGGACGAGCAGGACCGCGAGGTGCTGTTGATGCGGCACGGCGAGGCGATGCCGTTCGACGAGATCGCCTGCGTCCTGGGCATCGAAGCCGCCGCAGCGAGGAAGCGGTTCGGGCGGGCGCTGGTGCGGCTGCAACAGGCGTTGGCCGCGCTGGGCATCCTGGGACAGGAGTGAGGCCGTGGACGCATCGGCGAACGTGACGACGGCGGGCGGGCGCGACGCCCTGGTGGGCCAGGTGGCCGACGAGTTCCTGGCCCGGCAGGAACGTGGCGAGCGGCCCGACGTCGAGGAGTACGCGGCCCGTCACCCCGAGCATGCGGCGGTGATCCGCAACGCGCTGCGGATGCTGCGGCTGATCGAGGCCTCGGGGGGCGGGGCGGCGGCGCCGGCGGGCGAGGGGCCGGACGGCACGCTGGGCGACTTCCGCATCATCCGGGAGGTCGGCCGGGGCGGGATGGGCGTGGTGTACGAGGCCGAGCAGATGTCGTTGCGGCGGCGGGTGGCCCTCAAGGTGCTGCCCTTCGCCGCGACGATGGACCCGCGCCAGTTGCAACGGTTCAAGAACGAGGCGATGGCGGCGGCCTGCCTGCACCACCCGAACATCGTGGCCGTCCACGCCGTGGGCGAGGAGCGCGGCGTCCACTACTACGCGATGCAGTACATCGAGGGACGCAACCTCCACGAGGTGCTGCGCGGCATCAGGCAGGAGCAGCAGGCGGCGGCCGCCACCGTGCCGGGCGGGGCCGTCCACGCGGAGCCGACGGCCAACTACGCGCCGGGGGCGGGCGGCGAGACGCCGCCGCAGGAGCCGGCGGCGGACCTGTCGGGGCGGGGGGCGGAGCATTGCCGGATGGTGGCGATGCTGGGCGTGCAGGCGGCGGAGGCGCTGGACTACGCGCATGGGATGGGCATCGTCCATCGGGACATCAAGCCGGCCAACCTGATGCTGGACGGACAGGGCAAGGTGTGGGTGGCCGACTTCGGGCTGGCGCGGATGTCGATGGACACCGGGCTGACGGTGAGCGGCGACGTGCTGGGGACGCTGCGGTACATGTCACCGGAGCAGGCGATGGCGAAGCACGGGCTGGTGGATCACCGGACGGACGTGTACGCGCTGGGGGCGACGCTGTACGAGATGCTGACGGGCCGGCCGGCGGTGGAGGGGTCGGACCGGCAGGAGATCCTGCGGCGGATCGCCGAGGAGGAGGAGACGCCGGCGCGGCGGGTGAACCGGGCGATCCCGGCCGACCTGGAGACGGTGGTGATGAAGGCGCTGGCGAAGGAGCCGACGGAGCGGTACTCGTCGGCGCGGGAGATGGCGGACGACCTGGGACGATGGCTGGATGGCCGGCTGATCACCGCACGGCGGCCGACTTGGGGCCAACGCGTGGCGAAGTGGGTGCAGGGCCGCTGGCGCCTGGTGGCCGCAGCGGCCGTCGCCGCCACGCTGATGGCGGTGGGCCTGGGGATCAGCACGGCTTTGATCTGGCGGGAACAAACGAAGACGAAGAAGGCCTACGATGAGGCCGAGTCGGAGCGGCGGTTGGCGGTAACGCGGGGAGAGGAGGCCGTGGCACAACGGCGGCGGGCCGAGGCGAACTTGACCAACGCAATGAGGATGGCGTCGTCGCAACTGTCGCTCATTTCGGCGGCCAAGTCCACTCCTCCTCTGCGGCACACGCCGGAGGATCTCGCACGTTGGGCGGGAGACCTCGCCGAGGTACTGCGACAGTTCGGCGAGGACCGCCCAGCAGACCCGGAGCATTACCGCCGGGAGACCGAGGCGTACACTCACTACTCATACCTCCTGTTCGGCCTGGGACGACTCCAGGAGGCAGAGCAAGCAGCGCGGCACGCGGTCACGTTGCTCGAGCAGAAGTACACTTTGTTCCCACAGGATCCTGACCGCTTCATCATCCCAATCCACATCGTGACGATGTGGCACCTCCTCGGGGACATCCAGATGGCCAACGGGCGGCTGGGTGATGCCGAGGGAAGCCTCCGTGCGGCCTTGCGGCAGGCAGGCACCCCTGAGTTCAAGGCATTTGACACGGAGGAGGATTCGACCCTGGGGGGGCCGGTGCACCTGTCCCTGGTCCGATGCCTGAGCGCGGCAGGGAAGACGGGCGAGGCGGCAGCACACCTGGAGCGAGCGAGGCGGGCAGCCCCCAGGTGTGGCCAGCTCCTCGTGGCCCAGGCGTGGTTCCTGACGACCCGCCCTGACCTCGGCCAACGAGACCCTCGGCTCGCGCATCAATTGATCAATGAGGCACTCAAGCCCTACAAGGGGATCGTGAGTAGCAACGTTCAAAAGGCTGTCCTCCTTGGCACTGTGCAGTGTGCCCTGGGAGAATGGAAGCAGGCCGCGGCGACCCTGGGCCCCTTGGTGGAGAGCAAGGAGAATGGAACGCGGATAGTGTGCGATGAATACGCCTCTCGGTTCTTCCTCGCGGCCGCCTTGTGGGAGACCGGCGACAAGAAGGCCAAGTGGCACTTCAACGGCGCTGACCAATGGATGCGGAAGCACCGCCCCCGCTGTCCGGAGCTGATCCGCATCCGGGCGGAGGTCGCCAGGCTGCTGGGGGTGGTTCTCCCGAAGGAGTGACCAGCGGCCTCCGGCCCTGACACGGGCCTTGCGGTGCTGATCCCTCAGTCCGCCTCACCGATGCCTTCGCGAGAACGCCGGCCGGGCCTTGCCGCCACCCGCGTCGGATGGCTGTCCCCTGCGCCCTGAACCATTTCTCGGATTCCTGGTCACGAACCCACTCAGGCGGTGGGTGTACCGTTACACGATCCCCGCCCGACCTGGCGATCTGCCAGCAGGGTATTGAATCCCCTTCGCCCCGCGCGCCAGGCTTGCGCCGCGGGAGCCGATTTCGCCACGCAGGCCAGTTCCGAAAGCAAAGGACTCTCTCGATGGCCACGCTCGTCCCCACCTGGCTCCGCCGCCTCTGCGGCGAGTCCGCCGGCCCCTCCCCCTGCCGCCCCGCTCCCCGCCTCGGGGCCCGGCCGAGGCTCGAGGTGCTGGAAGACCGCACCGTCCCCACGGCCAGCCCCTTGCCCACGGACTGGGCTGGCCCCGTCGGCGACCGCACGAACCTTTACACCGGCCTGTCCTGGCACGACGCCACACAGGAGACCGGCTACACTTACGACCTGGCCGGTGCGAAGACTACCGCCGCGAACGGCGTGTGGGACGGCTTCGACGACTGGCGCATCCCGACCAAGACCGAGGCCCAGCAGGCCGCCGTCAACGGCTACGGCACCCAGGTCTTCGAGGGGTATGTGCCCTCCGCCACCTACATCTGGTGGACCTCGACGGCGGCAAAGGGCCGGTACAACTGGGCGGTGGACCTGGGCGACCTAGCTGGCAGCGCCGTGACGGCGCTCACGGATCGCAGCTTCATCTTCGCGACCGCGGTCCGCGACTCCGGCACCGTGGTCGACGACGGCGACGCCGGCTACAGCGCCACCGGCTTCACGACCAAGAGCGCCAGCGGGGCCTTCCAGGGCGACCAGAGCACGGCGGCCGCCGGCACCGGCTCGAAGACCGCGACCTGGACGTTCACCGGGCTCCAGGCCGGGGCCAGCTACAAGGTCACGACGACCTGGAAGACCGTGACGGGCAGCGCCTCCAACGCCCCGTTCACGATCATCGACGGCGGCACGGCCGTCGCGGCCGTCTCCGTCAACGAGCGGGTCGCCCCGGCCGACTTCTCGGTCAACGACACTTGGTGGAAGGGGCTGGGCACGTACACCATCACGAGCAGCACGCTGTCCGTGCAGCTCAGCAACCTTGCCGACGGGACCGTCCTGGCCGATGCCGTCCGGATCTTCCAAGTGGCACCGCCGCCCGCGCTCCTGATGGCCGCCAGCGCGCCGCCCGCGCCGACGGCCTCGCCGCCGCTCTCGGCCGATTCCGTGATGCCACTGTGGCAGGAGGCGCTGGCCCGCTGGCAGGCCGCCAGTGTGGACACGTCGTCGCTGGCGAACGTCTCCATCCGCATCGCCGACCTGGGCGGCCTTACGCTGGGCATGGCCTCCGGCAACACGATCTGGCTGGACGACGACGCCGCCGGATGGGGCTGGTTCGTGGACCGCACGCCGTTCGACGACTCGGAGTTCACCACGCCGGGGAACCAGGGCGAGCAGGGCCGGATGGACCTGTTGAGCGCCCTGACGCACGAGATGGGCCACCTGCTCGGCCACGACCACGACGAGGGCGGCGTGATGGGCGAGACGCTGGCCGCCGGCACGCGGCTCTCCGTGGGCCGCGACGTGTCGGCCCTGGACGCGGCGTTCGCGTCGTGGGCGGGGCAGGGCGACCTCATCAGGGCGCTGGAGGCGGTGAAGCGGCGGTGAGCTCTCTTCTCTCCGCTTGGGAGGCGGGGGGTATCGCTTCGCTGGCGTGCGTGCGCGGAGTGAGCATGTGAGCATGTGAGCATGTGACTCGCGCAATCGGCGCCGACCAGTGACACCATGCGTCAGTCGGCGCCGAGTCACATGCTCACTCGGGGGGAAAGTGAGCAGGTGACTCCCGGAAGTGAGCAGGTGACTCTCGGGCCGACGGGTGCCTCAGCGCTTCGCCGCCTTGCAGATCGTCAGGAAGTCGCCCGCCTTCAGGCTGGCCCCGCCGATCAGGCCGCCGTCGATGTCCGGCTGGGCGAACAGCTCGGCGGCGTTGGCCGCCGTCACGCTGCCGCCGTACAGGATGGGCAACGCCTCGGCCACGCCCCCGCCGAAGATCGTGTGGACGCCCCGGCGGATGCCGCCGATCACGTCCTGCGCCTGCTGCGGCGAGGCGACCTTCCCCGTCCCGATCGCCCACACCGGCTCGTAGGCGATCACCAGCCGCCCCAGCTCCTCCACGCTCAGCCCGGCCAGGCCCGAGGCCACGTGCCGGTAGAACACCGCGGCCGTTCGCCCGTCCTCGCGCTCCTCCAGCGTCTCGCCGACGCACAGGATCACGTTCAGCCCGGCGCGGAGGGCCGATGCCACCTTGAAGTTGATGGCCCCCTCCGTCTCGCCCAGCCCGTGCCGCCGCTCGCTGTGGCCGACGAGGGTGTAGGTGCAGCCCACGTCGAGGAGCATCTGCGGGCTCACGGAGCCGGTGTACGCCCCACTCGTCTTGTAATGGCAGTCCTGCGCCCCCAGCGCCACCTTCGACCCCGCGACGGCCGCCCCCACTCCCTCCAGGTACGGGAACGGCGGACACACGACGACGGTGACGCCGTCGGGCGCGTCCTTGACGATGGCCGACGCCAACGCCTTCGCCGATTCGCGGGTGGTGTTCATCTTCCAGTTGCCGGCCACGATGCGGGGTCGCATGCGTCTCTCCCTCCGTGGGCTGACGCCCACGGCTCGCCCGATCAAAACGTCTTGCCACACACCTCCGCCAGCCGCCGCAGGTCCGCCATGAGGGCGGCGTACCGCGGCGGCAACAGCGCCTGCGGGCCGTCGCTCAGCGCCTTCTCCGGGCAGGAATGCACCTCGACGTGGATGCCGTCCGCCCCGGCGGCGACCGCCGCCAGCGCCATCGACGGGATCAGGTCGGGCCGCCCCGTCGCGTGGCTAGGGTCCACGATGATCGGCAGGTGGCTCTGGCCCTTCACGTTCGGCACCGCGCTCATGTCGAGCATGTTGCGGGTCGAATCCTCGAACGACCGCACGCCCCGCTCGCACAGCACGACGTTCGGGTTGCCCTCACTGAGGATGTACTCCGCCGACATCAGCAGGTCCTTCACCGTCGCGCTCATGCCCCGCTTCAGGAGGACGGGCTTGCGCGTCTGCCCGACCTCCTTGAGCAGGTCGAAGTTCTGCATGTTGCGGGCGCCGACCTGGAACATGTCGGCATGGCGGTGGACCACCTCCACCTGCCGCGGGTCCATCACCTCCGTGACGACCGGCAGCCCGTGGGCGTGCCCCACGTCGCGCAGGATCTCCAGCCCCTTCTCGCCGAGGCCCTGGAAGGCGTAGGGGCTGGTGCGCGGCTTGAACGCCCCGCCGCGTAGCAGATTCGCCCCGGCGGCCTTCACCGCCGCCGCGATGGTGGCCAGCACCTCCTCCCCCTCGATGGCGCACGGCCCCGCGATCATGAGCAGCGCCCCGCCGCCCGCCCTCGCCGGCTTCACGCCGGCGATGCCGTCGCCCACGGTGACGACGGTGTCCTCCTTGCGCATCTCGCGGCTCGCCAGCTTGAACGGCTTGAGGATCGCCAGCACCTGCTCGACGCCGGGGATGGCCTGCAGCGGCTCGGCGTGCAACTTCGACTCGTCCCCGATCACGCCGATGATGGTGCGCGACTCGCCCTTGCTCAGGTGCGGCTTCAGCCCCAGGTCGCGGATGCGCCCCAGGACGTGCTCCACCGTCGCGTCCGTCGATTCCGGCCTCAGCACGATGATCATGGCCCGCCCGCCTGCCCAGACGATCTCAGGTGCCATTCTAGAGGCCGGGCCGGCCGGGGGCACCCGCATCGGGCGCGGCCTCCTGGCGCCCCGCGCCGCCCGGCCGCCCCGGCCGTCTATTCCGCGGGCACCGGCGTCTTCCACCGCCCGTAGTACAGCTTCTCCCACGTCGCCTCCTCGCGGTCCGAGGGCCGCGACTCCGCCCACGACTCCGACAGACGGATGGCGATCTTGCGGCCCTCGTCGAGCAGCTCGACGTGCTCCTTCGTCCGCCGCACCTCCTTGAACTTCGACGGCTTGCCCAGCTTGCGGAGCGTCACCTCGTTGTACTCGTGCCAGGAGCCGTCCTTGTCCTTGGCGAACCAGCCGCCCTCGTACGCCCACAGGGCCCGCGAGTCCTCTACCTTCTCCGCCAGACCCCTCCCGACGAGAGACGCCCCCAGCAGAACAACCAGCGTCAAGACGCGCATGCGGAAATCCTCCTGTTGATCCACCCAGGAGACAGTTTATGCCCGGCCGGGCGGATGTGCGATGATCACCCGCATGCCCTCGGGAACGGGCGGCCCGGCCCTCTCCCGGCACAAAATGTGCTGACGGCATCCCCGCCCACTCGGGAGCCGCCCGATGAAGATCACCATCCTCGCCGACCTGTACCCCGACGGCTCACACGACGCCTCGGCGGACATGGTCGCCGACGCCCTGCGCGAGGGCGGCCATTCCGTCTCCCCCCTCTTCGTCCCCGACGACCTCAAGGCCGTCACCGCCGGCCTCGCACGCCGCAAGCCCGACCTCGTCTTCCACATGATCCATGACTTCGGCGGCGAGAGCGGCCTGATCGCCACGGCGGCCATCATCGACGCCATGCGCATCCCCTACACAGGCGGCGGCCCCGGCGAGCTGTTCATCCGCGGCAACAAGGTGCTGGCGAAGAAGATCCTCGCCTTCGACAAGGTCCGCTGTCCCGGCTTCGCCGTCTTCTCCCGCGACGCCACCATGGAGACCGGCGGCAACCTCCGCCTCCCCCTCATCGTCAAGCCCCTCGAACGCGACGGCTCCATCGGCATCGGCCCCGACGCCCTCGTCCGCACCGTCCCCGACATGATGGAGCGTGTCCTCCACATCCACAAGGTCGTGCAGGACGCCGCCCTCGCCGAGGAGTACATCGAGGGCCGCGAGTTCTTCGTCGGCGTCCTCGGTAACCGCGAGGCCGTCGCCTTCCCACCCATCGAGATGGACTTCTCAGGCCTGCCCGAGGGCGCGCCTCACGTCCTCGACTACAAGGCCAAGTGGGAGAAGGGCAGCGCCGAGTACAAGGGCACCCGGTCCAGGGTCGCCGACCTGCCCGACGCGCTGAAGGCCCGCATCCAGAAGGCGGCACTCGACGCCTGCCGCGCCCTGCTCGTCCGCGACTACGCGCGCGTCGACATGCGGGTCACCGAGGGGAACGAGATCTACGTCATCGAGGTGAACGCCAACTGCGAGCTGGCCCGCGGCAGCGAGTTCGCCGCCGGGGCCGAGGCCGCCGGCATCGACTACGTCGCCCTCATCAACCGCATCGCCGACCTGGCGGTGGAGAGACCAGCCCTTCCAAGGTGACTTACCACCGTTAGCTGCCGTCCTTGAGCTTGCGG
>CAZVZK010000264.1:0-8738 GCA_964630925.1 uncultured Alcaligenaceae bacterium
GCGCCCTGATCTCCCCTGAACGCGAAATTTTCGGAGCAGGGGGTGCCTGGGGGGGGGGTGCAATGCAATGCAATCCGCACCCACCCCGCCACGCCACCGTCTACTTCCGTCTAATTCCCACACCCGCCTGGTCGGTTACAAATAGCGGTGCCTGTCGGGGAACCAGACTTCGCGGAGCAGGCAGTACACGCAGCGGTAATCGAACTCATCCCGCAGGAACGGCTTGTAGTTCTCGTAATTCTCGTAGCCGCGCGGCCCGTGCCGCCGCACGTGGTCCGTGGGCGGGTAGGCGAAGACCGCTGAAGGGGGCGGGTCAGGGCTTGGCGGCATCGGGGAGGGCCTCCGCGAGCCGGCGGAACTCGTCGGCCACGGCGAGGAGCTGCTTGTCCACGGGGGCCACCCTCGCGATGGCGGCGGCCTGGAGCTTCTCCAGCTCCTGCCGCTCCGCATCGGACAGCACGCCGTAGATGCTCTGGTTGATCAGCTCGACCCGCCGCTGATTGGCGCGTACCCAGGCCTCCTCGCCCGCTTCGACCCGCAGGGCCGCCCCGACGATATCGCGGACGGCCTCCTCCGGAGACAGATGGCGGGCCGAGGCCCTGTCGCGCAGCCGGCTGGCCGTCGGCTCGTCAAACGAGATGGTTACTTCCATGGCCTGGCCCTCGTTACAACTCCTTTCCATTCTCCCTCACGCCTTTTCCCTGTCAAGCCCCTGCATGGCAGGCCCGCCTATCCCCCGCCCTTCCCTACGGTGAACGTCAGACGCAATTCCGCCGGCTTCTTCTCCACGGGACCCTCGTCCTTCGGCCAGTTGGCGTCCAGGGCCTTGCCGTCGCCGTCGAACTTCGAGAACGTCAGCGGCCTGACCACCCACTTCGCCTCGTACTTGCCCGCCTCCAGCTTCCCGAGGTTCACGCCGACGACCTCGTACTTGGTGAAGTTGCGGAAGTACCTGCCCTGCCATCTCGCCTGGCTGACGCTGACGGTGATCATGTTGCCGCGCCGCTCAATGCGCTCGACCCACGTGCGGTCGTTATCATCGAGCTGAGCCGTGCGGAAGAACAGCCAGTTGTCGTCCTTGTCGGTCGTCTCCACCTTGCCCTTCAACAGTTGATCCGTCCAGGCGTCGAGCGTCATCTTCGCCGGCTTCACCGAGAGAGGCGGGGCGTGCTGAAGCCGGGCGTCGTCGTTCCACTTGCCGCTGTCGCCGCGCACCACCTGCGCGGCGCCGTGCAGCGACCCGCGTTTGGCCCCGTCCTTGAGTGCCCTCGTCCAGTCCTCGGCGCGGAGGGCGGTGGACGCGATCAGGAGCGACAGGATCATTCCGCCGGCCCTCATGGCTTCCCCCCCTTGGCGGGCGCCTTCGCCTGGAGACGCCACAGCTTGGTGTATGTGCGGATGAACAGGCTGCCGCCCGCGATGGCGGGCGTGGCCCACGCGAAATCATCGAGCTTGTTCTTGCGGATGAGGTTGTACTTCGGGCCGTCCTCGACCACCCACGTCGTGCCGTCCTCGTTCAGCAGGAACAGCTTGCCGTTGTACGCCCACGGCGAGGCGTAGAAGCGCCCGCCGCCCGTGTTCAGACGCTGGCGCGGGAAGACGGTCGCCCCAGTCTTCGCGTCGGAGCAGGCCAGCAGCCCCGCGTCGAAGAGGACGTACAGCCTACCCCCGCTGATGAGATACCCCGGGTGGATGCTGGAGCCGCGTGGCTGCGACCACGCGATCCACTTGTTCGTCTCTTCGCCCTCCTTGAGGCTGATGTCGCCGGACGCCCCAGGCCGGATGGCGTAGAGCGGGCCGTAGTGGTAGCCCGCCCCGAGGTACAGCAGGCCGTGCTTCGACATGGGGATCTGGCTCACCAGGCCCGATGTCCCCGACAGCTCCCATAGATCCTTGCCATCCAGGCTGTAGGAGCGTGCCCGGCCCGTGCCGATGGTCACGATCTCCGTGCGTTTCTCGTTCTCCCAGACGTAGGGCGTCGCCCAGTTGCTCTTCTCGGCGCGGGCGACGCGCCAGGCCTGCCTGCCGGTCTTCGCATCGAGGGCGGTCATGAACGACTCCTTCTCGTTGTCGTTCACGACGAACAGCCGCCCCTTGTGCAGCACCGGCGACGCCCCCGTCCCCCAGCCGCCGCGCGTCGGGTGGCTGTCGAACCGCTTGTCCCACAGCGGCTTGCCGTCCATGTCGTAGCAGAAGACGCCGATGTCGCCGAAGTAGACGTAGACGCGCTCGCCGTCGCAGATGGGCGTCTCGGAGGCGTAGGAATTGCGCGGATGCCGGGGTTGCGGCGGCTTGCCCTTGTGCGCCTCGCGCTCCCACAGGATCTTGCCCGTGTCGGAGTCGAGGCAGTAGGTCATCCACCGATGCTCGTTATCCGGCTTCACCCACCCGCCGGGGTAGCCGCCGGCGAACATCTTGTCGCGTGGCCCGTCATGGACGGCGGCGGTGACGAAGATGCGTTTGCCCCAGACCACCGGCGACGACCAGCCCCAGCCGGGGAGGTCCTTCTTCCACACTACGTTCTCCGTGGCGCTCCAGGTGTCGGGTAGGGTGGCGCCCTCTCCCAGGCCGTCGGCGGCGGCCCCGCGGAATTGCGGCCAGTGTTTGGTCTGTGCGTCCGCGGCCGGCGCGAGCGCCAGCGCCAACAGCCCGATGCAGGCAAGCCGCTTCATCATCGTGGCCCCCCGGACGATGCTGGGGACGGTGTATCCCGTGCCGCGCCCGTGGCCAGGGCCGTCATTCGAAGAGGCGGGCGACGGGGACGGAGAAGCCGGGGAGGATGTCGGGGATGGCGAGGGTGTCGGCCTCCGTCAGATCCTGCTGCACCGGGCCGGGCCGGCAGACCGCCACCATGCGCCGTACAGGGTCGATGAGGACGACGACGGCGACCCCCGTCGCGAAGTACTCCTCCGCCTTGGCGAACAGCTCGGTCCACAGGTCACTCGGCGAGCGTACCTCGGCCGCCAGCTCCGGGGCGACTGGCAGCAGGCCACGGGGCAGGCGTCCGCGGGGCAACCTGACGAAGCTGATGTAGCCGGCATCCAGCCCGCGGACGCTGTCGGGGCCACGGCCGGTGATGATGTAGGTGTCATTGCAGATGACGCGGCCCACGTCGTGTTTGCGCACGTGATCGCTCAGAAAGTAAACCAATGCGGCCGTGACCGCCCCATGCTCGCCACCGGGCATTGCCACCTCCTTCACCACCCCCTTCACCAGCTCGACATGGTGATCGGGGTAGCGCTCGTAGAACTCGTCCGCCGTCATCAGCGCCGGGGGCGGTGGCGACGGGGGCGGGGGTGGGGGAAGGATCGCCGACATGCCGAACCGCCTCCTCTTGGGCCGTTGGTCGTGTATGATGGGATTATCCCCCCCGCCGCCGCGCCGAGTCAACCCCGCCGGAGCCGTACCCGATGGACCCCCTCCTCGAAGCCCGCCAGGCCCTCTCCCGCCGCCAGTTCTTCAACACGGCCGGCGTCTCGCTCGGCACCGCCGCCCTCGCCTCCCTCCTCCACGCCGACTCCCCCAGGGGCGCCCTCCCCGGCCTGCCGCACATCGCGCCCAAGGCCAAGCGCGTGATCTACCTGCTCCAGGGCGGGGCGCCGACGCAGGTCGATCTCTTCGACTACAAGCCCGAGCTGTACAAGCGGCGCGGTGAGGAGCTGCCGGCCAGCGTCCACAAGGGCCAGCGCCTCACCACCATGACAGCCGGCCAGAAGAACCGCCTCCTCCTGCCCGGCATCACCGGGTGGAAGCGCTACGGCCCAAGCGACATGACCCTGTGCGACTTCCTCCCCCATACGGGCGGCATCGCCGGCAAGGCCGTCTTCATCAAGTCGATGTTCACGGAGGCGATCAACCACGCCCCGGCGGTGACGATGTTCCTGACCGGCCACGAGCTGCCCGGCCGGCCGAGCATGGGCGCGTGGATCAGTTACGGGCTTGGGTCGCTCAACGACAACCTGCCGTCGTTCCTCGTGATGACCAGCCGCGACAAGGAGGCGTCCTGCGGGCAGCTCTTCTTCGAGCATTACTGGGGCTCGGGCTTCCTCCCCTCGCGCTTCCAGGGCGTCAAGCTCCGCTCCGAGGGCGACCCCGTCCTGTACCTGTCCAACCCCAAGGGCATGAGCCGCGAGGTGCGCCGCGGCATCCTGGACGACCTGGCCGAGCTGAACGAGATGCGCCACGAGACGGAGGGCGACCCGGAGATCAAGACGCGCATCGCGCAGTACGAGATGGCATTCCGCATGCAGACGAGCGTGCCCGAGGTGGCCGACATCTCGAAGGAGCCGCAGAAGGTCCTCGACATGTACGGCCCGGACGTGAAGCGTCCCGGCAGCTTCGCGCGGCACTGCCTGCTGGCGCGGCGTTTCGCGGAGCGTGGGGTGCGGTTCATCCAGCTCTTCCACGCCGGCTGGGACCAGCACCAGAACCTGCCGACGCAGCTCGAAGTGCAGTGCCGCGATACCGACCAGCCCTCGGCCGCGCTGGTGAAGGATCTGGAGGCACGCGGGCTGCTGGACGAGACGCTCGTGATCTGGGGCGGCGAGTTCGGGCGGACGACGTTCTGCCAGGGCGACCCCAAGGCGAAGAAGTACGGCCGCGACCACCACCCGCGCTGCTTCACCATCTGGATGGCCGGCGGCGGCGTCAAGGCGGGGAGCGTGTACGGCGAGACGGACGACTTCGCGTACAACGTGGTGAAGGACGGCGTGGACGCCCACGACCTGCAGGCGACGGTCCTGCACCTGCTGGGCATCGACCACACGCGGCTGACCTTCAAGTACCAGGGCCGCCACTACCGCCTGACCGACGTCCACGGCAAGGTGGTCAAGGGCGTCCTCGCGTGACTGACAACGGCGCCCGGTTGTCACAAACGGCCCCCTGCGGTGAACAAGGTGCATGACCTCCCTGCCCGCGCCGGGCGGGGCGGCCGAGTCCACCAGCCGCGGGGCCGCGTCCGATGTCACGAATGAGCGCCAGCGATTACGTCCGCCAGTACCACAACCTCACCGTCAACGCCGTCGGCCCGTCCGGCAACTACATGAGCGAGACGGTCCACATCACGAAGTATCAGGTCAACGCCTCGGGCGAGCGCTGGAAGCTCCTCCAGGCCTTGAAGAAGGCGCTCGGGCTGAAGGCCCTGCCCAACATCACCACCACCACCGAGTCGTTCTCGTTCCCTCGGGGCGACGTGATCGGCACCTACGAGGCGTTCTTCTGGCAGGGCATCCGCCGGGCGTTCGGCTTCAAGGCGTCGCCCGCCGAGATGCGCGACGTGCTGCGCCTGGCCGCCCGCTGCGGCCGCATCGGCATCGGCAAGGACGTGGCCGGGCAGCCCGCCGCGGCGCCGACGCTGGGGCTATACGCCAACCAGTTCTTCGGCCAGGACTGCAACGGGCTGGTCGGCAACTACTACAACCTCTCGCCGGCCCTGTACATCGGCTGCTACGCGCAGATGTCGGCGCGGGAAGAAACCAACATCGCCAAGAAGGTGGACGCCACGGGCTACTGGAACGGCTGGGCGCGGGCGGAGGTGCTGTCGCTCGACTATCTCCCGTTGGCGCCGCGCAAGTCGGCCACGGAGGCGCGGAGCGGCGACATCCTCGTGGACGTGCAGGACGGCACGTCGTGGGCGCACATCGCCGTCGTCGAGGACGTCATCGTGAAGGACAAGGAGACCGTGTCCTGGCGCGTCGTCGAGTGGGGCCAGGCGACGGACCAGAACAACATCGACACCGACAAGGACGCCCACATCAAGCCGATCAAGACCGTGAAACTCTCGAAGGGGCCGAAGAAGGAGCTGGGGGTGGGCCACACCTCGATGAACGGCCGGCGCTTCCGCTACCTGTTCGAGGCCCCGGCCACGCCGCACGACCCCGCCACCTGGGGCCGCTGCGGCGAGGAGGGTGCGTGACGCCTCACATCTTGAGCCGGTCCCCCAGCCGCCCTCGCAGCGCCCGCATGACAGGGCGCGGCCCCTGCTTGCGGTAGATCGACAGGATCCGGAGCTGATCCAGCCAGGAAGCGCGGAGCAGCGGCGTCGCGTCCGCCTTACTGTCGCTCAGCGAGAGGTAACGCAGGTGCGGCATCTCCGCCGACGCGAGCAGCTCCATGCAGGCGGTATCGAGGCCGCAGTAATACAGCGACAGGTCGGTCACCGTCCTCATGAGGCGCGACGAGGCCAGCTCGCCGATCCCGCGCGGGGTGAACTGGTTGCACATGAGGCCGAGCTTGCGGACGGGGCCGAGGGTGGATGAGCGGGCCAGGGCGATGAGGCCCTCGTCACCGAGGCCGCACTCGGCGAGGTCGAGATCGACGAGCCGGCGCAGGCGGGGCCAGCCGGCCAGGGCGGCGGCCCCCTGATCGCCGACATCGCGCGACCGGATGTGCAGCCTCCAGAGGAGGCCGTGGCCGGGGGCGTCCACCAACGCGGCAACGTCTCCCGGCCCCAGGTTGGGGCCGAGGCAGAGGTCCTCCACTCGGGAGAGGAACGGGCCACGACAGGGCGGCCTGGCGAGGTCGGCGGCCCCCACCAGCAAAGATCTGGGGCGCAGGGGGTGGGGCGAATCGGCGAGTGCGAGCAGCCCGCGGCCGCCGAGCCTGGAGATCCCCAGCTCGAAGGACTCGATGGAAGCCAGCCGGGGCCAGCGTGACAGGGCCAGGAGGCAGGAGTCATTCAAATCGTACTCCCACCAGCCGATCCGCCGCAGGGAAGGCAGGTCGGCCCGCGCGAGCGACTTCGCGGCGGCGACGAAGCTGTTGCAGCCGTCGAAATGCAACGTCCGCAGGGAGCCGGCGAAGGACGCTGATGCGAGGTGGGCGATGTCCGTGCCGGACCAGGAGGGGCGGCCCACCAGGAGCGAGCGGAGGCCGCCGAGGTGCGGTGAGCGTGTCACTTCCCACGCGGCCTCGGTCGGGTCGGCGTGCCGCAGACGGAGCCCGTGGAGGCGCGAGAGCCCGCGCCACTCGGCCAGCCGGGCTGCCTCGGCCTGGCCGCCGGTGATGTGCAGCGTCCGCAGCGGGATGCGAGCCAGGACGGCGTCCCCCCTCGGCCAGCCACCGCTCCGCCGGCCCCCACGCGGAGCAGAGGAGCCCCTTCCAGCAGTTGCTCCACGGGAGGTGGGCCGGCTGGTCGGCGATGTCATCCGACTGCAGGCCGTCGCCCCAGGAGGCCGGCCTCGCCCAGCGCGGCAGCCCGCGCTTCCACCTCCGGGTGAGCCGGTCCTCAAGATCACCCAGCCGCCAGTCGAGGTCCGCGCGGCGGATGTCGTCAACAGGCATCGTGTGCAACGCGAGCTGCCCGCGGATGAACTCCGCGTGCTCTGCCTGGCCGTGGTCCTCCAGCCAATCGGCGTACACGAGCCGGGGCGTGTCGTCCTCGGGCGACTCGCAGATGGCCGCGAGAAGGCCACGCTCCTCGACCGACTCCGACATCGCGTCTCCCCTCGCTCGCCTGGAGGAATCATACCGGATACGCTGACACGACACCCATCGGAGCCTACCGCCATGACCACACGCCGTGACTTCCTGGCCGCCACCGCCGCTCTGCTCGGCGCGTCCGCCGCCCGCGCCGCCGACGACAAACGCCCCTTCCGCCCCAACCGCGTCGGCGTCTCCACCTACTCCTTCTGGCAGTTCAAACGCAAGGAGAATCGCGGCATCGAGAGGTGCATCGCCCTCGCCTCCGACATGGGATTCGACGGCGTCGAGGTCCTCCTCCGCCAGATGGAGGACACATCGAACGCCGCCTTGCAGAAGATCAAGCGCGCCGCCCTCGTCGAGGGCATCGCCCTCTACGGGCTGTCCACGCACCAGGGCTTCCTCTCGCCGTCGAAGGAGACGCGCAAGAAGAACGTCGATCTCACCATCGAGCAGGTGGAGACCGCGTACGCCCTCGGCATCCCGACGATGCGTGTCAACACCGGGACGTGGGGCACACGCAAGGACTTCGACGACCTGATGAAGCACCGCGGCGTCGAGGA
The DNA here is from genome assembly GCA_964630925.1 of uncultured Alcaligenaceae bacterium. GTDB lineage: Bacteria > Planctomycetota > Planctomycetia > Gemmatales > Gemmataceae > RGDT01. The sequence goes on from CAZVZK010000264.1 coordinate 7,983, forward strand.
GCCGGCCAAGGGCCACACGGATGAGGACGGCTTCAAGTGGGTGATCGACGCCTACGCCGAGATCGTGAAGACGGCGGAGAAGCGTGGCGTGGTGCTGGGGCTGGAGAACCACTGGGGCCTGGGCCGCACGCCCGAGGGCGTCCTGCGCGTCGTCGATGCGATCAAGTCGCCGTGGCTGCGGGTGACGCTCGACACCGGTAACTTCCTCAAAGACCCCTACGAGCGCCTGGCGAAGCTCGCGCCGAAGACGGTCCTCCTCCAGACGAAAACGTACCACGGCGGCGGCCTGTGGTACACACTCGACCTCGATTACGCCCGTATCGCGAAGATCATGCACGACGCGGGCTACCGCGGCTGGGTGTCGCTGGAGTTCGAGGGCAAGGAGGACCCGCTGACCGCCGTGCCCAAGAGCCTGAAGCTCATGCGTGAGTCGTTCGGCAGGAAGGCGTGAGGGCCCTCCACGGGAGGGCGAGGCGCCTCGCCCTCCCAGGAGACGTTCGGCAAGGCGTGAGCGGCATCACTTCTCGGCGTATCCCTTGCCGGTCTTCTCCTTGATGAGCTTGTCGGCGGCGGCCCTGGCGGCGGCCTCGTCGGCGTAGGGCTTCTCGGTGATCGAGCCGGTGCTGCCGATGCGGCCGTACTGGGTGTACATCTTGTTCCCCTCGGTCCACACCTCCCAGAACTTGCTCGACGAGCCCTCCACGAACTCGAAACGCCGCCTCTTGCCCGCCTTCGCAGGGGCCGCCGCCGGGGCCG
>CAZVZK010000265.1:0-8732 GCA_964630925.1 uncultured Alcaligenaceae bacterium
CCTACAAGAAGAAGGCCGCCGCATGACACCCGAAGAACTTACGAAACGGTGTACTCAGGGCGGGCAATGCTCACCTGCGGCCCCCTTGCTCATCGCCGGTGACCCATCCGAGATGTTACCACCCCTGCCGGCGGAGTCGAGCGGAGTGCCGCCCGTCTTCACCGGTTCTACACGAAAGCCGACCCCGGCCATATCATCCTCGGTATCGCAAGGATCGGGCGCGGGGGAGATATGTGGATCGACCGGCTCGTACGCTACCTTCTGCCGCGGCAGGACCTGTTCTTCACGCTGCTCGAGGGCATCGCCGCCAAGGTGACGGTGTCCGCCGCGGTGTTCGGCGAGCTGGCCGAGGCGCAGGGCCACGCGCGGCTGTCGGCCATCTCGGCCCGGCTGCGTCCCCTTGAGGGCGAGGCGGATGAGCTGTGCCGCCGCCTCTACGAGGAGCTGGACCAGAACTTCGTCACCCCCATCGACCGCGAGGATCTGGCGCACCTGACCGCGGCGCTGGACGACGTGATCGACGCGATGGAGCATTCCGCGGCGTTCGCCGCCCTCTTCCGCTTCGACGCCCTGACGGAGCCGATGCGGAAGCTCATCCGTATCGGCGTGGAGGCGGCGGGGCACATCGAACGCGCGGTCCGCAACCTGCGCAACGGCGTCTCGCCGGACTCGACGCGGGAGGCCGGCACCGCGGTCCACGCCCTGGAGAACCAGGGCGACGACATCTACCGGTCGGCCATCGAGGCCCTGTTCGCCGAGGGCGTCGAGGCCCGCGAGCTGGTGCGGCAGAAGGACATGCTCGACTGCCTGGAGGAGGCCCTGGACCGCTGCCAGGACGCGATGGACGTGATCCGCTCCGTGGTGGTGAAGAATGGCTAGCCTCCTCTGGCTCGTGGCGCTGGTGGTCATCCTCGCGCTCGTGTTCGACTACATCAACGGCTTCCACGACACCGCCAACGCGGTGGCCACCGTGGTCTCCACCAACGTCCTGCCCGTGCGGACGGCCATCCTCATGGCCGCCGTCCTCAACTTCGTCGGGGCGTTCGCCGGCGTCGGCGTCGCCAAGACCATCGGCGGCGGCATCGCCGACCCGGCCGCGATCACCCAGACCGTCGTGGCCGCGGCCCTCCTCGGCGCCATCCTCTGGAACCTGCTGACGTGGTACTACGGCATCCCGTCCAGCTCGTCGCACGCCCTGATCGGCGGCCTCGTCGGCGCCGTCTGGTGCCACCAGGCCTTCGCCGGCGAGGCGTGGGGCACCGCGCTCTGGAATCTCGTCACGTCGGCCGGCGTGGTGCTGACGCTCTGGGCCCTGGTGCTGTCGCCGCTCGCCGGCCTGCTCGCCGGCTTCGCCCTCATGGTGATCCTCCTGTGGGCGGTACGCCGGTCACGCCCCACCCTCGTCAACAGGGCGTTCCGCTGGCTCCAGCTCGTGTCGGCCGGCGTCATGGCCTTCGCCCACGGCTCCAACGACGCCCAGAAGTCGATGGGCATCATCACCCTGGCCCTGGCGACCTACGTCATCTCGCAGGGCGGGCAGGTCGATGCCAAGAACCTCTCGATCCCCTGGTGGGTGATCATCTCCTGCGCCGTGGCGATGGCGCTCGGCACGGCATCCGGCGGCATGCGCATCATGAAGACGATGGGGCACAAGATCATCAAGCTACGCCCCATCAACGGGTTCGCGGCGGAGACGGCGTCGGCGGCGGTGATCCTGATCGCCACGTTCCTGCGAGCGCCGGTTAGCACGACGCACGTCATCTCCGCGGGCATCATGGGCGTGGGCGCGTCGAAGCGCGTCTCGGCGGTCCGCTGGGGGGTGGCCCAGAACATCCTGATCGCCTGGGTGCTGACGATCCCAGTCTCCGCCCTGGTGTCGGCGCTGACGTATCTGCTGCTGCGTCCGCTGCTCGGCTCGGGCGTAGCGCCTTGATAAAGACGCGGCCGGCGGTGGTACCGCCGGCCGCGCCTCACAAGGAGAGGCCCCTCTCGCCAGAGGAGCCTCCCCCATCATAACACCCTGCGGGGGCGGGGGGGAATGGGAAAACGGTGCCGTGTCGCATTGATCGGCGCCGCCCCCGCGTGTTATACCAATCCCGGGCGCCCCCCAGGCGCCCGTCCACCATCGGGCAAGGAGGCTCGCATGCGCATCCGGATGATCGCCGCCGTGGCATTGCTCGGCCTGTCGGCCCTCACGTTCTCGCTCCTCCGCGGTCAGGGCGCCCGGCCCACGCCGCCCGCACCGCCGCCCTCCACCCTGACGACGCCGGCCAAGGAGCTGGGGGAATTGACCCAGCTCCAGCGGCAGACGCTGCTGGCCGCCCAGCGCGGCGCCGACTGGCTCTTCCGCATGCACAACATCAAGGGCCGCTTCACCCCCGGCTATCTGCCGGCCCTCAAGCAGGAGGCCGAGGGCGATTACTTCCTGCGCCAGGCCGCCGCCGCCGGGGCGCTGGCCCGCGCCGCCCGCTTCCTCGGCGAGGACCGCTACGCCGCCCGCGCCGCCCAGGCCGTGCTGTCGCTGATGGAGGACACCGAGGAGAAGGGCGGCCTGCGCACCGTCGTCCTCCCCGGCGATGTCGGCTACAAGCTGGAGTGCGCCGGCGCCCTCCTCGCCGCCATCACCGAATTGCCCTCACCGCAGGCCGACGTCCTCGACCGCGGCGAGCAGCTCGCCGCCTCGATCCGCACGCACGCCGCGCCGCCGGCGATCGCACTCCTCGGAGTCATGCGGAGCCACAAGCACCGGCCGGCGGCGTGGAAGCCGGAGTTCGTCGCCAGGGCCCTGCCGGCGTGCAAGGCGGCGTTCGACAAGGCACGCAGCCCGGAGGCGGCCTCGGCCCTGGCGTCGGCACTCGCCGAGTGCTGCCTCGTGACGAAGGACAGGACGCTGACGGAGACGCTGCACGGGCTGGCCGACTGGGCCGGCGAATTGCAGTACAGCCAGATCGACCCGCGGCGGCTGACGTGGTTCGGCGGGTTCATGTCCTGGGAGGCCGGCCGGGCCGTCGAGACGATGCCCGACGCCAGGGGGGCGCACCTGGCCCGCGTGCTGGTGGAGGCGTGCCGCGTGGCCCGCGAGCAGGGCGACGCGGCCCGGCACCAGCGCCACGGCGATTCCGCCGAACGCGCCCTGCAATTCCTCGCCACCTTGCAGTACACCGACGCCGCCACGCAGCACTTCGCGGCGTGGTACAGGCCGCGCATCGTCGGCGGATTCCACGGCTCGCCGCTCGACGGCGACCTGAGGCTCGACCACACGGCGCACGCGGTGGCCGCGCTCGCCGGGCACGTCGAGCACGCCGTGCGCTGACCCTCGCTAGCCGACGCGGGCGGGATGGGCTATCATGTCCACTCGCCCGTGTCTCGTCGCACCCCATTAACAGCCGTGGTCCATGAGCGACGAACGCATGACGCTGCCCCGCCCCCGTTGCCGCCGACTGATGGGCGTGCGCCTCCTCGGGACGGGCAGTTACGTCCCCTCCGCCGTCGTCACCAACGACCACCTCCACCAGCGCTTCGGCTTCGACTCCGACTGGATCGTCAAACGCACCGGCATCCTCGAGCGGCGCCACGCCCTGCCGCACCAGGCCACCAGTGACCTGTGCCACGAGGCCGCCCGCCGCTGCCTCGACAGCGCCGGCGTCAGCCCGCGCGACGTGGACCTCGTCGTCCTCGCCACCTTCACCCCCGACATGTCGTTCCCCTCGACCGCCTGCCTGTTGCAGGACCGCCTGAAGCTGCCCTGCGCCGCCATCGAGGTCGAGGCGGCGTGCGCCGGCTTCCTGTACGCCCTCATCACCGGGGCGGCCTACGTCGTCTCCGGGGCCAGCGACATGTGCCTCGTGGTGGGCGGCGACTGCAACTCGCGCGTCCTCAACCCCTCCGACATCAAGACGTACCCGCTGTTCGGCGACGGCGCGGGCGCCGTCCTGCTGACCCGCGGCTCGCCCGAGCAGGGCATCATCGCCTACAGCATGGGCGCGGACGGCTCGGGCGGCGACCTCCTCAGCCGCCCCGCCGGCGGCAGCCGGATGAAGCTGTCGCCGGAGGTGCTGGCCGCCGGCCTGCACTACATGCACATGGACGGCCGGGCCGTCTTCCGCTGGGCGGTGGCCATCCTGTGCGACACGATCCAGGACGTGCTGACCGCCGCCGGCGAGACGACCGAGGGCGTGGACCTGTACATCCCGCACCAGGCCAACATCCGCATCATCAACGCGGCCATCGACGTGCTGCACATCCCGCGCTCGAAGGTGTACAACAACCTCGACAGGTACGGCAACACGTCGGCGGGCAGCGTGCCGCTGGCCCTGGACGAGGCGTTCAGCGAGGGCCGTCTCAAGGCCGGCGGCAAGGTGATCCTGTCGGGCTTCGGCGCCGGCCTCGCCTGGGGCACGGCGCTGGTGCAACTGTGACGGCGTGGGGGACGCCATGCATCTGACCGTCACCTCCGGATTCACCGAGCACCGCAGCGTGCACGACGCCTCGGTGAACTGGAACCGCCCCGCCGACATAGGCCGCATCGAGGCTCGCTACGTCCGCCGCTGCCAGGACTACGTCGTCGTCTACCTGTCCTCGCAGACGGGCTGCGATCAGGCCTGCCGCATGTGTCACCTCACCGCCACCGGCCAGACACGACTCCGCGACGTGACCCCCGACGAGATCATCGAGCAGGCGGAAGCCGTGCTTGGGTACTACCAGCGGGAGACGGCGCCGGCGAGGTCGGTCCATTTCAACTTCATGGCCCGCGGCGAGCCCCTCGCCAACGCGGCCCTGCTGGACAACGCCGACGAGCTGCTCGGTGAGCTATCGCGCCGTGCGGCGGCCCTCGGCCTGCGGCCACGCCATCTCGTCTCGACCATCTTCCCGAAGGAGATGGGCGTGAGGGCGCTGGAGGACGTGTTCGTCCTCCACCACCCGGAGATCTACTACTCCATCTACAGCATGGACGAGCGCTTCCGCCGCAAGTGGCTGCCGAGGGCCATGCCTGCGGGCGAGGCGCTGGACCGGATCGCGTCGTGGCAGCGGGCCACCTACAAGCTGTTCAAGATCCACCACGCCTACATCGCCGGGGAGAACGACTCGGAGGCCGACGTCCACGCCATATGCGACGCCCTGGAGGCGCGCCGCCTCCTGGCCCACGTCAACATCGTGCGTTACAACCCGCATGACCCCCGCCGGCACGGGGCCGAGCCGCCGGAGGACGTGATCGAGCGGAACGCGGCGATCTACCGGGCGCGTCTGCCGCACGCGCGGGTGCGTGTCATCCCGCGCGTGGGCTTCGACGTGAAGGCGTCGTGCGGCATGTTCCTCGGCCCGGAGGGGTAGCGGGAGGCGCGGGGGACGCGGATCGGCGCCCCGCCGGACGTTCCGCCCCGGCGCGCCTACTCTGACCTATCCACGCCCCGACCTCTGGACACCGACGATGACCGCTCCCGCATTCAGCCAGTTCGCCCGCGGTTTGACGGGCGAGACCGCCTTCGACGTCCTCGCCGTCGCCCGCCGCCTCAAGGCCGCCGGCAAGGACGTGATCGAGCTGCAGATCGGCGACAGCCCCTTCCCCAGCACCAAAAGCGCCCTCGCCGCCGGCCACGACGCCATCAACGCCGGCCACACCCACTACTGCCCCTCCCCCGGCCTGACCTCCTTCCGCGAGGTCGCCGCGGACCGCTACACGAAGGAGTTCGGCGTCAGGATCGGCCCGGAGAACGTCGTCGTCGGCCCCGGCGCCAAGGTGTTCGAGCAGTTCTTCTGCGAGGCGTACCTCGACCCCGGCGACGCCGTGCTGGTGTTCTCGCCGCACTTCCCGACCTACGGCCCGAACATCCAGCGCCGCGGCGCCGAGATCGTCTACAGCCCACTCAGGCAGGCCAACGGCTTCCGCCCCGACCTGAACGACGTGGAGGCCTTCGTCAGGAAGCACCCCAGGGCACGCGGCGTGTTCCTCAACTCGCCGCACAACCCGACCGGAGGCGTCGCCACGGCGGACGACATGAAGGGGCTGGCGGAGATCCTCACGAGGTCGAACGTCGCCCTGTTCAGCGACGAGCCGTACTGCCACATGGTGTGGGAGGGCCGTCACGAGACGCCGCTGGCTCAGCCGGGGATGATGGAGCGGGCCATCGCCTGCTACACGTTCTCGAAGTCGTACAGCATGTCGGGCTGGCGGCTGGGCTACGCGGTGGCGTCCGCCCCCGTGGCGGAGATGGTGGCGAAGATGATCAACACGTCGCTGAGCTGCGTGCCGCCCATCGTGCAGCTCGCGGGGCAGGCGGCGCTGGCGAACGACTCCGCCGAGCGCGACGAGGTGATGGGGCGTTTCAAGAAGAAGGTCGAGCTGCTGGTGGGGGCGCTCAAGAAGGTGCCCGGCGTGACGGTGCTGATGCCGGCGGGGACGTTCTACGTCTTCCCGGATGTCTCCCCGATCTGCGAGCGGCTAAAGATCACCTCTCACGGCCTTGCGATGTTCCTTCTGGAGGCGGCGGACGACGCCAAGGGGGTGGCGTGCCTGGGCGGCGAGTGCTTCGGGCCGGCGGGGCGTGGCTTCCTGCGCTTCTCGTGTGCCGAGCCGGACGAGCGGCTGCTGGAGGCGGTGGCATTCCTGGCGGAGGCGGTGGGGCGCGAGGGCCGGGTGAAGAAGTACCTGGAAGCGAACCCGAAGTACCGGGCGTGAGGCGAGCGGCAGGGCGTGAGCCTGCCGTGTCTTCGGATCAGGCGATCGGCCCCGTTCGGGGCCCGAGTGGCGGGCGACGCGGGGGAATGTTCGGCCACGACGGAGGCGGAGTGGCTGGGGTGTGCGGGCCCGCGCCTCACGCTCCTCGGCCTCCACAAGCCGACGGGGAGGGGTCTCTTGCTCTTCGCGGCCGCGTGCCGCCGCCTCAACTGTGCGTTTATCGACGCCGATCTCGACGAGCAGGGAGAAGCCTGGATGAGTGCCACTCGAGGCCCCGGATCGGTTCGCGGATGGGCTCGTCACGGCACGCGGCACGATCCGCCGCCAAGATCCGGCGGGAGGCGGGCGGCCCCGACTTCGACGGCACCTCGTTTCCCGGCTTCGGCGTGAGCTCCGCCTACCTGTCGGCGGAGGAGGCCGCGGCCGCCATCAGGCGTGTCGCGGTCTTGTGCTTCAGGAAGAGGTCGAGGTCGCCCTCGTGCAGGCGGCGTGCGAACGTGCAGCCCAGCCCCCACTGGCCGCCGGCCAACGGGCACGACCAGCGCACCTGCACCAGGAACGTCGCCCAACCGCCGCTCGCCTCGTCATGCGCCTTCATGTCCAGGACGGTGCCGGGCTCGAACCGCCGCGCCGCCTCCAGGCGGGCGCCCGTGAACGACACGTCGCGCACCGCCGCCTCCCAACGCCTCTCGCCCAGGCGCGCGGGCGAGCACCACGCCCTGATGTTCGTCGGGAACCGCTTGGCGTTCCGCCGGTCGGCGTCCGTCAACACCGGCGGCCTGGCGGCCGGCCTCACCGGCCTCACCGGCCGCGTGTCCTTCAACTTCGCCTTCATCATCTTCATGAACGCCCGGCACGTCGCGGGCCGCAGCTCCTTCTTCGCGTCCAGCGCCAGGCAGATGGTGGCGTTGACCATCCCGGAGACGGCCGGCGACCGCGTCCGCGGGGGGACGAACTCGTTGCCGAGCTTCTTGGCCAGTGCCGCCATCAGCCCCTTGTCGGGGAACGGGGGGGCGCCGGTGAGGGCGAAGTACAGCGTGGACGCGAGGCCGAACACGTCGCTGCGGGCGTCCACCTCGGAGGCGTCGCCGAACTGCTCAGGGGCCATGTAGGCGACGGTGCCGATGGAGGTCCCGGGCAAGGTGAGCCCGCCGCCGGCCCGGAGACACTTGATGAGGCCGAGGTCGGCCAGCTTGGCCTGGCCGGCGCCGTCCACCATGACGTTCTCGGGCTTGACGTCGCGGTGGATGAGGCGGCGGCGGTGGGCCGCGTCGAGGGCGGCGCCGATCTGGCCGCCGAGGCGGATGACGTGCCTCTCCGGCAGGGGGCCGTGCCGGCGCACGAGGTCGGCGAGGTTCTCGCCCTCGACGTACTCCATCACGAGGTAGGGCACGCCGCGCTCGACGCCGAAGTCCACGCCCTCGACGATGTTGGGGTGGCGGAGGCGGACGGCGGTCCGGCACTCGCGTTCGAAGCGCTTGCGGTGGGTGGGGTCGGACACGAGGTCGGCGGCCATCACCTTGATGGCGAGGATGCGTCCGGTGGCGTCATGGCGGCAGCGGTGGACGGATCCCATGCCGCCCTTCCCGATCAGGTCGAGAAGCTCATAGGGGCCGATCTTCATGGCGGGCTCCTGCGCCTCGGGGCGGGACGCATCCTGCCCGAGGGCCTGGGCGTGGCACGGCCTCCGCGGGTCCATTCGCGGGCGGGCTGCTGGGGGGGGGAGTGCCGGGGAGGCAATCCGTTGCCGATTCCATCCCGGCGATATTCCTATCGCGTCAGAACCGGGGAACGGACAGGACGTGCAAGGATCGGCGCCGGACCGATGTCCGGGCCGGCTGCACCGACGCCGCGATCCTGACCCAGCCGGGCTCACCCGGCCCGCGTGTCCGCGGCTGCAGGGCGTTGGACCTCGTCCCCGGCGAGGAGTGACACCGGAGCGCGCAGGATGCGTGCTCCGGGGGCACCAGCTCTGCGGAGTGAGTGATTCTTCGCACCGTTTATAACGTCCTACGCAAGTAAAGTCCGGCGTGGGAGCTGCTGCCTTGGTTGACAT
>CAZVZK010000266.1:0-8716 GCA_964630925.1 uncultured Alcaligenaceae bacterium
TTCGCCCCACCCGGCCACACCACACGTCTACTTCCGTCTCATTCCCACACCCGCCTGGTCGGTTACCTCATCTCTTCCGGACTCCGCCCGCGAGGCGGTCATGCTCCGAGGAGGCGTCGTCGCGCCCGCGGCGAAGCATGGGCGCAGCCCGGGAAACCATGCGGCCCCGGCGAGATGCCGGGGAAGAGCGGTGTAGCGTCAGCGTGGAGTGCCGCTGTCAGAGGCCGCGTCTGCCTGTCGCCCACGAGATACAGGCGGAGCCTTCCCGGAGGACGATAACTCTCAGCCGAACCACACGCGGAGGTTCCACGGGACATCATCACTGAACTGACAGCCGATGATGAACCCCTTGCCGACCTTGAGGCAATGACGCACCTCGACCCGGACCCCCCCGACGTCGGGGGGCGCTTCGGCGGCGCGGACCTTCAGGGTCGTGCCAGGGGGTACCTCCTCGTCGGCGAAGATGCCGAGGCCGCCCGTGGAGCGGTTCACCACCAGGCCGTGGAGGTGGCCGGGCCAGAGGTGGGAAAAGAGGTGGACCTGGGTCGGATTCCCCCAGCGTCGGCCGCCGGCCCGCCGCTCGTCGGCGCCGAGGAGCTGGAAGAGCTTGTCCTCCGGCAGCTCCAGGGGCCTGGCGTCCGGCAGGGCCGGCAGCCGCGCCAGGAGCTGGCCGACCTCTTCGGCCGTCGGCTGCTCGGGCGGTAAGCCGGCGGCGGCCCGATCCCGGTTGCGCTGTTCGAGCAGGCCCAGGAGGGCCTGCCAGGGCAGGTCTTCTTCCCGCGAGGCGTCGGCCAGGCGCCACCGCCGCCAGTACCCGTAGAGTGCCCTGCATCCGAGGACCAGGCAGGTGACCCCGGCCCCCGCGCCCCAGGTCACCCAGGTGGTCCAGTGGGCGGGGTCGAATGCGGCGAAGCCGAGAGACGGCATGGTCCTGCCTCAGTCCGTGGGGGCAAGAGAGGGGAATGCCCAAGTCTAGGCCACGCCCTGGTCACGGGCCAGCACGATTTTCATTGGATGGAAGCAAGAGGGGCCGGCGGGCTCGGGCCGGCAGGCGCGGGCCGGATCCAGGCCGACGCCGCCCACGCCGCCGTGACGCCGATGTAGTTGGCCGCCAGGTCGCCCCACTCGAAGGACCGGCCCGGAATCCAGATCTGCGAGACCTCCTCGGCGGTCATGCCGACGGCGACCACCAGTCCGCCCAGGGGCACGGCGCAGCCGCACACGCGGACGCGGCGGCGGGCGAGGGCGTGATCGAGGAGGAAGGCGGCGGTGCCGATAAGGAGGACGTGGGCGATCTTGTCGCCCCAGGGCTGCTTGCCGACCCAGGAGAAGGCGGCGGAGCCGGGGTGGAAGACGCAGACGACGAAGCCCACCCAGGCGAGGAACGGAAGCCAGCGGCCCCAGGCCGACGGCACGGGCGCGGGGAGGGGCGGGGCGAGGGACATGCGAGGGCCTCCTTGTTCGGGGGCTCACTTTACACCGGAAAGCGAGGCGAAAGCCAGCCCGATCCGCCGCCCGCGTGAACCGAGGAGAAGGGATGGCGGTGACGCTGGCCGCCGAGGCCCGGATCGGCGCTCGGGCTGGCGGGCGGCCGTGGGCGACCAGCCTTTTGCATCCACGGCCCGGAATCGCTAGAATAGCCAGGACCTTGCCCCCACCCGGAGCAGAAGCGATGACGCACGCGGACCGCCCCAACACGCCCATGTCGGGCTCGCAGATCCTCGTCCAGTGCCTGCTCGACCACGGCGTCGACGTCGTCTTCGCCTACCCCGGCGGCGCCAGCATGCCCATCCACCAGTCGCTCACCCAGGTCGAGGGGCGGCTGCGCACCATCCTGCCACGCCACGAGCAGGGCGGCGGATTCGGCGCCGCGGGCTACGCCCGCGCCACCGGCAAGGTCGGCGTGTGCGTCTCGACCAGCGGCCCCGGCGCCACCAACTTCGTCACCTGCCTCGCCGACTCCAAGATGGACTCCTGCCCCATCATCGCCATCACCGGGCAGGTCGGCACCCCCGTCATCGGCACCGACGCCTTCCAGGAGACCCCCATCGTCGAGGTGTGCCGGGCCATCACCAAGCACCATTACCTCATCCAGCGCACCGAGGACATCCCCCGCATCGTGAAGGAGGCGTTCCACATCGCCTCCACCGGCCGGCCCGGCCCGATCATCATCGACGTGCCCAAGGACGTGCAGATGCGCAAGATCGCCGTCCACGACTGGTCGCCGCCGATGGACCTGCCGGGCTACCGCCCCGACCGCCGCGCCACCCGCGAGGAGCTGACCCGCGTCATCGAGATGGTGAAGGCGAGCAAGAAGCCGATCATCTACGCCGGCGGCGGCATCGTCAGCTCCGGCGCCCACCAGCACCTCCGCGCCTTCGCCGAGAAGATGGGCATCCCCGTCGCCCTCACCCTGCACGGCCTGGGCGGCTTCCCCGCCGACCATTATCTTTGCCTGCACATGCTCGGCATGCACGGGACGGTCTACTCGAACTACGCGATCAACGAGGCGGACCTCCTCCTGTCGTTCGGCGTGCGGTTCGACGACCGCGTGACCGGCAAGCTCAGCGAGTTCGCCAAGCACGGCAAGATCGTCCACATCGACATCGACCCCAGCGAGCTGAACAAGAACAAGGTGGCGCACCTGCCCATCCACGCCGACGTGTGCCAGGCGCTGCACGACATGAACCGCCTGATCGACGCCGAGCCGCCGCCCCCGGAGGGCAAGCCGGTGCGTCACGCCGAGTGGCTGCGTCAGGTGGAGCGCTGGCGCGAGGAGGAGCCGCTGCGCTACGCCGACCGCGACGACGCCATCCTGCCGCAGCACGCCATCCGCCGCCTGTGGGAGATCCTGCGGGACCGGGGCCAGCTCGACGAGACCATCGTCAGCACCGGCGTGGGCCAGCATCAGATGTGGGCGGCCCAGTATTTCCAGTTCAACAAGCCGCGGCACTGGCTGACCTCGGGCGGGCTGGGGACGATGGGGTTCGGCCTGCCGGCGGCGATGGGCGCCCAGGCCGCGTTCCCGCTGAAGACGTGCATCGACATCGACGGCGACGGCTCGTTCCTGATGAACATCCAGGAGCTGGCGACGTGCTTCACCGAGCGTCTGCCGGTGAAGGTCCTGCTGCTCAATAACCAGCACCTGGGCATGGTGGTGCAGTGGGAGGACCGCTTCTTCGAGGGGAACCGGGGGCACACCTACCTCGGCGCCGGTCACGCGGAGGAGCCGTACCCCGACTTCGTGACGCTGGCGAAGGGGTTCCGCTGCGGCAGCCGGCGTGCCGTGGCCAAGGGCGACCTCGACGCGGCGCTGGAGGAGATGCTGGACAGCAAGGGGCCGTACGTCCTCGACGTGATGGTGCCGTACCAGGAGCACGTGCTGCCGATGATCCCCAGCGGCCAGACCGTGCGCGACATGATCAAGGCGTGACCCGTATGGCCCTCGGCCTGCGTGCCTCCCGAATGACGGCAAGCAGGCGGCCCCGGAGATTCGCTCCATGCGGTATGCGTTGCTGGCGCTGGTCGCGGTGTCCCTGGCCGGGTGCGGCAAGGGGGAGCTGAAGGAGTACTCCCCCCCCGACAAGTCGTTCACGGTGCTCCTCTACCCCGAGCCGAAGGTCGAGACCCGGCAGGCGTCCGGGGTGACGCACAGCCTGCACGGCAGCCAGCACCCCGACGGCGCGATGCAGGTGGCGTACCGGGAGATGGCCGTCCCAGCGGGCGAGGTCGAGGCGCGCACGGACCAGGCCCGCGACGCCATCCTCAAGAACACCGGGGCCGGCAACTGGACGGAGGAGAAGGAAATGGTGGCCGACAAGCACCCCGCCCGCCTGCTCAGCGCCGACCTGCCGGACAACAAGGGGAAGCTGAAGGTGAAGATCTTCTTCCTCAACGGGCGCCGCTACCAGCTGTCCGTCATCGGCACGCCCGCCTACGTCGAGTCGGCGGACGCCGCCCGCTTCCTGGCCTCGTTCCGGCCCACCCCGTGAACCGCCGGCCCTTCCGGCTGGCGCGGTGCGCCCGGTTGTCCCCGCCCTGCCGTCGGACCGCCCAGGTTTCACCCGCCCCCCCGCCCCGTCCGCTTGACGCGCCGCACGCCATCGGACGATACCAGTTCGGCACGGCATGGACGCTTCGTGCGGGACGTGAGCCCCGCCGGAAATTCTTGCCCCGCCCGAAAGGTCGCTGGCATTCTCGCCAATTGTGGCCTACGCTGAACTGGACGGCAGAGTCAACACCGCGCTGGAACTCCCCACATGACACGACCCCGCCGCTTGCGGACGGACTCCGTCCAGTCTCCCCTCGAGACCTACCTCCGCGAGATCAACGAGACGCCGCTGCTCAACGCCGAGCAGGAGCGCGAGCTGGCCTACCGCATCGCGCAGCAGGACGCGGAGGCCCGCGACCAGATGGTCCGCGCCAACCTGCGCCTCGTCGTCAACATCGCCCGCGCCTACACCGGCAAGGGTCTGGCGTTGCAGGACCTGATCGAGGAGGGCAACCTGGGGCTGCTGCGTGCGGTCGAGGGCTTCGACGCCGACATGGGCACGCGGTTCAGCACCTACGCCAGCTACTGGATCAAGCAGTCGATCAAGCGCGCCCTGGTTAACACGGGCAAGACGATCCGCATCCCGGCGTACATGGTCGAGCTGCTGGCCAAGTGGAAGCGGGCGACGGCGAAGCTGCAGGAGGAGCTGGGGCGTCCGCCGACACAGGAGGAGGTCGCCAAGTTCATGGACCTCCCCAAGAAGAAGCTCAACATCATCAAGAAGGCGATCCGCGTCTACAACTCCGCGCCGCAGAGCGACCAGGCCGACAGCGGCTGGTCCCTCGACGAGATGCTGATGGACAGCAACACCAAGGCCCCCGACACGGAGATGGTCGAGGCCGACGTGCTGCACCACGTCATGGACCTCCTCGACAAAATGGACGCCCGCGAGGCGACGGTGCTGCGGATGCGCTTCGGCCTCGACGGGGGCGAGCAGAAGACTCTCAAGGAGATCGGCGAGAGCCTCGGCCTGACCCGCGAGCGTGTCCGCCAGATCGAGAGTGAGGCCCTGGGCAAGTTGTACGAGAGCATGAACGCGGACTGAGGGTCGGCGCCCGGCCGGATGCCGGCCGCGGTCCGCGAGAGGCGAACACCCTATCCACCCGCCACTTCCCCCGAAGTGGCGGGTGGCCCCGTTCTCGGGGCAGGCCGGGTGGTGTCACGCCTCGGAGAAGCGGCACCCTCGACGCACTCCGGCCGTCCACGGGGCGGCGTGCCCGCCTTGTCACCCCTCCGCATCGTCCCATCCCATCGGCCGCTCCGTCTCCGGGACGCGCCCCTCGTACCCTGACCCGGCCAACGCCGCCACCTCCACGATGCAGACCCCCACGTCGTCGTAGGGGGCGTCCCCCTGGACACACAACACCAGGCGGCTCGGCCCCGAAACCACCACGGGCGCCTCCGCCGGGAAGTGCCAGCCCTCCTCCCAGACCTCCGGCTCCAGCAGACGCCGCAACATCGCAACCCCTTCGTCGTGGCCGCCCCCCATCGCCGCGCAGAACCACCCGACCCGCCGGACGGCCTCGGCGAGTGACGTGGCGGCCCCCGCGTATCGCCACTCCCCGATCCGCTCCTCGGCCGGGATCATCACGAACGTCAGGAACGTCCCGGCCGGCGACTCGAACCGGCCGAGGTGATCGATCAGCCTCAACCCATCCTCCCGGCAGAGAGGGGGCGGGCCGGGGAACGCCGAATCCGGGACCATGAGACGCCCCTCCACGGCCGAATGACACGGCTCGTTTCACGCAGCCCTCACTCCCCGCCTTCCACCGCGACCTCGTGCGGTGTGCTGACCTCCAGGCCCCGCGCGTCGGTGACGCCGAGGTAGTACTCCAGCGGCCGTCCCGCCGGCAGTTTCGCCACCACACGCCCGCCCTTGACCTCCGCCGGCATCGACTTCCACTCGCGCTTCTGCCACGGCCCGGACGCCGCCGCGTGGTGCAGGTGCGCCGCCTTCGCCTTGCCGTCGATCTTGAGCGAGGCCGAGATGGTGTCGCCGTCGCGCTTCATCTCGCCGAGGGCCGGGAGTGGCGTGCCTTTCTTGAGGTGGCTGTCGATGAAGGCATCGACCTCGCCGAAGGTCCAGATGTGGCCGTGCGGCAGCCGGACGCGGACCGACAGCGTCTTGGGCGCGGTGACGAGGGCGAAGCACTTCTTGTAGCTGTCGAGCGGGTAGGCGAAGTCGTTGGTGCCGTTGAGGAAGAGGATGGGGCACTTGACGCCCGGCAGGTGCTTCGACGGGTCGAAGGCGTCCACCCACCTGTCGCGCCGGGCCGGGGTGAAGCCATCGAGGCGCGGCTTCCACACGCTGTTCTCGTGCAGGAAGCCGCAGCCGTAGACGGGCACGGCAGCCTTGAGCCGTCCGTCGAGGCCGGCGACGATGCACGTGAGATAGCCGCCCCAACTGATGCCCGTGACGGCCACGCGATCCCGGTCCACCTCAGGCAGGGCGGCGAGGAGGTTGTGCCCGCGGATGACGGCGGCGACGGCGTGATACGTCCACATATCGCGGGCGTCCTTCTCCGTGAAGTCGCGGAACTTCACATCGTCGCCCTGCCCCGGCCCGCCGTCGGCGAGCCTGCCCTTGGGCCCGTGGCCGGCGAGGTCCATCGCCAGGGCGCAGTAGCCGCGGGCGGCCCAGTGCTCGGCCCACTTCGGGAACGCCTTGCCCCCGCCGCCGTGGACGAGCAGCACCGCCGGGAACGGCCCCTCGCCCTCGGGCCGGGCGTAGTAGGCGAAGACACGCGTCGGCTTGCCGGCGAGCGGCTCGCCGCGGTAGTACACCTCGCGGGCCTTGCCGAGCGTCTCGCCCCACGCGGGCTTGACGACGGCGGCCTGGAGGGCCTTCACGTCCCACGGCCCGGCGGGGGCGTGAAGGAGCAGGAGGGCGGCGAGGGTGTGCATGTGAGTCGATCTCGTGCGGCGGGCGAGGGCATCCTATGCCGGAAGGCGAACGAGGTCACCCCATGCCCAGCACGAGGTCCAACGCCCAGCACCCGCGAACATGGAGCCAGGGCGAACGCAGATGCGTCAGCAGGCGGGCGTCCGCGCAGCCGTCCTCCTCCAGCGCGTCGGCCAGGACGGCGAGGGCGGCCCAGTCGCGGGCCTCGTAGGCGTGCCGCGCCAGCCGCCCCGCGTCCGCGCCCACCTTGGCCGGCGGCACCAATCGTGATGTGGGATGGGGCACGAGGTCGCGGAGGATGTCCGCCTGGGCCGTGGCCGGCACGCCCCGGTGGTACAGCTCGTCAACCTGGTAATCGTTCTCCTCCACATCGCCTGTGGCCCAATGTGCCCAGAGGCTCGCGTACCACCAGTCCGGCAACGGCCTGGGGGCTTCCGAGGCGCCGCCGACCTCCTTCCAGACGCTGAACTGCGCCTCGTCGGCGTCCTGACAGGCGGCGGCCAGCTCGGCGTCATCGGCCAGGCCGTCGGCGTGGCGCTCGGCAACCTCGACGGCCCGGCGGCTGCGGGCGTCGCCGAGCAGCCCCCACGAGCGACGCGCCCCGCCCGCCGCGAACAGGCGGCGCTTGCGCAGGCTCATGCCATCCCAGACGAACGCCCGCATCCGCTCCGGGTCGTCGCACGTCAGCCACTCCGCCTCGGTCATGGTTCACCCCCGGGCGAGTACGAGGTCCAGGGCCCAGCAGCCGCGGACGTGCGGGCTGGGCGAACGCAGGTGGGTCAGGATGTCGGCGTCGGTGCAGCCGGCTTCTTCCAGCGCATCGGAGAGGACGGCGAGGCGGGCGGGATCCAGGTGGCCGCTGGGCAGGGCACGCTCGTCGTAGGCCGCCTGCGCGAGGCCCCGGACGTGCGGCGCTGGTGCGGGGAGTTGGGGACGTGGCCGGAACGGGTTGTCGAGGATGTCACGCACCAGCGCCACCTGGAGCTTCCTCTCGTGAGCCCAGGAGTCGCGTGTGTCAGCGTTGCCGGAGATCGCCCCCATCACGCCCCTGGCCGCCCCCCAGGCCGCCACGTCGGCCAGCTCCTCGAAGGCCTGGAAGCAGGAGAGCGCCGCCGAACGCCTCCAGTACTCCCGGATATCCTGGGCGGGTTTCAGGATCGCGGGGCGGGCCGCCGCCACCGCACGCTTCGTCACGCCTCGGTCGGCGTAGCGCTCGGCCATCTCGGCGGCGTCACGGCTGGTCGGCTCCAGCCTGTCCCAGATCCGCCGGCACAGGGCGCAGGCGACGAGCCGCCCCTTGCGGACGGTCAGCCTGCGTCCGATGTCCTTGAGCATCTCGACGGGGTCGTCGAACGCCAGCCAGTCAGCCTCGGTCATGGGATCACCCCTTGCCAGCATGAGGTCGAGGGCCCAGCATCCACGGACATGCGGGCCGTGTGACCGGAGATGCGCGAGGATGTCGGCGGCGGTGCAGCCCGCCTCCAGCTCGTCCGGGAGGGCGGCGAGGCGTGCCGGGTCGAGGTGCCCAAGGGGGAGATCGCGCTCGGCACGGGCCACCTGGGCAAGGGGGACGACCCCGGGCGAAAGCTGTTCCGCAAAGTGAGCCCCCATGATCTTCGAGGATTCCCCGCCTTTCGCCTAGCCCGTCTTCGAGGCCGCGAGGCTCCCCGCCTCCACCGTCGCACTCCTCACGCGTTTCATCGTCGCCCGCCTGAGAGGTTGTGAATGAAACGGGCGTTGATAGGAATAGGGAGGATACGGCC
>CAZVZK010000267.1:0-8666 GCA_964630925.1 uncultured Alcaligenaceae bacterium
TACATCGACGAGGTCGATAAGATCGCCAAGACCAGCCAGAACGTCAGCATCACCCGCGACGTGTCCGGCGAGGGCGTGCAGCAGGCCCTTCTGAAGATGCTGGAGGGCACCGTCAGCAACGTCCCGCCGCAGGGCGGGCGCAAGCACCCCGAGCAGCAATACATCCAGGTCGACACGTCGAACATCCTGTTCATCTGCGGCGGGACATTCGTCGGCCTCGACCAGGTGATCTCGAAGCGGATCGGCAAGCGGACCTTCGGCTTCGGCGGCGTCGGCGGCGGCCGCGAGCGTGACGTGGGCGAGATGCTGGCCCAGGTGACGAGCGACGACCTGATCGAGTTCGGCATGATCCCTGAGTTCATCGGGCGTCTGCCGGTGCTGGCCCCGCTCAACCCGCTCGACGAGGACGCCCTGATGCGCATCCTCACCGAGCCGAAGAACGCGGTGGTGCGCCAGTACCAGAAGCTGTTCGAGATGGAGGGGGCGGAGGTCGAGTTCGACGAGTCGGCCCTGCGCGAGATCGCCCGCCGGGCGAAGGAGCGCGACACCGGGGCGCGCGGGCTGCGGTCGATCATCGAGGAGGTGATGCTCGACATCCAGTACGAGCTGCCCGACATGGAGCACAAGTCCAAGTACGTCGTTGACGGGGCGGTCATCAAGGGCGAGCGGAAGCTGTTCGACCTCGCCCTGCACGCTGAGAAGAAGAGCGCCTGAGCGAAGGCCGTAGGACACTTACGACGCCTGGGACGCCTACCGAAGTAGGTGTCCCAGGCGTCGTAGGCGTCCTATGATGAGAGATGCCCCGGAGCCGCCACGATGTCCCCCCGCGCCACCTGGCACGCCGCCCTCGCCTCTCTCGCCGTGCTTGCGGCGCTGGTGGCCGTGCTGGCGCTCGACGTGCCCTCGTGGTTCTCCGCCCGCAGGGGGAGCGGCAAGCTGGTTGTGTTCTGCGCCGCCGGGCTCAAGCCGCCCGTCGCCGCCCTCGCAGCCGACTACCAGAGGCGATTCGGCGTCCATGTGCAGCTGCAGTACGGCGGATCGAACACGCTGCTGTCGTCGCTCCAGGTCGCTCCTCAGGCCGACCTGTTCATCCCGGCGGATGATGTGTACGTCGCGATCGCCCGCAAGAAGGGCCTGATCGCCGAGGTGCTGCCCCTCGCCACGATGAAGCCCGTCCTCGCCGTCGCCAGGGGCAACCCGAAGGGCATCGCCGGGCTCGCTGGGCTTCTGGCGGGCGGGGGGCGTGTCTCGCACGCCAACCCCGAGGCCGCCGCCGTTGGCAAGGTGGCACGCGACGCCCTCGCCGCCGCCGGGCAATGGGCCGCCTACGAGAAGCTCGTCGTCGTCACCAAGCCGACGGTCAACGACGTGGCCGCCGACATCCAGGTCGGCGCCGCCGACGCCGGCATCGTCTGGGACATCACCGTCCGCGCCCTCGACGGGCTGGAGGCGGTGCCGGCCCCGGCGCTGGAGGGCCGGGCGGCGACGCTGTCGGCGTGTGTGGTGTCGGCCTGCGAGCAGCCGGCGGAGGCGCTCCGCTTCGCACGCTTCCTGGCGGCGGACGATGAGGGGGCGAAGGCTTTCGCCGCGGAGGGGTACACTCCGGCGGGTGGCGACCCGTTCGACGGCGGCGCGACGCCCGAGCTGCGCCTGCGTGCCGGGGCGATGCTGCGGCCCGCGTTGCAGAAGACGCTGACGCTGTTCCAGGAGCGTGAGGGCGTCCGCGTGACGACGAGCTACAACGGCTGCGGCATCCTGGTGGCGGAGATGAAGACGGGCGAGGCCACGGACGCCTTCTTCGCCTGCGACCGGGAGTTCATGGATCAGGTGGCCGACCTGTTCGGGCGCCCGGCGACGGTGTCGGGCAACCAGCTCGTGCTCCTCGTCCACAAGGGCAACCCGCACGGCATCAAGCGCCTGCGCGACCTCGGCAAGCCGGGCCTGCGCGTGGGCATCGGCCACGAGAAGCAGTGCGCGATGGGCGTCCTCACCCAGCGGACCTTGAAGCAGGACAAGTCAACGGACGTGGTGATGAAGAACGTCAAGGTGCAGTCGCCGACCGGCGACCTGCTCGTCAACCAGATGCTGACGGGGTCGCTGGACGCCGTCGTCGCATACATCACGAACGCCGCGGGCCACGCCGCTAGCCTGGAGGCCATCGCCATCGACATCCCGTGCGCGTTCGCCGAGCAGCCATTCGCCGTCGGCAAGGCTTCGCCGCACCGGCGCCTCGCGGCCCGGCTCCTCGACGCCATCCGGGCCGAGGAGTCGCGCCAACGCTTCGTCGATGGCGGCTTCACCTGGAAGCAGCATGAAGGATGAGGGGCGATTGCGGGTGCCCTCCGACGGGCCGTTCTTCGCCGTCGCGCTCGTCCTCGGCGGCGTGTACGTGCTGCTCATCGTGGCGATGCTGGCGGCGGACGCCTCG
Source organism: uncultured Alcaligenaceae bacterium (assembly GCA_964630925.1). Lineage (GTDB taxonomy): Bacteria > Planctomycetota > Planctomycetia > Gemmatales > Gemmataceae > RGDT01. The sequence continues at coordinate 2,429 of CAZVZK010000267.1, forward strand.
TTCTCGTCGCCGGGCCGGCTGTGGCAGGCGTTGCAGAGCCGCGAGATCCTGTACTCGATCTACCTGAGCCTGGTGACCTGCACGATCACCGCGATCCTGTCGCTTTGGGTGGCGGTCCCATTGGGCTACCTGATGTCGCGGCACGAGTTCCCCGGCAAGACGTTCCTCGACGCGCTGCTTGACATCCCCATCGTGCTGCCGCCGCTGGTGGTGGGGCTGAGCCTGCTGATCCTGTTCCAGACCGCGCCGGGGCGGGCGATCAACCGCGTCTTCCCGGTGACGTACGCGGTGCCGAGCGTGATCCTGGCGCAGCTCGCGGTGGCGGCGGCGTTCGCGGTGCGGACCATGCGGATCACCTTCGACCAGATCCCGGTGCGCCGCGAGCAGGTGGCGTTGACGCTGGGGTGCAGCCACGCCCAGGCGTTCTGGCGCGTGGTGCTGCCGGAGGCCTGGCGTGGGATGGTGACGGCGTTCACGCTGGCGTGGACGCGGAGCCTGGGGGAGTTCGGGCCGATCCTGGTGTTCTCCGGGGCGACGCGGATGCGCACGGAGGTGCTGCCGACGACGGTGTTCCTGGAGCTGTCGGTGGGCAACCTGCACGGGGCGGTGGCGGTGTCGCTGCTGATGGTGGTGGCGGCGGCCCTGGTGCTGGCGGTGGTGCGCGTCTGGGGGCTGTCGAAGGTGTGACGCCGTTTCAGGGGGTGTCGAGGAGGTCCTGCCAGGAGGGCAGGACGGGATCGACGAGCCGGCCGTGGATGCGCTCGAGGCGTTCGAGGTCGTGTTCGGCGTCGAGACGGGCGTGGGCGGCCTCGTCCTCCTGGCCCAGGCGCTTGCGGCCTAGCTGGAGGATGGCCTTCTTGATGGTGATCTCCTGGGCGATCTCCTGCATCAGCAGGGTGCCCTCGGACTCGCGCACCGCCGGGATGTCCATGAGAATGGCCCTCGCCTCGATCCTCTTCACACGCAGGCACAGCATCTCGAACGCCGACACCCGCAGCCGGGCCGCCATCCCCGGAGGGGCCTCGTCCTTGATGCGCCGCCAGACACGCGAGGCGACGGCCGCCAGCCCTTCGCCCTCCTCGACACCCGCCGGCAGCTCCCCGAGGAAGGCCAACGGCAGCCCGCCGGCGGGCCCGGTCAGCAGGTCCTCGGCGGGCTTCGTCCACAGCCTGACGACCTCGTAGCCGAAGTCCATCTTACCACGGCGCGGACGCGCCGCATAGTTGATGTGGCCGTCCACCTCGGAGTGGGCCGCCTTCGGGCGCAACAGGACGAGGACGCTGTGGACGGGCACCTCGTAGTGCCGGTGCAAGAGCGCGTTGTAGACGAGCACGTCGCGGCCCTTCTTGGCGTTCGCGCCCGACTGGAAGTCGAGGTGGACGATCTCCGTGAGGGGGTCGCCCAGGCCGATCACCAGGTCCGCCCCTGCCGTCACCGTGGACAGGTCCACATTCAGCACCTTCACCGGCGCGCCCGGCGCTGAGTCGAACAGCGTCAGGAAGTCGGCGGGGTTGATCGCCCCCAGGTCCTTCAACGTGGCGTCGAACGGCATCGACATGGCATCATCCCCCGATCCCCGGACGTGGTCAGGGTACGGATCGTCGGGATAGGATGACTCCTGTCCCGCCCTGACTGGAGTGGTCGGTGATCGCACTCAGTGGCGTCTCGGTGCGTGTGGGGGCTTTCACCCTGCCGGCGGTGACCCTCACCGTCGCCACGGGGGAGTACGCCGTCCTCATGGGCCGCACCGGCTGCGGCAAGACGACGCTGCTGGAGGCCGTCGCCGGCCTGCGTGCCATCGATGCGGGTCGGGTCGAGCTGATGGGGCGCGACGTGACGGGCCTGCGGCCCGGCGAGCGTGGCGTGGGCTACGTCCCGCAGGACCTGGCGCTCTTCCCGTCGATGACGGTGCGCGAACACCTGGCGTTCGCGCTGGAGGTGCGCGGCGCGGCGGCGGGCCGCATCGCCGGACGCGTCGAGGAGATGGCGGAGCTGTTGGGCATCGGGCACCTGCTGGGGCGGCGTCCCGCGGGGCTGTCGGGCGGCGAGGCGCAGCGCGTGGCGCTGGGGCGGGCGCTGGCGGGGCGTCCGCCCGTGTTGCTCCTCGACGAGCCGCTCAGCGCCCTGGACGAGGACACGCGCTGCGGCATGATGGACCTGTTGAAGCGCGTGCAGCGGCACGAGGGGGTGACGGCGTTGCACGTCACGCACGGGCGGGCCGAGGCGCGGGCGTTGGCGGACCGGCTGTTCGTGATCGAGGGCGGCGGGGTGCGCGAGGAGGCCCGAGATGAGGGTGCGGGTGAGCTATCTGGCGCAGCTGCGGGCGGCGGCGGGGCGGCCGTCGGACGAGATCATCATGTCCGGGCCGGCGACGACGGCGTCCATCCTCGCGGCGGTGGCGGCGGCTAACCCCGCCGTGGCAGGCATGCTGCTGGATGACGCAGGGCCGCGGCGCACGCTGTTGATCTTCCGGGGCGAGGAGCAGTTGTCGCCCGAGGCGGTCATCGACGGCGATTGCGAGGTGACGGTGATGACGCCGATCGCGGGGGGCGCCCTGGACGACGAGGAGCGTGCGGTCTACGAGTGGCAGTCGTGGGTACGCGGGTTGGGTTGGGAGGGGCAGGAGAGGCTGAAGGCGGCTAGCGTCCTGGTGTCGCGCGTGGGGGGCGTCGGCGGGGCGGCGGCGCAGCAGTTGGCGGCGGCGGGGGTGGGGCGGCTGGTGTTGGCGCACGCGGGGGTGCTGCGTGCCAGCGACCTGAACCGGCAGATCCTGATGAGCCACGCCGGCATCGGCAGCCCGCGCGTGGAGCTGGCCGGCCGCCGCCTGCGCGAGATCAACCCGCGTCTGGACGTGGTGGCGGTGCCCGAGAACGTGACGGAGGAGAACGCCGGGCGGCTGATGGGGATGGCCGACCTGGCGGTGGGGTGCGCGCCGCGGTTCGGGGAGCGTTTGGCGTTGAACGCGGCGGCGGTGCGGCAGGGGAAGCCGCTGATCGACTGCGCCATGTGGGAGATGGAGGGGCAGGTGATGGCGGTGGTGCCGGGGCGGACGCCGTGCCTGGGGTGCCTGTACCCGGAGGAGCCGCCGCACTGGCGGCGCGAGTTCCCGGTGATCGGTGCCGTGGCGGGGGTGGTTGGCTGCCTGGGTGCGGTGGAGGCGATCAAGATGCTGGCCGGGCTGGGCGAGCAGGCGGACGGGCGGATGCTCCTGGCGGACCTTCGTTCCCTGTCGTTCCGGCGTGCCCGGGTGCGCCGCGACCCGCGATGCAAGACGTGCGGGGTGGTCGGATCTGGCCTTGAAAAAATGAAGGAAGGGCGTTGACGATGCGTGCGTGAAGCGTCATACTGAATCTCAAATCGCGCCTCCGCACCTTTCCCGACGACCAGCGGGCCGCCTCTCCGGCTCGCCGCTCCGGCCCCCGGCTCCATGTACGTGCCTGGAACGGGGAGACGATCCGGCTGAAGAATAATCACGACTTCTTGCCGGAATCCTGTCTGATGGGGTGAGCAGCCGACGATGAGGTCCGATGAAGATGTTGTCCGGAGTCGTGATCCGGACCCCCTTATTCTCGTTCTGAATCTAGAGGGATTCTGATGAGCATGTCCTCTGTCCGGAAGCAGCGTTCGGGCTTCACGCTGATCGAGCTGCTGGTCGTCATCGCCATCATCGCCATCCTCATCGGCCTCCTCCTGCCCGCGGTGCAGAAGGTCCGCGAGGCCGCCGCACGCATGCAGTCCGCCAACAACATCAAGCAGATGGGCATCGGCATGCACGCCATCGCCAGCGCCTACGGCGGGACGCAGATGCCCTCCTACTACGGCACCATCGGCTCCGGCGGCATCACCGGCTCGACCTTCCTCCACCTCCTGCCCTACATCGAGCAGGAGCCGCTCTACAAGAACATCACCACCGCCGGCGCGGCCGCCCAGCCGGTCAAGACGTACCTCGCCCCCGCCGACGTCACCAACAGCCCGACCTCGGTCAACACGAGCTACGGCACGAGCTACTGGGCCCTCGGCGGCTCGAGCACCCAGGGCATCTCCATCGTCGGTATCACCGACGGCACCTCGAACACCGTCTGGATCGCCGAGCGCTACGCCATCGGCCGCAGCACGGCCGGCGCCCAGGTCGCGCACCCCTGGAACTCTGCCGCCTCGTACTACACCACCGCCGGCGGTAACCCCGCCACCGCGACCGGCTTCACCTCGACCTTGCAGACTGGTACGTATGCCTTCCAGATCAAGCCGGCCATCACCGCCGCCGATGAGCGCGTGCCGCAGGGCTGCTCGACCGGCAGCCTGCAGGTCGGCCTGATGGACGGCAGCGGCCGCTCCATCTCCGCCGGCGTCTCCGTCCTGACCTGGAACCAGGCCAACACCGCCGACGGCGGCGAGATCCTCGGCAGCAACTGGTGATCCTGTCTCCGGACAACATCCAGCGGGCGGGCCGGTCCGAACCGGCCCGCCCGCCTTTTTTCGTTCGACGCTCCGCTGCGCGTCGCGGCTACACTTGATTGACGAGCTCGCGCACCGCGGCCCGGAACGCCTCCTGCAACCGCCGCACAACTGGGCCGGGCTTGCCGTCGCCCACCGCCATCTCGTCCACGCGGGTGATCGGACACACCTCCAGCGATGTGCCCGACAGGAACAGCTCGGAGCAATCCGGCAGCTCGTCGCGGTGCAGCGAACGCTGCTCCAGCGTCAGCCCAACGCCCTCGATCAGCCGCGTCAGGAAGCCACGTGTCATCCCCGGAAGGATGGCGTTCGACAGCGGCGTCGTCCGCACCACGCCGCCCTTGACGCCGAAGAAGGATGAGTGCGTCGCCTCGGTCAGCGTGCCGTCGGGGGTGTACAGGATGGCCTCGGCCCCGCCCGCCTCCTTCGCCGCCTGGTTCGCCAGCACGTTGGCGAGCAGGTTGACGCTCTTCACGTCGCAGCGCTTCCACCTCAGGTCCGGCTGCAAGACCACCGCCACGCCCTTGTCACGCTTCTCGGCGTAGGGGTCGCCCGTCTCCTGCACCCACATCAGCTCGGTCGGCTTGACGCCGGCGGGGAAGGCGTGGGCGCGCGGGGCGACGCCGCGGGTCACCTGGATGTAGACGATGCCCTCGCGGTACGGGCCGGCGGCGATCAGCTCGTACATCTGGCGGCGGAGCTTCGGCATGTCCACGCCGCCGATGCGCACCTCGCGCAGGCTGCGTTCGAGGCGTGCGAAGTGCTCGTCCTCCAGCCACGGCTTGCCGGCGTAGAGGCGCAGCACCTCGTAGATGGCATCGCCGAAGACGAAGGCGCGGTCGAGGACGGAGACGCGGGCGTCCGCCAGCGGCATGCGGACGCCGTCGAGGATGCACAGGATTCCCGGGACGGCGGGCTTCGGGCGTGCGCCGACGGCGGGCAGGCGGATGGTGAATCGCGTGCCGGTGCCGGGGGCGCTCTCCGCCTGGATGGTGCCGCCGTGCGCCTCGACGATGCGTTTGGTGGTGGGCAGGCCGAGGCCGGTGCCGCCCTCGCGTGTGGAGTAGAACGGCTGAAAGGCGCGGGCGAGGGTGTCGGCGGACATGCCCTTGCCGGTGTCGATGAGGGTGAGGGCGACGTCCTCGTCGGACGGTGCGGCCTGGATGGTCAGCTCGCCGCCGTCGGGCATGGCCTGCTGGGCGTTGAGGATGAGGTTGAGGAGGGCCTGCTTGAAGAGGGGGGCGTCGAGGGCGACCTTGAGGCCGGTGGGGACGTAGCAGTTGATGGAGACGCCGTGCTGGCGGGCGACGGGGCCGACGAAGTCGATCATCTCCTCGACGACGGCGAGGAGGTCGGCCTCGTGCAGCTCGAGGTCCTTGACGCGGGCGAATTTGAGGAAGTCGTTGGCGAGGTCCACGAGGCGGGCGCACTCGCCCTGCATGCGGGTGACCCGCTCGGCCACGCGGCGGTCACGCGGCCCCTCGGGCGACTCGAAGTCCTCGGCGAGGAGCTGGAGGTTTAGGCCCAGCGTGCCGAGGTGGTTCTTGATGTCGTGGATGAAGCCGCCGGCCAGCTCGGCCAGGTCGGTGTAGGGGTTGCTCGGCACGGTGGGCCCTCATTCGCCTCAGTGGCCCCATCCGCCCCAGGGGACGGATAGGACCGATGGGGCGGATGGGGCCGATACCCGATCAATCGACACGCGGCTCCTCGGCGGGGGCGGGGGCCGCCTCGGCGCGCGGCTCGCGGCCGCCACGCCCGCGGTCGCCGCCGCGGTCGCCGCCCC
>CAZVZK010000268.1:0-8590 GCA_964630925.1 uncultured Alcaligenaceae bacterium
GTGTGTCATCCCCGTATCCTATGCCCCAGACGCTTTATCGCGCAGCGACTCTAATGTCGTTGCTGAGCTTGCGAAGGGGGAGGCAGCGCGGGATAATGCGGCACCCTGTTCGGTAACCGGGCGCTTCGGCCCGTCCCGCCCACAGGGCGATGTGTGAAGTGGGGGGATCGATCCATGTGCGTCGTCCTGATCGCCCACCTGAGCGACTCCCACCTGCGTGAATCCTCCGACCCACTCGTGCGTCGGTCCGCCGCCCTCGCCCGGGTCATTGAATCGGAGGCCGGCTCCGGCCTGAAGGGCATCGTCATCGCCTTCACCGGGGATGCCACGGATAAGGGGTTCGTTCCTGGCTTCAAGGTCGCCGGGCAGTTCCTCGCGGCGCTCGCGGGCGAGGTGGAAGGACTGACCGGGTGCCGCCCGGTTATGCTCGCCGTGCCGGGTAACCATGACGTGGTCTCGCCGGCCGACCCGAGCCTGCGCGACCTCGCCATCGCGAGCCTCAGCGCCCCTCCGGTCGCCGCCGCGTCCACCCGCCCGGCGGCGGCGATCCAGGCTGCCGTCCTGGCCGCGCTGGATGACTACTTCACCTTCGCCGAAGGGGCCGCGCCTGGGGGCTCGCCCGGCAGGGGCGACCCGTACTATTTCGTGGTCGATCGGGAGTTTGCCGGCAAGCTGGTCCGGTTCCATCTGATCAACTCGTCCTGGATGTGCACGCGGGGGCAGGGGCAGGGGGCGCTGGTCTACCCGGTCGACGAGATCAAGCCGCCGCCCGCCGAGCCGGCACCCGATTACGAGATCACCCTGCTACATCACCCGTTCAATTGGTTCAAGCAGCCCGAGGCCATGCGCCCGTTGCGCGACAGGGTGGAGCAGATCAGCGACATGATCTTGACCGGGCACGAGCATGTGGGGAGGGGGACGAGGGAGGAGGTCCACGGTGCCGCGGGCTACGAATACCGCGAGGGGGAGACGCTCCACGAGGGGCAGGGCGACATCTGCGGCTTCCACGTACTGCGGCTTGACTTCAAGGCGGAGCGGCAGGCGTTCACGACCTACCGTTGGCGGGCGGGCCAGGACGGCTCCGGAGGGGCTTTCACCCGGTCCGTCGGGCCCGTCGAGTCACCGCTCGGCCGGAACCTCCGCCGCGCGGCGCTTGCGTACCGGCTGAGGCCCTCGTTCGCGGAGCGGTTGGAGGACCCCGAGCTGCCCGTGCTCCACCCGAAACAGGGCAAACTCGGCCTGTCGCAATTCTACGTCTACCCGGACCTGGCGCGGGTCGACGAGGACGTGGACGGCACCCGGCAGCGGGTCAAGGGGGACGGCGTCCTTGAGATGGTCCTGAAGTCGCCGCGGGTGTTGCTGCTCGGGCCCGACCGCTGCGGCAAGAGTAGCCTGTCAAGGCGTCTATGCTCTGACCTCCATGCGCGCGGGCACGCGCCGCTCCTGGTGGAGGGTGGGCGCCTGAAGAACGCCACGGTCGAACGTCTGGGCCGCCTCCTGGAGGATCTTGTCGAGGAGCAGTACGAGGTGATCAAGGCCGAGGAATACTGGCAAGGCGAGCCTGGGAAGCGCGTCCTGATCCTCGACGATTTCCACCTCGGCCCTGCGGACAGGAGGAGGCGCGAACATCTCGTCTCCGAAATCGAGAGGCGGTTCGGCCGGACGGTGGTGGTTGCCGGCGACGAGTTCTGCTTCGACGAGCTGTTCTCGGAGGCGCCGGGTGCGGGGGCCAGCGCCCTGCTCGCTTACGAGCCTTACCGCATTCTCCCCTTCGGCCACGCCCGCTGCGACCGTTTCGTCCGGAACTGGGTGGCGCTCGGTCACTCGGAAGGGGGCGACGAGTTCGATGGCCGGGTCGGGCTAATCAACGGGTTGCTCAACCAGTTCCTCCGCAACAACCCGATCCCGCAGTACCCGTGGGTGGTGATGATCATCGTGCAGCACGCGGACTCGCCGGAGCCGCTGCACGCACGGAATGGCTCCTACGGCTACCTGCTACAGGCGCTGATCACCGCGGCGCTGGCCAAGTCCCGCCTGAACCTGCCTGTCAACGGCAAGTATGTGTGGCTCGGCGGCTTGGCGAACGAGCTGTATTCCAACGACAGGAAGGCGCTGACGGACGCGGAGTCTCGACTCTTCCATGAGCGACACCGCAAGGACTACGGGATCAGCCAGGACTACAAGGAGGTGCGGGATGACATGGTGGCCGCCGGCGTGCTGCGCGTCGAAGGGGGCCTGGTCTCGTTCCGCCAGCCATACACGTACTGTTACTTCGTCGCATGGCACCTGGCCCAGCGTCTCCACGGCGAGGACGCTGGGGCCATAGGCGATGTCCGGCAGCTCTGCGGGGATCTTTACCATGAGGACGCCGCGAACGTCCTCGTCTTCCTCGCGCACCTTACGACCTCGCCGGCGGTCCTGAGCGAGATGACCGCGCAGGCATCGAGGCTGTTCTCCGAGTGTGCCGAGACCGATTTCGTCTGCGACACGGCCGCCATCAATAGCCTGTGTGGCAAGGGCCACGCCTTGGTGCTCCCGCCGGGTGCCCCGTCCGACAACCTCGCCGCGATGCGCGACCGCATGGACGGTCAGCGGGCCGAGCATGAGGCGAGCACGCCCCCCCGCCGGGAGATCGTGCTGAGGTCAGAGCGGGGGGGCTCGCTCATGAAGCCCGGGAGCGAGCAGCAAAGGTCCATCGAGATCGTGACCGCGATGAGGGCGATCGAGATCCTCGGCCAGGTGCTGAGGAACGAGGCCACGGCCAGGAAGGTGGACGCGCTGGTAGACATCACCGACCAGGTCTTCCGGCTGGGGCGCAGGCTGCTCGGCTTCATCTTCGCCATCGCGAGTGAGCGATTGGACCGCACCATCACTGTCCTTGAGGGGCACTACCGGCAACGGATGCCGGAGGCGGAGCCCGGGGAGCTTACGGGGGAGGCGAGCCGCCATCTCTTCAACATGTATGCTTTCGCCACCTTCGCCGTGGTGAAGCACACCGCCCTCGCCGTCAGCGAAAAGAACCTCGCGGAAGTATTCCGCAGGCTGGTTGAGAAGGACGCGAATCTCGCCAACAGGATCTACAAGGTGGCGATCGACCTGGAAGGTGGTGGCGGGCAGATCCCGCTCCAGGATCTGGAGGCCTTGAGCGATGAGCTGTCCGGCAGGGCGAAGACCCAGGGGGGCGGCGGGAGGCGTTCGCGTAACAACATCGCGAGGACGCTGGTGTGCGCACTCGCCATCGACCACCTGCATCTGAACTATGTGCCGCACAGCCAAGTTCAGCAGCTTTGCGCTAAGTTGCAGATCAACCTGCCCGTTAGCACGAACAATCTTGCGACGAAACGGCTTCCCCCGCCGAAGTAGCAAGGAAGCGACGGTGCGGTACAAGTGGCGTTATCTCGGCAGCAGCCGCTCCCCCAGCCGCCTGAGTGCCGCCATCCCCAGCAGTCGCCGGGGCTATGCGGGGAGAATAGCCCATCCGCTAGCCGGCGACTCCCTCGGCGCTCTCGGCCAATGCTGGCGCCGGCTCGCCCGTCCGGCTGGTGGCGGCCTGGTTCAGCTCCAGCAGCGCGGCCAGCACCTGGTCGTCGGCCATGTCCGGCCTCCACCCGTACCCGGCGAACACGGCCTCGTCGAGGTCCCGGTGCGCGGCCGCCAGCCACGCCGGCCGCGTGTTGTAGAGCTCCGTCAGCGTGCGCTTCGCGAGCCTGGCCGCGCACCCCGATTCCCGCGGCACCAGCCGGGGGAACCTGACGGTGCCCACCCCGCCGGCGCCCGCATCGTGGACGTAGCGCCCCCACGGCCCCCCTGTCGAGCCGCGGAAGGTGAGCGCCTCCTCGCGCACCAACTCGGGCGGGTTCAGCCACCCGTTGCGCAGCGTGTCGAGCCGCTGCGCCGCCTCGGCGATCTCCGTGCGCAGCGCCCCCTCGGGCCGGGGGAACGGGAACGTCTCGAAGCAGGTGGTCGGCGTGTAGCGGAATCCGCTCTCCCTCTCGCGGACCTGGGTCCCCTGCGCCCTCGCCCACACCTCGTGCACGCGGGAATGCAGGAGGCCGAGGTGGTAGTCGTCCTCGCAGGCGAAGGCGACGAGCTGGCAGTCGGGCAGCGTGGGCGCGGCCTGCCAGATGAAGAACTGGTGCTTCGCCACGCGGGGCAGGACGAGGAACCTGCTCGCCCCCCCCCAGGGCCACCCGCATCCCGGGCCGCGCCTCCACGTGCACCCACCACCGCGCGCTGTAGGCCTCGCGCCTGTTGCCCTGCCTCACGGGGAAGACGTGCGTCCTCGCGTGCTCGAACGGGGCCTCGTAGAGCGCCGCCTCGCGCTCCGCCATCCCGGTGCCGAAGTCGATGATCCACAGGCGCCGGTTGCGGCCCGTCAGGTCCTTGCCGTTGACCCACGGGACGACGACGTCGCTGTTGGGCCGCCCGTCCGGGTTGGGGCTGGCGAGCATCCGCAGGGCCGCCTCCTCGGCCATCTCGAAGGGGCCGCCCTTGGTGTCGCCCATGAACGAGAGGCCGGCCCGTGACGGGATGCGCCTGGCCTGCGTCACGTCCGCGCCGCAGCTCAGGTCGCTGTGTATCCGCTCGACCGGCTTGCCGTCGAGCGTGCGGCACTTCTCCTCGCCGGCGTCGAACCCCACCATCGAGACGTGGACGTTGGCGCCGTCCAGCACCCAGTCGCGGTCGCTCTCGCCGAAGAAGATGTCGCCCGTGCCCTTGATCCGCTTGAGCACGTCGCGGTTCGCCCCGCCCCGGATGCCCTGCGTGGCGAGCAACCCGGCGCGGCGGCACCTGCCGGCCTCCACCTGGGCGCGGGCCTTCTCGAACCAGTAGCAGCACAGGTCCGCCTCGGCCGGCACGCGCCCGTCCCACACCCGGAACAGGTCGTCCACATAACCGTCGCCCAGCTGCGAGCGCATGCGCTTGCCGCCGAGGAACGGCGGGTTGCCGACGATGAAATCGCACTCCGGCCACTCCGGCTCCCTCGGGCCCTCGGTAGCGCGCTCCAGCACCGCGTCCCCCAGGCGGATGCTCTCGCCGGGGTCGAGGACGGGCTTGCTCCTGGGGGAGAGGCCGTTCTGCCACTTCCACTGGAGGTAGCCGATCCAGACGACGACCTGGGCGAGCTCCTGGGCGAACGGGTGCCTCTCGATGCCCAGCATCTGGCCGGGCCGTGCGAAGGGCAGCGGCGGGCAGCCGCGGGCCTGCCCGTAGGCGATCACCTCCTTCTCCAGGTCGAGCAGGAGGTTCATGGCGACGTAGAGGAAGTTGCCCGACCCGCAGGCCGGGTCGAGGATCTTCACCTCCGCGAGCCGGCCCGCGAACCGCATCAGCGTGCCGTCGAACTCCGTCCGCTCCCTGGACTTCTTCTTGCGCCGCCCGGACGGCTCGCCGCTCAGGATGTTCTCCTGGATGCGGAGCCAGAGCGCGTCGCACTCCGCCCGCACCGCGTGCCACTCGCGCCGCAGCGGCGTCATCAGGACCGGCTCCAGCACGGCCATGATGTCGGCCTTGCCGGTGTAGTGGGTGCCGACCAGGCCGTGCTTCAGCGGGTCGAGGGTGCGCTCCAGGAGCGTGCCGAAGATGGACGGCTCCACGTCGCCCCAGTCGCACTCGTTCACCTTGAGCAGGTCGACGATCTCCTCCGCGGTCATCTCGATGGCCGACGTGTCGGCGAACAGGCCGCCGTTGAAGTGGGCGATGCGGTCCGCCCCGAACGGCCCGCCCCTGTCCATCGACATGAACAGCAGCCGCATCTGCCGCCGCAGCGACCTCGGCCTCCTCTGGAACGTCCTCAGCAGGCGCGTGAACACCTCGCCTTCGAGCAGCCCCACGTCCTCCGCGAACATGCAGAAGATCAGCTTCATCAGGAACCTCGCCACGTCCCGGTCCGGCGTGCCGCGCAGGCGCAGCCGGTCGGCGAGGGAGCCGAGCCGCTCCGCCACGTCCTCGGTGACGCGCAGGCGCGTGACGCCCGGCCGCAGCCTCTCCGGGTCGAAGAAGACGCCGCGCATGACCTCCAGCGCCTTCGGGTCGCCCATCTCGGCCAGGGAGAAGTCGTGGCGGCACTTGGCCGTGCCGGTGAAGTTGGTGTGGACCTCGGTCCTGCCGATGTCGCAGACGACCAGCAGGGGCGGGTTCTCCAGGTCCTCGCGGTAGAGCAGGAGCTGCTGGTAGGCGTTGGCGAGGCTCTTGTGCTTCTTGGCCCGCTTGTACTCCCAGGCGAAGTGGCCCTTCTTCCAGACGTCGGCCCAGCCCTGCCTGCCGTCCGTGGTGTGGACGCCCTTCTCGAAGGTGAAGTGGCTGCCGTCCGGGTCGGAGGCGAGCGGCGTCGGGTGGCCGAGCATGCCGCACAGGTCGACGAAGTGCTCCTGCGCGGAGGCGCGCTCGGAGACGGTGACGGGCTTCCACTTGGCGATGAACGCCTGGGGCGTCATGGTGGGCATTGGCGCTGGGGGTCCGGCCTTGGGTGTATGCGCTCGCGGAAGCGTGCAATACATCAATTGTGCGGACCGGCGCCAGGGAGACGCAAGGGGGAAACGGGACAAATAATCCAAGAACGTCAATAGCGAAAGTGGCTATTTGTTCAGAGAGCGAATGCCCGATCAACCGGCGCGTGTCCGCCGCCGGGGGCACGCGGCCTTGCCCGCGTTCACTCACCTTGGTATCCCGGCCCCGCCCGAGTGGAGCCGCGATGGACAACGACACCGGCCCTTACGACTGCCAGTCCTGCGGCGCGTGCTGCGTCCACCTGGGCGCGTATGACGGCGACGCCTACGTCTACCTCGACAGGGGCGAGGCCGCCCGCATGCGCCGCCTCGGCCTGCGCGTCGTCGAGGCCGCGCTCGGCTCGAAGTGCCTGGCCGCCGCGCCGCACGAGGGCGCGTGGGGCTACCCGGCGTGCGTGGCGTTCGAGGGCGAGTTCGGCGTCAGGTGCGGCTGCTCCGTTTACGCCGACAGGCCGTCCGTCTGCCGCGACTTCGGGTCGGGCAGCGACGTGTGCATCGAGGCGCGGGAGCGGGCGGGCCTGCCTGTTTGAGGCTGTGCAGGAATCAGGTATGAAAAGTCGGTGAAGGCGATCCCGGAGGCGGTGCCACCCCGAGCTTCGGTCGGTAACCTCAGCCGTGGCCGGGCGCGAGCGTGCGGGGTGATGGGCGACACCCTGCCGCCGTGACCCGGCCATTCTCAATCCTTTCGCGTCGGCCCTCGCCCGCGCCTTGCCCAGCGCCCGCCGCGCCGCCTCGGCGTTGGCGATCATCTCGTAGAGCGCGTTGAGGTAGACCCTCCGCTCGTGCGGCAGCAGCACGCCGGGCGCGTTCCTCACGCACGCGACCTCGCGCGCCACACCCTCCTCAAGCCTCCTCAGCCTGTCCATCCGCCGGTCCACTGCCTCCCACTCGATCATGACGCGCTCCGCCGGGACGCCTGTATCATCCGGCGCCCGTGGGCGCGTTGCAAGGCCCGGCACGCGGATGTCGCCGTGTGTCGTCCGACGGCGTGGGATGACACCTTGGCGCCGGGTGGCCGCATGTGTACAAATATCAAATAATTACCCGAATTGATTCCTCCAGGGAGAGTGAAGCATGGGCCGTGAGCAGATGAATCAGCAGGTCGCAGCCGAACTGCCGCACATCCCTCAAGGGCCGTACGAGTCCCAGGGCATGCTCCGTCATCTCTACAGCGCGGAGCGGAGGGCGAGCCTGGGGCGGCGCGCGACGCCTGGGCAGACCGCCGGCGGCGTCCTGCGGCATTGCATCCGCTTCATCCGCGCCGGCAACCCCGGCGCGGCGGTGCTGTTCGACGGGCCGTTCTTCGGGATCGGGGCGGACGACATCTGACCCGGCCTCGGGGAAGAAAATCGGGATCGACACCCCGCTTCGTCAGGCTGCACGAGCAGGAGGAGGGCCGGGGTGAAGGCGAGGTGATGGAGGGAGGTGCAGGCCTTGAAGACGGCGCGGATGGGGAGGTCGGTGAGGAGGCCCATGGCGAGGACGACCCAGCAGGTGACCTCGAAGGTGAGGGTGCAGGCGCGGGCGTCGACGCAGCCGGTGTCGCGCAGGACTTGCAGGACCTCGTCGGCGGGGATAAACTCCCGCAGGAGCAGCAAGCGATCCAGGAGGCGCCCGCCGGGGGCGGCCTCTTACCCGTCCTGGGTTGCAGCCATCGTTCACGGCCTCTGGGGCTTGGTTGTCTGAGCAACTCCCAAGTTACCAGAGGGCCGTGACTTATGCTTCCCCGAACGGTATTGGGTGTAGGCGTCGTGGATGGCGGATAGCAGGCGTGCAAGCGACCAGCGCAGGCCGTGGATCAGCACACGGAAGGGCTTGAGCAGCGTGAAAACGAGGGGCAAAAGGAGTGAGAGGAGGTCGCCGGGGGTGTTGCCCCCGTCGGGAGGTGGCTCAGGGTCCCCGTCACCACTCCCACTGTCGTCGCCACCGCTGCCGTCGCCGCCGGACTCGGTGTTGATGCCGGCGCCCTCCCCCGTGGCGGCCACATCCGAGGCTGACGCCGTCGTGGTGATGACCGCCTGCTTAACCGCAATACCGTCAAGAGACAACGCGGGTAGCTTATCCCGATTCACCGTGACGGT
>CAZVZK010000269.1:0-8489 GCA_964630925.1 uncultured Alcaligenaceae bacterium
CGGGGAGGAGAAGCCGACGGAGCCGAGCAGCTCGGTCACGTCCTTGACGGAGAGCGCCTCGGGGAAGCCGTCGAGGACGGACTGCGTGGCCGGCCAGGGGGGCAGGGCGTCGGCCCAGAGGGCGGGCGCGGGGAAGAGGCGGCGGGCGAGGGTGGACTTGCCGCAGCCGCTGGGGCCGGTGATGAGGCCGATGCTCCAGGGGGCGTCGTGGACGGGGGCGTCGATGTCCCACTCGACGCGGGAGGTCTTCTCGGGGGCGAGGTCGAAGAGGCCGCGGACCTGGAGGACGCGCGGCGTCTCGTCGATGGGGCAGGAGAGGGTGATGTGCATGGCTGGCCTCCGGGCTGGGGCCAGTGTCTCATCGGAGGGGCGGCGGTGGGGAGGGAATGTGGTGGCCGGTGGCAGAACGGGAGGGTAGGCTGTCCGTTCACGCCGACACCGAAGGAGGTCGAAGATGGCCCGATCCGTCCGTCCGGTCTGGTTCGCGTTGCTGCCGCTGCTCGCCCACCCGCTCGGCGGGTGGGCGGCCGAGGCCCCCAAGGGCGAGCTCATCCTCAGGGGGCACACCGGCGAGGTCCGGGCGGCGGCGTTCGGCCCCGACGGGAGGCTCATCGCCACCGGGGCCGACGACGGGACGCTGCGGGTGTGGGACGCCACGACGGGGAAGGAGAAACGCTCGATCAAAGGACACGCGGGCCTCTTCGCGGTGGTGGCGTTCAGCCCCGACGGCAAGCGGGTCATCGGAGGGAGCCGCGCCGCGGGCGAGAAGGTGAGGTCGGGGGACCTGAAGGTCTGGGATGCGGGGACGGGCAAGCTGGTCGCCGACCTCAAGGGGCACGCCGGCCAGGTGTTCCATGCGGCGTTCAGCCCCGACGGCAAGCGTGTCGCCGCCAGCTGTTTTGCCATCGAAGATGACAAGGCCAGCAGCGAGCTGAAGGTGTGGGATGTGGAGACGGGGAAGGAGGCCCTATCGATCAAGGTGCCCACGAGGGTCACGATGGTCACGTTCAGCCCCGACGGCCGGTGGATGGCGGGATGCGGGTTGGCGGCTGAGTCCGGCAAGCCCGGCGTGGCCGCGGCGTGGGACGCCCGGACGGGCAAGAACGCCTGGGCGGCCGAGGCAGGCGAGGGCATGGGCCTCCTCTTCAGCCTCTCCTACAGCCCCGACGGCAAACGCCTGGCCTGCGGGGGCGAAGGGGAGGTGCGGCTGCGCGACGCCGACACTGGCAAGGCGGGATTGGCCATCAAGGGCGGTGTGGGGTTCAACCGGCCGCTGGCGTTCACCCCGGACAGCAAGCGGCTCATCTGCATCAGCAAGCCGTGGAACTTAGGCTTCTATTCCCCCGGCAAGTCCCCGGACGAAGTAAAGGTGTGGGAAGCCACGACGGGCAAGTCGCTGGCGTCGCGCAAGCTGCCGGCGGGGGCGTCCGGCCTTGCCATCAGCCCCGACGGGAAGCGCTACGCGGCCGGCGTCGAGAACACGTTGAGGGTCTGGGACGTGCCGTCGGCGAAGTGACCGTCCCGGTGCCCTCACGACATCACCGCCTTGCACTCCAGGCCCTGCTCCTTGCACAGACGCAGGGCCTCGGCCTGGTGGCGCTCGTCCTCGCACTCGATGATGACGAGGTAGCGGTCGGGCAGGGCCTCGGGCCTGTCGGCGGCGTTGGCCTTCTTGCGGGCTTCGTTCATGGCCCGCTCGGCGGCACGCTGGCCGTCGGCCACGCTCGACCAGAGGTTGCACAGGGCGTCGGAGCGCGTCTCGACGCTGGAGCGGAGGCGCGAGAGCACCTCCTCGTTGTAGCCGGCCAGTTGGGCCATCGGGTCGATGGACAGCAGGAGCTTCCGCGCCTCCTCGTCCGTCACGTCGAGGACCTCGACGGTCACCTCCTCGTCGCCCAATTCCTCGCGCCTGAGATGGCCGTCGATCAGGGTGAGGGGGGCGTCCGCGCCCAGGTGGCGGTGACGCTCGGCGACGTAGGCGAGGGTGCTGCGCGCGAAGCCGACCTCGTCCAGCAGGGCGCGGAGGGCGGTGCGCTGGCCCTCGCCGTGGGTGCGCGGGTTGAGGGCGTTCGGCAGCAGCGACGACGCCCGGACGACGCGGTGGCCGACGATGCGGTTGCGGACGGCCGCCGCCCGCTCCGGGGTGGAGGGGGCGGCGGGGGCGGGCTTCTTCCTGGCCGTCACTTCTGGATCTCCTCCGGGTTGAGGCCGAGGGCGCGGAGGATCGCGCCGTCGGCCCGTCCGCTGTCGATGACGCCCAGGATCACCGCCTCGGAGGCGGCCAGGGCGACGTGGATGAGGGGGCGGGTGGCGGTGGCCGCCGACGCCTCGTCGAAGAGGGCGCGGGTCAGGGCCTTGAGGGTCTGCTTGTCCATGTCCACTTCTCCAGGTCGAGGAAGGGGTGCGTCAGCTCGTCGGCCCACGCCTCGCGGCCCAGGTCGAGGAAGGGGAAGGTGAGGCAGGCCGGCTTCGCCCGCAGCTCGGCGGCGCGGACGGAGGAGCCGCCGTACATCTGGGTGCGGACGCCGACGGAGCGGGTGCAGCAGACGGCGGCGACGAGCTCGCCGGTGTCCTCGCGGAAGATGCCGCCCCCGGAGTCGCCGTGGGAGACGGAGAGGGACATGACGAGCTGGCGGGAGGGCGTCTCGCCGGCGGTGATGGTGCCGCGCTCGGTGTTGCCGGGGCGGTCCACGCCGAAACCGGCGTGCCAGATCGCGGTGCCGGCCTCCGGGGCCTTGGCGGCGAGGAGGGCGAAGGGGAGGGAGTCGACGGGGTCGTCGGTGGCCATCCAGCACAGGTCGGAGGCGGCCTCGCGCTCGTAGGCGGTGACGGCGAGGGTGCGTCCGTCCTTGAGGGTGATGGTGCCCTTGCGTCCGGCGGTGCCCATGCAGTGGGAGGCGGTGAGGACGTCCCAGCGGCCGTCGGGGCGGCGAGGGCCGACGACGGTGGCGGTGCAGCCGATGGTGCCGACGCGGAGGCGGCAGAGGGCGGCGAGGGGGTCGGCCTTGGGGGCGGGCTTGTCGGGGGCCTTGGGCGGCGGGGGGGCGGGGTCGCCGATGACGACCTCGGCGCGGGCGGTGAGGGCCTGGGTGCGGCCGTCCTTGACGATGATGGCGCGGAGCTTGACGCGGTAGGAGCCGGGGGGGCCGGCGAGGAAGAGCCTGCCGCCGGCCTCCTCGCCGTGGAGGCGGTCCTCGTCGAAGTCCCAGATGAGGGCGGCACCGTCGGGGGCACCCTCGGCGGACAGGACGGCCATGCGGTGGGGGCGGACCTTGAGGTCGCCGGCGATGCGGAGATCGGCGCGGGCGGGCGGCGGGGCGATGAGGAGCAGGGCGAGCAGGAGCGGGAGCGTCTTCATGGGTGTACCTCCGCGGCCCAGTATGGGCGGCGGGGGCGGGGCGCGGGGAGTCACAGGTCGTTGGTGGGCCAGGTGGTGGTCTGGCGGACGACGAGGACCTCCTTGTGGTCGAGGGCGGTGCCCAGGCCCACGCGGCGGACGAGGACGACGCGGTACATCACGTTGCTGTTCTTGTCGGGGATGTACACCTTGTCGCTCGTCCCGCCGTAGGTCAGGGAGCCGGGGGTGTACTGGTCGCGGATGTCCGTCGTCGGAGGCACCAGCAGGATGTGCGTGAAGTTCGGCGTGGTGAGCGTGGAGCGGCCCTTCGGCGCGAAGTAACACCTGACCCCGGCCACGTCCGGGGCCGCGGGCGGGCTGTTGCCCGAGCGGTAGATGTCGCAGGTGGTGTTGGTCACCGGGACGGCCATGCTACGATGATGACGTCGCGCGGGCGCGGGTGGGAGTGGGTGCGGGGAGGTGGGGCGTGGCGGAGTTCCTGTCGGCCGGCTGGGGCGGGCTGTCGTGGTCGCCGTTCATCCCGTTCGGCGCGGACCTCTCGGGGGTGTCCCGGCAGGGCGGGCTGTACCGCGTCCGGGTGGCCGGGGCCGATCTGCTGGCCTACGTCGGCCAGACGGGGCGCGACCTCATGGAGCGTCTGCGGGCGCTGATCGGAGGCACGCTGGCGGCCGAGATGCCCTTCAACGACCCGCACACGGCCGCCCCGCGCCTGTGGTCGTACCGCCAGGCCGAGGGGATGCGGTTCGAGGTGTCGGCGGCGAGGGCCGACCTCCCCAAGAGAGAGAGGCTCGGGGAGGAGTGCCGGCTGATCTGGCACTACCGGGGCGAGCGGGGGGCGTCGCCGCTGTGCAACTTCGGGCGGCTGCACCCGAGGTATCTGCCGTCCAAGGCCCGCGGCACGGGGGAGCGTGGGAGGCCGCTGCGGGCGGGGGAGCCGGACAACGACGGGGGCGTGAGCCTGCCGCCACTTGTGATCGCCGGCGATCCGGCGGGGCCGGGCTGGCTGGGGCTGGACTGGTCGGCCCCGAGGCCGCTGACGCTGGCGGAGATGCTGGGCCTGCCGGAGAGGCCGGGCGTCTACCGGATCGGCACGGGGTCGGAGGTCGTCTACCTGGGCGAGGGCGAGGACCTGGGGCGTCGGCTGCGGCAGCACGGGGCGAGGCCGCGGGCCGCGGTGCCGCTGTGGTTCTCGTACGCCTGTGTGCCCGGTGCGGTGCAGAAGGCGCAGCGTCTGGAGGTCGAGTGCGACCTGATCGGGGCCTTCGTCACGCAGACGGGGGCCCTGCCGAGGCTGCAATTCATGAGCGAGGACGCGCCCGCCGAGTAGTCAGACCCGCCGGGCGCGGAAGGGGGCGAGGAGCGCCCGGACACGCGGCGGCGGGGCGGGGTCGGTGTGCGCCCAGGTCTGCGAGAGCTGGCCGACGAGGGCCTGCGACGCCAGGGCCGGGTCACGCGACGAGGCGAAAAACATCTCGGCGGCCCACAGGCAGACGGCCTCCTCGACGGAGGGCGGGACGACGGCGAAGCCGGCGGTGTACTGAACGCGCCACTCCTGGGGGCCGCCCGCCCAGGGGTAGTCCGGCTCCTTCGGCTCCCGGCCGTCGAGGCCGGAGGCCCACCCCATCTCCAGCCAGCCGCTGGGGTGCCAGTGGTAGTCGGACAGCTCCTCGACGTGCAGGCGCAGGCCGGCGTAACGCCCCCCGGCGCAGGAGAGGGCGCCCGAGGAGCGGTCGGCGTCGCCGTCGGCGGGGGCGACGAAGAGGTCCTGGCTGGGGAAGAGGGCGTGGGTCGAGGAGGCGCGGGCCGACCAGCCGTTGCCGAGGGCGGTGACGGCGGAGGCGACGGCGGAGAGGGTGGCGTTCGAGGCCCATGTCACGGAAGTATCCACGGTGCGGGCGCCGGATGCCACCCGCACAAGCTCCAGGCCCGTGCGTGTGACGGCGACGCGGGCCTGCGGGTTGGCCGAGGAGGTGTTGGTGACCTCGAGGACCGTCTGGGGCGAGCGGCGGACGGAGGCGACGGCGGCGACGGGGTGGTGGCGGAGGAGGAGTTGCTGGCCCCATGAGCCGTCGCGAAGCTCGTCGTACTCGCGCAGGGCGAAGTCGCGGCCGCAGAAGCGGCGTGCGGCGTCGGACGCGGCGGCGACCAGGGCCTCGATCAGGCGGTCGTCAGTGGTGGACGCCGAGGTGATGGAGAGCTTGGCGCGTTCAAGGCCGGCGAGTGACTGGCTCATGCGAGGCAGTATCGCCGGCGGGGGGCGGGCGCGGGGAGTCGGGACCAAGCGAAGGCCGACTCATCAGTCGTGCTCACCTGGCCGCCGCATTCAGCGGCGGCCAGGTGCATCGTTCTGGGTGGGGGCTATCCAGACCCAGCGGAGAGCAGGGGCGATGCCTCAACTGACATTCTGACCGTTGATGCTCTGCAGGTGGCGGACGACCGCGTCTCCGGTCCTCCCGCGGCCCCCCTCCTTCGAGAGCTGCGAGATGGTGACGACGCCCCGGCGGGAGATGTCGTACTCCGCGACCACCCTGCCGGACGCCTGGTAGTCGTTGGTGTCGCGCTGCTGACCCAACACGTAGTCGGCGACCCGCTCGCGGCCGGAGAAGTGGTAGGCGATGGTCCCGAAGTCCTTCTCGGACTCGGAGTGCGGGTTCACGTAGAGCGCCTCGGGGTAGGTGTTCCAGCTGTGGACGGAGCCGGTGCCGACGCCGTTGCGGTGGTCGCTCCGCCCCTCGTCCATGGGGCCGCCGGACATGCGCAGCCGGGCCTTCAGGTTCTCGAACAGCTGGTTCATGTCGCGCGCCTGCCGGAAGGTCCCGGCGGTCGAGCTGTCCGTGTCGGAGCCATCCTTCTCGGACTCGAGACGCGTGAGCAGCGACTTGAGCGCTTCCACCTCAGCAGGCTTTGCCATGTGTTTCTCCAAGGATGAGAACTGTGTCTTCACCACGGAATCGTAGTGACGTTCCCCCACTAGGCATTCAGCATGCCGTTGTTTGTGAAGAATCAACTTTGGCGCAAGATGTCTATGCTCATGGGTTTACTGCTCTGAAAACCTGATGAGTGTTACGCTGCCCTTGCAATGATGTCGGGATTCCCGACGGAGGGTGTCGGGAATCCCGACGGGTCGCCTCACGCCGTCACCTCCTGGCGCAGATCGAGCGTGCCATCGGTGAGTGTCGCCTAGTGGCCGCTGGGAGTGCGCCCTGGCGAGTGCGAAGTCAGGGAGAAGCGACCAGCCGGTACTCGTCGTACGCCGGGAAGACGCCGCCCGGCCTGTGCCAGATCACCTCGACGCGGCCCCTGACGATGACCTCCGTCTTGTCCGTCTCGGCGCGGAGGTAGACGGAGTAGTAGTTGGAGGCGTCGCCGCCCTTCGCCTCGTACCACACCCAGTCGTCGGCCTTCTCTGGCAGCGAGTCGATGACGACGCGGAAGCTCAGCGTCCGGCCAGCCAGGGCGCGGAGCGCCTTCGGGCTGATGGTGGCGAGATCGACGCAGCGGGTCACCGGCTCCTGGGCCGGCGACATCAGCAGCACGAACGCCGCGAGCATGTCTCGATCCTCCTTGACGACGTTCAGCCTACCCGCCTCCTGGCCGTCCCGCAAGGCCCTAGAATGCCATCCGGGGGTGCCTATGAAGGTCGTCATCGAATCCTACCTGACCGAATGGAAACTGGCCGCCGCCCTCCAGCAGCTTGTCGGCGACGCCTGGGAGGGCGGGCAGAAGACGCTGCCAGGCTCCCGCCGCCGATTCGACATGGCCTTCCGGTCGGGCGGCTCGACGGTGCTGGTCGAGTACGACGGCGACGACCACTACCGCGACAGCCTCAAGGTCCGGGCCGACCGCCAGAAGGACGCCCTGGCCGCGGCGGCGGGCATGCGGCTCGTCCGGGTGCCCTACTGGGTGCAGCTCGACGGCCTGATGACGCGGCACTGGTTCGGGCTGGAGGCCGAGGTCGAGCAGACCTTCCAACACGGATTCATCACCACCAAGCTGTTCCCGGCCTCGTTCTGCGAGCTGGGCGTGGCCCGGTTCGTCCGCGAGCTCGACGCCCTGCCCAACCCCGTCCGCCTGGCCGTCGTCTCGTCGCTGCGCGACAGGGCAATGGAGTACGGCACCGAGTACGTCCTGCCCTCCGCCCTCCGCGAGCTGCTTACCGATTGAACGCGCCTCACGCCGTCACCTCCTGGCGCAGATCCAGCGTGCCGTCGGCCAGCGTCGCCTTGCTGCCCGAATCCGTCCGCCGCGCGTCCCAGACGTAGCGGCCCACGGCGAGCGACGCCGTGTCGGCGCTGGCGAGGGTGACGCGGAAGCGCCCGCGCGGGCCGTCGGTGATGCTGGCGGTCTTCGTCACCTGCACGCTTCCGCCGAGCGAGTCGGCGATCTTGAGGGTGATCGTCCAGCCCGTCACGTCCACGGGCGGGGTCATCTGGAAGTCGAGCGTGAGGTCCTCGCCCCGGAAGAACGACAGGTGGCTCGTGACGGACATGATCGATGCCTCCAGGCGGCGGGCGGCGTCGGGGCGGGCGGGCAGGGTCGGTTGTTGGCGTGACGCCCCCAGCGTGGGGCGGGCGCGGCTGGCGTCCAGGGCGAACGTCGTGCGTCGTGCGGCGTCGAGGCGAGGCATGGCTGATCCGGCCCCCAGGGCGTGGCGTGTGAGCAGGGACGCGAAGAGGCGGGCCTTGCGCGCCTCGGGGGCCGCCGGGGCGGGGACGCCGCCCAGCCGCCACCCCTTCAACAGCAGGAACGTCGTGGTCACAGGTCGATCTCGCCGGACAGGTTCAGCGGCGTCAGCACGGGCGGGCTGCGCTGCGCCTTGATGCGTGCGACGAGGTCGGCCTCGACCTCCCCCGGCGGGCGCGGGACGCCCCGGCCGTCGGCCACGGGGCAGCTCGCCCAGTATTCGACGGCGGACGGCTCGCCCTCGGGGCCGGTGGCGTCGCCCTCGACGCGGACGCACAGGGTCGCGACCACGCCGTCGTGGTGGGCGACGATGACCAGGCCCTTCGTCGCCATCGGATCACCTCAAGAGGGAGTAGGAGACGGAGTAGGTGAAGGAGTTGCCCGAGTCGTGGGCGACGGAGACGCGCCAGGTGCGCGGCAGGCCGCCGCCGACGCGCTGGATCATGTA
>CAZVZK010000270.1:0-8261 GCA_964630925.1 uncultured Alcaligenaceae bacterium
CCCGCCCAGTTCCTCGTCACCCTCTTCGACGGCCGCACCGGCGCCCTCCTCGCCCTCATCCAGGCCGACCACCTCGGGCAGATGCGCACCGGGGCCGCCTCCGGCATCGCCACCCGCGTCATGTCGCGCCCCGACGCCTCCGCCGTCGGCATCTTCGGCTCCGGCAAGCAGGCCCGCACCCAGCTCGAGGCCATCTGCAAGGTACGCAAGGTGCGCCACGTCGTCGTCTTCTCGCCGAGCGAGGAGCGCCGCCGCGCCTTCGCCGCCGAGATGTCGCAGCGGTGCGAGGTCGAGGTCGTGCCCGCCTCGCGTCCCGAGGACGCCGCCCGCGACCGCGACATCATCGTCACCGCCACCACCAGCCGCGAGCCGGTCCTGCTCGGCGGATGGGTCCCCGACGGCTGCCACATCAACGCCATCGGCTCCAACTTCCTGGGCAAGGCCGAGGTGGACGTGGCCGCGTTCCGCCGCTGCGCCGACGTGGTGGTGGACAGCAAGGACCAGGCCCGCCTCGAGGCCGGCGACTTCCAGCAGCCGCTGGAAGAAGGCGCCCTGCACTGGGCCGAGATCCGCGAGCTGGGGCAGGTGATCGTCGGACGCTACGCGGTGCGCAAGCACCCGCAGGACGTGACGCTGTTCAAGTCCCTCGGCATCGCCGTCGAGGACGTGGTCGTCGCCGGCAGGCTGTATCAGAAGGCCGTGGCCGAGAACGTGGGCCGATTCATGGAGTGGTGATGCAGCGCACCGTTTGCTTCATCCTGGGCGGCGGACGAGGCACGGGCCTCTACCCCCTCACCCGCCTACGCAGCGCCCCCGCCGTCTCCGTGGCCGGCAAGTACCGCCTCATCGACATCCCCATGTCGAACTGCATCAACTCCGGCCTGCGGCGCATCTACGTCCTCACGCAGTTCCTCTCCGTGTCGCTGCATCGCCACATCGCCAACACCTTCTCCTTCTCGCCGTTCAGCGACGGGTCGGTGCACCTGCTGGCGGCCCAGCAGACCAACGAGACCGCCGGCTGGTACCAGGGCACCGCCGACGCCCTGCGGCAGAACCTCCGCTACATCCGCGGCGACCGAGGCACCGACGTGCTGATCGTCTCCGGCGACGGCCTGTACCGCATGAACTACGGCGCCCTGATCGCCCAGCACCGGCAGTCGGGGGCCGACCTCACCCTCGCCGCCGTGCGCGTGCCGCGTTCGCGCGCGTCGAATTACGGCGTCCTCTCCGCCGGCCCCGACGGGCGCGTCCACGAGCTGGCCGAGAAGCCGTCCGACCCGGCGGTCCTCGCCCGGCTGCAGCTCCCGGAGGGCGACTTCCTGGCCAACATGGGCGTCTACGCCTGCAAACGCTCGTTCCTGCTGGACGCCCTGGAAGTGGCGGGCGGGCACGACCTCGTGACGCAGATGTTCATGCCCGCCGTGGCGTCGGGCCGCGTGAGGTCGTTCGTGTTCGACGGCTTCTGGCACGACCTCGGCTCGTCGGTGGCGGCGTACCACGAGGTGCACCTGGCCCTGGCCGCGTCGAAGCCGCCGTTCGACTTCAGCTCCGACGAGGGCGTGATCTTCACGCACATGCGCAACCTGCCCGCCTCGCGTGTCGAGGCCGCCGAGGTGTCCGAGAGCCTGGTGTCGGACGGCTGCGTGATCGGGCCGGGCGGCCGGGTGGCGTCCAGCGTGGTCGGGCTGCGCTCGCGTGTCGGCGCCGACGTGCATCTCACCGAGACGGTGCTGTGCGGCGCCGACCGCTACGAGACGCCGGAGGCGCGGCGGTTCAACAAGGCGTCCGGCGTTCCGGACATCGGCGTCGGCCCCGGCAGCGTGCTGCGCCGCGTGATCGCCGACAAGGACTGCCGCATCGGCGCCAACGTGCGGATCACCAACGAGAAGGGCGTGAAGCACCACGACGGCGAGACGTACTGCATCCGCGACGGCATCGTCGTCGTCCCCAAGGGCGCCGTCATCCCCGACGGCACGGTGATCTGAAGCAGAGGATTCACCACAGAGGCACAGAGGACACAGAGAAGCAGAAGAGGAGAAAGACAAGCAGAGAGGCAGAAGGAGACAGGTCTTTGTCTTCTACCTCTCTTTTTGTCTATCTCTGCCTTTGTCTTCTCTGTGTCCTCTGCGTCTCTGTTGTGAGCCCTCTTCGCTCCAGGCTCACTTCCGCTCGGCGGACGCCTTCGTGTCGAGGCGGAACATCAGCAGGCCCATGCCCTCGGGGCGCATCGCCGCCTCCGGCGCCTCCGCAGGCAGCGACACCGCCTGCACGCCCTGCCCCGGCAGCACACGCACCACGTTCATCGCCCACGCCTGCCCCGGCGTGATCGTCTCGTCGCACAACGCCGCCCGCGGCACCGCCGCCTCCAGCGTCCAGCCCTGCGCCGTGCGATGCACCGCCGCGAACCACCGCGGGTCCCACGCCGCGTCGCCCCAGCACTCGTCGCGGATGCAGCCACGCGCGTCCGCCTGCAGGTGGAAGCACGTCGCGTAATCGCGGTCCACGTCCAGGAGCAGGCTCACCCGGTCCGACCCACGCAGGTCCTCGTCGCGTGTCCGCTTCTCCGCCGCAGGCACCCCCAGGCCTTCCGGGTGCCGGCACGTCACCGCCAGGTAGACATAATCACGATCATAGGCCATGCGGACCTCGGTGCGGTGCGACTCCGCCGTCTTGCCGCTGGCGTCCTTCATCACCACGGGCGTGGAGGCCGACCAGCAGGCGTCGTCCAGCTTGCCGTCGAGGAACGGACGCTTCTCCGTCTGCACCGCGACCACCAGGGGACGCGGGCACACACCGGCACGCTCCGCCAGCCACAGCTCGCCCGCCGCCACGCCGCGCCACGGGCCGTCCGGCTGCCGGGCCGCGAACTGACGCAGCCATTTGCGCGACGGCTCGAGCTGCCCGAGCTGCCGCCGCGCCGACGCCGTGGCGAACCCCAGCGACGGGTCGGCCAGGTGCAGCGGGCCGAACGCCGCCAGCTTGCCCTCCAGGTCGATGGCCGTCTGCAGCCAGCGCTTCGCGTCGTCACGCCCGCCGAGGTGGGCCACGGCGCGGAACGACTCCTTCTCGAACCGCGGCACCTCCGGCAGCTTCATACCCTTGACCTGCGGCCTCTCCTTGCCCGCCTCCGTGAAGCCCTCGTCGCCCGCCACGATGAACTGGTTCAACTGGTAACGCCGCCGCGCCTCGCCCGACGACTGGTGCAGGACGAGCCAGCGCAGGGCGTCGGCGGTCAGCGGGTGCGTGGGGTAACGCTCGCCGAGCAGCACGAACGCCTCGCGGGCCAGCGCCCACTGCCCGCGCCCGGCGTACAGGCGCCCCAGGCCGTGGGCCACCCGTGCCCCGGCGTCGTCCGGCATCCCGCGCAGCGTCTCCGACAGGTGCGACACGATCTGCTCCGGCTTGATCAGCGGCAGGCCCCGGCTCGACGCCATCGCCCACAGGCGGGCCCGCTCGCGCACCGCCTTCACCTCGTCCGCCGACAGCTCCTCGAAGGGCGGCAGCGCGCGCCGGGCCAGCCCGCCCTCCGCCAGGATGACGCCCTGCATCAGCGCGACGTGCGTGTCGGCCCCGGCCAGGGCGGACGCGGCCAGCTTGAACGTCCGCACCGCCTCCGCCGACGTGCCGAGGAGCTGGGCCGCCGGCGTGGCGAACTCCACCGGGGTCGTGCCCAGGCGTGCGCTGGCCGCGTTCTGATCCAACATCACCGGCCCGCCCTTCGCCGTCAGGGCGTACAGCTTCTTCGCCTTCCACGGCTTGAGGCCGAGCGCGCTGAGGTGTTCGGGGTAGGCCTTCTCGTCGCCGGCCTGCTTGAACGCCTCGCGCAGAGCCTCGCCGATCAGGCCCTCCAGGCCGTCGTCGCCCGAGCCGGTGAGGATGACCTCCGGCTGGTACGTCCGCAGGGCCAGCACCATCTGGCCGAGCAGATGGCGGGCGGCGTTGTCCTCGTGGAGCTTGTCCCACGCGGCGAGCAGGCCGTCGCGCCCGGCGCGGCCCAGGTGCGAGCCGACGGGGAACTGCCACATCTGGAAGGCCGCCGCCCCGCCCGCCTGGCGGAACGCCTCCTCGAAACGGCACCCCTCGCCTGTGCGTGCCAGGCTCGCGGTGGCCGGCTCCGGCCCGCCGACGCACACGCCCGCCATCAGGTAGCCGTCGTGCAGGCCCAGTGCTGCCGCCACGTCGGGCAGGGCGCGGCCCGGCCTGCCGTGGACGCACAACGCGGCCATGCGCTGCCCGCCCCGCTGCTGTGCCGACCACGTCTTGCCGCCGTCGTTCGTGTGCAGGATCGTCCCCAGCTCGCCGACGGCCCAGCCGAGGCCGGCGTCGTGGAAGTGGACGCCGTGCAGCGGCATGGCCTGGCCGGTCTGTTGCACGCGCCAGGTGCGGCCCGCGTCGTCGCTGGCCAGGACCGCCGACCCGGGCCGGCCGACGGCGCGGATCGTCCGGCCCTTGAATGACACCGCGTGCAGGTCCCACGCCGCCGTCACGGCACGGGGCAGGCCCGTCTCGGCGAAGTGCCAGGAGGCGCCGGCGGAGCCCTTGGAGAGCAGGACGAGGCCGCCCTGCCCGACGGTGACGCCGTCGTCGCCCTGCATGGCCAGGCCGGTGAGGGTGCGTCCGCCGAGGGTGTCCATGTCGAGGGCCGAGAGCCGCCCGTCGCGCAGCTTGGCGATGCGGTTCCACGCCCCGGCCAGGGCGGTGCCGGAGGCGGCACGCCACGACGAGGCACGCGGGCCGGGCGCGGGGTCCCAGGTGCGGCCCGCGTCCCTGGTCAGGAAGACGCCGGAGGGGAACTGCTCGGTGCCGTCGCCGGCGAGCATGCCGTTCTTGGGGTCGGTGAAGTGGACCGCGTGCAGGGCGGGCAGGCTGCCGGCCAGGAGGCGGCGCCACTTGACGCCCCCGTCGTTGGTGTACAGGACGACGCCGGCGGCCCCGCCAGAAGGCAGCTCCTCGCGGCCGACCACCCAGCCGACGTAGGCGTCGAGGAAGTGGACGGCGCGCAGCGAGGCGCGGGTGCCGGTGGAGACGCGCTCCCAATTCTTGCCGGCGTCGATGGTGTGCCAGAGGACGCCCTCGTCGCCGGCGGCCCAGCCCTCGCGGGCGTCCACGAAGCGGACGGCGCGGAGGGTGGCGTCCTCGAAGTGCCGCGGCTCGGCGGCGTGGGCCGCCCCGGCGAGCAGGGCCAGCAGCAGGAAGGCGGGACGCATGGACGGTCCTCGGGACGGGGGGCGGGCGCGGCCCACGTCATAACGAGGGGGGATGGGCGAAGCAAGGCCGCCCTGGCTCGGCATGGAGCCCACCCCCTGAAACGGTGGGGCGGCGCCACCGCGTGCCGGCACGCAAGCCCTCCGCGACACCGCCACCGTCCGCGGAGCCTCCCTTGACCACGCCCGCGGACGTGCGACAATCACTGGTATCCCGCCTTGTGCCGCCAGGGGCCACCCGACATGCTCGTTCTGCTCCTCCTCTCCGCGCCGCTGCAGTTCAACCGCGACGTGCGCCCCATCCTGTCCGACGCTTGCTTCACCTGCCACGGCCCCGACAAGGCCAAACGCAAGGCCGACCTCCGCCTCGACACCCGCGAGGGCGCGAAGTCCTCTGTCGTCCCCGGCAAGCCCGACGAGAGCGAGCTGGTCCAGCGCCTCACGTCCGCCGACCCGCACAAGCTCATGCCGCCCCCCAAGGCGGTCCGCCGCGTGTCGAAGGAGGAGATCGCCGTCATCAGGCGGTGGATCAGTGAGGGCGCGAAGTGGGAGCCTCACTGGGCGTTCGTCCCGCCGGTGAAGGCTCGGCCAGCGATCGGGGGTCTGGGGGCGTCTGGCCCCCGGCTCGAAGGAGGGCCGCTCGCCGGGAATCCGCTTGACGCCTTCCTCGCGGAGAGGTTGAAGAAGGACGGCCTCACCTTCTCGAAGGAGGCGCCGCGTTCGACACTCATCCGCCGGGTGACGTTCGACCTGACGGGGCTGCCGCCCACGCCCGACGAGGTGGACGCCTTCGTCAACGACACGCGCCCCGACGCCTACGAACGCCTCGTGGACCGGCTGCTGTCCTCCCCGCGTTTCGGCGAGCGCATGGCGCTGGACTGGCTCGACTCGGCCCGCTACGCCGACAGCAACGGCTACCAGAGTGACCGCGACCGGGTGATGTGGCCGTGGCGCGACTGGGCCGTCCGCCAGTTCAACGAGAACACGCCGTTCGACCGCTTCACCGTCGAGCAGATCGCCGGCGACCTGTTGCCCGGCGCCACGACGCAGCAGAAGCTGGCGACGGGCTTCCATCGGAATCACCCGCTCAACGGCGAGGGCGGGCGCATCGCCGAGGAGTCGCGCGTCGATTACGTCGTGGACCGCGTGGACACGACGGCGACAGTCTGGCTCGGGCTGACGCTGGGCTGTGCCCGCTGCCACGATCACAAGTATGACCCGTTCTCGGCGAAGGACTACTACCGCCTCTACGCCTACTTCAACAGCATCGACGAGAGCGGGGCCGTGGACCGCGGCGGCAACGCCAACCCGGTGCTGGACTTCCCCACGCCCGAGCAGGAGGTGCGGCGCGAGGTGCTGCGGAAGGAGATCGCGGCCATCGAGGCGAAGGTGAAGGACGCTCCGGCGAAGGTGCGGCCCAGCGTCGAGAAGGAGCTGAAGGCGAAGCGCGACGGGCTGACGAATTTCGAGAAGTCGTTCCTGAACGTGATGGTGATGCGCGAGCGGGCCAAGCCGCGCGAGTCGTTCATCCTCCTCCGCGGCGCCTACGACAAGTACGGCGAGAAGGTGACGCCCGGCGTGATCGAGAAGCTGGCCAAGGCCCCTCCTGGCGAGGGCCGGCTGGGGCTGGCGCGGTGGCTGGTCGCCTCCGACAACCCGCTGACGGCGCGCGTGATCGCCAACCGCTACTGGCAGATGCTGTTCGGCACGGGCATCGTGCGGACCGCCGAGGACTTCGGCGTGCAGGGCGAGCCGCCGTCGCACCCGGAGCTGCTGGACTGGCTGGCCGTCGAATTGCGCGAGTCCGGCTGGGACGTGAAGCGTCTGCTGCGGCTGATCGTCACGAGCCGGGCCTACCGGCAGTCGTCGGCGCTGACGGCGGACCTGCGCGAGAAGGACCCGAAGAACCGCCTGCTGGCGCGTGGCCCGCGTCACCGCCTGCCGTCGGTGATGATCCGCGACCAGGCGCTGGCGCTGAGCGGCCTGCTGGTGGAGAAGACGGGCGGACCGCCGGTGAAGCCGTACCAGCCGGCCGGCATCTGGGAGGAGTTCAGCTTCGGCTTCATCCGCTATGTGCAGGACCACGGCGACAAGCTGTATCGGCGGGCGCTGTACACCTTCTGGCGGCGGACGGTGGCCCCGACGAGCCTGTTCGACGTGGCGGCGCGGCAGGTGTGTGAGGTGAAGCCGGTGCTGACGAACACGCCGATCCACGCCCTGGTGACGCTCAACGACGTGACCTATGCCGAGGCTCACCGCGTGCTGGCGTCGCGGGTCCTGCGTGACGGGGGCGAGGACAAGCTGGGCTGGCTGTTCAAGCTGGCGACGGGGCGGACGCCGACGGCGCGTGAGCGTGCGGTGCTGGAGCGCGCGTTGGCGCGGCTGCGGGCGCAATACAAGGCCGATCCGGCGGCGGCGAAGGAGCTGATCCGCGCCGGCGAGTCGCCCGTGGACGACAAGGCGGACGCGGCGGAGCTGGCGGCGTGGGCGGGGTTGTGCTCGCTGGTGCTGAACCTCGACGAGGTGATCACGAAGGAGTGAGCCGTCAATAAGTGGCCGGCAGCTCGCCGCGCTGCCTGGCGGCGAAGGCGCTTTGCGCGATGCCGGGCTTGCGTGAGTTATCGTCCGGCGGCTGCGGGCCCGAAAGGTCAGGCAGATTGTCGGGCCAGGCGAGGTACCGGCGGAGGAGGTCACGGGCGGCGGCCTCCTCCTTGCCCGTCAGTAGCGTGATCGTGTCGAGGATATTCTGTCGGAAGGCCACGAGCTCCGGCCGGTCCAGGGCGCAATGCTGGATGAACGCGGCGCCGATCAGGGTGAGCGCCTGGATGTTGCCGTCCGGCATCACCCGAAGATGCGGGGCGAGCGCCAGCGTCGGGTCCTGAGGGAGGACGGCGGCCTGGCGGAATGAGTTGCATTGGCAGCAGGCGTAGACGAGCCGATCATAGTCCGACGGGCCGGGCGGGCCAACGCTCCGGGGACCACATGGTCGATGCTGAAATATCGGTAGCCGTTCACCCGACCTGTGGGGTTAGACAAAATGAGACGTGGAGGGCGGCC
>CAZVZK010000271.1:0-8164 GCA_964630925.1 uncultured Alcaligenaceae bacterium
GATGGTGCGCGCCCTGATCTCCCCTGAACGCGAAATTTTCGGAGCAGGGGGTGCCCGGGGGGGGTGCAATGCAATGCAATTCGCCAACCCCGGCCACACACCCCGTCTCCGCCGTCCGCTTCCCGGCCGGGCTCACACGCCCGGCCCGCCCCCGCCCAGCCACGACGGCAGGTCCGTCGGCAGCCGCTCGCTGAACGCGCTGCGCGGCAGCACGAGGTCGCACCCCGCCACGCGGGCCGCGTGCAGCAGCTCGGCCTCGACGTGCGAGCCGTAGGCGATGACACGCGGCATGGCCGGGCACGCCTCACGCAATGCCGTGAGCAGGGCCGGGAGGTCGAGGCCGGGCTGGTGCAGGTCGATGAGGACGCCGCCGGGCGGGTGGGCCTTCGCCAGCTTCAACAGCCCCTCCACGTCGCGCGCGACGCGGACCTCGACGCCGAGGGCCGTGGCGGCGCCCAGCACCTTGCTGGCGAACAGGAGATCGCGGCAGAGCATGAGGCCGGACATGGCGGCATTGTAGCCGGGGCCGCCCCGATCGCTCCGGAAAGTCGCAGAATGACGGAAGCCCCTCCCGGAGGATCAACCCATGAGCGCAACGACCCCCGGCGACACGCCGTTCCGCGTCGCCGCCTTCCCCAGCGCCCGCGCGGCGCACGACGCCATCGAGGCGTTGCTGGCCGCCGGCCTCAGCAGGGACGAGCTGGCCGTCGTCTGCGAGAGGGAGATGGACGTCGGCTTCTCCGACATCCCCCACCCCGCCCCGCACGCCGCCCACCCGCACCACGGCCTCGACTTCACGGGCACCGTCGAGGCCGTCATCGGCGGCATCGCGATGGCGGCGGCGACGCTGGCGTCGGGCGGCCTGGCCGCCGTGGGCGAGGGGGCCGTCCTGGTGGGCGGCGGGGCGATCCACGGCGTGTTCACGGGCGCGGGGCCACGCCACGACGCCGAGCACGAGCTGTGGCGGCATCTGGAGAGGGCGATGAAGCCGGGCCACGTCCTAGTCGCCGCGCACCCCCACGGGGGCGACGGGGCGCGGCTGGCCCTGGCGGAGCGTCTCCTGGCGGCGCACGGGGGCGTGCCGGCCGACCCGGAGGGGTGACCGGCCCGGCCGCACTGGCCGACACGCCCCCGCCCCGATACGCTCCCGCCGGAGGATCACGCCATGTCATCACGCCGCGAAGTGCTGTCCGCCGCCGCCGGGATCGCCGCCGGCCAGGCGTTGCTCGCCGACACGCCCAGGCCCGCCGTCGCCGGCGTCGAGGACAGGTCGTCGTCGATCAAGATCACGCGGATGAGGACGTTCTGGGCCGGCCCGGCGGTGTTCCTCAAGATCGAGACCAACCACGGCGTCACCGGCTGGGGCGAGGTCAAGGGCGTGGACCCCCGCGTGTCGCAGCCGCTGGCGCACTCGCTGTTCGAGCTGATCGACGGCGAGAACCCCACGCGGACGGAGCACCTCTGGCAGAAGATCTTCCGCGCCCACCGCGACATCCGCGGCGGCCCGTTCATGATCCACACGATGGCCGGCATCGACATGGCGCTGTGGGACATCGCCGGCAAGCTGTGGAACACGCCGGTGTATCGCCTGCTCGGCGGGCCGACGCGCGACCGCATCCGCGTGTATCACACGAAGTTCGCGAAGAAGCTGCCGCCCGGCGGGCCGTACGACCACTCCGGCGTCCCCGCCGAGATCGAACGGATCGTGGCCACGATCCGCGCCGCGCGCAAGGACGTGGGGCCGTCGGGGGCGGTGATGTTCGACGCCCACTGCGCCATCCCGCCGGCCATGCTCATCCAGCTCGGCTCGGCGCTGAAGCCGTACGACCTGCTGTTCATGGAGGAGGTGGCGGTGCCGGGGAACATCGACGTGTTCCGCCGCCTGAAGGAGCACATCGACATCCCGTTCGCGGCGGGGGAGCGTGACCGGACGATCTTCGAGTTCCTGCCGTACCTGCAACACCGGGTGCTGGACGTGCTGCAGCCCGACTGCTGCCACGGCGGCGGCATCACGGCGATGCGCAAGGTGGCGCTGCTGGGCGAGGCGTGGCAGGTGCCGATCGCGCCGCACTGCACCGCCGGCTTCCTGGGCATCGCGGCGAGCCTGCACGTGACGGCGTCGGTGCCGCTGTTCCTCATCCACGAGTTCTACCCGGACAACAAGGGCTTCAACCCTGGCGGGTTCATGAAGTGGGACTGGAAGATCGACGCGGAGGGCTACACCGGCCTGCCGTCGGGGCCGGGCCTGGGCGTGGAGGTGGACGAGAAGGCCCTGGAGGCCGAGGCGAAAAATCCGCAGAAGTATCGGTGGCCTGGGGCTAAACTCAAGGACGGGTCGGTGTCAGACTATTAGATACGTCAGTTGATTTGCGTGACGTTCGGCCTCACCGCCTTCACACGCTTCGCGAGCTTCTCCGGCACGCCGTCGAGAACGAGCCTGGTCAGATTCGGCATGACCGTGGTGTCGATGAACGCATCGGCGGCGGTGCCGGCGGGCACGCTCCACATCTCCAGGACCACGAGATTGCGGAGGTTCTCCGAGCAGAGCATCTTCCGCAATGTCTTCTCCGTCGGCGCGTTCGCGTCGTCGATGTATCGGACGATCAGCCGGGTCAAGCCGGCGAACGTGGGCCGGGTCGCGATGAGGCCTGCACACTCCTCGTCGAAGCCGCAATACTCCAGCGACAGGTGCCGGAGGCGGGGCAGGTCGAGGCCCGCCAGGAGGCCCGCCGTGTCTTTCTTCTTGGCCGAGCCGGAGTACGGCGACGACAAGGCCAGCGTGGTCAGTGACGGGAAAACTCCGGGCCGGGCGATGGCGGACTTCGCGAGGGATTGCATGGCCGCATTCCGGATGCGGAGGATGCGGAGGTGAGGCGCACAGGGGCTGGCGGCGAGGGGCGCGAGGGCGGTGTGCGTGAACTTCACGCCATCGAGCGTGAGGACACGCAGCCCGGAGACCAGCGGCGACGCGGCCAAAGTCTTGATGTCAGCCAGCCCCATCGCACAGTTGCGCAGCCACAGCTCGATGAGCCTCGGCGCGTTCATGCGTGCCAGCGCGGCGGCCTGCTCGCCCTTGAGGTTGGCGCAATGGATGAGGAGCCGCCGCAGCTCGGGGAATTCGCCCGTGCTGCCCAGACCGAGGATCTCCGCGTCGTCGGGCAACCAGACGCCGAGGGTGTGGAGGTGCGGCATGCCGGCCAGCCGCCGCGCCCCTTCGAATGCACAACCCTGATTGAGGGTCATCCGCACCCGGCGGAGCCTGCGGAACCAGGGGGCAGTTTGCAGCCGCTCCATGATTGGCGGGGAACATTCCGTGCCCAGAAGATCCAGGCGCTCCAGGTGCTCGAGCGGGGCGGCGGCCAGCGCTTCGGCCTCCGGGTCGATCAATGGCCCATAATACATGCCGGAGTATTCCAGGCGCTTTATGTTTCGCGCGGCAGGTGAGGCGGCCAGGTCGAGCAGGCCCGAGGATGGGGGGCCTTCCGCGGGGCGGCTTTCGAGGGCGATCCGCCTGAGAGCCTTCCCCGCTGGGGATGCGAGGATGGCCGGCAGTTGCCGCGCGAAACGCCAGCCGAAATCGAAGCCTCGAACGGGGGTCGTCCGGACGATCTCGGCGATCTGGGCGGCGACCCGCTCGGGATCGGCGTCGTCGTCCGCGTCCTCGGCCATCAAGTGGGAGAGCAACCCGCCCTCGAGGCAGTCGCCGTCGTCCGACCACCATTCCTCCCCGAACGCATCCCACCAGCACCCGTCCGAGAACCCCTCCGGGATGGCGAACTCGGGCTCACGCTGCCCCGCCTCCGCTTCCAGGCATCGTTCGATGAGCGTTGGGTAGGCCTCGGCGTCGGGCACGCA
This sequence comes from uncultured Alcaligenaceae bacterium, assembly GCA_964630925.1. Taxonomy (GTDB): domain Bacteria; phylum Planctomycetota; class Planctomycetia; order Gemmatales; family Gemmataceae; genus RGDT01. The sequence goes on from CAZVZK010000271.1 coordinate 3,856, forward strand.
CCCGTCGATCGCGCACCGCGCCCGGATGTAGGCGCCGAGCTGAGGGTCGCCGTTCTCCTCCAACCAGTCGGCGTACACCAGCCGCAGCGCCCTGTCGTGCGGGTCGCGCACGATGCGCTCCAGGAAGCCCTCGCGTGTCGCGCTCACTCGATCCGCCTCCTCTGCTTGACCATCCACGGCACCAGCAGCGCCTCGCCGTGGCCCGCGTCATTCGACCCGCAACAGCTCGCGGGCGTCCGCATAGGACCGCGCGAGGTCCACGGGGACCGCCACCCCGGGCGAGAGCCACAGCGGCAGCGTCGGCAGCTCACCCCCAACGCGGAGCCGGTGCGGCCAGACGTCGAGCCGCGTCTTCTCCTGCTGCTCCGTCCGGTACGCGACGGCGTAGAGCGGCTCCACCACCGCCCCCGCCGGCGCGTCCAGCTCCAGCAGTTCCAGCAGCTCCAGGTGCAGGTCATGGCTCCGCGTCGTGACGACGTCCACGATGACCAGGCCGACCCCCATCCGCAGGTAGCCGGCACACTTCCCCGCGAAGGATCGCCTCGCCGAAGGCCGGTCCTTGTTGGCCGGGCTGACCAGCTCGATGGCGCCGACGAGGCGGCCGCCGGCCCGCCTGTCGATGACGCGGACCTCGAACAGGTCGCGCCCGGACCAGTCCAATTCGGCGCTCATCCCCGGGCGGCCGGGCTCCCAGGAGGTGGCCCCGCCGATCGCCCCCGCCACCTTCTCCACCGCCGCCACGTCGATCTCAACCAGTGGGCCGCGGGAGGTCAGCGGGATGGCGCGGCAGCCCGCCGGTAACTCCCTGTTGAGGCCGCCGGCGATCATCGTGGCCCAGGCGCTGTGGAACCCCTCCCAGGGGACATCCTCACTCAGGGGCGGGTGGAAATGGTCGAGAAGCGGCATGGCGTCCCTCCGGCTCGGTGCGTGCATTGTACCAGGGGCGTTTGAAGGAACACATCGGCATCCCGCTCGCGAAGGTGGCGCTGCTGGGGGAGGCGTGACGTGGGTGCCGGCTCCGCCGTGGCGGCCGTCGGAGGAGCGACGGGGCTCGCTCGCTCCTCCGCGCGTCGCGGCCACCCCGTCGGGAAGTGGGATGGGGCGGCTTGGGCCGAGGGGGCCGATGGGGCGGGTGACAACGGCCCCCACGGGGCCGGCCTGCCGATACAATGCCTCCAACCCACGACACCGCCCGACACGGAGATCACGCGATGGCGACAGCGACGGCGACGAAGACGGCCGCCCCCCAGGGCAAGATGTTCATCAACGGCACCTGGTGCGAGGCCGGCGACGGCCAGACCTACGCCGTCGTCAACCCCGCCACCGAGGAGGCCATCGCCGACGTCGCCTACGGCGGCCGGTCCGACGCCAGGCGTGCCGTGGAAGCCGCCCACAAGGCGATGCCGGCGTGGATGAAGCTGACCGCCTACGACCGCGCCAAGGTGCTGAAGAAGACCGCCGACCTGATGCGCGAACGCGCCGACGCCATCGCCCGCATCCTGACGACCGAGCAGGGCAAGCCCCTCGCCGAGGCCAAGGGCGAGGTCCTCCACTCCGCCGACACCTTCGAGTGGTTCGCCGAGGAGGGCAAGCGCGCCTACGGCCAGGTCATCCCCAACTCCACCCCCGGCAAGCGGCACCTGACGATCAAGCACCCCGTCGGCGTGGTCGCGGCCATCTCGCCGTGGAACTTCCCGGTGACGCTCCAGGCCCGCAAGATCGCGCCCGCCCTCGCCGCCGGCTGCACCATCGTCTGCCGCCCCGCCAGCCAGACCCCGCTCTGCCTCATCGAGGTCTTCAAGTGCCTCCAGGAGGCCGGCGCCCCCCCCGGCGTCGCCAACCTCGTCATCGGCCCCGGCCAGGAGATGGCCGACGAATTCCTCGAGAACCCCGCCGTCCGCAAGATCAGCTTCACCGGCTCCACCGAGGTCGGCAAGATGCTCATGCGCGCCGCCGCCGACGGCATGAAGCGCCTGAGCCTCGAGCTGGGCGGCCACGCGCCGTTCATCGTCTTCCCCGACGCCGACCCCGAGATGGGGGCGAAGATCGCCGTCATGGGCAAGTTCCGCAACAACGGCCAGGTGTGCATCGCGCCGAGCCGCTTCTACGTCCACAAGGACGTGCAGAAGAAGTTCACCGAGGCCGCCGTCGAGTTCGCCAAGGCCCTCAAGATGGGCAACGGCCTCGACGCCGGCATCGAGGTCGGCCCCATGTTCGAGAAGAAGGCCCTCGCCAGCACCCAGGCCCTGGTCGATGACGCCAGGGGCGTCGGCGCCAAGATCCTGACGGGCGGCAAGAAGAGCGACCGCTTCGACAAGGGTTACTTCTTCGAGCCGACCGTGCTGTCGGGCGTGCCGCAGGGCGCGAAGATGATGACCGAGGAGCCGTTCGCCCCCGTCATGCCCATCGTGGACTTCACCGACCTCGACGCCGTGATCGCGGCGGCGAACAACACGCGGTACGGGCTGGCGGCCTACGTCTTCACGAACGACCTGACGACGGCGTTCAAGATGGCGGAGGGCATCGAGGCCGGCATCATCGGGATCAACGACCCGGTGCCGGCGGCCCCGCAGTGCCCGTTCGGCGGGATGAAGGAGTCGGGCATGGGCCGCGAGCTGGCCCACGAGGGCCTGGAGGCGTACCTGGAGACGAAGTACCTGGCCATCAAGCTGCGCGACTGACGGAGGTGGAGGATGTCTACGGTCCCGGTGTTGCCCCCTGGATTCGCATCGTGGAGGCGATCAATGGCCGCGGCCGAGGAAGTGGAACGGCGGGCGCGTCGTGTCTCAGCGCTGCTCGATGGCGCAGGGGTGGCGTTCGCCGTCATCGGGGGCAACGCCGTCGCCACCTGGGTCGGCACGGTGGACAAGAAGGCCGCGCGGCCCACCGTGGACGTGGACATCCTTCTGCGCCGGGCCGACATGCCTGCGGCCCGGGCGGCCCTGGAGCCCGCCGGCTTTATCTATCACGAAACGATGGACGTGCCGATGTTCATCGACGGTCCGGCCGGGAGCGCCAGGGACGCCGTTCACGTCATCTACGCGGCGGAAAAGGTGCGGGCGGACGACCTTGCCCCGTCGGTGGACGTGACCGACTCCCAGCGGCTAGAAGAGATGCGGGTCCTCACCCTGGAGGCCCTCGTCCGCATGAACCTCATCTCCTACCGCCGCAAGGATCAGGTCCACATCCAGGACCTGATCGGCGTCGGGCTCATCGACGCCACCTGGCCGGCCCGCTTCCCGCCGGAGCTGGCCGCACGCCTCCAGACCCTGATCGACGACCCGACGGGGTGAGGCCCCACGATTCGGGCGTTCTCCCCACACGGAGGGATACGAGCATGAGGATGCTCCGCTGCTGCCTGATCGCCCTGCTCGCCGCACCGTCGGCCCCGGCCCTGCCCGAGGAGAAGCCGGACAAGGCGTTGGAGAAGCTCGGGGCCAGGATCCGGTACATCGCCTCCCGCACCTACGTCGATCTCGCCGGCGTCACGGACGCCGCCCGCGCCCTCGACCTCGTCAACGGCCTCGACGCCGACCTCCTCCACCTCAAGGCCACGGGGCCCGCCGTGACCGACGCCGCCCTGAAGGCGTTGAAGGCCGACACGCGGCTCCTCGAGCTGGACCTGACCGACGCCCCCGTCACGGACGGGTGCCTGAAGGCGTTGAAGGGGATCGCCTTCCTCCGCGAGCTGCGCCTCGCCGGCACGAAGGTGACCGCCGAGGGTGTCGCCGGTTTGAAAGGCATGAAGAACCTGCGATCCCTCGACCTGTCGCGCACGGGCGTGAAAGGGAAGTGGTGGGACGGCGAGGGCGCCTTCCCCGGCCTGTCCAACCTCTCCGCCGCCGGCTGCTCCCTGACCGACGCCGACGTGGCCTACCTGGCCGGCCTCCCCGGGCTCAACTTCCTCACCCTCGACGACAACCCGAAGATCACAGACGAGGGCCTCGCCGGCCTCAAGCCGCTCGGCCAGCTCCTGCGCCTCGGCCTCGCCGGCACCTCCGTCACCGGGCCGGGCCTCAAGCACCTCGCCGGGCACAGACGCCTCGGCCACCTCGACCTGGCCCGCTCGAAGATCACCGACGCCGGCCTAGCCGACCTGGCGGCCCTCAAGCAGGTCACCTCCCTCTCCCTCAGCGGCACCGCCGTCACCCTGGCCGACGCCCCGGACCTGTCCCACCTCCGCCACCTCTACCTCATCGACACGAAGGTCGGCGACAATGGCGCCAGGCGGGTCGCGGCCATCGCCGGCCTCGTCTCAGAGCATGTGAATCTTTCGACGTTCGTACAGGCGATTTCGCCTTCCACGGCA
>CAZVZK010000272.1:0-8061 GCA_964630925.1 uncultured Alcaligenaceae bacterium
GGTCTGGGGGCGTCTCGCCCCCAGCTCACTGCGGGAGGGGGTTGGGGGGTGGGGTAGCCGCTCACCAGCAGATGCGCGTTGATCCCCCCGAAGCCGAAGGCGCTCACCGCCGCCCGCCTCGGGCCGTCCCACGCCTCCGGCCGAGACAGCACCCGGAACGGCGACCCCGCCAGCTCGGGCATCGGCGTCTCGTGGTTGGCCGTCGGCGGCAGCAAGCCGCGGCGCAACGCCTCCAGCACCTTGCACAAGGCGGCGGCGCCGGCGCCGGTCAACAGGTGGCCGATGTTGGACTTCACCGAGCCGATCACCGCCCCGCCGGACGACCCCGACCAGAGGGCGCGCAGGCTCCGCAGCTCGACGGCGTCGCCGACGGGCGTCCCCGTGGCGTGGCACTCGATCAGACGCACGTCATCGGGGCGCCAGCCGGCCTCGGCGTAGGCGGCCCGCATGGCCCGGAGCTGGCCCTCGCTGGCCGGCGCGAGCAGGCCGCCCTCCAGGTCGTTGCTCAGGCCGACGCCGGTGAGGACGCCCAGGATGTCGTCGCCGTCGCGCTCGGCGTCCTCCAGACGCTTCAACACGAAGCATCCGCCGCCCTCGCCGACCACCAGGCCGTCGGCGCGCGTCGAGAACGGCGAGCAGCGTCCGGAGGGGGACAGGGCACGGAGCTGGCTGAAGCCCATCTGCGTGTACAGGGCGTCGGGCCGCGACAGGCCGCCGGCGAGCATGGCGTCGGCCCGGCCCTCGCGCAGCTCGTCGCAGGCGAGCTTCACCGCGTACAGGCCGGTGGCGCAGGCCGCGTCGAGGGTCATCGCCACGCCGCCCAGGCCGAGCGCCTCCGCCACCAAGCGGGCGGGCAGGCCGGTGGCGTGGCGGTTCTCGCCGTCCTGGCGGCTCAGCGGCAGGGCGATGGCGCCGAGGATCACGCCGACGCGGCTGCGGTCCAGCGTGGCCGTGCTTGCGCCGCGCCACGCACGCCCGGCGATGTCAAACGCGAGGTGGAAGAGCGGATCGAGGAGCGACAGGCGGTCCGGTCCGATGCTCATGCCGGACACGTCGGCGGTGAACGGGTCGAGGAAGCAGGCGCGTTTGGAGTAGACGCGATCCGAGAGCGGCTCGCCGGGCGCGAACGCGGCGGCCGGTGGGAGCGCCCAGCGGCCGGGCGGCGGCTCGCGCGGCTCGTCGCGCAGCGCCAGGACGTTGTCGAACAGCTCCCCAGGCGAGGCCGCGCCGGGGAAGCGCCCGGCCATGCTGACGACGGCGATCATGTCGCGCCTGCCATGTTGCGGGCGAACGCGCGGTCGAGGGACGGGTCGAGGACGAATTCGTAGCCCTCGGCGAGGGCGACGACCCCGGCGCCGTCGGAGAGCTGGAGGCCGGCCACGGCGTTGTTGCCGCCCGCCTTCTCGACGGTGAGCAGGGCGGAGACGCCGGCGGCCGGGAAGGCCTTGCGGTACTGGCGGTAGCGGCGCATGTGGACCGGCAGGCTGGCGGCCCCGCGCTGCTGACGGCTCCACAGGATGGCGAGCTGGAAGCAGCCGTCGAGCGCCAGCGGGTCGGTGATCCAGTGCTGACGCAGCGGGCGGCGCAGCCATGTTGACGGCGGCGGGGCGGCCTTGAGCGTGGCGAGCGCCCCGGCCTCGCCCATCCCGTCGAGGGACGCGAAGGCGTGCAGGCCGGGCCCGTGGAACAGCAGCCGCCGGCGGTAGATCTCCTCCCGCGAGTGCGGGTACGGCGGCAGCTCGGGCGCGGGGGCTGCCTCCGGGGCGGGCGGGAGCGTGTTGGCGAGGAGGATCTCGGCGCGGGCGTGCAGCACCTCGCGGCCGCCACGGGTCGAGCGGATCTCCGCCGGGGCGGCGAACAGCCCGTCCCTGCGTGTCGCCTTCGCGGCGCCCAGACGCAATGTCAACGGCTCGCCTTCGAGGAAGACGCCGTGCAGGACGCGCAGGCCGTCGGCGCCGTGGAACACGAAGCCGGGGTTGGCGACCATGGCGGCGTGGGCCAGCCACTCCAGCATGAGGGCGAAGGGCAGCACGGGCCGCCCGTCGAGGACGTGGTCGCGCAGGATCGGGATGTCGTCGAGCGCGAAGGCACGCTCGAAGGCCTGCGGCAGCGCCGCCGGCAGAGGCCCGGCGGGGGTCGCCGGGGCCTCCGGCGTGTGCCGTGCCAGGACGACGACCTCGCGCGCCGAGCCGGGGGGGCGGCACATCTCGTCGCACATCAGCTCGGCGCCGGCGGCGGGGGGGATGACGCCGACGCCCTCGGAGGCGAACAGCTTCTTCAGGCCCGGCGTGACCATGCCGCCGTCCCACGGCCCCCAGTTGATCGACACGACGCGGCGTGTCGGGGCGTCGAGCTTCCAGGCGAGTTTGTTGAGGGCCTCGTTGGCCATCGCGTAGTCGGACTGCCCGGTGCGTCCGAAGCGTGCGGTGGACGAGGAGAACAGGACGACGGCGCGCAGCTCGTCGGGGTCGCAGGAGGCGAGGAGCGAATACAGCCCGCCGACCTTCGTCCCCCAGACGGCGTCGAACTGGGCGGGGGTCTTGTCCTCCAGACGAGCGTCGGCCAGGACGCCGGCGCCGTGGATGATCGCGCGGACGGGGCCGTGGGCCTGCCGGGCCGACACGATGGCCAGGTCGGAGGCGCGCGTCTCGCGGATGTCGATGGCGCGATAAAGGACACGGGCGCCGGCCTCGCGCAGGCGGGCCAGGTTCTGCCGCACCTCACGGGCGGCGAGGAGGGCTTTCGCCTCCTCGCCGATCTCGCGCGGCGTGCGGCCCTGCGTGCGGCGGGCCAATTCGCGTTTGATGGCCGGCTCGTCGGCGAGGCCGGCGAGCCAGTCCGGCTCGGGGCCGGGCTCGGGGCTGCGGCCCATGATGAGGAGCGTGGGCCGGAACCGGCGTGCGAGGGCGACGGCGGCCTCGGCGGTCACGCCGCGCGCCCCGCCGGTGAGGACGACGAGGTCGCCGGGGCGCAGGGGCACGAACCCGCCCGGCGACGGGGGGCACGGCACACGCTCCAGGGTCACGGCGCCGGTGATGGAGAGGCCGACCTCGGACGGGCCTTCGTGGAGCAGCTCGTTCTCCAACGCCTCCGCGGCGTCGAAGTCCGGCGCGAGGTCGATGGCGCGGGACGTGATCTCCGGCCACTCGTGGCCGGCGGTCTTGGCGAGGCCGGCGAGGGCGCCGTCGAGGGGCTCGCGCCAGGGCCGGCCGGCGAGGCCGAAGACGCCGTCGAGGCGCGACACGGTGAGGAGGATGCCGCGGGCGGCACGCAGGCCGGGGCCGGCGGACTGGACGGCGAAGAGGGCGTCGCGCAGGTAGGGATCGGCGACGAGGTCCGGCGGAGAGGTGAGGATCAGGGCGCCCAACAGGGGCGGGGACGTGGCGTGGGCCAGCTCGGCGGCGGGTGCCTCGGTCACGTCGAGGCCGCGGGCGCGCAGGCGGGCGGCGAGGGCGGCCGACAACGCGATGTCGTCGCTGCCGACCCAGACTGGGCCGGTGAGGGCACGCGGGACGCGCGGCCCGAGGGGCACGGCGGCCAGGGTGAAACGTTCGAGATTATCCGGCCGCTCAGGCGCGGCCGGCCCGGTAGGGCCCGCGTCGGGCACCGCCCGCGGCCCGGAGAGGAAGTCGGCGATGTCGCCGAGGGTGTGGAGTGTGCCGAGGTGCTCGGGCTTGACGGTGGGGGCGTCGGGGAGGCGCTCCTGCAGCGCCGAGAGGATCTCGACGCGCTTGATGGAGTCGATGCCGAGGTCGGCGTCGAGGGTCATCTGCATGCCCAGCATGTCCGCCGGGTACCCCGTCTTCTCCGCGATCACCTCCAGCAGGACGGGGCCGGCCGATTGTCCAGGCGAGCGGCCCGGCGTAAGCGGGCCGTGTGTGCCCGTCGCGCTCGTCTGGTCCAGGAAGTCGGCGATGTCGCCGAGGGTGTGGAGTGTGCCGAGGTGCTCGGGCTTGACGGTGGGGGCGTCGGGGAGGCGCTCCTGCAGCGCCGAGAGGATCTCGACGCGCTTGATGGAGTCGATGCCGAGGTCGGCGTCGAGGGTCATCTGCATGCCCAGCATGTCCGCCGGGTATCCCGTCTTCTCCGCGATCACCTCCAGCAGGACGCCCTGGGCGCGGCCCCCGGAGGCCGGCGTCGCGGGGGGCGGGGAGGGCAGGCGGGACGCCTGCCCCACGGGAACAGCCGGCGGTGCGGGCGGCGGGGTGATCGGCTCAGGCGGGCGGGGCCGGATGACCGGCGGCGGTGCGACGTACACCGGCGCGGGCGGCGCCGGGGGCGGCGGTGCCGTGTAGGCCGGCAGCGCCGGCATCGGTTGGCCGGTCAGCAGGCGCTGCTGCTGCTCGACGAGCTGCGTGACGGCGCGGAGTGTCGCGTCCTGTCCGTCGAGGAACTGCCGGTGCAGCGACGACGCCTGCTCCTGCATCTTCTGGAGGGCGGCGAGGCTCTCGCGCGTCAGGGCGAGGGCCTGCGCCAGGGCGTCGCCGCCAGGCGGGCGGGGATGCGTCAGCGCCGCGGGCGGGGCGTCAGCGGATCTGTGCTCTCGTTGCGTCATAGCCCCGGGTGGAGCGTCGTCGGCTCTCGCCTTCGGTGCGTCATCGGATCTGGGTGTCATCTTGGTGCCGTTGCGTTCGGGCTTCGGGGCGGCGGGCGGGCGCGCGGGGCGCGGGCGGACGACGTTCGCCCCCGTCAATTGAACCGTCATCGACGGGCGGCGGCTCTCGGCCTTGGGCGGATTCCACCGCTCCAGCGCGACGGGGTGGCCGCGTGCCGCCAGCCAGGCGAGGAGGTGGGCGACGCCGCCGTCGATGGGGCGGCACGCGGCGCCCTTGCCGGCGAGGATGGCGTCGGCGAGGCCGCACAGGCGCGAGCCGGGGCCGCACTCGATGAAGGTGCGGGCGCCGGCGGCGTACATGGCCTCGACCTGGCGGGCCCACTCGACGGGGCGGGCGAGCTGGCCGGCGAGGGTGCCGGCGAGGTCGTCGGGGTATTCGGCGGCGGTGGTGTTGGCGAAGACGCGGCCGCCGGGGCGGAAGGCCACGCCGGCCAGGGCGGCGCGGAAGGGCGTCTCGGCGGCGGAGACGTTGGGGCTGTGGAACGCCGCCGCGACGGGCAGCTTGACGGCGCGGATGCCCTTCGCCACGAACGCCGCGCTCGCCTTCTCGATGTCGGCGGCGGGGCCGGACAGGACCGTCTGCTCGGGGGCGTTCTTGTTGGCGAGTGTCAGGGAGAGGCCGGCCTCGCTGAGGATGGCGTGGATGCGCTCCTCGGGGGCCAGGACGGCGAGCATGGCGCCGGCCTGGTCGCGGGAGGCCTCGGCCATCAGCCGGCCGCGGGCGAGGGAGAGGCGCCAGAGGTCGGCGTCGCCCATGCGTCCGGCGGCGGCGAGGGCGACCAGCTCGCCGTAACTGTGGCCGGCGAACAGGGACGCCTCGACGCCGAAGGATTGCAGGACGCGCCACGCCCCGAGGCAGACGGCCCCGAGGGCGGGCTGGGCCGCGTCGGTGGCGCGCAGCGCCTCCTCCTGACGCGCCTTGCCGGCGGCGTCCCAGGCGGGGGGCGGGTAGACGAGATCGACGAGGCGGCGGCCCGTCTCGCGCTCGAACGCCAGGTAGGCGTCGCGGAAGGCGGTGAACGCGGCGGGGAAGTGGCACACCACGTCGCGCAGCATGCCGGGGGCCTGGGCGCCCTGGCCGGGGAAGAGGACGGCGATGGAGCCGGGGGCGGGCCCGTGTCCGAGGTACACGCCCATCCGGCCCCCCCTCTCCGCGTATCGGGGGTCTGGGGGCGTCTCGCCCCCAGCTCGGAGAGCGAGGGGGTCGGGGGGTGAGGTGAGGAGCTTGCGGGCCTCGTCGCGGCGTTCGCCGACCATCACGAGGCGCCACTCGGCGTCGGGTCGGAAGGGGCGGCGCTCGCCGTCGAGCTGGCGGAGCAGGTCGTCCTTCGACGCGCCGCTGAGGGCGGTGATCGTCTCGCCGAGCCACGCCACCTCGGACGGGTCGGGCGAAGATTCTTCCAGCACCGCGTGGAAGTTGCTGCCGCCGAAGCCGAAGGCGCTGAGGGCGGCACGGCGGGGGTGGCCGGCTGTCGGCATCCAGGGGCGGCACTCGACGTTGGCGTAGAGCGGGCCGGCGTCGGGCAGGAGCTGGGTGAGGGGCCTCTTGATCTTGATGGTGGGCGGCAACACCTTGTGGTGCAGGGCGAGGGCGGCTTTCAGGAGGCCCGCCGCGCCCGCCGCCGCCTTGGTGTGGCCGATCTGAGACTTGATGGAGCCGACGGCGCACCACTGGCCGGACCGCCCGGAGGAGGCGTAGACCTCGGCGAGGGCGCTGATCTCGGTGGCGTCGCCGACCCTGGTGCCGGTGCCGTGGGCCTCGACCAGCTCGACGGTGTCAGGGGAGATGCCCGCCGACCGGTAGGCGTTGCGGAGGGCCTCGATCTGGCCCTCCTTGCGTGGGGCGTAGATCGCGCCGCCCTTGCCGTCGCTGGAGGAGCCGACGCCGCGGAGGACGGCGTAGATCCTGTCGCCATGGCGGCGGGCGTCATCGAGGCGTTTGAGGACGACCATGCCCAGGCCCTCGCCCAGGGCGGTGCCGTCGCCGTCGGCGTCGAAGGGGCGGGCGTCGCCGGTGGGGGAGAGGGCGGGCGTCTTGCTGAAGCAGGTGAACATGAAGATGTCGTTGAACGTGTCGGTGCCGCCCGTCAGCACCACGTCGGCGCGTCCCGAGGCCAGCTCGAGGGCCGCCAGGTGGACGGCGCCCAGGGAGGAGGCGCAGGCGGCGTCCACGACGCAGTTGGTGCCGCCGAGGTCGAGGCGGTTGGCGATGCGTCCGGCGACGACGTTGCCGAGGAGGCCGGGGAACGAGTTCTCCTGCCAGGGGACGTAGCCGTCGGCGATGCGGGCGACGACATCATCGGCGGTGGCGTCATCGACGCCGGCCTCGCGGAGGGCCTTGCGCCAGAGCGGATGGCCGAGGCGTGCGCCGAGTGGGATGACGAGCTGGAGGGTGCCGGTGACGCCGAGGATGACGCCGATGCGTCCGCGGGGGATCGACTTCGGGCCGGTGCCGCCGACGGTGTATCCGGAGTCCTCGATGGCCTGTCGGGCGGCGACGAGGCCGAGGAGCTGGCTGGCGTCGGTGGCCTCGAGGTCGTTGGGCGGGATGCCGAACTCGGCGGGGGAGAAGGGGATGGCCTCGAGGAAGGCGCCGCGGGCGTTGTAGACCTTGTCGGGGGCCTTGGGGTCGGGGTCGTGGTAGTCGGCGGGGCTCCAGTGGGTGGGCGGGACGGGGCGGATGGCGTCGGCCTTGGTGACGACGCGGGCCCAGAACCCGGCCCTGTCGGACGAGCCGGGGAACAGGCAGCCCATGCCGATGATCGCCAGGGGCGGCATCGGGGGAGGATCGGACGCGGACAAGGGTCGGCCTCGGGTGGTCGCGGCGGGCGCTGTATCATAGGACAGCGGCCAAGCCTAGAATAGCGTTCAGCACCCGGATCGTCTTCGGGGATGGAGCTGGCCGTCCTGTCGGCCTGCCAGACGGGCCTGGACAAGGAGGCCGCCGGCGAGGGGCTGCTGGGATTGCAGCGTGCCTTCGCGGCCGCGGGGTGCCGGTCGGTGGTGTCGTCGCTGTGGAGCGTGGACGACGCGGCGACGGCGGTGCTGATGCGGCGCTTCTATCACCACCTCTGGAAGGAGAAGCACTCGAAGGCCGAAGCCCTCCGCGAGGCACAGCTGGATGTCTTGCGTCACCCCGAGTGGGTCGAGGGCCTGGCCAGGGGGATGCACGGCGTGAAGGGCCTGCGTGGCCTCGGCGAGGCCGTCGAGGTGCTTGTCTCCGGCAAGAGGGGGCGGCGTTCGCCGGCGGCGTGGTGGGCGGCGTGGCAGATCTCGGGCGACTGGCGTTGACTGTCCTCGTGGCGACGTGACTGTCCACGCGGCTTCCGGGGTTAGACAAAATCAGACAGGGCGGCCCACGACGGCGCTGGAGTCTGTGGCCTGACCGCGACCCCTGCTCCGAAAATTTCGCGTTCAGGGGAGATCAGGGCGCGCACCATCGCCTT
>CAZVZK010000273.1:0-8058 GCA_964630925.1 uncultured Alcaligenaceae bacterium
CCCCCGGCTGCGTTTGGGGGGCCGCCGCCGGCGCTGGGGCGTCCGCGGGTGCGCCGCGGAGTGTTTTCGCCGGCGCCTCTGGCGGGGGCCTCCCCCCCTCTCTGTGTCGGAGAGGGGGGGCCGGGGGGGGTGAGGTCGTCTATACCCGCCGCCAGCTCCTCACCGGCGTCGGCCTCGTCGGCCTCGCCTCCGTCCTTGGCCAGGACGCCCGCGCCGGCACACACCACCCGGCGAAGGCGAAACGCTTCGTCCACCTGTTCATGAACGGCGGGCCGTCGCACGTTGATACCTTCGACCCCAAGCCCCTCCTCGACAGGTACCACGGCAAGCCGCTCCCGGGGCCCAACCTCCGCACCGAACGCAAGACCGCCGGGGCCATGCGCTCGCCCTTCGCCTTCAAGCGGTACGGCAAGAGCGGCCTGGAGGTGTCCGACCTCTTCGCCAGGACCGCCACGCGCCACGCGGACGACCTTTGCGTCATCCGCTCGACCTTCGCCGACGTGCCGAATCATGAGCCGTCGCTGCTGCTCATGAACTGCGGCGACGGGCGGCTGCCGCGCCCCTGCGTCGGCTCGTGGCTCACCTACGGCCTCGGCAGCGAGAACAGGAACCTGCCCGGCTTCGTCGTCCTGTGCCCCGGCGGCATGCCCATCGTCGGGCCGGCCAACTGGCGCTCCGCCTTCCTGCCCGGCGCGCTCCAGGGGACGCACATCGACACGCAGCACCAGGATGTCTCTCGCCTCCTTGAGAACATCCGCCCCGCCGGCGCGGAGCAGCGGCGCATGCTCGACCTCGTGCGTCTGCTGAACGAGAAACACAAGGCCCGCGCCGGCGATGACGGGCGCCTGGAGGCGCGCATTCAGTCACTGGAATTGGCGTACCGCATGCAGTCCGAGGCCGCCGATGCCTTCGACATCTCGCGCGAGCCGAGCCGGGTGCGCGAGCGGTACGGCACGGGGACGCACGGCCGGCAGCTCCTCATCACGCGCCGCCTGCTTGAACGCGGCGTGCGTGCCGTACAGGTGTGGTCCGGCGGCGGCCAGCCGTGGGATAACCACGACGGCCTCGCCAAGCAGCACAAGTCGCTGGCCGAGGGGTGGGACGGCCCCATCGCGGCGTTCCTCGACGACCTCAAACTCCGCGGGCTGTTCGACAGCACGCTGGTGCTGTGGAGCGGCGAGTTCGGGCGGACGCCGGTGGCGGAGCTGCCGGGCCTGAGCGGGCGCGACCACAACCATTACGGCTTCTCGACGTGGCTGGCGGGCGGCGGGGCGCGGGGCGGCTACGCCCACGGCGCGACCGACGAGGCCGGCTTCCGCGCCGTCGAGAAGAAGGTTCACGTGCACGACCTGCACGCCACCATCCTGCACCTGATGGGCTTCGACCATGAGAAGCTGACCTACCGCTACGCCGGCCGCGACTTCCGCCTGACCGACGTGCATGGCACCGTGGTCAAGGAGCTGCTCGCATGATCCCCCTCGTCCTCACCGCCCTCCTGTTGCCCGCACAGGCCAAACTCCCCAAAGTCGTCCTCGTCGGCGACTCCATCCGCAACGCCTACGCGCCGGAGGTCAAGAGGCTCCTCGCCGGCGAGGCCGAGTTCATCAGCCCCGAGGGGGCCGGCGACTCCTCCTGGCTCCTGAAGAACCTCGACGCTCTCGTCCTCGACCACAAGCCCGACCTCGTCCACTTCAACGTCGGGTTGCACGACCTCCGCAAGGCGCGGAAGGACGGGAAGTACCAGATCGACGCCGAGGAGTACGAGAAGAACCTCCACGCGGTCTTCACGCGCCTGCGCAAGGCGGGGGTCAAGACGTTCATCTTCGCCCTCACCACGCCGGTGGACGACGAGCGCGGCAAGAGGCGCAAGGGCGGCTTCGACCGCCTCGACGCCGACGTGGAGAGGTACAACGGCGTCGCCTGGCAGCTCGCCGGCATCCACAACCGGCCCCTCCACGACCTGAACACCCTCGTCAAGCGGCACGGCGGATCGAAGCTCATCGCCCCCGACGGCACGCACTTCACCAAGGAGGGCGTGGCGATCCAGGCGCGGGCCGTCGCCGACTGCGTGCGCCGCCATCTGTACATCGCGGCGTACAAGACCCTTCTGCTCCCCGCCGCCGACGAGAAGGCGACGGCGGATTACAAGGCCGCCGAGGCGAAGCGCGACGCCGGCGTGCCCGCCGTGTACAAGAAACTCAAGGTGCCCGATTTCACCGTCCCGAAGGACGCCGACGACTGGAAGAAACGGCGCATGAGCGTCCGGACCGCCGTCGAGAGGTCACTCGGCGAGATGCCGGATCGGCCGACGCCCTCGGCCGGGCTCCTCAGCGTGGAGCACCACCCCGATCACGGGTACACGCTGGAGAGCCTGCTCATCCCCAACGGCATGGACGAGGAGATGACGGCCCTGCTCCTGCTGCCGCACTCGATGAGAGGGAAGAAGGCTCCGGCGATCCTGTGGCTGCACTCCTCCAGCCCCGACGCCCGCCAACTGCTGGTGCCGGGCACCAACGGCGGCGAGACGCCGCTGTCCTACGAATTCGCGCGGGCCGGCTACGCGGTCCTGGCCCCGGACGCCTGCTGGTACGGCGGGAGGGCGGGGAAGGGGCCGGGCGGGACGGCGGAGACGAATGCCGCCGCGCAGCACCAGTCGCTGTTCAAGTACCACATGTGGTTCGGGCGGACGCTGTGGGGGATGTTTGTACGCGACGACCGATGCGCCCTCGATTACCTCTGCACCCGTCCGGAAATCGATGCGTCACGGATCGGGGCGACGGGCATGAGCATGGGCAGCACGCGCTCGTGGTGGCTGATGGCGCTGGACGAGCGTGTCAAGTGCGCCGTCGGCGTGGCGTGCCTGACGCGCTACCAGAACCTCCTCGCCCACGGCGAGGCGCGGCAGCATGGGGTCTACTACTTCGTGTTCGGGCTGCTCAAGCACTTCGACGTGGAGGGCGTGCTGGCGCTGATGGCGCCGCGTCCCTTCCTGGCGCTCAACGGCGAGCTGGACGCGGGCTCGCCCCTCGACGGGATCCGCGAGATCGAGAGGCGCGTCGGCGGGGTGTACGCGGCGCTGGGGGCGGAGGACGCCTTCCGCAGCGTGACATATAAACACACGGGGCACGTCTACACGCCGGGGATGCGCAAGGAGATGCTGGCGTGGTTCGCGAAGTGGCTGAAGAAAGCGTAGGCCTCATCGGACGAATAGGACCGATAGGACCCGCGCGCCTCGTGCCGGCCGGTGACATTGCACCCGCCGGCCCGACTACGTTGGATGAGGCGCTGATTCGCCGATCAGGAGGCCCGGACGGTGACCGACTGGGACCGCATCGTCCGCGAACACGGCTCCACCGTGTTCGCGACGGCCTGGCGCATCCTCGGCCATTCCGCGGACACGGAAGACGTGGTGCAGGAGGTTTTCCTGCAGGCGCATCAAATGGCCCAGGGGGAGGAGATCCGCTCCTGGGAGGCCTTGCTACGCAGGCTCGCCGCCTGCCGCGCGCTGGACCGACTCCGCCAGCGCCGGCGGCACCTGACGCTCGACGGGGTCTCGCTCCCCGTCGGCCCCTCCTCGGACCCCGAGGCGGTGGTGCTGGAGCGCGAGCTGGCGGACCGCCTTCGGGCGGCTTTGACCCGACTGCCTAACCGGGAGGCGACGGTCTTCTGCTTGCGGTATTTCGACGACCTCCCGTATGATCAGATCGCGGAGTCACTGAAGATCACACCCGGCGCGGTGGCGACCGCGCTCCACAAGGCCCGCGCCCGCCTGGAATCCATCCTCCTAGAAGCCATCCAGGAACGCTGATGACCGAGCGGGATCAGGACGAGCTGGGCGAGGTGCTGCGGCCCGCCGTGGAGCAGGTCCGCCGCGACCCGCCGCCGGAGGCGGCCAGGGCCCGCGCGCTGGGCCGCGCCCGCCGCATCGGCCAGCCGGCCGGCGGCCCGGCCAACGGCTGGCCGGCCCGCCTCGTCCTTCTCGCCGGCGCCGCCGCCAGCCTGCTCCTTGGGATGTCGCTGCGTCCGGGGCACCAGCACGCCGGGACGGTGCCGGAAGACGCCGGGCCGCGTGCCGGGCGGACGCGCGTCCTCGCGGGGCCGAGCCGCGTCCTCGGCGTGCCCGTCCCGGATGACATCCTCCGCATCGCCATCGGGTCCGACCCGGGCCGTCCCGGCGGCAACGAGGGCGGGCCGTTCGCCGCGCTGCGCGACGCCGACGGCCGTGAGCTGCACCGCGTCGCCGTGGTGGCATCGGCGGTCATCGCCGACGGCGTCGCCCTCACCACGGCCGAACACGTCTTCCGCAACCCCTTGCCCTTCGACGCGGTGGCACGGTTCGAGGACTCGTTGCCCGACGGGGCGTCGCTGCTGTCGCGTACGGCGCGGGTGGGCGGCGACGAGTTCGACGCGGCGGACAGCTTTCCGCTGCCGGCGGGCACGCCGGTCCGCGTGGTGGTGGCCTATGAGGAGCCGCTGGTCACCCGCGGCGGGCGGCTGGCGTACACGTTCCCGCTGCCGCGCGGGCTCCTCGACGAGTTCTCATTCACGCTCACCGCCGAGGAGGGCCTGGCCCGCGGGGCCACCTTCCTGCCTGCGAACGCCCGCCGGGCCGAGACGAAGGGGGCGTCGACGTGGACGGTGGTGCGGCGTCGCGTGCGTCCCTCGGGGTCGATCATCTTCCTGGCGGCGCCACGCGACTGAAACGTGAGGGGACAACCTCACCCACCAGCCCCACTCCGAAACGGAGTGGCGGAGTCGTACGAGCCTCGCCTACGTGGTGCGGGGTGGGGCTGGTTCATGGTGACGGCGGCCCGCCGGACCTCGGCCACAGCCGGCCCGTCCGCGCCGCGTAGGCGCGGTACTCGTCGCCGAAGCGGTCGAGCATCATCCGCTCCTCGCGCGGCACCCGCACCGCGTACAGAAGCCCGAACGTCAGCAGGTGTGCCGGCCCTGCGATCCAGTTGGGCAGCATCAGCCACTGGGCGACGCCCCACAGGAAGTAGGCGGCGTACATCGGGTGGCGGACGTGGCGGTAGACCCCGTCGGTGACGAGGGCGTGCCCCTCGCGCACCTTCAGGGTGATCGACCAGTTCTCGCCGAGGTCGGCGTGCGACCGCCACAGGAGCCACAGCGCGGACGCGAGGACACAGGCCCCCAGGCCTCGCAGGATGCCAGGCCAGGGGTAATCGGCGAAGTCGAGCCAGGGGGTCATGCAGTTAACGATCGGCAGGACGCCGGTGCCGAGGGCGGCGAGGCAGAGCAGACCGAGGTCGAGCACGCCTGCATGGGCGTCGGCGGCCCTGTGGCGGGCGTTGCGCAGCCAGTGCGGGGTGCGGATGACCGCGGCCGCCGTCAGGCCCATGAGGTACAGGAACTTCCACCAGTCGAACATCGGCGCTGGGCCACTCCACGGGACGGCGGGCCGGCCCTATCCTAGCCGTGCCCGCGCCAACTTCCAACCGCCGGAGGCCGAATCATGGCCCGCGTGCTGCTCGTGATCGGCGACGCCGCCGAGGTGCTGGATACCTTCTACCCGCTGTTCCGTATCCGCGAGGACGGGCACGAGGTCCTCGTGGCCGGGCCGGCGAAGCGGACGTACGCCCTCGTCCTGCACGAGAAGCCTGAGGGCTGGGACATCACGCGCGAGACCGCCGGCTATCACCTGAAGGCGGACATCGCATTCAAGGACATCAAGCCGGAGGAGTATCAGGGGCTGGTGATCAGCGGCGGGCGGGCGCCGGAGTACATCCGCTACGACCCGGACCTGATGCGCGTGACGCGCTCGTTCTTCATGCGCAACCTGCCGGTGGCGTGCGTGTGCCACGGCATCGAGGTGATCGCCGCGGCGGGCGTCATCCGCAACCGCCGCGTAACGACGGTGGCCAAGTGTCAGTACGACGCCGAGCAGGGCGGGGCGGTGTACGAGGACAAGGAGGTCGTGGTGGACGGCAACCTCGTGTGCGCCCGGACGTGGCACGACAACCCCGCGTGGATGCGCGAGTACATGAGGCTGCTCAACGCGGTGCGGTGAGGCGGCGGGCGGACGGCTCTCACTTCCGCGCCTTGTTGCGCTGCTCGGTCTTGAACTTCAGGTACGCCTGGATGAAGCCGTCGATGTCGCCGTCCAGCACCGCCTGCGTCTGGCCCATCTCGTACCCTGTCCGCGTGTCCTTCACGAGGGTGTACGGCTGGAGGGTGTAGTTGCGGATCTGGCGGCCGAACGACACCTCGCCCTTCTCGTCGTAGGTACGCTCGACCTCGGCCTTGCGCTTCTCCTCCTCGACCTTGTACATCTTGGCCTTGAGCTGCTTCATCGCGTTCGCATCATTCTTGTGCTGGCTGCGCTCGCTGCGGCTCTCGGCGGCGATGCCCGTCGGGATGTGCGTGTAGCGCACGCCCGACTCGGTCTTGTTCTGGTGCTGCCCGCCGGGGCCGCCCGAGCGGAACGTGTCCCGCCGCAGGTCCTCCGGCTTGATCTCGATGACGATGCTGTCGT
Organism: uncultured Alcaligenaceae bacterium; assembly: GCA_964630925.1. GTDB lineage: Bacteria > Planctomycetota > Planctomycetia > Gemmatales > Gemmataceae > RGDT01. The sequence goes on from CAZVZK010000273.1 coordinate 6,497, forward strand.
CCAGCTCGGGCACCACGTCCACGGCGGCGAACGAGGTCTGCCGCCGGGCGTTGGAGTCGAACGGGCTGATCCGGACGAGGCGGTGGACGCCGGACTCGCCGTTGAGGTAGCCGTAGGCGTTCTCGCCGACGATGCGGAGGGTGGCGGAGCGGATGCCCGCCTCCTCGTTGTCGTCGCGGTCCACCAGCTCGACGGTGAAGCCGTTACGCTCGGCCCAGCGGGTGTAGACGCGCATGAGCATCTCGGCCCAGTCGCACGCCTCGGTGCCGCCGGTGCCGGCCTGGATCTTGAGGAAGGCGTTAGCCGAGTCCTGCGCGCCGTCGAGCATCGACGCCAGCTCGAACGACTCCAGCTTCCGTTCCAGCTTCTCGAGTGACGGCCCCAGCTCCGCCTCCATTGAGGCGTCCTCCTCCGCGAACTCGCACAGGACCTTGAGGTCCTCGCCGGCCTTCTCCAGCTCGATGAACGGCTTGAGGACGCCGGCGAGGGGCTTAGTCTGGGCGATGATGCCGCGGGCCTTCTCCGGGTTGTCCCAGAAGCCGGGCGCCTCCATCTTCGCGTTCAGCTCGGCGAGGCTCTTCTGCTTGCCGGCGACGTCAAAGAGAGTCCCGCAGGCTGACGATGCGGCCCAGTACGTCATCGGAGCGGCGGCGGAGGTCGGGGTTCATCGGTCCATCTCCGGGCGGGGATCACAGGGGCACTGTCTCATTGTATCAGGACGCCGGCGCGCCGTCGGGGGTTCGCCCTCGGCGCCGCGCCAGCCAGACGCCGGCGACGCCGAGGGCGGCCAGGGCCAGCGTGGCCGGCTCGGGCACCTCCTGGATGATGGTCTCGGCGGTGATGGTGGCCCGCGCGCCGATGCTGCCGACGGAGCCGCTGGACGGGTCGCCGGGGGCGACGTAGGAGGTCATGGTCACGGTCCAGCTCGACGCGCCGCGGGAGATGCTCTTCGTGGTGACGCCGGTGAAGGTGTTCTCCAGGTCGGAGCTGTCCTCGGAGAGCGTGCCGTTGATGACGCCGGTGAACGTCAGCGAGCCGATCTTGCCCGTGGTGAGGTCCTTGAGGTTGATCGTGAGGGTGTAGCCGGCGTTGGTGAACGTGTCGGGGTCACCGACGGGGGCCTGGCTGAACGTGGTGAGGTTGGTCGCGACGACGCGGTTGGTGCCGGTGACCTGGTTCCAGCCCTGCTCGCTGAGGTGGATGTAGCTGGTGCCGCTGCCGCCGGCGTCGGCCTGGATGTCGATGGGCGAGCGGGACCAGGAGTATTCCCAGGGGATCAGGTCGGCCCTGGCGCCGGGGGCGAGGACGAGGACGCAAAGGATGGACGTCAGGAGGGATCGCAGCATGTGAGTGTGGCTCCGGGTACGGAACGGCCCGTGCCGGCTGGGAGCCGGGGGATGCGTCAAGGTGTGGATTCGTGCGGCACGGGGTCAACGATTGAACGGGTGGCATCCTAGCCCGGCGGAATCGTCCGTGTCAACGCCGACCTCTCACCGCGGCATCTTCAGGGGCGCACGACACGGTTTGCAAGGGTGGCGGGTGGTTTCGAGGGGTCATCGCCC
>CAZVZK010000274.1:0-7748 GCA_964630925.1 uncultured Alcaligenaceae bacterium
ACGCGAAATTTTCGGAGCAGGGGGTTGCCTGGGGGGGTGCAATGCAATGCAATTCACCCTCCGCCGGCCACACGACACGTCTACTTCCGTCTAATTCCCACCCCCGCCTGAACGGTGAGCCCGCCGGCTCGTCTTGCATCCGGCCACGGACCACGCTATTGCCCTCCCGCCATCCCATTGTCACGTCATGCGCGGAGGGGCGCGATGAGGCGTATCCTGGCCCTGCTCGTCCTGGGCCTCTCGTTGGCGTCGCCCGCGCGGGCGCAGCTCAAGGACGTGGAATTCAAGGTGCAGGACAAGCCCGGCACCTTCGACGACAAGAACCTCTTCGCCATGCCCTCCGGCCCGCCCGCCGTCAAGGAGGGCACCCCTCTCTGGTCCGGCCAGTTCGAATTCGGGGCCAACGGCAGCGAGGGCAACTCCGAGGTGTTCTGCATGCGCCTCGGGGCGAGCGCCCTGCGCCAGACCGAGGGGAACATCTTCTCCGCCGACCTCAACTACGTCCTCAACCGCCAGAATGCCCGGACCTCCGCCGACCGGGCCATCTTCAACGCCCGCGACGAGATCTTCTTCAAGGACAGCCCGTGGGGCCTCTTCGCCGCCGCCCAGGTCGAGTACGACGACTTCCGGGACTTCGACTTCCGGGCCGCCCTGCACTCCGGCTTCGCCTACCAGTTCTTCCGCACCGACGCCGCGATGCTGCGGGGCCGGGTGGGCGCCGGTGCGTCGCGCGAGTTCGGGCGGACGGACGACCGGTGGGTGCCCGAAGGCCTGCTGGGCGGCGACTACTTCCAGAAGACGTGGGCCAACCAGTGCGTCGTCGCGTCGTTCGACTACTACCCCGACCTGGGCCGGCCCGACCAGTACCGCCTCCGCCTGCGGGCGGCCTACGAGATCGCCCTGGACCCCGCGTGCCGGCTGCGCCTGCGTGTCGGGGTGCAGGACCGCTACGACTCGCGGCCCGGCACCGCGAAGGCCAACGACGTCGATTACTTCACGACTCTGCTCGTCAAGTTCTGAGAACGGGCGAGGGGGGCGTTCCCGCCCCCCTCTTCGGCTTCACCGGACGATGACCGAGACCACCGGGTAGTACCCGAGCCGGACCGCGTCGTAGTAGTAGTACGAGCGGACGTAGGGGTCGTAGTAGTTGTAGCGGCGGTAGACCGGGTCCCAGGTGCGGTGCGACCAGTGGGAGTGGTGCCGGCCCGAGTAGAAGTAGCCGTCGCGGTAGCGCACGCCGTGGGCCGCGTAGTAGGGCCTGCCCGCGGGCACCGGCAGGGGGCGGCCCACGCGGTCACCGGCGACCACGGCCACCGGGCCGACCCGCACCGCCACGCCGCCCGCCTCCGCCTGGCCGGCCCAGGCCAGCCCCATCACCGCCAACCCCGCCATCGCCATGTACTTGCCCATCTTCGTCATCTCCCATCTGGAGGTTGTTTTCCGCCTCGTCCGACGCCTGGGTAATGCGCCCCAGGGGGGGACTTGCGCGGCGAAAAACAGACCCCGCGGATGGGAGAATGGGCGGTCTAGTCATCCTGCGGCGTGATGGCCAGCGACCGCACGCCGAGCCGCGCCAGGAACCGCGCCTTCTGGCGCGTGGACAGCTCGTTGGTGTAGCGGCCCTTCACCGCCTCGATCCAGCGCACCTTGCGGCCGCCGTGGTCGATCTTCACGGTCACCAGCACCGGGCCGGGCGTCGCCAGGATGCCACGCAGCCGGGCGTCCAGGTCGTCCATGCACGACAGCTCGGCGTGCCCCACGCCCAGGCCCTTCGCCAGCGAGGCGTACTCCAGGCGCGGCAGGACGGTGGCCGTCGTGCGCTTGTAGGCGTTGCGCTGCAACACCTGCATGTACGAGTACGCCTGGTCGTCGAGGATGAAGAACTTGACCGGCAGGCCCTCGCGCGCCGCCGTCGCCAGCTCCATCGCGCTCATCAGCAGGCAGCCGTCGCCGGTCACCGTCAGGACCTGCCGGCCCGGCTGCACGCGCTGGGCGCCGATGGCCGCCGGCACCGACCACCCCATCGCCTGGTTGTCCACCGGGTTGAAGTACGTCCGAGGCTTGAAGACGGGGAACGCCTCGGCGGCCCAGTGCTCGACCATCGTCACGTCGGTGAATACGAGGGCGTCGGCGCACGCCACACGCCGGAGGGCGAAGAGGAGCGCCAGCGGGTCCACGCCGCATTTGGCGTGGACGCGCGACTGCTCCTTGTACTCCGCCGCCCGGTGCCGGGCGATGCGTTCGGGCAGGCCCTTGCACGCGGGGCGGGCGATGCGGGCCTCCTGCTCGAGGAGCTTCGAGAGGAAGACGCCGGCGTCGGAGTGGACGCACACCGCCGGGACCACCTTGGCCAGGTTGGCGGCGTTGGCGTCCACGTGGATGCGGTGGCGGTGGTCGGGGATGGAGTAGAACCCGGAGCCGACCTCGCTGAACTTGACGCCGACGGCGAGGACGAGATCCACCTCCTTGAAGGCCAGCTCAGCCGTGCGCGTGCCGTGCGCCCCGTAGCCCCAGCCGACGGCCAGCGGGTGGGCGTCGCTGATCGCGCCCTTGCCGCTCACGCTGGTCGAGACCGGCGCCTGCAACACCTCGGCGGCCCGCGCCACCAGATCGGGGTGGTCCATGCACCCCAGCCCGACGTGCAGGCCGACGCGGAGGCGGCGGTCGGACAGCAGGCCGACGGCGCGGGCGAAGGCGCACTCGTCGAACGGGACGGTGCGCGGCGGCAGGGGCGGCGAATCGACGAGGGCGGCCTCGATGAGGAGCTGGTAAGGCACGACGACGGCGACGGGGCCGGGCTCCCCGTCGATGCTGAGGCGGAACGCCTTGCGGACGGCGCAGGGGATCTCGGCCACCGTGGACACCTCGAGGACCGCCTTGCAGACGGGCTTGAGGAGCGTGGCGTTGGGCAGCTCGTGGACCTGGAAGGGACGGTACTTCTTGCCGCGGGCCACGTCGCCGGCGATGACGACGACGGGGACGCTGTCGAGCAGCGCCTCCCCCAGCCCGGTGAGCGCGTTGGTGATGCCAGGCCCCGGCACGACGGCCAGGACGCCGGGCCGGCCCGTGACGCGGGCGGAGGCGTCGGCCATGCATGACGCGGAGAACTCGTTGGTGACGAGGAGGTACGGCAGGTGCCGCGTCTTCATCTGGTCCCACAGCTCGTTGCCCTGGGCGCCGGGGATGCCGAAGACGCAAAGCGTCCCCTCGGCCTGGAGGGTCTCGACGAGGGCGCGGGCGCCCGTCATCAACCCCTTGACGTGCCCCGATGTGGTGACGGACGCGGCGGCCTCGGGCGGAGGCAGCGACGCGGCGGCCGTGGCGAGGGCGGCGGCCTTCAGAACGTCACGCCGGCTGAGCGGGCCATCCATGCCCCATCCCCCGTGCAGAATGCGGATATCCCCCATCCTCCCCTATCGGCCGCCGGGGGTGCGGAAGGCGAGTCATAGTGTCGCACGCTACCCCGCGTACCCCCACGCGGTGAAAGACCGCGCCGGCAGGTCCGCCACCAGCTCGCCGTCCGAGCGTGCATCCGTCACGCCCGCCGACGCCGCCAGCAGACGCCACGTCCCGGCGCGGGCCGGCAGCGCCACACGGCGGGCCTCACCGAAGTGGGCCGCCATCAGCACCTCGCCGGCCTCGGAACGCCGCCGCATCACCAGCGTCCCGGTCTCCTCCAGCGCCTGGGCCTCCAGGCCCTCGCGTCCTGACCCCGATAGCACCGGGTGCGTCCGCCGCAGGCGCAGCAGCTCGGCGTGCCATGCGTGCATCTCGCGGCCGAAGCCGTCGCGCGCCTTCGACGTGTCGATCTTCGCCATCTGGAACGTCGCCGGGTCGGCGGGGTCGGGCGGCTCGCCCTTGCCGAAGAACGCGGCGAACTCGCGGCGGCGGCCGCGGCGCACGTCCTCGGTCAGCCGCCGGTCGCCGTGGTCGATGAAGAACGGGAACGACGCCGTCTCGCCGTACTCCTCGCCCATGAACAGCATGGGCGTGAACGGCGACAGCAGCATCAGGCCGGCGATGACCTTCAGCGTCTCGCGCGGCACCATCGCCGCGAGGCGCTCGCTCCCCATGCGGTTGCCGACCTGGTCGTGGTTCTGGCTGAAGATGACGAAGCGCTCGCCCGGCACGTCCGCCGCCGGGGCGCCGTACCGCCTCCCCCGGAAGTGCGAATACTGGCCCGTCAGGCGGTAGCCGTCGCGCAGGGTGAGGGCGAGGCCCTCCAGGGTGCCGTGGTCGGCGTAGTAGCCGAAACGTTCGCCGGTCAGGTAGGCGTGCAGGGCGTGGTGGAAGTCATCGGACCATTGACCGTCGAGGCCCCAGCCGCCGACGGACGGCGGACGCAGCATGCGGGCGTCGTTGAGGTCGGACTCGGCGATGAGCAGGAACGGCCTGCCGAGGCGTCGCGCCTCGTGTTGCGTCACCCTGGCCATCTCGGCGAGGAGGTGTTCGGGCGAGGCGTCCTTGATGAACGGGACGGCGTCGAGGCGCAGGCCGTCGAGGTGGAACTCGTCCTGCCAGCGCAGGACGTTCTGGAGGAAGAAGTGCCGCACCGCGTCGCTGCCGGGGCCGTCGAGGTTGAACGGCTCGCCCCACGGCGTGCGGTAGTGGTTGGTGAAGTAGGGGGCGAATTCGCGGAAGTAGTTGCCCTCCGGTCCGAGGTGGTTGTAGACGACGTCGAGGATCACCGCGAGGCCGCGGGCGTGGGCCGCGTCCACGAGGCGCTTGAGGCCCGCCGGCCCGCCGTAGGAGTGCTGCACGGCGAAGGGGTAGACGCCGTCATAGCCCCAGTTGCGGGCCCCGGGGAACGCCGCCACGGGCATGATCTCGACGGCGGTGATGCCGAGGTCGCGCAGGCGTCCCAGCTCGGCGATGGTGCTGTCGAAGGTGCCGCCGGCGGTGAAGGTGCCGACGTGCAGCTCGTACAGCACCACGTCGCGCATGGGGACGCCGCGCCAGGCGAGGTCCGTCCAGGGGAACGCCGGGTCGGCGACGGCGGAGGGGGCGTGGACGCCGTCGGGCTGCCAGCGCGAGGCGGGGTCGGGGCGGTCCCTGCCGTTGACGCGGAAGGCGTAACGCTGGCCCGGGGCGACGCCCTCCACCGTGGCGGTGTGGTAGCCGTGCGGCAGCGGTGACAGCTCGATGTCACCGGATAGAGGGCCGAGGAGCCGCAGGACGGGGTGGAGGCCTGGCGCCCAGACGGTGAAGCGGCAGGCGTGGCCGTCGAGGATGGCGCCGGGGGTGGGGTGCGTCATGCCGGCCCCTTCGGCAGGAGGAAGCTGAGGTGATGCTCGGCGTGCCAGAGGTGGACCTCGAGCCATTGCTCGCGGGTGAGAGTGCCGAAGATCGGCGACGGGTGGAGTTTGCCGGCGAAGGTGTTGAGGCGTGCGGCGGCGGCGGCGAACTTCTCGACGCCCTCGGAGTCCTCGACGGCGTCGGGGGGGCGGAGGAACTTCGGCGCGGGGATGCGTTGCCTGAACACCTCGTGGCGCAGGATCGCCCCGAGGCTCCACCAGCGGGCGAGGGCGGTGAGCGGCCAGGGGAGGTACCAGGGGAAGCCGTCCATCGACATGGTGATGACGGCGGCGAGGTGGTGGCCGATCTGCCCAAGGCTCCAGGTGCCGGCGCGGGCGTAGCCGGACGCGAGCAGCGTGCGGGCGTCGAGGACGGCGTCGTCGAGCGATGAAAGGCGGAGTGTACGGCGTTCCATTCAGGAGAAGATATGACGCGCCGATCCCCGGGCGAGCGTCCCGGCGTGAGCGGGCCGTGTGACCGGCCCCGACCCTGGCCGCTAGAATAGGGGCGGAGGCACTCTCATGGCCCTGCCCATCCCGCACCGCGTTCTCCTCGCCGGCCTGGACGCGCCGACGGCCTCCGCCGTCCAGGCGGCGCTGCGTCCGCGCGGGGCCCAGCCCATCACCCACCCGACGCCGGAGGCGGCCCTGGCAGACGCCCTCGCCCGCGCCGGCGAGATGCACCTGCTGATCGCCCCGGCGGGGTCCGTGGCCATGCTCTCGGAGGCGCTGCCGGGCCAGCCGATCCTGGCCGTCCTGCCCCCGGGCGCCGGGGTGCAGGCGGTGCTGGCGGCGCAGCGGGCCGGGGCGGCCCAGGTGGCCGGGTCGCCGCTGGTGCCGGACGACTTCCTCGCAGCGGCCGATGGGATCGTGCGGCAGTACCCGGCGCCGGGCCGGCGCGGGAGGCTGATCGCGGTGGTCGGGGTCACCGGGGGGTGTGGCGCGACGACGCTGGCGCTGACGCTGGCGCAGGAGATCGGCGCGCGGGCGCCGGCGGGGCGGCCGGGGTGCGTGCTGATCGAGGTGCCCCGGCAGATGGGGGCGTTGGCGACGTACCTCGGGCTGGAGCCGCGTGTCACCACGCGCGAGCTGCTGGCGGACGGGGCACGCCTCACCCCGCAGGGGCTGCGGGCGGCGCTGACCACCACGTCGGCCGGGTTGGAGGTGCTGGCGGGGCCGTACCAGGGGCTGGCGCCGGGGGTGGCCCCGGCGCGCGCGGCGGCCCGGCTGGCGGAGGCGGCCCGCGTCGTCGCCTCCACGGCTGTCATCGACGTGCCCTGCACGCTGGACGATGCGCTCTTCGAGACGCTCGCCGCCGCCGACCTGGTCCTGCTGGTGGGGGTGCAGTCGGTGGCGTCGGTGCGGGCGCTGCGTACGGTGCGTGACCTGCTCGTCCGCGAGGAGGGGTTGCAGGCCATCGAGGTCGTCGTCAACAGGCATGATGCGTCGTTGCCCGGCTTCGAGGCGGGCCGGCTGGCGGAGCTGCTCGGGGTGCCGGCGGTGTGGACCGTGGCCGACGACGACGCGGCGTTGACGGCGGCGGCGAACCACGGCAGGCCGCTACGCGAGGCGGCGCCGCACTCGCCGGCGGCGGCGGACGTGCGCCGGCTGGCGACGGCGGCGCTGGGCACGCAGGCCCCGCCGACGCCGGCGCGGCCGCCGATGCAGGCGGCCCGGCGTGTCCGCGTGCTGCACATCGAGGACGACCCGGTGCTGCGCGAGATCGTGGCCATCCACCTGCGGCGGATGAAGGCGCTGGAGTGTACGACGGTGGCCGCCGAGAGCGAGGAGGCGGGCGTCGAGCGGTTCATCGCCGAGAAGCCCGACCTCGTGCTGCTCGACTACCACCTGGAGCAGGGCGACGGCATGGGGTGCCTGCGCAAGCTGCGTGCCCTCGACCCGCTGGTCCCGATCCTGGTCGTGTCGGGGCTGAACGAGCCGGGGCTGGCGGCGCGTCTGCTGGGGGCGGGGGCGGACGACTTTTTGAGCAAGGACAACCTGGCCGGGGAGCGTCTGCTGGAGGCGGTGCTGGCGGCGTTGGACCGGGCGGGGGCGGTGAGGGCGCGGCGGCGGTCGCAGCCGGACAGCCTGCTGACGCTGGCGGCGGACCTGCAGGTGGCGGCGACGCCGGGGCGGTTCTCGGTCGGGACGATCCAGCGTCTGTCGGACCAGTTATGCGCGGAGCTGGAGAGGGCGGCGCCCGGGGCGCCGCTGCCGCGGCGTGCGGTGCTGTCGCTGCTGCTGCGGCTGTTCGGCAGCGTGGGGTGATGGGATGACGGACGGGATCCGCCTGATCGACCCGACGCCGGAGAAGCTTCGTGCGGCGCTGGAGGATGTGTACGTCCTTGAGTATGCCGGGCGTGGAATTTACTCCGCGCTTGAGCCGCTCGATTTCACGTCCTTAGGATAGCGAGTTTATCAACTGTCGCATTCGGCCTTTCCGGCACGCGGCTT
>CAZVZK010000275.1:0-7622 GCA_964630925.1 uncultured Alcaligenaceae bacterium
GCGGGCCGTCAGTGTTTGCTCTTCAACGGGTGACGTGATTCGCCGGGCGCGTACCAAGGAGCGTCACCCCATGCTCTTCACCCTCACCCGCACTACGCCAACAAGAAGGCCGGCGACGCCCTCGACCTCCCCGCCGCCGACGCCCACTTCCTCCTCACCGAGAAGGTCGCCGCCCCCGCCCCCCGCCCCACCCCCACCCTACCTCGGCCGCTTCCTCCTCGCCGCACACCGCCACGATCACAAGGCCCTCATAATGGGCTCCTGCTGGGTGGACGGCGAGACAGGCCACAAGGCCGCCCTCAACGAGCAGTCCGGCCCACGCGGCGGCTACCTCGTCCCCACCCCCTCCACGCCCAGATCATGGGCCTCGCCTACCGCCTCGGCGTCGTCCGCCCCGGCGCCACGGTCCTCCCCATGACCTCCGCCGACCTCGAAGTCCCCGCCATAGCCACCCTCCCCGCCACTTCGGGCCGCTCCCCACGTCGCAACCATCCCCTCCGGTAGGCGTCCCAGGCGTCCCAATCGTCCTACCGGCTTCGGCGTCCGCCCCATCGGCCCATCGGCCCCATCGGTCCCATCCGTCCTATTCCGCCTCCCCCACGTCAGCACTTGGGGGTTGACGAGCCCGGCCCCTGGTCTCGGCCCCTCTACTCAACCCAGCCGTGAAGGCCCCCCAGGCCGAGACCAGGGGCTGGCAGACAACCCCCACGTTGCAACCACTCACCACGCATCCAATGCTCTCAGCCCCGTTCACGGGGCTTGGGTTTGTAGACCCGCCCTTGAGGGCGGGGCCTCGGCGGGCCGTCCGCAACCATGCAACCACTCACCACTCATCCACTGCTTTCAGCCCCGTTCACGGGGCTTGGGTTTGTAGACCCGCCCTTTAGGGCGGGGCGTCGGCGGGGCTTCAACCCCCACGCCGGGCCGGGCATACACCCACATTCGATTCGCCGTGACGGCGGCGCCCCCTTGAACCGCCGCCCCGCCGTCCCTACCCTCAGAGCAGAACCATCGTCCCCCAGTCCGGTCCCCCCATCATGCAGGTCGGCACCGAGTGGCTCATCGACGCGTCCGGCTGCTCGCCCGACGCCCTCCGCGACCTCGACGGCCTCACGCGCCTCTGCTCGCGCGTGTTGGCCGACCTCGGCCTCCACGCCGTCGGCGAGCCCCTCTGGCACCAGTTCCCCGGCCCCGGCGGCGTCACCGGCCTGTACCTCCTCACCGAGTCCCACCTCGCCTGCCACACCTACCCCGAGCACGGCCTCGCCACCTTCAACCTCCACTGCTGCCGCGAACGCCCGCGCTGGCACTGGGAGCTGGCCCTCGCCGAGACCCTCGGGGCCGCCACGGTCACGGTCCGCGAGATGGCGAGGGGCACGCCATGAGCCTCAAGGCCAACTGCCCCTCCTGCGGCGGCCCGGTCACCTTCCAGGTGTCCACCTCCCTCGTCACGGTGTGTGACTACTGCCGCAGCGTCGTCGGGCGCGGCGACCGGGGGCTGGAGTCGTTGGGCAAGGTCGCCGACCTCGTCGAGACCGACTCGCCCCTCGACGTGGGCATCAAGGGCAGCTGGGCCGGCATGCCGTTCACCCTCACCGGACGCACGCAATTCCAGCACCCCGCCGGCGGCGTCTGGGATGAGTGGTACGCCGCCACGGGCGACGGCAAATGGGGCTGGCTCGCCGAGGCCGGCGGACGCTTCTACCTCACCTTCGAGACCCCGCCCCCCGCCGACCTGCCATCCTACGATCAGATCCAGCTCGGCCAGCCGGTCACGCTGGGCGACGGCATCAAGCTCATGGTGGCCGAGAAGAACACGGCCTCCGTCGGCGGGGCGAAGGGCGAGATGCCGTACCGCGTCGAGCCGGGCAAGCCTCACCCGTTCGTGGACCTCTCCGGCCCCGGCGGCCTGTTCGGCACCATCGACTGGTCGGGCCAGAGGCCGGCGGCGTTCCTGGGCCGCGAGGTGACGCTCGACGAGCTGGGCATCCCGAAGTCGCAGCGGCGCCGCTACCCCGGCATGGAGCCGAAGATCCAGGCGTTGGCGCTCAACTGCCCGCAGTGCGGCGGCGCCGTCACCCTGCAGGCGCCGGACAGGAGCGAGCGTGTCGGCTGCCCCAACTGCGGGGCCATGCTCGACGTGTCCGAGGGCAAGCTCTCCCTGCTCCGCTCGGTGAAGAAGCCGAAGGTGGTGCCGTTCATCCCCCTCGGGGCCAGGGGCCAGCGCGAGGGCGTCGAGTGGGCGTGCCTCGGCTTCCTGCAGCGCAGCGTCACCTTCGAGGGGACCGATTACTTCTGGGAGGAGTACCTGCTGTACCAGCCGCGCCTCGGCTTCCGCTGGCTGACGCGGAGCGACGACCACTGGAATTGGGTCGAGCCGCTGCCGCCGGGGTGCGTCGATGAGCAGGGCACCTACGCGATGTACGCGGGGCGCTCGTACCGGCTCTTCCAGAAGGCCGAGGCGACGGTACGCCTTGTGTACGGCGAGTTCTACTGGAAGGTGCAGGCCGGCGAGAAGGTGAACGCGAACGACTTCGTGGCCGCCCCGTACATGCTCTCGGAGGAGCGCAACGCCAGCGAGATCAACTGGTCGCACGGGGAGTACGTCGAGCCGGGCGAGGTGCAGCGGATGTTCGCCCTGCCGGAGGCCCCTCCGCCGCCGGCCAAGGTCGGCCCGAACCAGCCGTTCCCCTACACGGGGGTCTACCCCCTGTTCGGGTGGCTGGGGGGGGCCGTCCTCCTGATCGGCCTGGCCTGGCTGCTCATGAGCCCGCGTCAGCCCGTCCTGGCGCAGGCCTACGAGCTGACGGCGCTGGAGAAGGACGCGGCGGTGAAGAAGCGGACCGTCACCGAGGAGGTGACCCTCACGGGCCACCGCAACCTCCGCATCGACATCTGGGCCGAATCCGGGGGGTGGGTGGGGGTGGAGGGCAAGATGAGCCGCAGGGGGCCTGGGCCGCCCGCCGAGGCGCGGTTCGCCGTGTGGGCGGCGGCGGGCTCCACGGATTACGTGTACCACTCGGCGCTGCCGCCGGGCGACTACGACGTGGCGCTGACGTTCTCGTGGGGGGCGCCGGAGTCGCAGGCGTCGTCGGCGGTGAGGATGACCAGCGGGGTGGCCCACGCCTCGCCGGTGGTGTATACCCTCCTGCTGCTGGCGCTCGGCCCGTTCCTCGTCGGGCTGTACCAGTTGGCGTGGGAGGGGATGCGCTGGCAGGACAGCGCCGGGACCTGAGCGGGAGGGGCGACATGCTGGATCGGATCTACCTCGGGGCGGGCGGCCTGCTGATCGGCTGGCTGGGCTGGACGTGCTGGGCCGGGCACGAGTACCAGGGGGCGGTGCGGACGATGCCGACGCCGGGGCAGATCGTCGTGGCCTCGTCGTGGTACCGCTCGTCCTCGGTCCGCTCGCACGGGTCGTATTCCTCATCATCATCCACGTCCCGCTCGGGCGGGGGCGTCTTCGGAGGCAAGTGATGGGCCCCATGTGGAATCACGTCATGGCGTCGCTGACCGCCCTGTGGGCCGCCACGCCGCCGGGTGTGTTCGACCCGGACAAACTCTGGAACTGGGAACGCCTGCTGTGGAACATCACGCAGGTGATCATTTACGTCGTCATCGGCCTGGGCCTGTTCGGCCTCGCCTTCCTCGTGATCAGCAAGCTGGTCCCGTTCTCCATCCGTAAGGAGATCGAGGAGGACCAGAACGTCGCCCTCGGCGTGGTCCTGGGTGCGGTGTTCATCGGCATCGCCATCATCCTCGCCGCCGCCATCCACTGATGGGCGAGGCCGCCTTCACCCCCGATCCGCCCCCGGCGCCCCCGAAGCCGACGGCGGCCGGCACGATCCGCGCGCCGATTCTGTTCCTCAATGTCCTCATCATCGCCACCTGCGGCCTCGTCTACGAGCTGCAGGCCGCGACGCTCTCCAGCTTCGTCCTCGGCGACTCCGTCACGCAGTACTCGCTGGTGATCGGCCTGTACCTGTCGGCGATGGGCCTGGGGGCGTGGCTGTCCGGCTTCCTCGACAAGGACCTGGCGCGGGCCTTCCTCGAGGTCGAGCTGGGCGTGGCCCTCATCGGCGGGCTGTCCGTGCCGGCCCTGTACCTGTGCTTCGCGCGCGTCGGGATCTTCCTGCCGCTCCTGTACATTGTGGTCGTGGCGGTGGGGACGCTCGTCGGGCTGGAGCTGCCGCTGCTCATGCGCATCCTCAAGGAGGAGTTGGACTTCAAGGAGCTTGTCTCGCGCGTCCTGACGTTCGACTACATCGGGGCGCTGGCCGCGTCGGTGCTCTTCCCGCTCTTGTTCGTGCCCTGGCTCGGCCTGGTGCGGACGAGCCTCCTGGTCGGCATGGTGAACGCCGGGGTCGCCCTCTGGGGGACCTGGCTCCTGCGGCCACTGCTCGCCTCGGAGCCGACGGGGCTGCGCATCAGGGCCATGCTGTTGCTGGCGGTCCTCTTCGCCCTGTTCGGCAACGCCGATGCGTTCCTGCGCTGGGCCGAGGAGGAGCAGTTCGACGGGCAGATCCTGTTCGCGAAGACGACGGCGTATCAGCGCATCGTCGTCGCCGAGGGGAAGTTGGGCGGCTTCAACCTCTTCCTCAACGCCCACCTCCAATTCGCCTCCATCGACGAGCACCGCTACCACGAGGCGTTGGCGCACCCGGCGATGCTGGCGACGGGTGACCGCCGGCGGGTGCTGATCCTCGGCGGCGGCGACGGGCTGGCCCTGCGGGAGGTCCTGCGGTACCGCGACGTGGAGGCCGTGACGCTCGTGGACATCGACCCCGACATGACGGGGCTGTCGGCCCGGCTGCCGCGTCTGGCCGAGCTGAACCGGCACGCCTACGACGACCCGCGCGTGGCCGTGGTGAACCGCGACGCCCTGGTGTGGCTGGATGCGTACGAGGGGCCGGCGTTCGGTGTGGTGCTGATCGACTTCCCGGACCCGCACAGCTTCTCGCTCGGGAAGCTCTACACGACGCGCTTCTACAGGCTGCTGCGGCGGCACATGGACGAGGACGCGGCGCTGGCCATCCAGGCGACCTCGCCGTTGACGACAAGGAAGTCGTACTGGTGCATCATGAGGACCCTGGAGGCGGGGGGCTTCGCGGTGCGTCCCTATCAGGCGAGCGTGCCGTCGTTCGGTGTATGGGGCTACGGGCTGGCCAAGGCGCGGGCGTTCGGCATCCCGACCGGGCGGCTGCCGGAGGGGCTAAGGTATCTGGACACCTCGGTGCTCCGCTCCCTGTTCGTGATGCCGCCGGACATAGGCCCGGTGGACGTGAAGGTGAACCGCCTCGATAACCAGTGGCTGGTGCGCTACTACGAGCAGGAGCGGAAGTAGCTCCAATAGTTGACAGCCAGTTAACAGCCAGTCCAAACCAGTGAACAGCCAGCGGAAGCAGGAACAGCCGGCCCCCCCCATGAGAAGGGAGGCCGGCGTCTACTGGCTGTCAACCGGCTGTTCGCTACTCGGCGGAGAAGCCGGCGATGAAGTCGTCGAGGGCCTTCCTGTGGGAGAGGGCGAGCCTCTCCTGGGCCTCGATCCTCTCCTGGAGCTTCTCGATCTGCTCCTCCTGGTCGTCCAGCTTCTTCAGGTACTTCTTGTACACCGCCGCCGTGCTCGGCGTCTTGTCCAGGTTCTGACGCAGACGCGCCTGGTCGTCCTCGATCACCTTCAACTGCCGGCGCAGGTCGCCCAGCTCCGTCGAGGTCTTGTTGGCCGCCCACCGCAGCTCCATCGCCTGACGCAGCCCCGCCTTCACCTTCTCGCTCGCCACCGGCTGCGTCATCAGCATCCGGATGGTGTCGTCGTTGGAGGACGTGAGCTCGAAGCGGTGGAAGTCGTCACGCTCCTCGGTCACCGTCAGGGTCTTCGTCTGGCCGGCGGGGATGCGGATCTCGAAGCGGTGGAAGTCGCTGGCGCTCTCGCGCGGCTTCTCGCCGACGACCTTGAAGGCGTTGTTGACGGGGTGCTCGACCAGGAGGAGGCGCTCCTCGTCGTTGCGGTTCTTGACGGTGTACGCCTTGATCTGCCTGAACTTGCTGGTGCTGGTGATGACGCCCTTGACCGCCTTGACGGTCAGGTAGCGTCCGCTCTCGTTGGAGGCGACGGGGTTGACCTCGGTGCCGAGGTCGACGGCGTAGGAGAGGAGGCGCTCCTCGTCGGGCTGGAGGTCGCGGATGATGGCGTCTCCGGCGTAGGTGGAGCCCTCGAAGATGGTGATGGGGCCCTGCATCAGGTGCAGGCCGGAGGTGTTCTTGAAGCGCAGGCCCAGGAGGGGGAACTTCGCCTGCACGCGCTCGTTGTAGATGCTCGTGCGCGTCGCCTGCACGTCCTTGCCCACGATCGGCAGCAAGGCGCTCTTCTGCCTCGGCAGCGTCACCGGCTTGTCGATCGCGTACTGGAAGAAGTCACCCAGCTTCGACGCCGTCGCCGCCGTGGCGACGCTCCCGCTCAGGTCCAAGTCCTTCCGCAGCTCCTCGCGGAGCTTCTCGGCGTAGTGAGCGTCGTCGCCCTTGGCGTCCCTGGCCGGGACGCCGAAGCCGAAGCCGCCGGCCTTGCTCTCGCCCTTGCCTGCGCCACGGGAGCGGAACGTTTGTTCGCTCGCCTTCCTGGCCGCCGACTCCTTCGCCTGGGCCATCATGCGGTCGCCCTCCTCCATGCTGCCGGAGTAGGCGACGGGGCGTAGGGAGGCGAAGAGCTCGAGCTGCATGGTGGGTCTGTTGACGAAGAGGGGCTGGTAGAGGTCCATCTGGAAGGAGATGGGCCTGCCCGAGATCAACGCCATCCTCACGTCCTTCCAGTCCTCGTCGGTGCTGTTCTCGACGACGGACCAGCCCTGCAGGTAGGGCGGCTTCTTGTCGGCCTTGTTGCCCATGACGAGGCGGTAGGAGGTCTTCCAGATGGGGTTCTCAACGACGTAGCCCACCTGCACCCGGCGCTGCCCCTCGCCGACACACCGGATCGCCACCGCCTTCTTCTGCGTGTCGTGCGACAGCGCCAGCGTCTCCAGCGCCTTCTTGAACTCGCTCTCCAGCGTCGGCGACAGGAAGCGCACGCGGGCCACCTCGTTGAGCCTCACGCTGCGCACGCCGTCGGCGCACCACAGGTTGAGGACGGCCACGTCGATCGTGTCCTTGCCGGCCGCCACCTTCTGCCTCTCCACGCCCACGATGGTCCCGCTCATCCCCGGAGTCCCCGGGGCGGCGTTCGCCAAAGCGACCTCGGCCTTCTCGCCGCGCGCCTGGTTGAGGATCTGCTCGAAGGTCGGGTTGCCCGTCAGGTTGACGGAGAACGACTTGAGGGTGCGGTCGATGGGGGCCAGGGAGTCGTAGGAGACGGTGCTGATGTGGCCGTCGTCGAGGTCGCGGACGACCATGCTCTTGATGAGGTCGTTGATGTCCGCCACCGGGAACGACAGGTCGATGCGCGCGTTGCCGTCCACCTTGCCCTCGCGCAGGAAGTGCCCCACGCCCGAGCTGAACAGCACCACCCGCGTCACGGGCAGCTGCACGCTGCGCGGGCCGTCGTCATCGCCCTTCGCGGCGCGGGCGGCCCCGTTGTTCAACGCCACCAGCGCCGCCAGGACGCCCACAGCCCCGGCACAGAAGCCGGCCGC
>CAZVZK010000276.1:0-7451 GCA_964630925.1 uncultured Alcaligenaceae bacterium
CGTATTCCCTAGCGTTTTCGGGGTGTCTACTTGCGCCAACCCTTTTACGGTGGTTGTTCCAGTAGATGCCGACGTAGACGAAGCTGAGGACGTAACTCAGGAACGTGGGCCAGAGCGGGAGGAGGTGCTCCAGCTGGTCGCCCTTGCTGGGCACCTTCAGCTCGAGGACCATGATGGTGAGGATGATGGCGAGGACGCCGTCGCTGAACGCCTCGAGCCGGCCTGTGGACATGGTCGGATGCCTGCTGCGTCTGGGCGGCGTTGGGAAGTATTACCGTTCTGGCGACCTCGGGGCGCGCCCCATCTGAAGCATGTACAGGCCGAGCGCCACGGATACGCTGCCCTGATACAGGGTGAACACGAGGGGGGACCACTCCGGGAACCGCCTGAGGAAGATAGC
This sequence comes from uncultured Alcaligenaceae bacterium, assembly GCA_964630925.1. Lineage (GTDB taxonomy): Bacteria > Planctomycetota > Planctomycetia > Gemmatales > Gemmataceae > RGDT01. Next base: position 401 of record CAZVZK010000276.1, read on the forward strand.
CAGGACGAAGTAACTCGCCCCGACCAGGTAGAAGCCGCCCCAGTAGGGGTTCGCGAACGCGAAGAATAGCAGGCCGTAGAACAGCGCCTGGATGGGGAAGAGGGAGTATCGGAAGGCCGTGAGGTCCCCCCCATCCTGAGGCCGGTAGACGATCGGCAGCAAACACACGGCGAGGATCAATCCGGCCCACAACGCAAGCGCGTGGCGGTCGCCGGTCCTCAGCGTCTCGCGACGCAGCAGCGACCACAGGAGTACCAATTGCGCAAGCAGCCCCCCCGCCACGATCCCGAGGAACACCGGCACCGGCTGTCGCGAGCTGACCGCCCAGGCGTGAAGCAAGCCGGATGTGGTGCTGATGCAGCCGCTCAAGAGATTGATCCACCCCCAGGCGGTGACGTTCGAGAACTGCTGGCGCAGGACGGCCCTCGTGACCTGACCCCACAGCCCCAGCGGCCTGGCCATTGTCCGCTCGCCGGACAGGTAGCGCTCCAGGTCGTCTGCCACCTCCGCCGCCGTGGCGTACCGGCGCCGGGGGTCGGCCTCCAGGCACTTCATGCACACCGCCGACAGGTCGAGGTCCACGGCCGGGTTGAGCCGCTCCGGCGGGGGCGCGTCCGCCTCCTCCTCTCGAGCGAGCCCGATTTTGCCATGCCACGGGAACGGCGGCCGCCCCGTCAGCAGCGCGTACAGCACGGCCCCGCACCCGAAGATGTCCACGGCGGCGGTCAGCTCCTTCTCGCCGCGCGCCTGCTCGGGGGCCATGTAGCCGGGCGTCCCGAGGACGGCCCCGGTGAGGGTCATCTCCTCCTCGCCGTCCATGTGCTTGGCGAGGCCGAAGTCGGCGACGTGAGGCTCGCCGTCCCGCCCGAGGAGGATGTTCGCCGGCTTGAGGTCGCGATGCAGGATCCCGCGTTCGTGCGCGTACTGAACGGCCCTGGCCACCTTGGCCATCAGCCGGGCGGCCTCGCGTGGCGGCAGCGGGCCGCCCCGCAAGAGGGCGGCGCAGGTCCCGCCGTCGATCCACCGCATGGCGAGGAATAGCATCCCCTCGCACTCGCCGGCCCCGAAGACGGGCACGATATTCGGGTGGTCGAGCCGCGCCGCGGCCTCCGCCTCCAGGCGGAATCTGCCGCGCTCCTGCGGCCCCGCGAAGGCCCCGGCGCGGATGACCTTGACCGCCTCCTCCCTCTTGAGCCGCGGATTCCACGCCTTGTAGACCACACCCATGCCGCCCCGCCCCGCCTGCTCCAGGCCCTCGTACTCGCCGAACCGGGGCAACACGAAGACCGCGGCCGCCGTGACGGCCTCGCACGCCGATTCGGCGTTGGCGTCGGTCATTGTGGCGGCCGGGACGGTCGGGAGCGTGTGAGGCGTCATGGGCGAGTGGCCTCCTCGGGCCTGCCGTGCTTCCGGCCGGCGACCCCGCCGGCCCCGACATCAGCCTATGCGCGCGCCCCCCGCCCCGCAACCGGCCTTCCCGCCTTGACTCCATCACCCCGCCGGCGGTACCCTCCCCCGCATGCAGCTCCTCGTCCCCGACATCCTGGCCGCCACGCGCGAGGTCTCGCCCTCCATCCTCGTCGTGATCTTCCTCGCCGGCGCAGGCCTGTGGCTCTACGGCGGACGCACCCACCGCTTCTGGCTCGCCCTCTCCGTCACCGTCGCCGCCGGCATCGTCGGCCTCCAGGTGTCGCGCGACTTCGGCGTCCAGCCGCTCGTCGCCGCCCTGCTCCTCGCCCTCTCCGCGGGGTCCCTGGCCCTGGCCCTGGCGCGGATCGGCGTCTTCGCCGCCGGCGGCATCGCCGCCATCGCCCTCGCACGCTCCATCGCCAACGGATGGAACGACTTCCTGTGCTTCCTCGCCGGCGGCCTCGCCGGCGTCCTCCTCTTCCCCCTGTGGATCGCCGTCCTCTCCAGCGCCGCCGGCACCGCCCTGATGGCCTACGCCCTCGTCAGCCTCCTCGACCAGTGGCTCCGCCTCGACAGCCGCGCCTGGGCCGCCGCCAACGCCCCCCTCATCAACTGGTCCCTCGGCGCCTGGGTGGTCCTGGGCGTGCTGGCCCAGTACGCCCTCGACCGCGCCCACCAGAAGGACAAGGCCGAGGACAAGAAGGACAAGAAGGAGAAGGCCAAGAAGGAGAAGGACGACCCCGCCACCTTGCCCGTCCCCTTGCCGCCCGAGCCCCCTCCCGCGAAAACTCCCTGGTGGGATCTGCCGACCCTCTTCGGCAAGAAGAAGGCCGCCTGACCCGCCCCGAGGGCGTCTCGCATGCTGGCCCGGATCGCCGCGTTGCTCCTGCTCGCCGCCCTGCCCCTGCACGCGCCCGCCCAGCCCGGCAAGAAGGACGGGCCCGCCCCGGCGCCCGCACAGGCCGCGCCGGCCAACGAGCCGAGCTTCATCATCCCCTACCTGATCGGGGCGCTGCTGTTGGCCGGCGTCATCCTCATCGTCTGCACCCCCGGCCGCAAGGCCTGACCATCGGAGCCGCACCTCATGGACATCGACCCCGTCGGGATCTCGCGCCGCATCATCGCCGGGGGCGATGTCACACGCGAGGAGGCCCGCGCCCTCCTCGCCGCCCAGGGCGAGACGCTCCACGACCTGTTCCATGCCGCCGGGAAGGTCCGCCGCCACTTCCACGGCGACCGGGTCACGTTCTGCTCCATCCTCCCCACCAAGTTCGGCAACTGCTCCGAGGACTGCGGGTTCTGCGCCCAGAGCGCCCACTTCGACACCGGCATCACGCCCCACCAGATGATGGAAGGCGACGAGGTCGAGAAGGCCTGCACCAGCGCCCGCGACAACGGCGCCAGCGCCTTCGGCATCGTCAACAGCGGCCGCGGCCCCACGAAGCGCGAATGGCCGCGCATCATGGACGCCATCCGCGGCATGAAGAAGGTGGACGGCATCTGCCACTGCGCCACCCTCGGCAAACTCGACGAGGGGCAGGCCCGCGACCTGGTGGCCGCCGGCATCCGCCGCGTCAACCACAACCTGGAGACCTCGAAGGAGCATTTCCCGAAGATCGTCTCCACCCACACCTGGGAGGAGCGCGTCGAGACGGTGCGCATCGCCCAGCGGGCCGGCCTGGAGGCGTGCGTCGGCTGCATCTTCGGCATGGGCGAGACCGACGACGACCGCGTGAGCGTCGCCTTCAGCCTCAAGGAGCTGAACCCCAGCGTCGTCCCCCTCAACTTCCTGTACCCCATCCCCGGCACGCCGCTCGCCGACATGCCACGCCTCAAGCCGATGGAGATCCTGCGCATCGTCGCCGTCATGCGCCTCGTCCTGCCGAGGCAGGATCTGAAGGTGGCCGGCGGCCGCGAGAAGAACCTGCGTGACCTCCAGTCGTGGATCTTCCACGTCGGCGCGACGAGCGCCCTGATCGGCAACTACCTGGCGACGTACGGCAGGCCGCACTCCGACGACCTGCAGATGATCGAGGACCTCGGCCTGACGTGGCACGAGGACCGCGTCGGCGACGCCGACCCGGCGGTGCCCATGCCGGCCGAGGCCCCCGTGCGCGGGATGTCGCTGCGGGTAGTTGGCAGCCAGTCAGCAGCCAGGTAACAGCCGTTATCAGCCAGTTTGAAGAAGAAGACAACAGCCTGCCTACCCGTGATGGTGGGCCGGCTGCTCCGTCGTTAACTGGCTGCTAACGGCTGTCAACTGGCTGTTGACTGGCTGTCAGCTACTCAGGATCCGTCCCCGATGAGCGGCGGGTTGAGGGCCGAGGGCGGATCCCCCGGACGCGCGTTCTTCTCCTTGAGCTGCTTCGCCTTGGCGTCGTCGGCCTCGGCCCGCGCCTTGTCGCCCTTGGACCGGTACGCCTTCGCCCGGTCGAGGTACGCCCCGGCACGCGCCGGGTCCAGCTCGATGGCCTTCGTGTAGTCGGCGATGGCCCTGTCCCACTCCTTGAGCCAGGAGCGGGCCGCCCCGCGCATGTGCCACGCCCGCGCGTGCTTCGGGTCCAGCTTGAGCGCCTCGTCGAAGTCCGCTATCGCCGTCCGGTAATCCTTCTTCTTGAGGAACACATAGCCGCGGTTGAACAGCGCCGCCGCGAACTTCGGGTCCAGCCGCACCGCCTCGCCGTAGTCCTCCAACGCCTTGTCCAGGTCGTTGCGGTCGAGGTGCAGGTTGCCGCGCGCGTTGACCGCCCGCGACGACGTCGGCATCAGCTTGACCGCCGTGTCCAGGTCGCGCAGCGCCTCGTCGGCCTGCTTCTTCATCAGGTACACCGCCGCCCGGTCCTGGTACGCGATGCCGAACTTCGGGTCGGCCGTCAACGCCCGGTTCAGGTCAGCCAGCGCGCCGTCGGCGTCCTTCTTGCGCATCGCCACCAGGGCGCGCCAGTGGTAGGCCGCCGCCCCCTTGGGGTCGAGGCGGATCGCCTGCGTGAAGTCGTCCGCCGCCCGGTCCAGGTCGTTGAGCCGCAGCAGCGCCCGCCCCCGGTTGATGTGCGCCATCAGGTGCCGCGGGTCACGCTTCAGCGCCTCGTCGTACTCCGGCAGCGCCTTGCGCGGCTGGTTGTCGTGGAACAGGTGGACGTTGCCGCGCGTGTGGTACGGCGCCGCGATCTTCGAGTCGAGCTCCAGCGCCCTGTTGGCGTCCGCCAGCGCCCGCTTGCCCTCGCGCATCTGCTCCAACGCGTGCCCGCGCAGCGCCAGAAGGAACGCCGAATCCGGCGACGACTCCAGCGCCTTGCCCGCCGCCTCCGCCGCCTTCCTGTACTCCCGCGCCTTCAGATGCTCCAGGGCCTGGGCCCGCAGCTCCATGACCTCCTTCGGCGTCGCCTTCTTCCCCGCCAGCCCCGCCGGCAGCAGCGTGATCGGGAAGTTGGCCCGGCTCACCAGCTCGGGGCGCTGCTTCGCGTGCGGCCCGACCGCCTTCTTGACGTGCTCCGGCACCGCCCTTTGAACGTAGTCCGTCAGGCTGTTCAGCGTCACGTCCTTGCCCGGTGACGCCTTGCCGCGCAGCCCCTCGATGAGGAAGTGGAAGAACACGCCGTGCTTGAGCTTCTCGCTCTCGTAGGCCACCTCGCCCGCGCTGCAGCTGAACAGGGCCGCCACGTTCTCCGGCGCCTTGTCGCGCCGCCCGTTCGTCTTCGGCGCCGACACGTTCTTCAGCTCCGCGGGGCGCGGCCCGGGCGGCAGCGGGTCGTTGCGGCACGAGTCCGAGAGCAGCACCTTGGCGCGTGCCTTCGACCTGCCCATCGCCTCGTACACCTCGCCCAGCGAGATCAGCGTCTTGCGGTCCTTCAGCATGGCGTCCATCGGGCAGAACCACGGCTCGTCGCCGCCGGCGAGCTGCACCCCGTGCCCGCAGAACGCGATCACCACCGTGTCGTCGGCCTTCCGCCCGTCGAGCAGCGCCTTCAGCTCGCGGCGGATGTTGGCCGACGTGGGCAGGTAGCGCGACTCGAAGCCGCCCTGCGCCTGCGTGAGCAAGACGACGCGTTTGTACCCGCCCTGGCGCAGCACCTCGGCCAGCTCGGCCACGTCGTTCTCCGTCTGGTCGAGCTGCGTCAGCTGCGTCCTGTCGTACTGCTTGACCGCCACGAGCAGGGCGTGACGCTCGCCGGCCCCGGCGGCCGGCCCGGCGGCCAGCAGGCACAGGATCACGGCGGGGCGGAACATCGCGGCTTCTCCATGCGGGTGTACGGAATCCCTCATTCAGCATACGCCGACGCCGGCACGCCGTGACAGGAAAGTGGCGGCTCACACGTCGAAGTCCCAGAGGGCGACGCGGCCCGTCTTGCCCGCCGCCGCCGCCCGCATGCCGTCGGGCGAGAACACGAGCGCGTCCACGTCCTGCCTGCGCCCCTCCAGGTAGATCATCCCCGCCCTCCCGCCGTCCGCCCGCGCTGGTATAATGCGCGGGCGGCAACCGTCCACAGGCGAGGCGGCCTCGCATGATGACCCTCAACCATCGGAAGGAGGCCCTGTCGCGGGCATACGTCCACGCGTTGGCTGCCGCGGCGGGCGTCCTGTGCAGCCGGCCGGACCCCGATTACGGCATCGACCTCTGCCTCCGTGAGGTCGAGGTCCGCGATAAACGGCTCTGGGATACCGGCGTCCAGATCGACGTGCAGTTGAAGGCCACATCGAAGTCGCTCCTCGCCGACACGGAGATCCGGTACGACCTGGATGCCGATGGCTACAACACCCTGTGCCGTTCCGCCGGGGGCGTGCCGCGAATCCTCGTCCTGGTCGTGCTACCGGACGATGAGCGGGAGTGGCTCTCGCAGACGCCGGACGAGCTGTGCCTCCGGCGCTGCGCCTTCTGGGCCTCTCTTGAGGGGCGACGCGAGACGGCGGCGAGATCCTCCGTCCGCATCACCATCCCGCGGGCCGACGTGTTCTCGCCGGATGTGATCCGTCTCTTGATGGACAGGGCGAGGAGCAGGAGGACGCCATGAAGTTCAGCAACCCGTGGATCGACCCCCGCATCCTCCGCGTCAGCCCCGCCGCCGCCCAGCAATACCTGGACGATCACGGCTGGCGGCCGCTCGGGCCGGCCGCCAACCCTGAGCTCCTCCGGTTCGGCGGGCCCGCATCCGACCAAGCCCCCTCGGTCCTGCTACCGACGCGGCTCGACGAGGGGCCCATGTTGCAGCGGATGATCGACCTCGTGGGTGCCGTCGCCCTGTTCGAGGGCCGCTGGGCCGGCGAGGTCATCACCGACATCCTCAAACGCGCGTCCGCGCCGAACGGCCCGGCCCACTCGGCGTCCATCCGTGAGGATGCGGCGGCCCCACCCTGATCGCCAGATCCGTCAGCCCTCACGCGTCGAAGTCCCACAGGGCGACGCGGCCCGTCTTGCCCGCCGCCGCCGCCCGCATGCCGTCGGGCGAGAACGCCACGCGCCGGACCGGGCCCACCTCCCAGTCGAACGTCGCCGCCTCCTTCAGCGAGCCGTCGTAGACGCGCACCGTCTGGTCGTTCGACGACGCCAGCAGCCACCGCCCCGACGGGTGGAACGCCACGTCCGTGAATTGGGCATGGTTCAAAAGGGGTCGTTTCCGGGTAACAGCGGGGTGGGGTGGCGCGA
>CAZVZK010000277.1:0-7451 GCA_964630925.1 uncultured Alcaligenaceae bacterium
GCCGCCCTCCACGTCTCATTTTGTCTAACCCCACAGGTCGGGTGAACGGCTACCAATCCTCAAGGACCACCCCGCCTTCCTGACTTGATGCGGCCTGCGCTCCCACGGTACTCCTTCCCATGCCCTCGCTCCGTGCGATGCCCGTCCTGACGCTCCTCGTGCTGGCCGGGTGCCAGCATTACGGCCCACGCACCATCGTGGCCGACCGCCTCCCTTACAACGAGGCCATCGCCCTGTCGTGGAAGGAGCAGACGCTCCTCAACGTCGTGAAGCTGCGGTACATGGACACGCCCTTCTTCGTCGACGTGCCTCAGATCACCAGCGGCTACACGCTGCAAGGCGGCGTCGCCGCCACCGGCGGCATCTTCCCGCCGGTCAGCCCGCTCGCCTCGTTCGCCCAGCAGCTCGGCCTGAACCTCAACGTCCAGGGGGCCTACCAGGACCGCCCCACCATCTCCTACACCCCACAGACGGGGTCGCAGTTCATCCGGAACCTGACCCAGCCCATCAACCCCGGCTCCGTCCTGTTCCTCCTCCAGTCCGGCTACCCCGCCGACGTGGTGTTCGGCCTGACCGTGGAGTCGATCAACGGCGTCGGCAACAGCTCCGTCTCCGGCGGGCGGCTCAGGCCGGCGGCCCCCGAGTTCCCCCGGATCGTGGAGTCCATACGCAAGGCGCAGATCTCCGGCCACGTCGGCATCCGCGTCGAGCAAGAGAAGGACAAGAAGAGCTCCGTCGCCCTGCTGTTCCACGACAAAGGCATCGACCCCGGCCTGGCCGGCGAGCTCGCCGAGGTCCGCAGGGCCCTCCGGCTCGATCCGGACCGCAAGGACTTCCGCGTCGCCTTCGGGGCCGCGACGACGAGCCCGGACGAGATCGCCATCCTGTCGCGCTCGGTCATCCGCATCCTCTCGGAGCTGGCCACCCACGTCGAGGTGCCGGCCGGGCACCAGGCCAGCGGGATCGCCCCGGACATCGGACACCACGGGCAGGATGAGGCACCCCCTTTCCGGGTCCTGAGCGGCTGCCAGAAGCCGCACGACGCCTTCGCGGCGGTCTGTTACGAGGGCCACTGGTTCTGGATCGAGAAGAACGATTTCCGCTCCAAGCGCACGATGGCCTACCTCCTGGTCCTCCTCGCCCTCGCGGACACGGGGGCGCGGGAATCCCTCCCGGTGATCACCATCCAGGCCAACTGATCACGCCACCGGGGCGCCGGCGGCCGCCTTCGCGGCGGCGTCGAAGTACCCCTTCCCCCCGGCCCGAACCATGTCCTCCCGGACCGTGCCGAAGAGGTGCATCATGCGGGCGATGATGCCGGTCCACCCTGTCTGGTGGCTGGCCCCGAGGCCGGCGCCGTTGTCGCCGTGGAAGTACTCGTAGAAGAGGATGCAGTCGCGCCAGTGCGGGTCGTCCTGGAACACCCCCGCGCCGCCGTACACCGCCCGCTTGCCGTCCTTGCGCAGGAAGATGTTCGACAGGCGGCGGCTGATCTCCTCAGCCACCTGGTACAGGTTCATCATCCGCCCGGAGCCGGCCGGGCACTCGACCTTGAGGCCGTCGCCGTAGTAGGCGTGGTACTGGAGCAGGGCGCGGATGATGAGGGCGTTGACCGGCATCCAGATCGGCCCGCGCCAGTTCGAGTTGCCGCCGAACATCCCGGTGTCGGACTCGGCAGGCAGGTAGGCGACGCGGTACTCCTGGCCGCCTACGTTGATGACGTACGGGTGCTCCTCGTGGAAGCGCGACAGCGAGCGGATGCCGTACTCGCTGAGGAACTCGCTCTCGTCGAGCATCCTGGCCAGCACGCGGCGGAGCTTCGTCTCGTCGAGGATGGAGCCGAGGTGGCTGCCCCCCACGCCGGGCTTGCGCGGGTCGTGGATCGAGGAGGCCAGCTCCGGGCGCGACTCCAGGAACCGGCGGAACCGGTCACCCATCTCCGGGTACTTCGCCATCAGCGAGCCGTCGTACACCGTGGCGGCGCACAGGGGCAGCAGGCCGACCATCGAGCGCACCTTGAGCCGCCGGGCGCTGCCGTCGGGCAGGCGGAGGACGTCGTAGAAGAAGCCGTCCTCCTCGTCCCACATGCCGGTGTCCCCGCCCATGTGCGACATGGCCGAGCCGATCCACAGGAAGTGCTCGGTGAACTTGAGCGCCATGTCGGCGTAGTCGGCGTCGGTCATCGCCAGCTCGGTGGCGATCTCGAGCATGTTCTGGCAGAACAGCGCCATCCACGCCGTCCCGTCGGCCTGCTCCAGGTAGCCGCCCGTGGGCAGCGGGGCGCTGCGGTCGAAGACGCCGATGTTATCCAGCCCGAGGAAGCCGCCCTCGAAGACGTTCCGGCCTGAGCGGTCCTTGCGGTTGACCCACCAGGTGAAGTTGAGGAGGAGCTTCTGGAAGTTGCTCTTGAGCCAGTCGCGGTCGCCCTCGCCCTTGAGGGACTTCTCCAGGCGGTAGGTGAAGATGGTGGACCAGGCGTGCACGGGGGGGTTGACGTCCCCGAAGTTCCACTCGTAGGCGGGGATCTGCCCGTTGGGGTGCATGTAGCGCTCGCGCAGCATCAGCCTGAGCTGCTGCTTGCCGAAGTCGGGGTCCACGAGCGTCAGGGCGACGACGTGGAAGGCGAGGTCCCAGGCGGCATACCAGGGGTATTCCCACTTGTCCGGCATCGAGATCACGTCGCCGTTGTACATGTGGTGCCAGTGGTCGTTGCGCGGCGCCTGCTTCCGGCTCGCCTTGAACGGGTCGCAGCCGCGCTCCTCCAGCCACCTGTCCACGTCGTAGTGGTAGAACTGCTTGCTCCACATCATCCCCGCCAGCGCCTGACGGAAGACGTTGGCCTGGTCGGCGTCCAGCGACGCCGGCGTGATCGAGGCGTAGAACTCGTCCGCCTCCTTGATGCGGGCGGCCATCACCTTGTCGAACCCCTCGCCGAACGGGGCGGACGCGCCGTTGCCGGCCGCCCACCGGTCCGGCGCGCGGCCGCAGAGCCGCAGGCGGACGGTGTGGCTCTCGCCGGGGCCGATGGACGCCCGGTAGTGGGCCGCCATCTTGGTGCCCTTCTTCTCCGGGCTGACGACGTCCCCCTTGGCGTGGATGACGTGGTCGTTGATGCCGTCCTTGACGTATGGGATGCGGTTGGGCACGCCGAAGATGCGCTGGGTGTTCGTCTCGTTCTCGGTGAACAGGAGATCGGCCGGGCCGTCGCAGTAGAGCCACATCTCGCCCAGGTGGCTCTCCGTCGCCTTGACGGCCCCCTGCCCGGCCTGCAACAGCGGCCGGCCCTCCGCCCCGTGCCACGACCACTCGTTGCGGAACCACAGCGTCGGCAGCAGGTGGAGGTCGGCGGCCTCCGGCCCGCGGTTGTGCGCCGTGATGCGGACCAGGATGTCCTCGGCGGACGCCTTGGCGTACTCGATGAACACGTCGAAGTAGCGGTTCTGGGCGAAGACGCCGGTGTCGAGCAGCTCGTACTCGAACTCGGCGCGGCTGCGGCGCTTGCTCGTGTCCACGAGGTCGGCGTAGGGGAAGGCGGCCTGGGGGTACTTGTAGAGCTGCTTCATGTACGAGTGCGTGGGCGTGGAGTCGAGGTAGAAGTAGTACTCCTTGACGTCCTCGCCGTGGTTGCTCTCGCCGTTGGTCAGGCCGAACAGGCGCTCCTTCAGGATCGGGTCGTAGCCGTTCCACAGCGCGAGGGCGAAGCACAGGCGCTGGTGGTCGTCGGAGATGCCGGCGATGCCGTCCTCGCCCCAGCGGTAGGCGCGGGAGCGGGCCTGGTCGTGGGGGAAGTAGTTCCAGGCGTCGCCGCCCTCGCTGTAGTCCTCGCGTACCGTCCCCCACTGACGCTCACTGAGATACGGGCCCCACTTGCGCCACGGGGCCTTGCCCTCGCGCGCCTCGTCCAGCCGGCCGTGTTCTGCGGTCATTGGGTGCCTGCCTTTGTCACGCCGGCCGGCCCGCCTTCAGGCGGTCAGGCCGAGCATGTACCTGTAATGTCCGGGCACGGGCTCAAGGTCCGTCTCGTCCGCGGGTGTGAACGGCTGACGCCCGTCCCAGGGGTTCTCTGTCGTCGGGAGGGCCCAGAGAGCGCCCTCCTGGTCCCGGACGATCCACTGCCGGGTGGCCCTGTCCACGTAAATGGCGATGACGTTCCGTGTTGCGATCCGCATCCTACTCCCTCCGGGCGATCCCAGGTGGCGATCAAGCGGGCGCGGCGGCGACGGAGGGCCGCCCCGCCCGCCGGGGCTACTCCCCCTTCTCACCCTTGTCCGGGTCTTCCAGACGGACCAGTGAGAACTGCACCGAGCGCTCCTTGCCGTAGTGGGCCATCATGGTCGTCTCGTCCTTGGTCAGGTTGGCGATCCCCGCCTCGTAGACGGGCGTCTTGGCCTCGCCGACGGTCCACGCCGCCCGCTGCGACTTCTTGTCCACCGAGCCGTAGACCGTCGAGGTGACGTCCGTGACGGCGTCGTAGTAGCTGCCGCGGATCACGCCGGCCTTGTTCACGGAGAGCTGGAAGATGTGGTTGGAGGTCTTCTCGGTGCCCTGCACCATGGCGAACACCCCCAGCGGCAGCCACTCCTCCTCCTTCGACGCCTTCGACTCCTTGCCTGTCTCGGCCACCGTGGCGGCCTGCTCGGCGTACTGCTCCGCCGAGGCCACCTGCTGGCCGTCCACGTAGACCCCGTCCTCCTGATACACCACGCTCTCGCCGTAGTCGTAACTCACCGGCTCGGCGCTGATGCCGCAGTACTCGGAGCAGGAGCCCCAGGTCGCGCCGCGCCACACGGCGGAGGCCGCCCAGCCGGCGGCGAACCAGGCGCCGGGGTGGCTCCTGTACCAGCCCGCCCGGTAGCACGGGTAGGTGGACACGCTCTGGCGGACGAAGGCCCCCTGACGGGCGATGGTCTTCGTGGAGCGGTAGTAGGTCCCGTGGGCCCCCGCCGCCACGGAGGTCCGGCCGGCCGCGGCGCCGTACGCCCCGCCGGCGACGCCCGCCCGCGTCCCGCCGGCGACGGTGCCCCCGGGGCCGGACGCCACGCCCGCGCGGGAGCCGCCGGCGACGCCGCCCTGCGGCCCGATGGCGGCGCCGCCCTTGTACTTCGTGGCGAGGGAGCCGCCCGGCCCGCTGGCGACGGCGCCGCCCGCCTTGCCGGCGACGGTGCGTCCGCCGGGGCCGGTGGCGCCGGCGGCGCCGCCGACCTTCGTGACCTCCTTGCCGCCGGGCGTGGTGACATTGATGCCGCCGACCGCCTTGCCGGCGGAGCCGCCACGCGGGCCGGTGCCGCCGGCGGCGGCGCCCCCGTAGTTGATGGTCGAGCCGCCCTTGGTGGTGACCGACCCGCCGCCGTGCCCGCCGGACACGTTGGCGGGTGGCCGCGGCGCCGAGGCGATGGGGGGCGAGGGCCGGGGCGCGACGCCGCCGCCGTAGCCGCCGACGGTGCCGCCCCTGGCGGGCATGCCGCCGCCGCCGCCGCCACGCCCTCCGCCGCCGCCACGCCCTCCGCCGCGCTGGGCGAGCGTGAAGGGTGACAGGGCCAGGGCCAGGAACGCGAGGGCGAGTACCGTGGTGAGGAGCTTCTTCACGGCCTGCCCCCCTTCACCTTGACCCGCGTCACGCGGATGGGCGGGATGTCGTCCAGCTCCTCGCCGTCCTTGCTGCGCTCGACCGACTGGAACGTGAAGGTGTCGTCATCGACGCGCGTGATGATGTTCGTCGAGGCCACGGTGCTGCCGTCGTCGATGACGGCGGCGGTGTCCTGCACCCACTTCTTGCCGTCGCGCTCCCACGTCGCCTGGGAGAAGCTGCCGCCCGCGTCGAACGCCCACGAGCGGATCTCGCCCGTCGCCGCGTCCTTCCCGATCATCTGGAAGCCGTTGACGCTGCGCCCCTCGGTCTTGATGGAGATGGCGGCGCGGATGAACGCCTTGTTCTCGCCCCACCACTCGTAGGTAGTGCGGACCTCGGTGCCCTCGCGTTTCGCCTCCCAGGTGCCGATGAGCCATTCGAGGTCGCGCAGGGACACGCCCTCGCCGGGGAATTCGCGGACGATGGCCATCAGCCACTTGCCGCCCTCGCGGGCGTGCAGGACGGTGTACTTGTGGGACGTGGCGGCCTCCTTGCCGACGCGGACCTTGAAGTAACCCTCCTCGACGGCGGTGTCCTTGGAGGGGAAGCGGATCGAGGTGACCTCGATCTCGGCCCGCACCTTCTCCTTCTTCTTCTTGGCGAACAACTTCGCGTACGCCTTCTGGATGTTCTCGCGGCCGCGGAGCGTGGTGCCGTCGTCGGCGTGGTACTCCCCGTTCTCGGTCCAGTGGGAGGCCATCGCCTTGGCGTCCCCGGACGTGTACGCCTTGACGAAGCTCTCGCCGGCGGCCCGGACGGCGTCCGCGTCCGTCATCGCCTTCTCCTCCAGCGCCGCCGCCGGCCTGGCCGGCGGCGGGTCGGCGGGCTTGGGCAGCGGCTGCCCCACCAGATAGCCAGTCAACACGGCAAGCGTCACGCCGCCGGCCAGCACGAGCCCGATCATCTTCTTCATGTCCGCCCCCTCCGCTGAGGTCAGTCGTCGGTAGCCAGGAGTCTGCAGTCAGCATGAACAGCCAACAGCCGATGCGTCTTTTGTTTCACCTGCTGGCTACTGGCTGCTGGCTACGGCGAGCGCCAGCGAGCCGGTCAGACGTTATCCCCCTCGGTCGAGGTGCCGCGCACCGCGGCCGGCTCCTTCGCGCCCCACTTCCAGCCGCTGATCGCCGGCATGTCGTCGCCGTGCTTCATGATGTACTGCTTGTGGTCGATCAGCTTCTCGTGGATCGCCTGCTTGAAGTAGGCGGCCCTGGAGCCGAGCTGCGGCAGGCGGTCGATCACGTCCTCGATCAGGTGGAAGCGGTCGAGGTCGTTCATGACCACCATGTCGAAGGGCGTCGTCGTCGTCCCCTCCTCCTTGTAGCCGCGCACGTGGATGTTCTTGTGGTTGGTCCGCCGGTAGGTCAGCCGGTGGATCAGCCACGGGTAGCCGTGGAAGGCGAGGATGATGGGCCTGTCCTTGGTGAACAGGGCGTCGAAGTCGCGGTCCGACAGGCCGTGCGGGTGCTCCTCTGGCGGCTGCAGCTTCATCAGGTTCACGATGTTGACCACGCGGACCTTCAGCTCCGGCAGGTGCTTGCGGATCAATTCCACGGCGGCCAGCGTCTCCAGCGTCGGCACGTCGCCGCAGCAGGCCATCACCACGTCCGGCTCGCACCCCTTGTCGTTGCTGGCCCACTCCCAGATGCCCAGCCCCTCGGTGCAGTGCTTGATGGCCTGGTCCATCGTGAGCCACTGGGGCGCCGGCTGCTTGCCCGCGATCACGACGTTGACGTAGTTGCGGCTGCGGAGGCAGTGGTCCGTGACGCTGAGCAGCGTGTTGGCGTCCGGCGGCAGGTAGACGCGGATGACCTCGGCCTTCTTG
>CAZVZK010000278.1:0-3463 GCA_964630925.1 uncultured Alcaligenaceae bacterium
CCGTGGAAGGCGAAATCGCCTGTACGAACGTCGAAAGATTCACATGCTCTGAGGCGGCGGGGTCAGGGCGTGCCGGCGAGGCCGAGGTCGGCGAGGGATTTGTTCGCCAGGATGCCCTGACCCAGCTTGCGGAGGTCGTCGTTATCCATCGCCTCCAGGCGGCGCGATACCTCCGCATCGAGCGTCCCGAAGCGGGCTTCCAACAGCTCGCACATTGCCTGCCGCCTGCCCCGCAAGATGCCTTCCTCCTGCCCCAGCTCCCTTGATGTCTTCGCCAGCATGGATGCCTCCTTGAAGGGCGCGGTGACCAGCAGCCGGTGGAACTCCCGGAGGTGCGGGCCCTCCAGCGGCATATAAGCCTCGATGAACTCCATCAGCAGGTAACGCTGGTGGTCCGTGAGGCTCGCCGTGGCGACGCGCTGCATCGCCTGCGCCTTGAGCCACGCACTTTCATTATCCGGTATCCGCATCCGCACGGACAAGGCCACGCCGAGGATGTTCCCGCCCTCGACGTGCGCCCGCGCGTCCAGGGCCGGCAGCCCCAGGTACGGCCAGCTCGTCGTGCCGACCTCTAGATCGTGGAAGCGCTCCACGGCCGTGTCCATCCCCCGACCTTCCAGACCCACGGCGAGGTACACCGCCACCGACAGGACCGGGATGCCGTGTTTGTTCCTCAGCCCGCTGTGGTAGCCGGGCATGCGTGTGCGCAGGTCGGCCACGCTGTCCCCGGACTCGGCCTCGATGTGGAGCAACACGCGCGTCGCCGGCAGCAGGACGGCCTCGGCCACCATGTCGAGCAGGCGGCGCTCGCCGGTGGGCGGGTCGAGGAACACCTCCTGCTCCAACCAGCGGAGGCGTGTGAGGTCGAACCGCTCCGCCCATCCGGGCAGGAGCAGCTCGAGCAGCCCCGTGGGGAAGCCGCGCAGCACCGACTTCATCCGCTGGTCGTGGTCCGCCATGCGGGCATGATCGCAGGGCGGGCAGGTCGCGTCAAGCGAGCAGCCGGGGTGAGCCTGGGGCGGGGGTGATTGGCTGCGCGCCATCGTCGGGCCGCGCCATAGGCTATCCCGTAGCTCTCCACAACCCGCCAGGGAACCCACCCCATGCTCCCCCTCCTGCTCGCCGCGCTCCTCGCGCACGCCGACGCCCCCAGGGCCATCCGCTCCGCGAAGTCCGGCGTCTGGTCCGCCGCCGCCACCTGGGACGGCGGCGCCGTTCCAGGCAAGGACGCCCGCGTCCTCATCCGCGCCGGCCACCGCGTCGTCTTCGACACGCAGACGAAGGAGCCGGTCCGCGGCATCACCCTCGCCGGGACGCTGACGTTCGCCACGGACCGCGATACGCGTCTCGACGTGGGCATCATCAAGATCGAGGCGACGGACACCTACACCGAGAACGGCTTCGACTGCGACTCGCACGGCGAGGCGTCCGCCGGCGAGAAGCCCGCGCTGGAGATCGGCACCCCAACGGCGCCCCTGGCCGCGAAGCACAAGGCGGTCATCCGCCTGCACTACCTGGCCGGCATGGACAGGGAGTCGTGCCCAGCCATCGTGTGCTGCGGCGGGCGCATGGATCTGCACGGCGCGCCCATGAGCCGCACGTGGGTCAAACTCGGCGCGACGGCGAAGAAGGGCGAGGCGGCGGTCACGCTTGCGGAGGCCGTCACCGGGTGGAATGTCGGCGACCAGGTCATCCTGACGGCGACGAGTTACCAGACGTACAAGACGGGGAAGCTCACCGAGGAGCGGTTCATCAAGGCCATCGACGGGACGACGCTCACGCTCGACAGGCCCCTCGACGCGGAGCACCTCGGCGCGGGGCTGTATCGGGGCGAGGTGGCCAACCTGAGCCGCAACGTCGTCGTGGAGTCGGCGGACAAGGCGGCGCGCGGGCACACGATGTACCACCGCGATTCCGCCGGGGCGATCTCCTACTCCGAATTCCGCCATCTCGGCAAGGAGGGCGTCCTCGGCAAGTACGCGATCCACTACCACCTGTGCAAGGAGACGATGCGCGGCAGCTTCGTCATCGGCGCCAGCATCTGGGACTCCGCCAACCGCTGGCTGACGGTCCACGGGACGAACAACCTCGTCATCCGCGATAACGTCGGCTATGGCAGCATCGGGCACGGCTTCTTCTTCGAGGACGGCACGGAGATCAACAACGTCCTCGACCGCAACCTCGCCGTCGGGGCGCGGCGCGGCAAGCGCTTGCCGAAGCAGGTGCTGGGGTTCGACGCCAACAACGGGGCGGGCTACTGGTGGGCCAACAGCCTCAACACGTTCACCCGCAACGTGGCCGTCGATAACGGGGAGTACGGCTTCCGCTACGAGGCGACGCCGTCGAGCCGGGGCACGCTCACGCTGCCGATCATCCAGCCGGACGGCTCGCGCAAGGCCGTGGACATCCGCACGCTGCCGTTCGTGCGGTTCGACGGCAACGAGAGCCACTCGAACACCGGGCACTACGGCTTCAACTTCGGCGAGGGCGTGGGCCGCGTCGGGCCGGACACGAGGCACCCGTTCATCATCCGCGACCTGCTCATCTGGAATTCGCACTACGGCTTCCGGCCGCAGGTGCCGTCGCTGATGGTCGAGGGCCTGCGTCTGCATGGCACGGTGTACGGCATCTACCACCCGAACTATGACAACCACGTCTACAGGAACGTCACCATCAACGGCGACGGCTCGGAGCCGTTCAACCGGGGCCACGACGACCTGAGCGTGCAGTACGGTGTGGTGACGGTGGACGGGCTGACGTTCGAGGGTACACGCGGGTACAGGTCGAGCCTCCCACTCATCCAGATGACGGACGACAACCCGACGGGCAGGGCGGCGGTCCACGTCCGCGGCCTCAAGGTGGTACGCCACAATGCGAAGGACGCCCGTCCGGTGGCGGCGGTGGGCGGCGGGTATCATGCCACGCCTTCGACGGCCAAGGGCGTGCCGGTGTACCTGCACGACCACTTCGGGCCGGGGCGGCACGCGAAGGTGTGCCTGACGACGGCAAAAGACTTCGCCGCCGACGGCCTGTCGTACCGGGACGAGGCGCCGCTGACCGGGGCCGAGGCGAAGGTGACGGAGGTGAAGGGCGTTGATCTCCCGAGGCTGCTCGATCCGGTGGACGACCTCCCGCCGACGACGGTCATCACGCACGTCATCAAGAAGGACGGGAGGCTGACGGTGCGAGGCACGACGGCGGACAACGGCACGGTGAAGAAGGTGACGGTGAACGGCGCCGAGGCGAGGGCGACGACGGCGAACCACGCCGAGTGGGAGGTCACGGTGCCGGCGGCTGAGAAGGTGACGGCGCACGCCGAGGACGCGTCGGGTAACGTGGAGAAGAGGCCGCACGTCGTCGCGGTGCGGTAGCCTTGTCCCCTCTCCCCCCGGCTTTGCGGGGGGAGTGGGGGTTGGGGGTGGGGGGGCGGCCCCCCCCCCCCGGCGGGCCCCCCCAACCCCCC
>CAZVZK010000278.1:3473-7423 GCA_964630925.1 uncultured Alcaligenaceae bacterium
GGGGGGGCCGGGGGGGCGGCGGGGGGGGGGGGGGGGGGGGCCGCCCCCCCGGCGGGGGGGGGGGGGGGGGGGGGGGGGGGGGGGGGCCCCCCCCCCGGCCGCCCCCGCGCGGCTCACCCCCTCACCCCCGACCCCTCTCCCCCGCAAAGCCGGGGGCGAGTGGGGCAAGAGGCAGATGGCCAGGGAAAAGCCGGCTCCGACGGCCCTCGACCACGTCACCGTGGTCCTCAGCCCGGCCCTCATCATGGGGCTGGTCGGCAGCCTCGTCTTCTTCCTCCTGGAAGTGCTGTACCGCGCCGACGGGCCGTTCAAGCCACGGCTGCAGTACATCCTCACGTTCTACGTCTTCGGCATCGTCCTCGTGGGCCGCGTCTCCATGCAGGGAGAGGGGGCGTCGCGCTCGACGCTCTACGGCCTCGTCCTCGGGCTGCTGACGTACGTCGGCATGCAGTCGTTCGTCGAGTACCCTCCCGGCGTGCGGCCCGTGAGCTTCCTCATCAACCTCTTCCTCATCGGCGTCGTGTGGTGGTGCAGCCACCGGCTGGTGTGGGACTGCACGCACGTCGATGACGACGAGAAGGGCTCGGCCGAGGGGCTGTTGCAGGCCGCGGGCGTCGAGGGGAAGTCCGCCGAGGAGGCCCCGCCCGAGACGGACGACAAGGGCAGGCCGCTCGGCTGGGCGGAGCGGTATCGACGCTGGCGTGACAGGCAGTCGAAGGCGCACGTTCTGGGCGTGTGGGTGGTGTATTTCTCGCTCGCGGCGCTGCCGATCTTCGGGCTGGGGCAGGCGCTGGTGCCGCTCGCCGACGCGGGCCGCCGGCGCTTCACGTTCTGGCTGATGACGGTGTACGTCGGCTGCGGGCTGGGGCTGCTGCTGACGACGTGCTTCCTCGGGCTGCGGCGATACCTGCGGCAACGCGGGGTGTCGATGCCGGCGACGATGACGACGGCGTGGGTGACGACCGGTGCGGGATTGCTAGGGGCGCTGCTGCTCGTGGGGGCGCTGCTGCCGCGGCCGTACTCGGAGTACCCGTGGGTGACGGGGCAGGCGGGCTCGCCGGAACGCAAGGCGGATCGATTCGGGCAGATGGACAAGGGCGCGAAGGACAAGGGCAACCCCGCCGAGGCGAAGAAGGACGGCCAGGAGCCGGGCGAGAAGGCCGGCAAGGACGGCCAGGACAGGGGCAAGGACAGGGGCGAGATGGGCAAGGACGGCAAGGACGGCAAGGACGGATCCAAGGACGGGAAGGACGGCAAGGACGGGCAGAAGAAGGACGCGCAGAAGGGCAAGGCGGGGGAGCCGCCCTCCAAGGGGATGCCGGACATGCACCCGCCCCTGGACTGGCTGAATCAGATCGCCCCGTGGATCAAGTGGATCGTGTTCGCCGTCCTCGCGATCATCGTCACGTTCGTGGTCATCCGCCAGCTCATCGGCTTCTTCGCCAACTTCACCGACTGGGCGAAACGCTGGCGCGAGTGGTGGGACCGGCTGTGGGCGAGCCTGTTCGGCGGCGCGGCAGCGGGCGACGCGGCGTCGGATGAGGCGGCGGAGGAGCCCGCTCCGGACGCGCCGTTCGCAGCGTTCGCCAACCCGTTCGCGACGGGCCGCGCGGAGCGGATGGCGCCGCGCGAGATGGTGCGCTACGCTTTCGCGGCGTTCGAGGCGTGGGCACGCGAGCGCGGCATGCCGCGGCGTGGCGACGAGACGGCGCTGGAGTTCCTGAGTCGGGTGACGGACGAGTACCCGGCACTGGAGGCCGAGGGCCGCCGGTTGGTGTTGCTGCACGCGCGTGGGGAGTACGGCGGCGGGGCGCTCCCTGCCAGCACGGCGGACACGGTGCGGGCGTTCTGGCAACAGTTGGAGCGGATGGCCGCGGCGCCGCATCCGGCGTGAGCCGGATCGCGCTCACGCTCCGATCCCCCGCGCATACAATCATCCGCATGGATGAGACTGCGGCCGTCACCCTGTTCGCCTGGATCGACCGCGAGGTCTGGCTCGTCACCTCGCGCCACGGGGACGAGCGTGGCGGGCTCATCGCAACCTTCGTCACGCCCGCGTCCATCGTCCCCGATTCGCCGCGCGTCCTCGTCGCACTGGCCAAACAGCACCACACCTGGGGAGTCGTCGAGGCGTCCGGGCTGTTCACCCTGCACCTGCTGTGCGAGGGGAACCTCGACCTCGTGTGGCGGTTCGGGCTGCGGTCGTCGCGCGAGGGCGACAAGTTCGCCGGCATCGAGACGGCCTCGCCGTCGGGGTGCCCGCTGCTGCCGGGCACGATCGGCTGGCTGGACTGCAAGGTGGAGGCGAAACAGGACATCGGCGACCGCACCGTCTACACCGCCGAGGTGACGCGCGGCGAGGTGACGCACTTCGCCCCGCCGCTCACCACAAGCCGCCTGATGGAGCTGGCGCCGCCGGGGAAGCTCGGCGAGCTGCAGCGGCGGCGGCACCAGGACGGCTTCCGCGACGCGGAGGCGATCCGGATCTGGCGCGGCCTGCCGCCGGCGCCGCCGGGGGAGTGAATGCCGGGACCGCATCGGTCCTATTCCGCGGGCTCCAGAAGTTCGACCCTGCGGAGATAAACGATGCGGCGGGCCGGATCGACGGCATACTGTACCGTGAATCGATCGACCATGCGGTGGTAGACCGTCAAGCCCATTTCCAGAAGGTCGAATTGGGGATCGCCCCATTCCAGAGGCCGACGCTCCAACTCGTCCACCATGGAGTGGAGGAGCCGGAGGTACTCGGCTTCGAGGCCGGCGGCCTCGGCGAGCTGGCGGACGAGGCGGACCTGTTGCATGACGGCGCCAGAGGTGATGAGTGTGAAGCCGGGCCGAGGAGTCAGGACGCCTCCTTCCGCGCGACCCCCTCAAATTGCCGGTCGATCTCCTCGCGGAGCTGCGCGGCGGTGAACCCGTTGGCGTGGAAGTCTCCGATCTCCTCGGGGGTGATCGGGGCGGCGAGCCGCGCCGCGGCCTCGGCCCCGACGAGCCGTTGGTAGAACGCTTTCTCCTTGAGCGCCCGAGCCAGGCTCGCCTTCAGCTCGCGCAGCTCAGCCTCGGCACGGGCGGCCTCCTCCGGCGTGACGAACGTCCCCAGCAACCGGCCGGACCGGTCACGCAGCTCCCCTGGGTGGTTGCCGTTCACTTCGGACATGATCGCGCCTCGGAACGTGGGGTGGGCGAGCCATGAGCATTGTCTCATGGGTGGGCGGGGTTGTCCATCCTGTCACGCTCGTTGCCGTTGGCCTTTCGGTGGAGCCGGCGAGGGAGTGACGCGGCGGGCGCGTGAGCCGCGGGCTGATGTCGGGTAGGGCGGATCGACGCGGCCGATGGTCGAAAGAAGCCCGATGGATGGGGGTCAGGCAGGTCAGCCGGGCTCATGTCTCATCGGGTACGATGCGGTAGACCTCGTAGTCGCTGAACACGTCCTCCCACCGTTTCGCCGCTTCCTCGCCCAGATCGAGCCGCACCTGCCCCCTGCACTCCCACACGTCGCGGACACGAGCCACCTGGCCACGATGGCGGCCGGTCACCAACACCCGGACCTGATCCCCGATGCGATAGGGTGCCCCGTTGTCGCGCGCCTGCCCGAAGTAGATCGGTCCGAAGATGAACCAACAGGGGATGATCGCAGCGAGCCAGCCGGTCACCCAGGCGAGAGCCAGGATCCCGGCAAACAGGACCACGTTCAGCCAGTGGCCGAGGAGCCAGGGGAGCGGGGCGGCGTACCACCACGCTGCCAGCGGCGCCGCGAGCGGCACGATCCAGAACCAGAGCCTGACCGGCCAGTTGTCGGCGATGAATTGACGCACCACACCCTCTGCGGCGTGAATGTGCTGATAGGTCCAGTGTGACGGGTCTCACTCCGGGCGTCAACCCTCCAGCGGCTCGCCTGTCACAGCACAATAGAAATGTCCGCACTTCCAGGACAGTAAGAATGTCCGGTG
>CAZVZK010000279.1:0-7329 GCA_964630925.1 uncultured Alcaligenaceae bacterium
GCGGCCCGCCCCGGCCGCCGCGGCGCCTCGCCCGGCGGGGCAGCCCGCCTCGGCCGCGGTGCCTCGCCCGGCGGGGCCGCCCGCTCCACCACCCGGTAGCCCAGCGGCGACCACGCGGCCTCGGCGGGCTCCTCGTCGGCGGGGCCGCGCACCGGCGCGGACCTCCCCCCGACCTCCACGACGTCGTACCCGGCGGGCGACCACGGGCCCTGCAGCCAGTTGAGGCACGGAACCTTCATTCTCGACCTCCTTGGGACACGGGCGGGCCATCGGGATGGCCCGCGGGTCTCGTTCGCCAGAAGGCGGCGAAAGGCGGCAACACCGTCACGGAGTGTAACACGGGCGAGGGGGCGTGTGTTGGCTCTCATCGAAAAGTCATCCGCCTCCGCCGGGCGGCGCGGCGCGTGGCCTTCTGTCCCGCCGGGCCGGGGCGTAGGATGAAGGATGCCCGAGGGAGCGCGCATTGATGACCGCGGCAGAGAAGCCCTTCACCGTCCCGGATTTCCTGTCGGCGCGGCGGCGCGGCGAGAAGATCACCGTCCTGACCGCCTACGACTGCACGATGGCCCGCATGCTCGACGCGGCCGGCGTGGACTGCCTCCTCGTCGGCGACAGCCTCGGCATGGTCGTCCAGGGCACGCCCGACACCCTGGCCGTCACCCTGGACGAGATGATCTACCACACCCGCATGGTCGTGCGTGGCGTCAAACGGGCCTTCGTCGTCGGCGACCTGCCGTTCATGACCTACCAAATCAGCCCCGCCCAGGCCCTCGAGAGCGCCGGCCGCATGATGAAGGAGAGCGGCGCCCACGCCGTCAAGCTCGAGGGCGGCGTCCGCAGCGCCGCCGCCGTCAAGGCCATCACCCAGGCCGACATCCCCGTCATGGGCCACGTCGGCCTGACGCCGCAGTCCGTCCGCCGGCTCGGCGGGTACAAGGTGCAGCGCGACGAGGGCCGCCTGCTCGAGGACGCCAGGGCCATCGAGGAGGCCGGCGCGTTCTCCCTGGTGATCGAGTGCGTCCCGGCGGAGCTGGGCGCCCGGATCACCGAGTCCGTGAACATCCCCACCATCGGCATCGGCGCCGGCCCGGGCTGCGACGGCCAGGTCCTCGTCACCCCGGACATCCTCGGCTGGCTCGACGACGTCAAGCCGCGCTTCGCCAAGCGCTACGCCGAGAACGGCGACGCCGTCCGGGCGGCGGCGGCGGCTTTCTGCCGCGAGGTCCGCGCCGGCGCCTTCCCCGGCCCCGAGCACACGTTCAAGTGACGGGGCATCCGGGACGCCTCACGGCCTCACCTTGAACTTGAGCAGCCCCGCCGCCACCGCCGGGCCGGGCTCCTCGTCCTTGTCGGCGTAGATCGCGCCGCGCAGACGCTCGTTGGCCCACCACGCCGTGTAGTCCAGCGCCTTCTCGATGCCGGTCAACAGCGCCTGTGAGTCGCCCTCGGCCGATGCGCCGAGCCGCCGCGCCAGCTCCGCCAGGGCGGGGCGGAGGTCGGCCTCGGTGTTGAAGGTGCGCCCCGCCGCGATGGGGTCGCGCGGCAGACGCCACAGGAAGGCGTTCGCCGGGTGGTCGAGCTCCTCGCGCTGCGGCAGGCCGTCGGGCCGGACCGCCACGTCGAAGAACACATCGATCTCCTCGATGAGCGTCGCCGGCTCGGCGCCCCCCCACCTCTCGCGCAAGGCCCGCGCCCGCCGGGCGGCCTCGGCCAACGCCGCCTCCGGCTCGCGCCAGGCGTTCACACGCTCGCGCAGCCGGCGCGGCAGCGGGTGGCCCTCGTCCGTGAACCGCCGGCCCTGCTGGCGTAGCCAGTCCTCGTAACTCTGCTCCGCCGTCCGCCGGGGCCGCTCCAGCGCCTCCGGCCGGGCCTTCAGGAAGGCGACGTGGGGGTGATCGACCTTCGCGAACCTGTCCAGCAGCCCCTTCGCGGCGGGCGGGTCGCGGTCCGCCTTCTCCTTCTTCGGCGGGCCGTCCTTCTTCTCATCCTTCCCGCCCGTCCCCGGCCGCGTCGCCAGCCAGACGACCACGGCCACGGCGGCGATCAGCGCCACGGCAAGGAGCCCCCACTTCGGACGGTGCGGCTTCTCCTCGGGCGGCTTCTCGGCCCGGCGCGGCGGCGCGGGGCGCACGTGCGGCACGTTGACCAGCAACGCCGCGTCGAGGCCGGGCGTCTGTGGCAGCGGCATGGCCCGCAGGTAGGCGAGCACGCGGTCCTGCTCGGGGGCCGACATCGGCCCGGCGGCCAGGGCGAGACGCACGACGCACGGGCGGCGCTCCCTGGCGCGGGGGTCGAGGCACGCCGGGTCGTCGGCCAGCTCGCCCACGAGGACGCCGCCCGCCGCCTCCACCTGGAACGGGCCGGCGATGCGGCCCTTGATCCTGTCATCCAGGGCGCTGAGCATCGCGACGGCGTGCGGGGCGAAGAACGGGTGCATCGCCCAGTCCTCGCCGCGGGCGAACCAGCGGTGCACCGCCACCGGGCCCATTCCTGGGGCGAGCTGCATCTCAGCGCCTCCGGTACGCCGGCAGCGCCGGGGTCTCCGCCGCCGCGCAGCTCAGCGCCACACGGACCTCCTCGCCCTTCTGGCATCGCGCCGACACGGGGCCCGCCGCCTTACCCAGGATGAACAGCGGGTCGCTGTACTCCGCCCGCGCCCACGCCTTCCGCGCGAACAGCGACCCCTCCACGCGCACCAGCATCTTGCCCGGCGGCTCGCCCCACTTGAAGGGGAACGGCCCGATCTTCTCCCCCGGCACGACGTTCGACCCGCGGTACGACCCCGTCGTGGCCGTGCGCCCGTTGATCGTCACATGCACCTTCGCCACCACGCTCCCCGCGATGGGCGTCAGGTCGCTGCCCGACGGCACCACCACCGACTCGACCACGACGTGGAACTCGCCGCCCTTGCGCAGCGTTTCGAACCACAGCCAGAACCGCTCCGCCTCCTTGCGCATCGAGCGCTCGGCCTGCCGCGCGTCGATGTACGCCTTCGCCAGCCGCGCCGCCTCCTCCAGAGCCGCCGGCTCGCCCTTCTTCGCGAAGCGACGGATCGCCTCGTACTCGTCGCGGTCGGCGATGGCACGCTTCAGCTCACGCACCCGGCCGTCGAATTCGCCCTTGAACGCCGACGCGCCGTGAGCGGCCAGGAACCCCTGGCACGCCGACAGCGCGCCGTCGAGGTCACCGTCCGCCTCCCGGCCCGATGCGTCCGACAGGGCGCGTGTCCTATCCCGCTCCTCGCGGGCGATCCGCCAGCGCGAGCCGAGGTCCTCGCAAATCGGCGACGCGGGGTAGCGTCCGAGGAAGTCCTCCACCGCCGCGCACGCCGCGGCCCACTTCTTCTCTGCCTCCAGCTCGGCGAACTTCGCCAGGACGGCGGGCCGCTCGTCGCGCTCGGCGAGGACGGCGGCCGCGGCGTCTCGCTGCTCCGCCACCTCGCCGCGGCGGTGCGGCACCAGACGCGACATCCACGACCCCAGGAACTCATCCGCCCTGGCGAGACGCTCGCCGGCCAGCTCCGGTGCGGCCTTGCGGCTGCAGAAGTCGATCACCTCGGCGGCCTGCGTGTCCGCCGCCCGCGCCGCCTGATTCAGCCCCAGCACGAGCAGCGCCAGCACGGCGGCGGTGCCCGCGAGATAACCCAGCCAGTGCTGCCGACGCCGCGAGCCGATGGCCTCCAGCTCGTGGTCGATCTGCTCCGCCAGCGGGCCGACGCCCGGCGTCGCCGCCGCGCGCAGGTCCGACCACACCTTGCGGGCCGCGACGTGGTCGGGCTGCGGCCAGACGTTCAGGCCGAGGACGTGCAGCCCCCTGTCCAGGTGGCGGGCGGCGCGCTCGCGGGCCTCCTCGATCAGTACGAGGTCGGACGCGGCGGCGGCCCAGGCGAGGGGGGCGTGCAGGTGGCAGGGGTGGTAGCGGGCCAGCTCGGGCGGCTGCGTGCCGCGGGCGTGGTTGCCGAACGACGACACCGGGAACACCTTGACACGCGCCGCGTCGAGCTTCTGCCCGATCTGGCGGAAGGCGTGGTGCGCCTTGAGGAAGTCGCGGGCGCGTGCCTGCTCCTTCACGAGGTCGGTGCTCACGGTGCCCTGGCTGTCCCACTTCGTCAGCACGACGGCGACCGGGCGTTCCAGAAGCGGGCCATCGGCAGAGGGCCGGCGCAATTCGGTGAGCAGGAGGTCGATGGCATCGACCTGTTCGAGGTCGGGCCGCGAGCTGTCGAGGAAGACCAGGACGGCGTGGCAGGAGCGGAACCACTCGCGCACGCCGGCGGCCAGGGTGTGGGCGGCGGGGCTGGCGTCCTCGCCCTTGGGCTCGACGAGCAGCCCCGCGTAGTCGCACAATTGCAGCGGCGTCGCCGGCCCCTCATCCCCGGCCACCAGGTCCATGAGCAGGCCCGTGGGCATGGCGAGGAGGGTGGCGCCGGGGACGCGGGCCTCGGAGAGGTCCTTCCAGACGGCGGCGAGGTAGTGGCAGGTGATGTCGTCGGCGAAGTCCAGGGTGACGGAGTCGCCGGCCCGGAAGCCGTAGAGGCTGCCGAGGAAACACGTCTTGCCCGCGCCGCGCACGCCGTGGATGCCGATGCGGCGCGGGAGGATCTGGCGGGGTTGGCCTTCGCTCATCCTCATCCGTCTCCGCGAAAGGGCTTGTAAGGTGATTCGTCCGCCACCCTGTATTCTTTGCCGCCGGGGCGCCGGGGGCAAGGCGCCGGCATGGCCGCTCACCCCTCCTTCTTCGTCAGGTGCTTCTCGAACCAGCCCATCATCGCCGGGAGGATGATGTCCTGGGTCTGCTTCGGCGTGAAGCCGTGGGCCGCCCCCTCGATGGTGATCAGCTTGCACTCCACCTTCGCCTTCCGCAGCGCCTCGTCCATCGTGATGCTGTGGCTGATCGGCACCAGCAGGTCCTTGTCGCCGTGGATCAGCAGCGTCGGCGCCGACCGGGCCGACACCTTGAGCAGCGGCGACATCGCCGGGGCCAACTTGGCATCGAACGTCAGCGGCGGCTTCAGGCTCGCGTGCTTCTTGATCTCCGCCGGCGGGTCGGTGACCCAGGTGCTGATGTCCGTCGGCGCGTACAGCGACACCACCGCCGCCACCCGGCTGCTCTGCTGCAGGACCGCGTCCTTCGACTTCGGGTCGCCATCATCGCCCGTCGTCCCGAGCATGAGCGACAGGTGCCCGCCGGCGCTGCCGCCCCACACGCCGAGGCGCTCCGGATCGACGCCGTAGTCCTTGGCCTTCATGCGGATGAAGCGCACGCAGCGGCGCACGTCGGCGACGCAGTCGGGGATGGCGTACTTCGGCGCGCACGAGTGCCGCACGATGAAGAGCGTGTAGCCCTTGTCGAGGAACCCCTTGCCGCCCGCCGCCGAGGCCTTGGCTTCGAACCACGGCGAGTACCACCCGCCGGTCGGTATCCACAGGATGGCCGCCCCGTTGGGCTTCTCCGGCCGGATCAGGTCGAACGTCAGCGCCATGCCGTCCTTGCGGCCATACACGATGTCGGCCTCGATCTTCGGTGCGGCGAGCAGAGGGGCGGACGACGCGAGCAGGCACAGCAAGGCGACGACGCGCGGCAGGGCGGTCTTCATGGGTCGGCACTCCGGGGAGGGAAGGGGCGGCTCGGGGGATGATGCTACGAGGCCGCCCTCCCCGAGGCCACGGCCTCGGACGCGGGGGCGGTGTCGCCGGCCTCCGGTATGCTGAGTTCGGCGGGCTTTCCTGGGCCATACTCCGTCCCCTCCACGGACCAGAGCAACGTGGCACACGCCAGCAACAGCAGTTGCCCGCAGACCCAGACGAAAAACCCGACCCGCAGTTCCAGCGAGCCGCCCGAAAAGACCAGCGCCACGGGCGGCTCAAGCCGGATGGCCGGGACACCGCTCGACCAGAGTAGGGCCCCCAGTGGGATGAGGCTGAGGACCGCGCCTGCCGCCGCGAGCAAGGCCGCGGCCCCGTCCTCCCGCTTCCACAAACACACCACGGCCAACGCCCAGAGCGGGTTCGCCATCCAGGCGAGGAAATACACGGAGAAGAACATCACAGCCATCCAACCGGTCAGCAACAGGTGCCATCCGTCCGGATCGACGCCGCCCTCCAGAAAGCCCCCGTGCCCGTGGGCCGCCGGCAGCGCGCAGGCCAGCACGAACACGCAGGCCGAGAGCACCATCAGCGTCGCGCGAAGCATGGGCCCCTCACCGCGCCGGCATCAGCTCCAGCAGGCAGCGCACCGCCCAGCCCGTCGCCAGGAAGCTGATGAACTGGCTCTTGCCCCCTGGGTCGCCGTTGTCGAAGAACGTCTGCACTGGGCGGCTCCGCGTCGTCACGATCCACGCCCCGGACTCGTGCTGCGTCCGCAGCAGGTACGCCGCCCCCGCCCGGAACGCCGCGTCGTCGGTCTTCATCCCGGCGACGCACAGCGCCATCAGCGCCGTCGCCGTCGCGTAGGCGTCGCCCTCCCCGTCGGGGAGCTGCGCCCAGCTCCCGTCCTTCCGCCGCAGCGCCAGCAGCGTCTTCCTCGCCTCCGCGATCTTACCCGCCTCGGCCTTGACCGACACCAGAGCCCGCAGGTGCCACACGCGGTCCTCGGTGTCGCGCGGCTTCGCGGCCAGGAGCCAGCGCGTGCCCCGTTCGCGTGCCGCCTTCGCCCCGTCGCCGCCGTAGCGGGCCAGGCCCTCCAGCGCCAACGCCGCGTTCGTGAACGGGCTGCCCTCGCTGGGCGGACGCGGCATCAGCGCCGGCCAGGAGCCGTCCGCCTTCTGCCGCACCTTGAGGTACTCCGCCAGCGCCTCCGTCGTGTCGTCGGGCGCGTGCCCGGCCTCGGCCAGCGTGAACAGCGCGTAGGCCGACATCGTGTTGCCGCCCGGCACCGCCTGCCCCTTGCGGACCTTGTCCGTCTTCGTGCTGAACGTCCCCAGCGTGAACGCCACCTGCTCGGCCAGGAACTTCTCCGACACTTTCAGGCCACGGCGCTGGGCCTCGCGGAGCACGCTCTCCGTCAGGGCCTGGTGATGGCAGGAGAAGCACGCGCGATTCTCGGTGTAGGCGTGCGCCCCCGCCTCCAGCCGCCACAGCCCCCGGCGCACCGCCAGGGACAGCGCGTCCGGCGGGCCGGCATGCGGGGCGAAGATGATGGCGAGTGACCAGATCATGGCGTCTGCTCTCGTTCTTGAAAAAAGATGTCGCTCACGGTCACGCATCGGAAGACATCGTCAGATATCACCGCATGAAAGTTCAGAGAAATGCGTCCGACCCGTTGACAAGGCCCCCCCCCCCCCTTACAGGGCTACGTTTCTTGTGAGGGCGAATTCAGGTAGCGATTCTC
>CAZVZK010000280.1:0-7316 GCA_964630925.1 uncultured Alcaligenaceae bacterium
GGCCCCCACTTCGTCCACCCCCCACGCCCGTTTCACGGTTCCCTGGGGTCCTACCAGGGGGGGGTGCAATGCAATGCAATTCGCACCCGCCGGCCACACCACACGTCTACTTCCGTCCCATTCCAACCCGCCTGAACGGCTACCGCGTCCCGTGGTGACCCCGGCCGCGCCGGCCGTATCATGCCTGCATGCGCATCGCACTCCTCTGCTCCGGCACCGGCTGGCACGTCGCCGACCTCGTCCGCGCCGCGTCCGAACTCGGCCACGACGCCCGGCCCGTCGATTTCCGCCGCCTCGCCGCCGGCGTCGCCTGCGGCGCGGCGCCCCTTGAAGGCTTCGACGCCGTCATCGTCCGCACCATGCCGCCGGGGTCGCTCGAGCAGGTCGTCTTCCGCATGGACCTTCTCCAGGGCCTCGGCGTGCCGGTCCTCAACTCCCCGCGCGCCCTGGAGGCGTGCGTCGATAAGTACCTCACCACCGCTCGACTGCACGCGGCCGGCCTGCCCGTGCCGCGCACCGTCGCCTGCCAGACCGCCGACGCCGCCCTGGAGGCGTTCACCGCGCTGGGCGGCGACGTGATCGTTAAGCCGCTCTTCGGCAGCGAGGGCCGCGGCATGCTCCGCGTCGCCGACCCCGAGCTGGCGTGGCGCACCTTCCGCACCATCGAACGCACCGGGGGGGTGCTCTACCTCCAGGAGCGGATCCGCCACCCCGGCTGGGACCTGCGCATCTTCCTCCTCGGCGGCAGGCCCCTCGCCGCCATGCGCCGGCACGCGCGCGGCGACGACTGGCGCACCAACGTCGCCCAGGGCGGCACCGCCGAACACGTCATCCCGAGTGACGACGAGGTGTCACTGGCACGCCGCGCCGCCTCCGTGCTGGAGACGGAGGCCGCCGGCGTCGATCTCATCCAGGGCCCCGCCGGCGAGTGGCACGTCCTGGAGGTGAACGCCGTCCCCGGCTGGCGCGCCCTCGCCCCCACGTCCGGCGTGGACGTGGCGGCCGCCCTGATCCGCCACATCACAGGGGGTCCGGGGGACGTCTCGCCCCCCGGCCGGGTAGGGATGCGGCGATGAGGCCGACAGACGCAATCACCCTGCACGCCCAGCTCGCGTGCGTCTGGGAGGCGTGCGCCGAGAAGGCCGGCAACGTCACCCGCTCCCGCGACTTCGCCGACACGACCCTCCTCGACTTCCTCGCCAGCGCCGCCGCCGCCGCGCCCGCCCTGGCCCAGGCCGGCGAGGTCGGCGTCGGCCCGGCGGTGCTGGAGGCGGTCCGCCGCACGCGCCTCGTCACCCGCCGCAACACGAACCTCGGCATCGCGTTGCTGCTCGCGCCGCTGTGCGCCGCCCGCACGCGTCCCCTCGCGTCCGTCCTCTCATCCCTCACCGTCGCCGACTCTCGCGCCATCGGCGCGGCCATCCGCCTGTGCAACCCCGGCGGCCTCGGCTCCGTCGAGGAGCACGACGCCGCCGCCGAGCCGACGCTGCCGCTGGGCGAGTGGATGGCCCTCGCCGCGCACCGCGACCGCGTCGCACGGCAATACACATCGGGCTTCTCCGGCGTCGCCGAGGTGGCCGACGACATCGCCGCCGGCCTCGGCGCAGGGCTGGCGTCCGCCGTCGGAAGGGCGCAGCTCGCCCAGATCGCGAAGCACGGCGACTCGCTCATCGCCCGCAAGCGCGGCGACGGGGAGAGCCGCGACGCCGCCCGCCTCTCCGGTGAGGTTCTCGAGGGGCGTCTGGCGTGGGGGGATTTCGACGCCTGGCTGCGGGCCGAGGGCAACGCGCGCAACCCCGGCACGACGGCGGACCTCATCGCCGCGGGGCTGTTCGTGCTGCTCGGCGACGGACGCCTAACGCTCGACGCCGCGTGGTGACCCCGGCCCGCGTGCGGCCATGTCGGCCAGCTCCCGCGCCCGCGCCTTGAACTCATCGGGCGCCTTGATGATCGAGTCGAACGTCTCCTCCTTGCCGTCGCGCGTGACACGCACCTCCGCCACCTTGGCCTTGCCGTCCTCCACCTTGCCACGCACCACCAGCTCCACGCCGCCGGACACCGCCTCGCGCGCCGTGAACTCGTCGCCCCTGCGCTGGATCGAGAACTTCCTGGGCACGCCGACGCCCGGACGCAGGACGCCGCCCAGGACGCCGAACGGGTTCGGCCGCGCCGGCGGCGCCTCGGCCTTCGCCTCCGACAGCACCAGGCCCTTGAGCGTCTCTTTGCGGCCCTTGCGCATCACGACCGCGTCCACCTTCTCACCGGCCTTCACGATGTCCAACTGCTTGCGGAACGCCCCCACGTCGTCCAGCACCGGCCACCCGCCCAGCTCGAGCAACACATCATGCCTCTTGAGGCCGGCCTTCGCCGCCGTCCCGTCCTTCATCAGCCCCTGCACCACCAGCCCATGACCCTTCGGCAGATCGAGCTGGTCTGCCAGAGCCTCGCCCGGCGTCACGAGCTCGGCCCCCAGGCGTGGCTCAACCGGCGCGGGGCGCACGCGCCCGCCGCCGGGCAGCCCCAGGCCCGGCGGCAACGCCTCGAAAGGCACACCGCCGTTCTCGACGGCGTCCTCGAGCTGGTCCATCAGTCTCTTCTGGAGGTCCAGCATCCGCTGCTGCATGCGCCGGGCCGCCTCCAGCGTGTTGGCGGCCCCCGGAGGCAGACGCTTGGGGGCGGGCACCTGACCCCCGACGCCCGCGGCCAGCACCGCCAGCATCGCCCCGGCCAGCAACGTGGATCTCGTGTGCATGACGCCCCCTCTTCAACGCCTGTCGTAGAACAGCGGCCGCCCCTCGGAGACCGTCTTCGTCCTCACCACCTTGCCGTCCTTGTCCAGTTCGGTCATCTGGTTGCTCAGACGCTGCGTGATCATGTAATTCCCGCCCGGCAGCTGCGTGACCGACGACGGCCGGGGCACGCTCGTCTCCCACCTCAGCTTACCATCCTTGTCGTAGGCACGCACCATCGACTGGCTGTACTCCGGCACGACCACGCCCCCGTCAGGCAGGAAGTGCGGCTTGAGGCCGTACAGGCTGAAGGAGATGCCGGTGCCGAGGCGGACGCTGCCCTTCTCCTTGCCGTCCTTGCCCAGCCGCACGAGCTGCCTGTTCGTCATCAGGACCGACATCGTCCCGTCGTCGAACATGTACGCGGAGGTCACCTGCACCGCCTGGGGGAACGAGTGGATCTGCCTGTTGGTCTTGTCGTACACGAACAGCCCGGACCGCGCCGCGACGAACAGGTTACCGTTGCGGAGGCGGTAGGCGTGCAGCGGCTGGGTCACCGAGATGGTCGCGTGGATCTTGCCCTTGAGGTCCACCTCGATCACCCTGTTGTAGTTCACCTCGCAGCAGATCACGCGGTCGCGCCTCGACATGCTGGCGTGGGTCGGGGAACGCACCGAGTCGATGGTGAACTTCTTGTTGCCGCCCGCGTCGAAGCCGATGATCTTGGCCGTCCCCACCTTGCCCACGCCGACCTCCTGTACGCCCAGGATGGCCATGCCGCGCCCCCCGGAGTGCAGGTCGGCCTTGGCCAGGTCGAACGTCGGCCCCGCGTCCTTCCACCACCTCTCCCAGTTGGCCTTCGTCTTCTCCCTCGCCCGCGCGTCGCCTGACGACACCGGCTCGGGCGCCTTCTCGCCCGCCAAACCCGTCAGGGCGTCGTCCGCCACGCCCGCGTCGTCGTCCGAATCACTGCCCGTGAGGGCCACCAGCGCCGGGATGGCCTCCTTGTCGCGGGCCTCCAGCAGCGCCATCGCCACCCGCCGCCGCACCCCCGGCTGGGCGTCGGCCAGCAGCTTGCGCACGGCGTCGCGCGCCGCGGCCACCTTCGCCAGCGCCTGGCCCGCCGCCCCACGCACCGAGGCCGACGGGGACGCCAGCGCCTTGAGCATCAGCGGGTCCGGCTTGCCGTCCTTGTCGGCCCCCAGCGGCCCCAGCGAGACCGACGCCTCCTCCAGCGCGTCGGCGTTGTCGATGTGCGGCAGGAAGGCCAGCAACACCTCCAGCGCCCCCGCCGGCTTTCGCGCCGCCAGCACGCGCACCGCCGCCGGCAGGATCGTCGCGTCGTCCGCCGCCGGGCCGATCTTCTCCAGAGCCCACCGCGCCCGCCGCTTCACCTCGGCGTCGCCGGTCTTGACGGCCTCGGCGAGTTTGCCGCGGGCCAGCGGCCCCATCTCGGCCAGGCCCTGCATCGACTTCTCGCGCACGTCCTGCTCGTCGTCGTCGAGGCCCTTGATGAGCGTGTCGATCTTCTTCGCCACGTCCGCCGTGGGGGTGCGTTTCTTGAGGAAGTTGAGCAGGGCCGGGCCGGCGGGGTCGATGCCACGCGCCCGCAGGACGTTCAGGTCGGCGTCGGCCTGGGCGGCGGCCAGGCCCGCCAGGGTCATCGCGGCGAACAGGGCCAGGCGTGGCCGGGTCAAGCTCATGGGTCGTCCCCCTCGCGGATCGGCTTCTCAGTAGCGGACGGCGCGCGTCACGCGCGTGTCGCGTTTGTACTCCCAGACCTCCTTGCCGGCGCGGTCGATCTCGAACGCCCGCGTCTGGGCCATCGACGTGATCAGGATATTGCCGTTGGGCAGGGCGAAGGCGGAAATCGGCTGCGGCACCTTGATCTCGCGCACCACCCCGCCGTCCATGGAACGCTCGGTGACGAGGTTGTTGTGCATCTCGGGGATGAGGACGGTGCCGGCCGGCGTCAGGTCGATGCGTCCGCCGGCGGTGTACACCTCGACGCCGAAGGACACCACGTCCTTGCCGAAGCGGCTCATGCGGACGAACCGTGACGTGCCCAGGTCGACGATCGCGGCGATGTCGCCGCCCGGCAGGCGCCGCGCCCGCTTGAAGTCCTCGCCGAGCGGGCGCGAGTACGACCACACCACGTTCCCCTTGGGGTCGATCTCGAAGAGCTGCTTCCTGGTGGTGATGAAGGTGTTGCCGTTGGCCAGCCTCTGGGCCGCCAGCGGGTTGGCGACGCGGTGCTGCCACAGCACCTCGCCCTTGCTGTCGCGCTCGGTGACGCGGTTCCCGGCGTGCTCGGCCACGAGGACACGCTCGCCGGCCAGCCTCTGCACGTCGAGCGGCTGCTGCAGCCCGGCGATGCGCCAGCGGACGCGGTTGCCGCCGTCGAGGTCCAGCACCTCGCCCTTGTCGAGGAGGACGGCCGTGGTGAAGCCGGCGAGACGGGCCTGCTCCTTGAGGACGGCGAGGTCGGCGTCGGCGCCGTTGTCCTTGACCCACCTCTGCCACGCCTCGCGGTACGCCTTGCGGGCCGCGGCGGTGTCCTCACGCAGCGCCGGGGACTTCTCGCCCGCCAGGCGGCACAGGATGTCCTCGGCCAGCCCGGCCTCGCGCGACGACGCCTCGCCCATCACCGACGCCAGGGCGGACAGCGCCGCCCGTTCGCCACGCTCCAAAAGCGCCAGCGCCACGCGGACGCGGATATAGGCCTCCTTGTCGTCGAGCAGCTTGCGCACGGCGGGCAGGGCGGCCCCGCCGCGTGCCAGCGCGACGCCGGCCGCCGCCCGCTTCTTCGGCGGCCCCGAGAGCGCCTTGAGCAACAGCGGGTCGGCCTTGCCGGCGTGGGCGCCGGCGTCGGCGAGGGCGTTGGTGATCTCGGAGGCGGTGGCGTCGTCCTCGGCGGGCTCGACGGCGTCGAGCAGCAGCGCGACGGCCCCCTCGGGGCGCAGATACCCGATCCGCCTGATCGCGGCGGCGTTGAGCGCCAGGACGGAGGCGCCGCCGGACTCGATCTCCTTGAGGCAGCGGGCGGAGCGGGCGCGGATCTCGAGGTCGGCGTGGCCGAGGGCGGCCTTGAGGAGCGGCCTGGCGCGGACGCCGAGGCCGATGAGGGTGCGGCTGGCGTCCTCGCGCTTCTCGAACGCGTCGTCACCGAGGTCCTCGATGAGGGCCTTGATCTGTGCGTCGGTGGCCGCGGTGTAATGCTTCTTGAGGTGGGCGAGCAGGCCCGGCCCGTCCGTGGCGATCCCGGCGGAGCGGAGCAATTCCTCATCCTCGCCCGATGCCGGGTGCGGCGGCGCGGCGGCGAACGAGGCGAGGGCGATCAGACAGGCCAGGATCGGGGCTCGCATGACAAGCCTCCTGGGCACCGGGCGAGCGAAGAGAAGAAGTTGTCCACGGATCACACGGAAGACACGGATAACAGCCAAGACAGCAGCAATACCGCTACATCGCAATTCTGCCTTCTTGCCTTCCTGGCTGTTATCCGTGTCTTCCGTGTGATCCGTGGACAGGTCTTCTTCGCCTTACCGACGGCGGGCGCGGAAGACGTAGGTGTTCGTCGAGTACTCGTTGATCTGCTTGCCGTCCTTGCCGACCTCGACGACCTTGTTCGGCCAGTTCTGCGAGGTGATCAACGTGTTCCCGTTCGCCAGACGCACGCCGTGCGACGGCTGCATCACCGCCGTGCTGCTCCACACCTCCTTGCCCTTGGAGTCGTACTCCGACACCTTGTTCTGCCAGCCCAGGGGCAGGATCACGTTGCCGTTGTCCAAGATCTCGTTCTGGTTGTACATCACCGCCGGCACCATGAACGAGCTCTTCTCCTTCCCCGAGCGGTCGTAGCGGATGATCTGACGGTTCGTCGTGATCACCACCACCTCACCGCTCGGCAAACGGCGCGCCGAGTAGATGTCGTGCGGGCGCTCCAGCTTCCACAGCTCCTTGCCCGACTTGTCGCACTCCACCAGCAGGTTGCGGCAGGTGATGAACGTCCGCCCGTTGCGCAGGCGCTCGGCGGACATCGGCCACGACGGCACCTTCTTCTCCCACAGGATCTCGCCCTTGGTGTTGCGCTCCGTCACGCGCTGGCCGTTGTACTCCGCCACGAGGTACTTGTTGCCCGGCAGCGCCTGGCAGTCCCACGGGTTGAGCAGGCCCGTCATCGTCCAGCGCACGTTGTTGGCCTTGTCCAGCTCCTGGATCTGGTTGTTGTTCGCCTGCACCAGGATGGTGATGCCCTGGTACGGCTGACGCGCCTCCGCCGAGAAGCGGTCCACCATCACCACCTTCGCCTTGTTGTCGTCCCACCACCTGTCCCAGGCCGCCGCACGTTTCTTGCGGTTGTCGTCGCCCTCCGGCAGGTCCTTCGGCCCGCCGTCGCGGCCCAGCTTCGCCAGATACTCCTCCGCGGCGCTCGCCATCTCGACGGGGCCGTCGCCGACGAGCTTGATGAGGACGGGCACCGCCTCCGGCTCCTTGGCGGAGGCCAGCGCCAGCGCGGTCTTCGCCCGTACGACGGGGTCCTTGTCCGCCAGGGCGAGGCGGACGTGCTTCATGATCTCCTCCGTCAGC
>CAZVZK010000281.1:0-7251 GCA_964630925.1 uncultured Alcaligenaceae bacterium
CGGGCAGGCGGATGGAGCCGGCCCGCCACTCGTGGATGACCTTTGCCGAGACGGCCGATGGCCCGTGGGCGGAAGGGACAGGGGCCGGTTGGAGGGGCCGCCTCGCCGACGCGCCTGGGGAATCCCGGCCCGCCTTCCGTGGCGGCGCCAGGTCGGATGATCCGTTGCTAACCTGACCGCCAGCCGTGTTATCGCGGAGCTAACCGACCTGGGGTGTGACGGTGAGCGACGGCAGGCGACGGCGTGCGGTGGAGGTGTCATTGATCGGCGCTGATTGTCCTTGACAGGCAGTAACCCGTGATGAGTGATAGCCGATGCGGCAGCGGCGAAGAGAGGCAGGGCGAGGGAAAGGGAAGCGGGCCGTTGCGTCGGGGCGGGCGGCGGCGGTAGAATGCCGAGGCGGGAAAGGCAGTGAGGGGCAAGCAAACCCCAAGGCGTGCAAGGGGACAGCGGTTCAGTCCAACCAAGGGTCCATCCGCCGTGCCCTTCTCCGGGGTGGTCGGCCCCCGTGCGACGGGCACGGCGGATAGACCCCTCTTCGTTCGGCCACCGGAGGGCGCAGCGAATGGCTTGTCTCGGCGTCCACTTCGCGATCACCGCCGAGATGGCGGAGCGGCTGACCCGCGATTGGCCAAGCGACTACACCGACGCGAGGGCGCGGCTGGAGGAGTTGGAGACGCAGTTCCATTCCTTGCACGCCGAGGGGTGGGTGGAGATGACGGACAAGGCGTGGGACGGCATCCACCGGAGCCTGACCGACGGCAAGCTGGAGCTGGGCAGCACCCCGCGCCACCTGTGCATCCTCGGGGCGACCGAGCGGTACTTCATCCGGCGCGACGGCGGGCAGTTGGAGTACATCGTCAACGTCCTCGATCCCGCCGACGTTCGGCGGGTGGCCGATGCCATCGGGGGTGTTGACCGGGCCGAACTGCTGCGGGGGTACGAGGGGATTGAGCCAGACTCCTTCTACGCCCACTACACCATGTCGGAGGAGGACTTCGAGTACACGTGGGAGAACTTCCGGTCCCTGCAAGGGTTCTTCGAGCGGGCAGCCGCGGCGGGGCGGTGGGTCGTCTTCAAGGTCGATCAGTAAGCAGGCCGAACCATGCGTTGCTGCTGACCCCGCCCTCAAAGCCGGGCGGGGCAGCTGAACGCGGTCGTTCGGCCACCGGAGGCGAGACGCGGATGGGCGTGGAGATGTACCCATTCGTGGAGGTGGACTGGGGCGAGGGCGAGCCGTTCGCCGACGAGGCGAATGTCCGCGCGTTCAACCTCGGGGAGTTCTTCATCTGGCGGTTCAACATCGCCATGTTCTACGCCCTCGGGCTCGGCACCTGCCCCCGCTGCCTGCGGTACATGCCCCGCGACGAGAAGCAGCCCGCCCCGGTCTTCCCGCTGCGGGGTCTGCCGCCGAACATCGGCGCGGGCGCTCTGGGTCGGTACTACCACGTGGTGGACGTCTACGGGTACGAGGACACCCTCGACCCGGTGCTCCCGACGATCACCCCGGCGCGGGCCGACCGCTGGCTGGAGGAGGGGCTGTCGGTGGAGGGGCCGCCGCTGCGGATCATCCGCGGCGGCATCCGGGACCGGCGGCCGCTGCGGCGGGTGTCGTGCCCGAACTGGCACTGCACCAGCTGGCTGACGCTGGCCGAGTTCCGGCAGACGCTCGACCACCACGGGCTGTTGCCGGGCCTGATGGCCGACGCCCACGCGGTCCTCGCAGCGATGCAGGCGTTCGAGGAGCGGCTCGGTGCCGGCCGGACGCGACTGGTCTACTGGTTCGATAACGTGCCGGGGTGAGGCCCAAGAGGCCGCCCCAGGAACGGTTTGAGGGTGAGTCGTGGGGTGATAAGTGAACCCGGTCCGGGGCGGCGGCCGCCGGGGAGGGGTTCCCGCGCGCCGGGGGGGGCCGCCGGCGTCTCGATCCTCACCAGCTCGTCGGCCATCTCCCCACCCGGACACCGGCGCTCAAGCGGGCGGACACGCTCTCGCGGTTCATCCGGCGGGGCCGTGACGGAGTGGGCAGGTGGGCAGGTGACTCGCGCACTCGGCGCCGGTTCGTGACACGAGGCGTCACTCGGCGCCAGCGTCACCTGCCCACTCACGGGGAAAGTGGGCAGGTGACTCCTGGCAGACTTTGCGTTGCAGTTTTGTGTGAGGGTCTGCAATGCAAAGGTCCGACCACACCCGGCGGCCCACGCGAGGCTGACAACACCAGCACCACGGGCAAGGGCCGATGCGTCATGCCCCGTCGGGCTTCGGCCCTGGCGGGCCTCGACCCGACCTCCCAGAGCCGGCGCCCCGACGGCTCCTCCCTCAGTACGTCACGGTGCCGATGAGCTTGCCGGTGATCACCGCCCGGTAGTTGATCGGCGTCGAGGTGGGGTAGCCGGCGGAGCGGCCCAGGAGGTTGATCCCGCCCACCAGGGACTTCAGGTCCTTGGAGATCGTCAACTGCACCCCGCCGGACTCGATCATGTACAGCGACGCCGTGAGCGCGGCGCGGGCGGTGAAGTACAGGTACTGCCGCGTCAGGACGGTGTAGGGCACGGCGGTCACGGTGCCGCCGCTCGCCTTGCACGACGACGCGAGGTCGAGGGCCGCCCCGCGGAAGCTGGCGCTGCCGTCCCTGGCCGCCGCCGAGTTGGTGGCGTAGTAGATCGCCCCCGCCTCCGGGCGGCCGGCGGGCAGGCCGCTGGTCAGGAAGAAGTCCACGGCGTTCACGTCGCCGATGGCCCCGGCCCTGGTGATCGTCGTCGTGACGTAGACGTACCCCACGCGGTCGAACGCCGTCGCGCCGACGACGCCGGGCATGGCCGGCCCGGTGATGCGGACCTGGTAGACGGCGTAGTTGCGGCGGATGCCCTGGGCGCTGGCGGCGTCGATGGCGAGCAGGGCGGCGGCGGCGGCGAGCAGATACTTCGTCATGGTCGGCCTCGTTGGTTCGGTGATCCGTGTCTGACCGAACCAGCGGGAGCGCCTGCGAAAAGCGCTCACGCCTCCCGTGGATTTTTCCACGCCGGCCGGCGGCGTTCTCCGGTGGTATGATCATCGCCGTTCTGCCAGAATCATGAAGGGCAGAGGGGGGAGGGCGTCGGGCCGCCGGCGCCCCGGGGCGCCAACGGCGGACGTCGTGGCGTGTTGTGCAGTCGGCGGGGGGAGACATGGGGGCGAAGGTGGCCGAACGCGAATCCCCTTCGCCCGCCCAGGAGCGGGCCTGGGTGTCCGCCGCCCAGAAGGGTGACAGGCCGGCCTTCGCCGCGCTCGTCGCCGAATACTGGCCGCGCCTCTACCGCTGGCTGCATCAGATGACGCACGACCGCCACGCCGCCGAGGATCTCGCCCAGGAGGCGTTCCTGAAGGCGTTCGCCAACCTGCACCGCTTCCAGGCCGGCACCAACTTCCGCGCCTGGCTGTTCCGCATCGCCCACAACACGCTCTCCAACCAGCGCCGCGCCTCCGCCGGCCGCCGCGACCCCCTGCCCGACGAGGTCGCCTCCCACGCCCCCGGCCCCGAGCAGTCCGCCATCGGCCGTGAGGACCTCGCCCGCCTCGAGGCCGCCGTCCGCGCCCTGCCCGCCGACTTCCGCGAGGCCCTGCTGCTACGCGTCAACGAGGACCTCTCCTTCCGCGACATCGCCGCCGTCCTGTCCACCACCGAGGAGACCGCCCGCTGGCGCGTCTTCAAGGCCCGCCAGAAGCTGCTCGAACGCCTCGAACCGGAGCCCGCCCCATGAATTGCCAGGAGACGCGCGACCACCTGCTCCGCTGCGAGCGGCCCGACAGGCCCGGCCCGGCCCCGTCGGCCCACCTCGTCGGCTGTGACCCCTGCCGGGCCTGGCTGCGCCGCCTCGTCCGGATGGAGAAGGCCGTCGCGAGACTCCCCGTGGACGTGCCCCCGGTGCCCGCCGAGCTGTTCGCGGCCCTGGAGCCCGCCCCCCTGGTGCGCCCGCGCCTGCACCAGCCCGAAGGCCGCCGCGACTGGGGCCGCCGCAAGGTCGCCCTGGTGTCGTCCCTCGCCGCCGCCCTCCTCCTCTTCGCCCTCGGCCTGTGGGCGTGGTCGTGGCTGGGCGGCAACCGCGATGCCCTCGCCGAGTACCACACCCGACGCGATGCCGTCATCGCCGCCGTCCGGGGCCCCGCCGAGCGTGTCCGCGCCCTGGTCGGCCTCGGCGACAGACTCCTCGACGAGGCGCTGGCCGACGCCGGCAGCGCGGAGGCGAAGGCGGCGCACTTCGCCGCCCTGGCGCTGACGGACCTCCCCGGATACGCCGGCGACATCCCCGCCGACGCGCGGGGCGCCGCCGTCAAGGCCGCCCTGGAAGACCTCGGCCGCACCGAGAGCCGGGCCGCCAGGCTCGCCGTCGAACAGGCCGAGCCGCGCCTCAGGCGGGCCCTGGCGCGCATCGCCGCCTGCGCCCGCGAGGCCGACAGACGCCTGCGCCCGTTGGCGGCGTGACGGGGCGCCTCGTATCATGCCGGCATGGAGAAGCCACCCGAAGAGAAGATGTCGTACCGCTCCGCCGGCCAGGACCTCGAGCTGTACGGCCACACCATCGACCGCATCGCCCCCCTCGTACGCCGCACCCACTCCCCGCGCGTCCTCGACG
Organism: uncultured Alcaligenaceae bacterium; assembly: GCA_964630925.1. Taxonomy (GTDB): domain Bacteria; phylum Planctomycetota; class Planctomycetia; order Gemmatales; family Gemmataceae; genus RGDT01. The sequence continues at coordinate 4,614 of CAZVZK010000281.1, forward strand.
GCTTCGGCGGGTTCGCCAGCCTGTTCTCCCTCGACTTTAACGCGAGGCTCTTCAAACGCAACTACAGGAATCCCGTCCTCGTCTCCTGCACCGACGGCGTCGGCACCAAGCTCAAGGTCGCCGCCCTGATGGGCAGGCACGACACGGTCGGCATCGACCTCGTCGCCATGTCCGTCAACGACGCCCTGTGCACCGGCGGCGAGCCGCTCTTCTTCCTCGACTACATCGCCATGCCCAAGGACGACCCCGGGCTGACGTGCCAGCTCGTCAAGGGCATCGCCGACGGCTGCATGCAGGCCGGCTGCGCCCTCGTCGGCGGCGAGACCGCCATCCTCCCCGACTTCTACGCCCCAGGCGACTACGACATGGCCGGCTTCTGCGTCGGCGTCGTCGAGAAGGACCACATCATCGACGGCAGCCACGTCCGCGTCGGCGACGCCGTCATCGGCCTGGCGTCCTCCGGCCTGCACTCCAACGGCTACAGCCTCGCCCGCAAGATCGCCTTCGAGCGCGCGGGGTTGAAGCACGACAGCCGCGTCCCCGAGCTGCCCCGGACCGTCGGCGAGGAGCTGCTGGAGCCGACACGCATCTACGCCTCCGTGCTCCGCGCCGTCCTCGACCACTACCCCGTGAAACGCTCGGTGGTCCGCGGCCTGGCACACATCACCGGCGAGGGCCTGGAGGGCAACGTCCCGCGCGTCCTGCCGGCGGGCCGCCGTGTCCGCATCGACAGGACGGCGTGGCCCGTCCCGCCGATCTTCTCCTGGCTCCAGAAGGCCGGCGGCGTGGACGAGGCGGAGATGTTCACGGTGTTCAACATGGGCATCGGCTTCGTGATGATCGTCAGCCCCTACTACGCGGCCCGCATCCTCCGCCAGCTCGCCGACCTCGGCCAGCCCGCCTGGCGCATCGGCGAGGTGGTGGCCGGCGAGCAGGGCGTCGAATTCACGCGCTGAGGGCCGCATGGGCCACCCCATCCTCACCGTCGGCCATTCCACGCTGGAGCCCGAGGCGTTCATCGCCCTCCTCAGCGGAGCCGGCGTGACGGCCCTGGCCGACGTGCGTTCGTCGCCGTACAGCCGGCGCCAGCCGCACTTCGCCCGCGAGGCGCTGGCGGCGCTGGTGAAGGCGGCCGGCATCCGCTACGTCTTCCTCGGCGTCGAGCTGGGCGGGCGCCCGGCCTCGTCGGCCCTGTACGCCGAGGAGGGCCACGCCGACTACGAGGCGATCCGCGCCACGCCGGAGTTCCGCGCCGGCATCGGGCGCGTCCTGGCGGGGATCGAACGCTTCACTGTGGCGCTCATGTGCGGCGAGGAGGAGCCGTTGACGTGCCACCGCGGCCTGATGATCGCGCCGGCGCTGAAGTCACTGGGCCACGCGCCGGTGCACATCCGCAAGGGCGGGCGGATCGAGACGGCGGAGGCGTTCGAGACGCGGGTGCTGGAGGCGGCGGGCTTCGGGGCGATGTTCCCCGAGTGCCTCGACGAGGCGTACCGCGTGCTGAACCGCAAGATGGCGTACCGGCTGGAGGAGGGGTGAACGCCCCTTCCGCCCCTGGCGGGGTTCTGGTAGGGTGGAGAGGCAGGAGGCCGGCCCATGGCGACGCAGTGGCACCCGTTGTTCGCGCGTCTGCTGGGCCTGCTGATCGACGAGTATTACGAGATCCAGACGGAGGTGAAGGTCAGCGACCTGCCCCGCGCCAGCGACTTCCTCGTCATCCGCCGGCAGGGCGGCGCCGCGCCGGAGTTCCGCGGGCTGTGGAACCACCTCACCGACTGGAACATCATGGAGTTCAAGGGGCCCGCCGAGAGCGCCCACGACGAACACCTGTTAAAGTTGATCCACGTCGGCGCCGGCCTGGCCTTGAAGATCAACGAGGACAGGGCCAAGGCCGAGCTGGCGAGGCTGCCCTGCCGCGACGTGTCGTTCTGGTACCTGGTATCCTCGATGGGGGATGATTTCCTTCGGTCTGCGCGACTGCGGACGCACTTCGAGCATGAAGGGATGGGGCTGTTGCGGGGCAGAGTGTGGGGCCACCCGTTCTTCCTCGTGGCGTACCGCGACCTGCCCGTCGAGGAGGACAGCATCCCGCTGAAGCTGGTCGAGCGGACGGCCCAGCCGCTGAGGCTGGGCGAGATGGTGGTCGGGAGCGAGGAGTTACGGAGACGTTTCGCGTCGTGGCTGGCGTCACTCCACCCGGATCTTTTCGCGGAGGTGCGAGGCATGCAGGGCCGTCAGGGCATCATCGACTGGGAGAAGCTGGCCAAGTACGAGGATCTTAGCGAAATCATCCCGCTCCTCCCCCCGGAGGTGGTCGTCCAACGCCTGGGGACGAAGAAGGCCATCGAGGCCATCGGCGCCGGGAGAGCTTTCGACGCGAGTGTCAAGGAAATGGGGAAGGACGAGGCGTTTGAGGCCCTGCGTGCCAGCATGTCCCCGGAGGAGTGGAGCGAGCTGCTCCGCCGCCACCCGCCGGAGCCCCCGCCTGAGGGCGCCTGACCGAGGTCGAGTGGCTCGGGTGCGGCGATCCTCGCCCACCTGCGCTCCCCGCCCCGCACGTCCGCGGGTGCTGGGCTCTCGACCTCAGCCCTTCCAAGGTGACTTACCACCGTTAGCTGCCGTCCTTGAGCTTGCGGGC
>CAZVZK010000282.1:0-7234 GCA_964630925.1 uncultured Alcaligenaceae bacterium
CTCGACGGCCACGCCCTCGGCACGATCCCCGTCGAGGAGATGCTGCCTCGGCCCCCGGCCGCATGAAACTCCCATGAATTGGCAGGGCACTCTTGCGGCCGGGGCGGCATTCCGCTACCATTTCCTCTGTATCACAACCCCACCGGGCGGCCTCACGCCATCGCGGCACACGATCCTGATCGGATTGCTTCTTCTACCGCGGAAGAAGTCCGGGGGCCGTCTGCCGCTTCGCTGAATCGACGACACGAAGCACTCACGGGGCCCCGGGACGCACGACGTTCCGGGGCCTCTTTCCTTGTCGGGAGCTGTCATGCCTACTGATCACCTGATCATCTTCGACACGACCCTGCGCGACGGCGAACAGAGCCCCGGCGCGAGCATGAACCTCGCCGAGAAGCTCCAGGTGGCGCACCTCCTCAAGGACATGGGGGTTGACATCATCGAGGCCGGCTTCCCCATCGCCTCGCCCGGAGACTTCGAGTCCGTCCAGGCCATCGCCCGCGAGGTCCACGGCCCGGTGATCTGCGGCCTCGCCCGCTGCAACGCCGCCGACATCGACAAGGCCGGCCTCGCGGTCCGCGACTCCGACAGGCCGCGAATCCACGTCTTCCTGGCCACGTCGGCCATCCACCGCGAGCTGAAGCTCAAGATGGCCAAGGAGGAGATCGTCCGCCGGGCCGTCGAGGGCGTCCAGCGCGCCAAGGGGTTCGTGCAGGACGTGGAGTTCTCGCCGGAGGACGCCTCGCGCACGGAGCTGGAGTTCCTGGCGGAGGTGGTCGAGAAGGTCATCGAGGCGGGGGCCACCACCATCAACCTGCCCGACACCGTGGGCTACGCGGTGCCGGAGCAGTACGGCGGCATCTTCGCCTACCTCAAGAAGCACGTCCGCGGCGTGGACAAGGTGATCCTCTCGGCCCACTGTCACAACGACCTGGGGATGGCGGTGATGAACAGCCTGGCCGCCGTGCAGAACGGGGCGCGGCAGGTGGAGTGCACGATCAACGGCATCGGGGAGCGGGCCGGCAACGCCGCCCTGGAGGAGATCGTGATGGCGCTGCGCACGCGGGGCGACTACTTCGGCGTGCAGACGCGCATCAACACGCGGAAGCTCTACCCGGCGTCGCGCCTGCTTTCGCACGTCACCGGCATGGCGGTGCAGCGCAACAAGGCCATCGTCGGGCAGAACGCCTTCGCCCACGAGGCGGGGATCCACCAGGACGGCATGTTGAAGGACCGCTCGACGTACGAGATCATGAGCCCCGAGGACGTGGGCATCCTGCGTACCGAGCTGGTCCTCGGCAAGCACTCCGGGCGGCACGCCCTGAAGCAGCGCGTCGCCGACCTGGGGTACTACCTCGACGACGGGCAGCTCCAGCGCGTCTTCGACGCGTTCAAGGCGCTGGCGGACAAGAAGAAGACGGTGTACGACTCCGACATCGAGGCGCTGGCGGAGGCGCAGATCCACTCCGGCCCGTCGGCGTGGGTGCTGGAGGCGGTGACGTGCAACGCCGGCAGCGCCACCATCCCGTCGGCGGCGGTCGTCCTGTGGCACCAGGAGGGGTCGATCCACCGGGGTGCGGCCATCGGCGACGGCCCCATCGACGCGGTGTTCAAGGCCATCGAGGAGATCACGGGCATCGAGCCGACGCTGACGGACTACCGCATCCGCAGCGTGTCGGTGGGCGAGGACGCGATGGGCGAGGCCCACGTCGAGGCGGAGTACCACGGCAAGAAGCTGTCAGGCCGGGCCGTCAGCACCGACATCGTGGAGGCGTCGGCGCTGGCGTTCCTCCAGGTGATCAACCGCATCGCCCTGCGCGAGAAGTACGACGAGGGCCGCATCCACTCGACCCAGGCGGCGGAGAGCGGCCAGGGGGCGGAGACGCGCGAGAAGGTGGCGGGGTGACGGCGGCGGGAGGAGCGTGAGCGGATCCTGGCGAGCGGGGCTGCGTGAGCGCCCCGAGTTGGAGCGTCAGCGGCTCTGGCTGTTCTCGTTCGTCGAAGCGCGCCACGCAAGAGAGGCGCTGACGCTGTACACTCGGGGCGCTGACGCATCCCCGCTCGCCAGCAGCCAGAGCCGCTGACGTTGCACTCGGGGCGCTGACGCATCCCCGCTCGCCTCTCCCGCCGATGTCTCCGAACCCCGTCACGCCCGCCCCCATCCTCCGTATGAGCCGATACATACGGAGGGTCGTGGGAGCATGTCGAGCCTGATCGTCGAGGTGTGCCGGGTGGACGGCGTCGCGCCGCACCCCAACGCCGACCTGTTGGAGATCTGCACCGTCAAGGGCTGGCGTGTCTGCGCCGGCAAGGGCACGTTCGCCGCCGGGGGCCCCTGCGTCTACATCCCGCCGGACAGCGTCCTCCCCGTCGAGCTGTCGGACCGCCTCGGCTGCACGAAGTACCTTTCGCGCGGCAGGGTCCGCGTCGCCCGGCTGCGGGGCGAGCCATCCTACGGCCTCATCATGAGGCCGTTGGACGCCGATTGGCCGCTGGGCCTCGACGTGGCGGGCGTGCTGGGCGTGACGAAGTACGAGCCGCCGCCGGAGGCGATCGACGGCGACTCGCTGCCGGCGCACCCGGCGTTTCACCGGTACACGGACATCGAGAACTACCGCCACTTCCCGGACGTGTTCGCGGAGGGCGAGGAGGTGGTGTTCACCGAGAAGATCCACGGGAAGAACTGCCGGCTGGGACGCGTGCGCACGGCGGGCGGGTGGGAGTGGATGGCCGGCAGCCACAACCAGCGGCGCAAGGAGGTGGACGCGAAGAGCCGACGGTCGCAGTTCTGGCAGGTGCTGGACGGGCGGGTGCGGGCGCTGCTGGAGGGCGTGGGCGACGACGCCGTCCTCTTCGGCGAGCTGTACGGCGCGGGCGTGCAGGACCTGGCCTACGGCCTGAAGGGGCGCGTGGCGTTCCGGGCGTTCGACCTGTCCGTGGGCGGCAAGTACGTCCACTTCGACGAGCTGTCGGCGCGGTGCGCGGAGTTCGGCGTCGAGCAGGCGCCGGTGCTGTACCGGGGGCCGTTCGGCAAGGGGGCGGTGGAGGCGCACGTCTCGGGGCCGACGACGCTGTGCGCGGCGGAGGACGCGGGGAAGTTCCCGTTCCGCGAGGGGATCGTGATGCGTCCGGCGCGTGAGCGGTTCGCGGCGTTCGGCACGCAGTTGGAGGCCCGCGTGATCCTCAAGGCGATCAGCTTCGAGTACCTGGAGCGGAAGGGCGGGACGGAGTACCACTGAGGCCGCCTACCCACGGGGCGGCCCGCGAGGTACGATGACGCGGCGGCGGGGTTGGTATCCCTGCCGCCGCCCGTGGGAGCGCCGCCGTGATCACCTTCCGCTGCCCGGCCTGTCAGATGGCCCTCGGCGTCCAGCCGCACCTCGCCGGCACGGCGTCCGCCTGCCCAGGATGCCGCCAACGGTTCATCATCCCGACCAGGGCGGCCAGGACACTCCCCCCGCCACCCCACGAGCCACGCCGGCACGCCCCGCCACGCTCCGGGGCGCTCGTGCCCGTCTTCGCGGTCACCGGGCTGCTGCTGGCGCTGGTGGGGCTCGGGGCCGGCGTGTTCATCGCCACCGCGCCGTCCACGAAGCCGCCGCCGAAGGTGGCCGAGGACAAGGACGGCCCCCCCCTCGGGGGGAAGAAGGACGACCCGGCGGAGAAGGAGAAACCTCTGCCGGGGGGGGAGGAGCCGCCCGAGAAGGGGAAGCCTCGCGAGAAGGAGAAGCCGCCTGAGAAGGAGGATGTGCCGGCGGGTGCCGTGGGCGAGGCGCTGGCGTTGCTGAACGCCGAACGCAAGAAGGCCGGCGTGCCGGCGTTGGCGCTGGACGTGGGGCTGAGCGGGCGGTGCGCCGAACACGCGGGGCGTCTGGCGGCCTCGCCGTATGACACGCACACGGGGCTGCCGGGCAGCAGCCACGCGCGCAAGGGGCCGGCGGAGGCGATGAAAGGGTGGCTGGCGGCCCCGCTGCACCGCGAGCTGCTGTTGGCGCGGGGGCGCGACGGGGTCGGCCTGGCGTCGGCAGGCGGCGTGACGGTGATCGCGGGCGTCTTCGCGGCGGCGGGCGACGGATCCGGGGCCGTCGTGTACCCCGGCGCGGGGCAGGCGAACGTGCCGCTGCTCTTCCCCGGCAACGAGGTGCCGGACCCGCTGCCGGACCTGGAGAACAAGGTCACCGGCTACCCGGTCACGGCCACCTTCCCGCGCCGCGCCAGGGTGACGGACACCGAGATGACGATGGAGGACGAGGCCGGCGGGGCGGTGCCCGTGCATGACTCCGGGCCTGGCCGGCCGGCGAACAAGGCGCACGCGAGCCATCAGGGCAACACGCTGTGCGCCTTCCCGAAGAAGGTGCTGGAGCCGTCGAGGCGCTACCTCGTGCGGGCCAGGGCGAAGGTGGACGGCAAGGCGTGGTCGCGGACGTGGTCGTTCACGACGGCGGCCCGCGAGCCGTTCCCGGGTAAGCGAGTCGAGGCCGCCCTGGTGCGTTTCAACTCGCTGCGCAAGGCGGCGGGCCTGGCCCCGGTGGCGCTCGACGGGCCGCTGACGAAGGGGTGCCAGAAGCACGCGGAGTACCTGGGGCGGCACTTCGTGCGTGGCAAGGACATTCCGATCAACCGCGAGGACCCGGCCCTGGAGGGGTACACGAAGGAGGGGCATGAGGCGGCCGAGCGTGCGGCGATCAGGCTCAACGCCCCGGACGGGCCGGGGGACGGGGTCGATTGGATCTACACGTCCGTGATGAATCGGAATCTGGCGCTCAGCCCGTCGATGCGGTCGGTGGGGATCGGCGTCGCGCCGCAGGGGCGCGGGCACGTCTGGGTGATCAACATGCCGTCGCTGCGGCGGCGAGGCGACGGGCCGCCCGTGGCCTACCCCGGCGACGGGCAGAAGGGCATCCCGATCTACTTCGGGCGCGACCTGTCGGAGATCGAGCCCGGGGCGGCGAAGGGGGCGAAGGCGGGCTTCCCCGTGACCCTGTCGTTCTTCCCGCTGACGAAGCTGAGTGACATCGCCGCGACGCTCAAGGACGGCGACGGCAACGAGGTGGTGTGCCTGATCTCGACGCCGGACAAGCGGCTGCCGGGGACGGGCAACTACGCGCAGGTGGTGCTGGTGCCGAAGAGGCCGCTCGCCCATGGGGCGGCGTACACGGCGGAGGTGGCGTTGAAGGCGGACGGCAAGCCCTTCACTAAGAAGTGGACATTCACCGCCGAGGCGGACCCGTACGACGAGGCGAAGGTGGCGGCGAAGCTGGTGGAGGAGCTGAACGCCGTCCGCAAGGCGGCGGGCCTGGGCGAGGTGGTGCTGGACGCGGCCATGTCGAAGGCGTGCAGGCTGCACGCGCTGTACCTGGAGAAGAACCTGGAGCACCCGAAGGTGCAGGGCCTGGGCATCCACGAGGAGGACGAGACGCTGCCGGGGTACACGAAGGAGGGGCAGAAGGCGGGGAAGGTGTCGGTGATCGCGGTGCTGCCGGGGCCGGCGGAGGCGATGGAGATGTGGGTGGCGACGCTGTACCACCGCATCCCGCTGCTGAATCCGGCGCTCAAGAAGGTGGGCTACGGGCAGGGGCGGCACGCGGTGCGTGGGTACATCCCGGTGATGGACACCTCGGGCGGGAGGTAGGCGGGCGGGGCGGGCGGGGCCGTCCGCCCCCGTCGGGCCGTGCGCCGGCGCGCGCCGATCCCCCTGCCGTCGGAGCGATGTCAAGATGCGCGGCCCGGAGCGCCGATAACGGTCGTATCGACCTTGTGTCAGGGGGTGGGGCATGCGCCGGGCATTCGGTCTGTTCGCGTTGGGCCTCGCGGGGGCGGGCCTGTTGGCCCAATCCCCGCCGGCACCATCGCCCCCCGTCGTCCGCATCGTCCAGCCGTCGAAGGAGGCCGCCGCGAAGATCGGCCCTGCGCCGGCGCGGACGGAGGGGCGGCGCTTCGACCCGAACAAGGTCGAGCTGTCGCGTCAGGACAAGCACTGGCGTCTCGTCCACGACGGCACGGTCCTGAAGGACTTCGGCCCGTCCGAGCAGGACGCCCGGGCGGCGCTCGGCCTGATCCGCAAGCTGCACCTGGATGAGGTCACGCGGGTCGGCCCCGAGGGGGCGGGCATGGAGTACTGGCTGGCGGGTGGCAAGGCGCCCGCCGCCCAGATGCGCGGCGGGATGCGGACGGTCACCTTCGACACGGCGGCGATGCGTGTCGAGCGGCTGTCCGGGCAGTGGTGCGTCCGCGACGAGAGCCGGGTGTACTGCGCGTTCGGGGGCAGGGAGGCCGACGCCAGGCAGGCGCTGGAGGTGATGCGCCGGCACCACTTCACCCAGGCCGGGCTTCTGGGCCACGGCGCCCCGGTGATGACGGTGTTCTTCGGCCAGGACGCCCCGGAGGTGCCGGTGCTGAAGGTGCCGCATGCGTCCAACGGCCCCGGCTCGTCGAAGACGATGGACGTGCAGAAGTTCCCGCGCCTGGTGAAGAACCCGGACGGGAGCGACAAGAAGATGATGCCCAAGGCCACGAGCCTCGACGCCTCGCCGGCGCTGATCCCCGGGCCCGCCGGGCCCGCGGCGGTGAAGGACCGGCGGGACACCGGCTGGAGGGCGAAGAAGGCGGAGGTGGCCGCCGGCCCGGACGGGCGGGTGGTGTTCGACTGGCGGCAGGTGCATCTGAACCAGGACGGGGGTGCGTGCGAGCTGGCCATCGGCACGCGGGTGCTGGCGAACTTCGACGGCAACTCCGACGCGGCGCGGACCGCCCTGTCGGCAGTGCGCTATTACCGCTGCACGGAGCAGTATTCCCTGTCGTCGGACGTGGCCGGGAAGTGGTTCGTGGTGCCGCAGGTGGCGCCGCGTGGGGTGATGTTCGGGATGACGGCGGACCCGGTGCGGCCGGAGAAGATGCAGGTGGTGCACGACGGCGGCGGGCGGTACGCGCTGGCGGAGGGGGAGCGGGTGGTGCTGCCGATGGCGGCCAGCGCCGGCGACGCGGCCCGGCTGCTGGAGATGATGCAGCGTCTGCACATCGACCGGATCACGAGGCTGGGCCCGCCGGGGCCGGGGGGCGTCGCCTTCCTGCTGCGGTCGAGGTGATGGGGCGATCCGCTGGGCTTGGGCGGAAGCCAGGGGCTCGGCGGCCGGCGCACTTCGCCTGCGGCCATGGCCAGCGTCCGAGCGTCTCCCTGGACGGGCAGGCGGATGGAGCCGGCCCGCCACTCGTGGATGACCTTTGCCGAGACGGC
>CAZVZK010000283.1:0-7080 GCA_964630925.1 uncultured Alcaligenaceae bacterium
CTGGAAGCGGCGCTCCAGGGCGGCGTCCTTCTCGACGTGCTTGCGGTACTCGTCGAGCGTGGTCGCGCCGATGCAGTGCAATTCGCCGCGCGCCAGCATCGGCTTGAGGAGGTTGCCGGCGTCCATCGCGCCCTCGGCCTTGCCCGCGCCGACGATGGTGTGCATCTCGTCGATGAACAGGATGATCTGCCCCTCGGCGGACTTCACCTCGTTGAGGACAGCCTTGAGACGCTCCTCGAACTCGCCGCGGAACTTGGCCCCGGCGATGAGGGCGCCCATGTCCAGCGCGATGATGCGCCGGTCCTTCAGGCCCTCGGGGACATCGCCCTGAACAATCCGACGGCTCAATCCTTCAACAATCGCCGTCTTACCCACGCCCGGCTCGCCGATGAGGACGGGGTTGTTCTTGGTGCGGCGCGACAGCACCTGCACCGTCCGGCGGATCTCCTCGTCGCGTCCGATGACGGGGTCGAGTTTGTTCTCGCGCGCCATCTGCGTGAGGTCGCGGCCGTACTTCTCCAGCGCCTGGTAGGTCTCCTCGGCGTTGGGGCTGGTGATGCGCGTGTTACCGCGGACCGCCTTGATGGCGGCGAGGGCGCGGTCCTTCGACAGGCCGGCGTCCTTGAGGACGCGGCCCGCCGCCCCGCCGTCCGCGATGAGGGCGAGGAGGAGGTGCTCGACGGAGACGTACTCGTCTTTGAACGGCTTGGCCTCGTCCTCGGCGGCGAGGAAGATGCGGTTGAGGCGCGGCCCGGGGTTGGGGTCGCCGCCGCCGGAGACCTTGGGCATCTTGGCCAGCTCGCGGCCGATGGCGTCGCGGAGGTCGGCGGGCTTGAGGTCGGCCTTGCGCAGGACGGCGGGGACGACGCCGCCGTCCTGGTCGAGGAGGGCGGAGAGGAGGTGCTCGGGCTCGATGGCGGACTGCCCGCCGCGCGTGGCGACGGCGCGTGCGGCGAGGATCGCCTCACGGGCCTTCTCGGTGAAACGGTCGATGTTCATGGGGTCGGGCACCTCCTTTTGAGATGTGTGGAGGGGGAATGCAAGGGGCGTGCCAACACGCGACGAGTGCGGACAGATCGCGCAACATCATGGGGGTTAATGATTTGCCTTGATCGAACCGGGAGCCGCTGGTGTGTGCGGAGGTGCCAAGATGGCTTGTCGAAGTGTGCGGAAGGTCAGCACCAGACGCCGAAGCGGGAGCGGAGGGCGGCCAGGGCGCGGCCGGAGAGGTTGTGGCCGAAGATGCACAGGGAGCGGAGCCTGTTGAGGAACGGCGAGGCGATGAGGGCGTCCGCCGCCGCGTCGCTGAACTTGAAGCGGCCGGGGCTGATATCGAGGACTTCCAGGCCGGCGAGGTGGGGGGAGCTGGCGATGGCCAGGATGGCATCATCCTCCAAGGACACGCCGTGGAACCGCAGCTCCTTCAGCCTCGTGATATCCGGTTGGTTGACGAGGTGGATGATGTCGTCGGTGTTGACTTCGGTGTAGGAGAGATCGAGGGCCGTCAGGGCGGGGAACGCAGGCGAGACGAGGTGCGGGACGGTCTCGGGGCCGTGGATCGGGTTGCCCGTCAGGTCGAGGCTCCAGAGGTGCGGCCAGGTGACGGAGGCGAGGGTGCGTATGCCCCCCTCTTCGCCGGCGTCGTTGTAGCCGAATCGCAGGGTACGCAGCTCCGGTGATCGGCAATCCACCAGGACGGCCAGGCCGTCGTCGCCAGTGTGGCAGTTGAGGAGGGTGAGGGAGCGGAGAGCGGGGCTGCGAAGACGTGGGGCGAGATGCCGGAGGCCCGAGTCAGGCAGCGTCACGTAGTGCAGGGCCAACACCTCGAGCGACGATCCTCCCTCTTGCCCAAGAGCGTGAGCCCACCCATCACTCAGCGCGATGGCCCCCTCAAACGAGAACCCGGACAGCGCCGGCAACCCCTTCAGGACACGGCCCAGCCAATACGGCCCAGGATCGGAACCTCCCACAAGCCGCAAGGACACGAGCTCGCCGAGGTGTGGGGCGTCGTGGATCGCCTGCCAGTCGTCGTCGTTGTGAGCCCCATTCCCCATCTCTACAGCCCGGAGATGCCGTAACGCGCGACACCGGACCAGCTCCTTCCACGCGCCGCCGTCGTTCTCGAACGTCGCCTCGCGGATGGTCGGGAACTTCTCGACGAGCTTCCCGCCGAGCTTGATGAAGTTCCGCGCCGTCACCTTCACGCCGTGCGGCAGGCCCTTACGGAACACGGAGCGGTCTCGCGCCCCGCCCGGCAACTCGGCGAGCCAGGCCTCCTTGTTGGCCATCCACAGCGCCTCCTGCCGCTGCCACAGCGACGGCGGGCAGCGCCACTTGCCGCCCTGTGCCTCGACCTTCACCTGCACGCGGACGAACTCCGCCCGCGCCGAGTCGCCGTGCTCCTCCAGCCAGTCGGCGTAGACGAGCCGGAGGGCGTCGTCGTCCGGCGACGCGGCAATGGCGTGCAGCAGGCTCTCGCGGTCTGTCATGTGCCGGCTTGCCCTCGGGGCGGGTGGCGCGGTAGCATCCAAGGCATACGGAGGATGATACATGACACCGGCAGCCACCGCACCCACCCCCTGGACGCCGGCAGATCGGGAGTTCCACCGCTTTAGCGTGGACGACTACTCCCGGATGATCGACGAGGGCGTCTTCCACCCTGACGACCGTTGCGAGCTGCTCGAAGGGCTGGTCGTGCTGAAGTGGCCGCCGTGGGGCCACACCACCTGGATCGGGGACCAGTACAGGTGGAGTGTGGATCAGTACCACCGGATGGCCGACCTGGGTATTCTGACGAGGAAGCACCGCGTCACCCTGCTGGAGGGCCTCCTGGTTCGCAAGATGACCATGCACCCGCCCCACGCCCATGCACAGGAGAAGTGCTACAAACGCCTCCTCTTCCTGCTCGCCGTCCTCGGCTGGACCGTGCGGGGCGAGAAGCCGATCACCCTCGGCGGCAGCGAACCGGAGCCGGACGTCTCCGTCGCCCGCGGATCGGATGACGACTACGCCGCCCGACATCCGCGCCCCGCCGACCTGGGCCTGCTCGTCGAGGTCGCCGACTCTTCACTTCGAGATGACCGCGTCGATTCCGCTCGCTTCTACGCCGAGGCCGGCATCCCCGTCTACTGGATCGTCAACCTCATCGACCGCCAGATCGAGGTGTTGACCCGACCTTCCGGCCCCTGCGCCGCCCCCGCCTACGCCCACCAGCAAGTCTTCCTGCCAGGCCAGGCCGTCCCCGTGATCCTCGATGGAGTCACCGTCGGGCACCTCGCCGTTGATGACCTGCTGCCGTGACGCGGCGTCATCCGCCCCCTTCCAACGCCCGGAGCGTCCTGCCGCCGGGGTCCACGCGGCCGTCGGGCGTCGCCACGCCCAGCCGGGACTTCTGGAACGATCGGATGCGCCGCACCATCTCGGCGTCGCAGACGCCCGTGGCCATCAGTGGCGACATCCTCGCGCCCGACCACAGGTTGAGCAAGATCTGAACGACGCGGACGTCGTCCGGCCGGTTGTTCGCGCCCTCGCCGACGGATTCCCGGATCGACGGGGGCCCGGCGGCCGGGGCGGGCGGGGCCGCGCCGCCCACCGGGCCCAGGAGACGCGTGAGGGCGGCGCGGTCGCCGGGTGTCAGCCGCGCGGGGCGGATGAAGTACCACATGAAGGCGTAGGCCGGCTGCTCACTCGCCCCGACGTGGATCGACGAGCCGTAATTCGCATCCTGGACGGTAGGCGGCGCGAGGGACGCGTCGAAGGCGACGTGCCCCAGCTCGTGAAGCAGCGTGTAGACCCCGCGGCGCGTGTCACCCTTGGCCTCGTGCATGGCGGCGTGGGTGATCTCGATCCGCTCGCCCGCCTCGGTGATCCCGCCGCGTGTCCGTTCCGCCCTCATGTTCGCGCCCGCGCTGAGCAGCGTGGCGGCGCCAGGGCGGCCCGAAGGGTCCCACGCCTGCCCGGTCCAGTCCACGCAGACGATGCCGTTCCGGCGGCGGATGAATTCGCGGATGAAGTGCTCGGGCAGCCGGTCGAGGACGCCCTTGATCACACGCAGCTCGCCGGCGGAGACGTTCCGGACCGAGACGCCCCGGACGAGCGTCTCCGGGATCACCGGGACGTCGACCACCACCTCCTCGTACTTCTTCCCCAGCGCCTGGTGGACGACCACCCGGTGCCCCTCTTCCGTGATGAATGCCGGCGGACGCGAGCCGGGCGCGGACAACACACGGCGGCAGGTGTGGACGTCGATGAGCGTTTTACGCTCCGGCTCCAACTGGGCATACACGGTGAATGGCATGGCGTGCCCCCCAGAGGTTCAGCCCGGCAGGTCGAAGAACCAGACGGCGTCGGCACGCCCGAAGAGGGAGGTCCCGGCGGCGGCGTCGCCGCCGGCGGGGACGTGGATGACGTCGTTGTAATACCTGTCGCCGGTCCACAGGTCGATGTGGTCCCCCACCCGCGGGCCGTCGTCCTCGCGGCTGAAGCAGTTGTTGAAGTAGATGACGCCCTTGCGGCCGAGCACCCCGGCGCGTGCGTCGGCCAGCGTCGCCCCGCGGTACAGCGTCGGCGCCCCCCACAAGGAGCGCAGGTAGGACGCCAGCTCCCCCGCGCCGAGGACGTGGGGCATGGTCGGGCCGCAGGCCCGGCGGCCTCGGTGGACCCGCGCCTGAGGACTGAAGGCGTCCATGCCGAAGCCGCACCGACACAGGGCGATGCTCATCCGCACGGCGCACTGGTTGGTGACGCCCGCCTTGCACGGGGCGGGGTCGGCCCGGTAATCGAAGTACGCCAACTGGAGCAGAGAGTAGGCGGGCTTGACCGCGCTCATTCTCACCTTCGACAGCATGGCCGAGAAGTCCGGCATGGCCGATGCCCTCCACTGTCCTCCCCCGGCGGCCGCCCTATCATCCCCTCCAGAATACCCTGCCCAGCGCGGGGGAGGTATTCCCCTGAACGGGGTAACGGCCATGAGTAAGTCCCGCCGCCTCCGCCTCGCCGACCTGCGTGCCCTCTACCTCCTCGTCGGCGAGTGCCGCGAGGTGGGCGCCGACCCCGTCCTCTGGCGCAGGCACCTCCTCGACGGCTTGCGCCGCCAGCTCGGCGGCTCCGTCGCCCTGTCCTTCGAGTTCGACGGCGGCGAATCGGGCCCGCGCCCCGTCCTCATCGAGGAGTCCGGCTGGCCCGCCGAGAGCGACCGCCGCCACTTCTGGGGCTTCCTCCGCGAAGGCCCGCTGTCCCGGTTCCCCCTCGTGACGCCCATCATGGGCTGCGGGGAGGAGCTGTTCACCCGCGACCGCCGCCGGATCCTAACCCCACGCGTCTGGGACGGCGACCCCGTCGTCAACGAGTACGTCCGCCCCTCCGGCGCCGAGGAGATGCTGCTGTCGATCCACCTCCCGGCCGGGGGCGGCACGGGCCACCTGCTGAACATCTCCCGCCCGCCCGGCCCACCCTTCGGGGCGCGCGAGCGCCGCCTGCTGCACCTGTGCCACCGCGAGATCGCGGCCATGCGCGGCGGGCGGCTCGCCGGCGCCACCTCGCCGTCGCCGGCGGCCCTGCCGCCCCGCCTGCGCCAGGTGCTACGCTGCCTGCTGGAGGGCGACGGCGAGAAGCAGGCGGCCGCGAGGCTGGGCATCGCCTCCTCCACCGTCCACGTCCACGTCAAGCGGCTGTACCGCGCCCTGGGGGTCAGCAGCCGGGGGGAGCTGCTGGCCCGCTGGGTGCCCATGTTGCCATCGTTGGCCGCGATCCCCGATGACGCCCGATGAGCCGCTGCCGTGACACGCCGGGCGTGGCCGCACCCTCCCACCGGGCTATACCGACATCAGACACACTCCACCAACCCCGGGAGGCCGGACCTTGAAGACAACCACCGAAGGCACGGGCAAGATCGACCTCACCGCCGTCGAGGACCTGGGCGGCATCACGGTGCTGCGTGGCGGCGGCGGCGGCCGCGGCTGGAACGGCATCGAATACCAGCAGGGCATGTCGGCCAAGAACGTCGGCTCGACGGGCCTGTCGGTCAACGTGGCGACGGTGCCGCCGGGCGCGATCGCCTACGCGCACATCCACGACGGCTTCGAGGTGATGCTCTACATCGTGCAGGGCAAGGTGAAGCACACCTTCGGCGAGGGCCTCACGCAGGAGGTCTACAACGAGGCGGGCGACTTCATCTACATCAAGCCGGGCGTGCCGCACGAGGTGTTCAACATCGGAGACGGGCCGCTGGTCGCGCTGGTGGCGCGGTCCACGGCGGATGAGTGGGACAAGATCGTCAACTACCCGTCGAAGTTCCGCCCGGCCGAGTAGCGGGCGTGCCGAAGGGCCGGCTCTGCTTGCGGCGTGAGTGGGGACGCGGTAGCATCGGGTGAGGAGGATGTCGCATGAGCGCCACAGCACCCGCCCTGACCACACCGGCCGGCGAAGAGTATCGCGGCTTCAGCCCCAGTGACCTCGCGCGGATGCTGGCCGAGGGCATCGTGTCGCCCGATGAAGGTTGCGAGGTGCGGGGCGGCTCGCTATTCGCGCAGGGCGACCCGTACCGCTTCACCGTCGGCCAGTACGAGCGGATGGAGGCGCTTGGGATCGTTCAGGTGCCGATGGAGCTGCTGGAAGGTGCCCTGGTCCCGAGGCCCCCCATGAATCCGCCGCATGCCACCGCCTTGCAGCGTCTTTGGAAGCGGCTCTTCGCCATGACCCCGGCCGGCTGGACCGTCCGCGTCCAGATGGATGTCGCCCTGCCGACGAGCCGCCCCATTCCGGACACGTGCGTCGCCCGCGGCCGGGACGAGGATTACGAGACGCGCCACCCCGGCCCGAATGACCTCGGCCTCGTCGTCGAGGTGTCCGATAAGACCCTCGCTTACGACCAGGGCGCGAAGGCCGACCTGTATGCCGCGGCGGGCATCGTCTGTTACTGGATCGTCAACCTCATCGACCATCAGATCGAGGTGTTGACGGGGCCGTCCGCCACGGGGTACACGCACCGGGAGGTCTTCCGCCCCGGTCAATCGGTTGCGTACGTCCTCGACGGCCACGCCCTCGGCACGATCCCCGTCGAGGAGATGCTGCCTCGGCCCC
>CAZVZK010000284.1:0-6766 GCA_964630925.1 uncultured Alcaligenaceae bacterium
AGCCACTTTGAACGAAGAGGATTTCTCGTGTCACGAAACGTAGCCCTGTAAGGGCCCCGACTCCCCCCTCGATCCGCTATGGGACGAGGAGCCGCCCCCGGCGACGGACGCCATGCTCTGCCACCTCGCCCGCTGCGTCCTCGACCCGTTCTCCGCCGCCCCGCCCCGGCCTCCGTGGCGCACCCACGACGTGATGCAGGTCGCCCGCGCCGCCCTGGCCGAGCGCGTCACGCCGGAGGGCGCGCTCGACCCGCTACGTCTGAACGTCCTCGCGGACGCGCTCACCGACGCCGGGTGTGCCGACGAGCGCCTCCTGGCCCACCTGCGTTCACCCGGCCCGCACGTCCGCGGTTGCTGGGCGGTGGACCTCGCACTCGGGAGGGCGCGATGAGCCTCGAATACTGGCGGGCGCTGTACACGACGCTCGTCATCCGGGACGGCGGGCATTACCCAATCCTGCGCACGACCCCGGGGCTGATGGCCGCCTTCGAGCGCGAGATGGGCTTCACCCTCCCCGCCGGGTACAAGGGGCTCATGGAGGTCTTCGGCCCCGGCGAGCTGACCTTTGATCACTGGATCCTGGCCCCGCTGGGAGAGGCCGACTCCGATAACTCCATGAGCCTCGCGTGGCTCGGCGCGATCATGCGGGTGCATGCGTTACCCAATAGGTCGCTCCACGACGGGCCCCTCGCCGGCCGGATCGTCTGGTTCTGCCGGACCGGCGGCAGGCGCTCTTACGGCTGGGACCCCTTGGCGTTCACGGAGGCCGACACGGGGGAGTGTGCCATCTACGAGTTGTCGGAGTACGGGGGGGCGGTGAATCACGTCGCGGACACGTTCCGCGAATTCATCGAGGAAGTCATCCTGGGTGAGCACGCCGGCCTCGGGCCGACGGAGGAGTTCAGGCAGAGCCGCACCTTCGACCACGCCATCGTCCTCCCACGGGAGGAGGACGGGGCGGCCTCGCCGTCGAGGCCCGCCTTTGGTGCCGAGGAATAGCTAACCGCATCGACCCCCCATCCCCTGCTGGATCTCCTTCGCTACGGCCCCGGTGAAACGACCCTCCGCCAATTCGCCTGCGCCTGCGTCCGCCGCGTCTGGCATCTGCTCACCGACGAGCGCCTCCGGGCCGCCGTCGAGGCCGCCGAGCGCTTCGCCGACGGTTTGCTGGACGAGACGGAGCTGGCGAGCGTCCGGCCCGCCGCCGCCGCCGCCGTCGCCGAAGCGGAGGCTCGTGGCGAGGCCAGCCCCACGAGGGCCAACGACGCCGCGACAGGCGCGGCACTCGCCGCGCTCGATTGTTGCGCCGAGCTGATGCGCGGCCCCGAGCACTTCGTCCCCTTCACGCTCACCGTCGGGGCGGCGCAGGCGGTCTGCGACGCGGCCTGGGCCGCCGCGCCCCCGGGCGAGGCCGTCTTCGTGGCGGCGAAGGCCGTGGCCGCCGAGCGGCGCGCGCAGGCGGACATCCTGCGGTGCCTGTTCCCCAACCCCTTCCGCGCGCCGACGCTCGCGCCCGCCCAGCGCACGCCGACGGTGCAGACGCTCGCCGAGGCCGCCGCGGCCGATCCGGGCCCCGCGCTTCTCGCGGTCCTGTCCGACGCGCTGGAGGAGGCCGGCTGCGCCGACGTTGACCTCCTCTCGCACCTGCGTTCACCCGGCCCGCACGTCCGCAGGTGCTGGGCCGTCGATCTCGCGCTCGGTCGACGCTGACCCGTCAATCGATGGCGATGTGCGGGACCGCCTTGAACGCCTTGTCGCCGGTCAGCGGGCACACCTTCATCGCGTCCATGTCGGGGATGACCGGCAGCGGCCCGTCGGCGCCGGGGAACTTGTATAGCCTGACCGTCTCGCCCGTCCGGTGGTCGAAGATCGAGGCGACGGGCTCCGGGGCCTTGCCGCCACGCCGGGGCCACTTCAGGTGCACGAACTTCTTCGTCTTGGGGTCGAAGGCGGTCCACGTCTCCATCAGGCGCGTCCCGCCGAACTGCACCTCGTAGGTGACCGTCGCGTCGCCCTTCTTGGCCGTCACCTTGTAGATCGTGCCCGCCGGGGCCGCCGCCGCGCACGCCAGCAGGACCGCCGACACAAGCGTCAGTAACCGACACGTCATGGCCTGGGCCTCCTCCGGGCGACCTGTCCCCTCAGCCTATCGGCCAGACACGCATCGCCAGCGCCGCCACGCCCGCCAGGGCCTCGCGTCCGGCGCCGCCCGCCGCCTGCACCGCCATGCCGTGGATCACCGACATGAGGAACCGCGCCAGCGCCGCGGCGTCCGCCCCCTGCGGCAGGTCGTCCGCGCGCTCGAAGCGCTCGCGCAGCACCGCCTCCCCCGCCGCCCGGCACCGCGCCAGCTCCTGGCGCACCCCCTCGGCGGCCTCGCCGCACGCCAGGGCGCCCTGCACCGCCAGGCAGCCACGCGGGTTCTTCGGGTCCGCGAGCATCTCGACGGCCCCGCCCAGGACACGCCCCGCCACCGCCCGCGCCGTCGGCTCGGCCACGGCCGCCCGCACGAAGGCGCCGGGCCCCTCGGCGTAACGGGCCACCGCCCGCCGGAACAGGGCCTCCTTGCTCCCGAAGGCCGCGTACAGGCTCGGCCTGCCGATGCCCATCGCCGCCGTCAGGTCGTCCAGCGACGCGCCCTCGTACCCCCGGCGCCAGAACACGTCCAACGCACGCCCCAGCGCCTCCTCGACGTCGAACTCCCGCGGCCTGCCCCTGCCCACGGCCCACCTCCTGGTTTTTGTACCTTTCATTACAATAATCCCCTTGACCTCCCCCTGTCCAGACGCCTATATTTGTATCGTTCGGTACAGAATCCTTTCGAGGGGCACGACATGGCGGGCAAGCTGACGGGCAAGGTGGCGGTGGTGACGGGGGCGTCGAAAGGCATCGGGGCGGCCATCGCGAAGGCGTTGGCGGCGGAGGGGGCGGCGGTGGTGGTCAACTTCGCGTCGAGCAAGTCGGGCGCGGACCGGGTCGTCGCCGAGATCACGGGGCAGGGCGGCAAGGCCGCCGCCGTCCAGGCCGACCTGGCGAAGCCGGATGATGTGCGCCGCCTGTTCGCTGAGGCGAAGAAGGCGTTCGGCCGGCTGGACGTGCTGGTGAACAACGCCGGCGTCTACGAGTTCGCCCCGCTGGAGGCCGTCACCCCCGACCACTTCCACAGGCAGTTCGACCTCAACGTCCTCGGCCTGATCCTGGCGACGCAGGAGGCGGCGAAGCAGTTCGGCCCCGACGGCGGCAGCGTGATCAACATCAGCTCGGTGGTGGCGACGGCCCGCATCCCCAACGCCTCGGTCTACAGCGCGACCAAGGGGGCGGTGGACGCCGTCACGCGCTCGCTGGCGGCGGAGCTGGGGCCGCGGAAGATCCGCGTCAACTCGATCAACCCCGGCATGGTGGAGACGGAGGGCGTCCACGCGGCCGGCATTGCCGAGAGCGACTTCCGCAAGCAGGTCGAGGCGCAGACCCCGCTGGGCCGGATCGGCCTGCCCGGCGACATCGCCCCGGCGGCGGTCTTCCTGGCCTCCGCCGACTCCTCGTGGGTCACGGGCGAGACGCTGCACATCTCCGGCGGCAACCGCTGACCGGCCCCGCGTCCTCCGGCCAAAAAAAATCTCGCCCCCTCTGGACACCTGCGCTCGGGCTTGTAAGATGTGTGTGGGATCGGCTGGGGATTTTGGCACTGATTGGGCGACGGTGCCGAAACGCAGCCGGTCCCATTTTTTTCTCTCCCCACCCCACATCACGACACACCTTCACCGCGGCGGCATCGGCCCGCTCGGCGGCAGCAGATCCAAATCCGAAGGCAGTACCACCGAGTCCTCCTGCGTCACCGGCCTCGCCGGCGGCGGGGGCGGTTTCGGCGTGCGGACGGGCTTGCTCGTGGTATCCACGAGCGGGACGGGCTCGTCACACTCTTCCAGGTCGGGGTCATCCGGACGGATCGGCGTGGGCCGGGGCCGCTGCCCCTTCGCCGCCGCCATGCCCGGCGCGTCGTCCCAGGTCACCTTGTAGCGCGAGCCGCCGATGGTGACCTCGTCGCCGTCGTGCAGGACGCCCTCGATGACGCGGACGCCGTTGACCCGGATGCCGTTGGTGCTGTCGAGGTCGCGGACGACGAGGTAGTCGTGGATCTGCGCGATGCAGCAGTGCCGCCGCGAGATCTTGCGCGACTCGATCTGGATGTCGCATTCGGGGTGGCGGCCGAGCAGGAGGATCGGCTTGTCGATCAGGATGCTCGGCCCTTCCCCCAGGGACACGAGTTGGGCGGGCATGCGTGCTGCCTCCGTGGGCGGCTGCCTCGGGGCGCCCTCCCATCAGTGTATCCGCCGGGGGAGGCGGGCACCAACGGGGGCCGGGCCGGGGCGTGGGGAATGGGGCCGGGCGGCTCCGCCCCTACCGATTATGCGGGCGGCCGGCCCGTCGGCAAGGAGAAGACGCGGCCACGCGCCGCGCGGGCCGCCCCAAACTACAATAGCGTGACCAGACACGCCAGGAGGGCAGCCGTTGAAGGGGTTGTTCGCACGAGAGGCGTTCCGCGGGTTCGGGCCGTGCCCCCTGATGGGGGACGAGCCGCCCATGTCCGAGGGGGCGAAGGGCCGTGGCCGCCGCCTCCGCGCCGGCGTGCGCCGCGACGTGCCGCGCCTCCCCGGCGTGTACGGCATGATCGACGCCACGGGCGAGCTGATCTACGTCGGCAAGGCCAAGTCGCTGCGTGCGCGCCTGATGAGTTACTTCCGCCCCGGACGCGACGAGAAGGCCGCCAAGATCGTCCGCGAGGCGAGGCGCCTGGTGTGGGAGGTGGCCGGCAGCGAGTTCGCCGCGGTGCTGCGCGAGCCGCTCTTGATCCGCCGCTTCCGCCCGCGCTGGAACGTGCAGTTCCAGCCGAAACGGCAACGCCGCATGTACCTGTGCGTAGGGCGGCGGCCGGCGCCGCACGCCTTCGCCGCCCCGCGCCCCCCGGCGACGGCGGCGCACGTCTTCGGTCCGTTCCTCGGCGCCGGGCGGACGCGCGAGGCCGCCGCCCGCCTCAACGACTGGTTCCGCCTGCGCGACTGCCCTCAGAAGCAGACCATGCGTTTCGCCGGCCAGGCCGAGCTGTTCCCCCTGGAGGTCGCCCCCGGCTGCCTGCGCCACGAGATCGGGGCCTGCCTCGCCCCCTGCGCCGCCGCCTGCACCCGCGCCGAGTACGGCGAGGGCGTGAACGCCGCCCTGGCGTTCCTACGCGGCGCCGACGGCTCGCCGGTCGAGGTGCTGACGGCGCGGATGGGGGAGGCGTCGGCGAAGAAGGAGTACGAGCTGGCCGCGGTGCTGCGTGACCGCCTGGGGCCGCTGGAATGGCTGTGGAGGCACCTCGGGCGGCTGCGCGAGGCCCGGCTGGTGACCGGGGTCTACCCGGTGGAGCAGCATGACGGGACGGCGGCGTGGTATGCGATCAAGCACGGGGTGGTGCGGGCGCGTCTCGCCTGTGGAGACGCGGAGGCGGCGCGGCGGATCCTGCTGTCGGGCCCGCGCGACCCCGGCCCGCCGGCGCTGGACGAGGTGGACGGCCTCCTGCTGGTGAACCTGTGGTTCCGCCACCAGCGCGGCGAGCGCGACAAGGTGCTGGGCGTCGAGGCGTTAGGCGGTTGAGGGCCCGCCTGCCTCATCGCCTGTGCCCGCATTCTCCTTCTCGTCCTGCTTCGCCGGCCCCGGGGGTAGGCCGGTCACCGGGCCTCTGGCCGCCGGCCTGCCGCCCCCGGCGGCCTCAGAACGCCGGGCACCAGCGGCGCCCCGGCCGCCGCGCCGGACGACGCGCCACGAGTCTCGCCCCGTCGGGTCAGGGGAGGAAGGCGACGCGCTTGGGGGCCTTGCCGACCTCGGCCTTGCCCAGCGACTTCAGGCTGGCCCCGGCCAGCTCGGCCAGCTGCAGGGTGCCGTCGCCGATGTTGCTGATGAGGAAGCGCACGCCGGCGCCGGGCACCTTCTCGACGCAGCAGGGCTTCGACACGTCGGCCAGCCGCGACAGAAGTTCGCCGGTGGTCGCGTCCACGGCGTCGACGTGCGGCCGTCCCTCGTTGGCGGCGCCCAGCACCGTTCCCAGGCCGGCCCGGCCGTCACCGCCGCGACGGGTACGGCTCCCTCGGCGTGACGAACGCCCCGCCGGGGATCGTCAGGTCCGGCAGCGGCGTGTCCACCTTGTCGGCCGTCCCGGCGGGGGACGTCACCTGGATGCGGCCGCCGACGCGCATCGCCCACACGAGCGGCCCGGCGAAGTTGAAGCCGTGCGTGCCGCCCCCCTTCTTGCCGGGGGCCTCCCCCGCCGCGGGCTTCTCGCGCAGGCGCGACTGGTCCCACATGCCCACCCAGGCCGTCACCCTGGCGTCCTTCGCCACGACCTCGACGGGCGCCGCGCGGTCAGCCGACCCGGGGCGGCCGCCTCCAGCGTCACCACGTGGCTGCGGTGGAACGGCGCGAGGCCGGCCCGGTTCTTCGAGTACGACGACCCCGTCCCGGCGACGAGCCTGAGATGTTTGGCCGCCTTGTTGTCCACCTTGTAGGCCGGCTTCATCTCCGCCTGCGCCATCACGCGAGCGGCTGCCTCGTACCCGAGGGTGTGCCGGCGCATCGGCCGCTCGGCACGCGTGAAGGTGAAGCGGTGGCCCGTGTCACCCGGACGCACCGGGACGGGGACGACCAGCCGGTCGCCGACGTTGCACTGCGGCAGGGCGTAAGGGTAGCGAGTTTATTAACTGTCGCATTCGGCGGGCATGGCACGATAGTT
>CAZVZK010000285.1:0-6499 GCA_964630925.1 uncultured Alcaligenaceae bacterium
CCAGCACCGGCTCGATGCCCTGCCGCCCCAGGAATTCCAGGCTGGCGCGGTGGCTGCCGCAGTCGGAGCCCGGGCAGCAGGTGCGGAGCCTGTCCGTCATCTCCTTCATCGTCCCATCCCCCTCGCGGGCGACCTCATGCCCGGCCACCGTGGCCGGGCCTGCGGGCGACTCGTCTCCGGGCGGTTACGGGCGGTTACGGGCGGTTACGCCCGGTCGAACCCGAATCGGGCGGCGACATCTGGGTCGCGCGTCACGAGCGTGGCGTAGTCGTCCTCCGTGCCGCCGTCGTCCTCCAGCACGACGCCGGCGTCGCGCATCTCGCGCAGGCCGTCGGCCGCCGCCTGCAAGTCCTCGATCATGTCGTCGATGGTCTTGGCCCCCGCCGTGAGCCACTTGTTGCGCCACAGCAGCTCGTGGCGGGCGGACGCCTTCCTCCTCGCGCCGGCCGCCTTGCCGGCCTTCGCCGCCTTCCGCGTGGCCGGCTTCTCGCGGGCCGCCTCCGCCGGCGTCTCCCCGTCTGTCGTCTTCGTCGCGTCCGTCGCCTTCCTCGTCATGGCATCCTCCTGGCTGTCGGATCTCTCGGAATTGCGGCCCATCCCTGCCGTGGCCGCGTCGGCGTCTCCCAATCGTCCCTGCCCCTGCTTGCTGTCGCCGGCGCGCCCCTTGGCCCGCCGCCGCAGGATGGCGGCCATCTCCGCCATGTAGCCCTCGGGGATGAGCCGCCGGCCTGCGACGAGCGGGCAGCGGTCGCAGTCGAACCAGTCCTTGCTGAAGCCGTCGCTCACGCGGCCGGGCTGTTCCCCAAGCCTGCGGGCCGCCTCACCGACGCCCAGCAACCTCTCCGTCATGTCTCCCTCCCCTCGGCAACGGCGGCGGGCGAAGCCGCCGGCAGGGACAGAAACGCCCGGCGGGCCGGGGTGTTCACCGGGACCGCGCGGTTCGCGGTCATCCTTTCTTCCCGCCGCCCATCATCACGGCGAACGGGCCGGGGTAGCGCTGGGGCAAGTAATTGGCGAACCAGAAGTGGGCCGCCTCGTCGTCAGTCAGCACGGCCCCGAAATACCGCTCAAATCGGATGGTCGTCTCGTAGATCACGCGGTCGCCGAGGACCCAGGAGTGCTGCACCCAGCGGCCGCCCGAGAGGCCGTAGCCGGTGACCAGGCGATGACGCCGCACGTCCTCGCCCCACAGGCCGGCGGAGTTGCCGTGGCAGCCGTGCGGCTCGCCGCGCTTCATCCTGACTGGCAGGTCGAATACCTGCCCGCGCTCCAGGAGCTGGGCGGCGTGGGGGTCGTCGTGAGCCTGCCGGTTCACGGCATCGCCGCCCAGCCCCAGCAGCCTCCGCTCCAGTTCGGTCAGCGGCCGCTCCGAGGCGGCGTCCGCCTTCCACCCGGCCGCATTCTCGGGGGCCTGGTGCATTTCCAGGCCGCGCGGCGTGCCGCTCCTGGCCGGGGCGGGCTTCCCCGCCGAGCTACTGTTCTTGGCCATCGTTCTCCTCGCTTTGGCTTTCGGGCTGTCCTCGCCGGCGGCGATGCTCGCCGCCGGCGAGGACAGAAACGCCAGGCAGGCGGGGGTGTTCGCGCAGGCGGGAAAAAAGTGGACAGGCAGGTGAGGCGACCGTGCCGGGGAGGCATGAGGTCGCTGGCAGATGCCGCACCTGGCGGCGAGGCTGCCGCGTACAATTTGGAGAGAATCGTGTCGGCGTGCGCCGTGCCCAGCAGCGGGGCTGCTGTTCCGCACTGGCCAGGCCGCCAGGGAGGGGCGTCCTCGATGAGCAAGACGGCTGCCGGCGGCGCGGCCACGGTCAACGGCGTGATCTACCAGATGCTCTGGGCGCTGCTGCGCGCCGCGAGGCTGAACGCGCTGAGGTTCGACCGGCCGGCGGATGACGCCCCCTTGGAGGGGGCCGTCCTGGTCCTGGAGCCCAGGGGGGGCGGCGGAGACGTTCAGGAGGTCGCCGGCGGCCGGCGGGTGGTCGAGCAGCTCAAGGCGAAGTCCGGCGGGGGCACCTGGTCCCTGCGGGAGGTCGTGGAGGACGTGCTGCCCGACCTCTTCCTCGCCCGCGACGCCAGGCTCCCCGAGACGGAGTACCGCTTCGTCACGGAGGGGCGCATGGGCGAGTGGGCCGAGGTCTACGACTTCTTCCAGGGCCTGAAGGCGAGGGGCGATCCCGCAGCCGCCATCGCCGCCTTGGACGACACGCGGGTGTTGAAGTTCAAGCGGGGCAACACCAGGCCGGGCGCGGCCGACGGGGATGCCGAGGGCAAGCCAGGCGAGAAGAAGCCCTTCTGGCCCCTGGACTCCTACACCGAGAAATCGGTCTTCGCCCGGATCGTCGAGGCGGTGAAGGGCCGGAAGGCGGTGGACGACCGCAGGCTGCCGGCCGAGGAGGTCGAGCGGGGCGTCTGGGATGTCCTTGCCAACTTCACGTTCGTCGGCGGGCAGACGATGGAGCTGGTCGAGCGGGAGATCGATGCCCTGCTGCTGGCCCTGATCGCCCGTACGTCCGGGCTGGCCGAGAAGCGGCTGGCCCTGCTCGGCGGGTTGGCCGTGCGCGCGGCCCAGGGCGGCGCGGTGATCGAGTCGGCCGGGTTTCTGGCGGAGTACGGCCTGGATTCGGTCCCGCTCGACGCCTGGGTGCCGCTACGCCGCCGGGCCGCCGCAGTCCTTGGTGGCGTGCTGCGGCGGGCCGGGTACGACCCGGCCCTGGATGTTCGGGCGGCGGGCGCGGCCGATCTGTCCGGGCGATGGCCGGCGGCGACGCCCTTGCTTGCCATCGGCGGCGAGAGCGGCGGCGGCAAATCCTGGGCTCTCTTCGCGCTGGCGCTGCACCTGGCGGCTGGCGACGGCCTGCCGATCCTCATCGAGTCCGCCGGTGACGCGGACGCCGACTGCCGGCATGCCGCCGACATCTTTTGGAGGGCCATCAAGGACGGCGACGAGGACCTCCCGCTGGACAGGGTCGCCGTCCGCCTGCGGAGGCTGCTGCCCCTGATGGCGGGCGGGTGGCTGACGCTGTTCATCGACGCCGTCCGCACGCACGAGGAGGCCCGACGGCTGGCCAGGCTGCCCTGGGAGGAGTGGGGCGTCCGTGTGGCCTGCACCTGCCTGCCCGACGTGGCCCGGACGATGAAGGCCGTGGCCGGGGGGAGGTGCGTGCTGCACGAAGTCTCCGATTTCACGATCCCGGAACTCAATGAGTACCTCGGCAGGCGGCTTGGCGGATGGGGCGGCATCCCGACCGACGTGCGGCAGACATTGAGGAGGCCGCTGCTGGCCCGGCTGTACGCCGACCTGGCCCAGCCGGGGGGCTGGGCACCGGCCAACGAGTACGACCTCTACGCCCGGTGCTGGGGCCGCCTGGGGCAGGACGAGATGGGCGACCACCGGCTCGACGTGGTCCCGCTCCACCGACTGGCCCTCGACGTGCTTGAGGGCCGGGGCTACCCCTGGCCGCTCGCCCGCCTGACGGTCGCCGGCCTGGGCAACGAAGCCCTGGCCCGCCTGCGCCGGGTGGGCTGGCTCCAGGAGGCGCAGCCGCACGGATTCCAGGTGTGGCACGACCGGCTCTTGAACTGGGCGGTGGCAGAGGCCCTCGTCGCCCGGCTCGACGCCCGCGAGGCGACCGCCGAAGAGGTTTGCGGGACCCTCCGGCGGCTGCTGCACGGGCCGCCTGGCCCGGAACTGAGGCCGTTGGGCTATGTCCCGATGGACGCCCTCTGGCTGCTGACGGACCCGCGCAGGGACGCGGCCATCGCCGAGCAGGCCATCGAGGCACTGGAGGGACCGCCATGAGGTCGCGCGCCCCGCTCTACGAGCAGCTCCTGCCCACCTTGGGGCCGCGTGTGGTCCCGGCCCTCTTTGGCCGCCTGAAGAAGGCCGCCCTGGCCGGCGACCGTGAACTGCTGCGCCTCGCCGCCGATGCCATCGCGTCTGCGGGAGGCGGTGGGGCCGGCCCGGCTGCGGCCGCCCTGCTGGACGACCCGTCGCCGCTGGCCCGCCGCGCGGCCATGCGCGTTCTGGCCCTCAAGCCGGCGGCGGGATGCCTCGACCGGCTGTGGGACATCCACTGCCAGATGGACTCCGACCGCCAGCCGTACCTCTTCCCAGAAGAACGCCCGCCTTCCGTGTACAGCGACTCGTTCGCCGCGCTACTTGCGTGCGTCCGGCAGGAGCCGGGCTGGCTGGAAGGCGCGGCCAGGCGTGCCACCCCGGCCGAGCCCGTGCATGACTTGGCCTACCTCCTGGGCAACCTGGACGGCCAGGAGGCGCTGTGGCTGGCCTGCAAGGCGGACCTCCTCGCCAAGATCCCGTCGCGCCGCGAGCGCAGCCTCGCCTCCAACATCTACCGCCACCGCGACGCCAGCGAGGCCGCGTGGCTCGTCGAGCGGGTCGACCGCGAGGACGACATGCTCGGCGCGTGGGCCATCCGCGCCCTGTGCCGGATCGACCCGGACCTGGCCGCCCGCGAGCTGGCCCGCCTGCCACCGCGCCTGTGGGGGCCGTCGGCGCGCTGGTGCTTCCGCGAGGTCATGCGGCACAGGCCCGCCGAGGCAAGGGCCTGCCTGCTGGCCAAGCTCGCGGAGCCGGGCGCGACGGATATCGTGACGGTGTACCAGGATGATTCCGGGGCCGTGGACGTTGCCACGGTCGAGGCCCTGCTCGACCGGCTCGCGCAAGTGCTTGCCGATGAACTCGCGCAGGACCCGCCGCCGGCCTCGCCGGAGTTCTTCGTCCTCTGCCAGCTCCTGGCCGGGATGAA
Source organism: uncultured Alcaligenaceae bacterium (assembly GCA_964630925.1). Lineage (GTDB taxonomy): Bacteria > Planctomycetota > Planctomycetia > Gemmatales > Gemmataceae > RGDT01. Next base: position 4,764 of record CAZVZK010000285.1, read on the forward strand.
CAGGCTGGAGCAGTTGCAGGCCATCGAGGGGAGGCGCGGCTCCCCCCTGGAGGAGAGGCTCGCCGGCTGGCTGCTGAAGGTGGGGCCGATCACCGGGCAGGCGGCCTGCGCTACGCGGGACTGCGCCAGGCGGGTCCTGGGGAAGGTCGGCGGTGCCGGCTACACGAGAGTCATCAACGCCCACCTGGCCAGCGAGAACTTCTACGCCCGGACCATCGGCTACCGCATCGCCGCCCGGCGGCCCGACGGGCAGACGGTGGACCTTCTCCTCCAGCACGCCCGCAAGGAGGAACTGCACCCCGAAGCCGGTCCCGCCGAGCAGGGCTTCGCGGCAGTCGCCCTGGCGGACATCGGTGAGTCCCGCGCGGCCGTGGAGTCGGTCGTCCGCTGGGGCCTGGCCACCCTGGAGTCCGTGCCCCGCCGCCTGGCCGAAATGCCTTTGGACGATGACGCGCTTGCCCCTGCCCTGGAGGCTCTCGCCGGCGAAGCCGGCGCGGTGCCCGCCGGGGCCATTCTGGCCATCGGCACGGGCCGCCGTTCCGAGCGCAGGGGCGAACTGGCCGGGCGTGTGCGGGCCATCCTGCGGGCCGCACCGGCGGACTCCGAGGCGGCCCGCGCCTGCCTCATCGCCCTCCGCCTCCTGCACGACCAGGCCGAAGAGGCGGTCGGCCTCGCCACCCCGCACCTGGACGTGCCGGCCCACGCCCGCGACGCGGCCACCATCCTCGCCCGCGTTGGCACTGACGCAGCCCTTGATGCATTGCTGGGGCTGCTCCGGCGGGCGCTCGCCCCCAATGGCAGGGACGCCGCCTGGGCCCTGGAGCAGGCGGTCCAGGGCTGGGGAGGACTGATCGTCTTCCTCCTCGACCAGCCCCGGACGGCCGAAGCCGTCTCGGCCATGATCGGGCAAGCCGTGGAGGCATGCTGGGCTCCGGCCAGGCCAGGCTTCATCGGCCGGGTGCTGGTCCAGGTGCCCGACGCGCGGCCGCTGGAGAAGGCGTTCGGCGACGCCGCAGCGGCGGAGGCCCTCCACGAGGCGGCCTACGCGCGGCCAGGGGGCATCTGGTTCGCCGGCTCCAGGGCCGCCGCCATCCGATGCCTGGCCCGTTTCGACCCGGTGGCGGCCCGCGAGGCGGCGGCGGCTGCCCTCCTGGATCGCGATGCGCGCGACAGGGAGAGGTATCCGGCGCTGCTCGCCGAGATCGACCCGGCGGGGGCCGTCCCGCTCCTGATGGAACTGATGCGGGCGGAGGAGGACATGCGCGTCAAGCGTGCCGCCGGCAGGGCGGCCGCCCGCCTGGCAGGCGTCGCCGCCGCCGGGCTGGCGGGCAGGCTCGCCGGGTGGGCCAGGGACGCTGACGCCTCGCGCCGCCGGGCGGCTTGCTGGCTGATGGGATGGGTGCCAGCCCTGTACAAGCCGGACGCCCCCGGCCTGCGTGCGGCCCTGGGCGACCCTGACGAGTCCGTGGCGGCTGCGGCAGACGAGGCCCTGGCCCGCCTGCGGGACGAGGAACACGCATGGACGCTGGCAGACGCCATCGCCAAGGAGGCAGACGGCCCCCGGCGGTGGCGGCTGCTATGCTGCCTGATCAGCCTGGCCGACCCCGGCGACGACTACGGGCCGCCGCCGAGGTGGGCGGAGCAGGTCTGTCAGGTCCTGCCTCCTGCCCTGCTGCACCACCTTAGAGCGGTGTCGGAGTTGGTGTAGCGGCGTATCCGGCGGCCTCGAGGAAGTT
>CAZVZK010000286.1:0-6468 GCA_964630925.1 uncultured Alcaligenaceae bacterium
TTCCGCTGGCTGTTGCTGGCTGTTTGCTGGCTGTTGCTGGCTGCCAGCTATTAGGGCATTTTTCGCTCGCGGATTTGACGCGCCGCGCACGCTGACCTACTGTTGTGTCGAACGCGGCTGGACGGATGCCCGCGACGGGCGAGTGGCCCACGCGGAACCAGATCGAGTCAGCCTCTTCATCCTCGAAATGGCAAAACCGCCGCGAGGCGGTGACGCAAAGCCACGGGCCCCTCGCGGGCAGCCAGGCTACCGAAAGGGTGAGGAAATCCGGACACGGGCGGTGGAACCCCGAGACGGCTTTCCCATCAGACCGGGGCGAAGAGGCCAATCAGCCACACCATCGGGTGCGGCCGGCCCCAACGCAAAGATGGGAGTTGTCCATGAGCCACTGCCTCACCTCGCTGTACAAGTTCATCGCCGACGAGAGCGGCCCGACGGCCGTCGAGTACGCCGTCATGCTGGCCCTGATCATCGTGGTCTGCATCACGGCGATCACGACCCTCGGCAACAACGCCAACAACACCTTCAACAACGTCGCCCTCAACGGGGCCGTCGCCTCCTGACCGGGGCCACGGGCCTCCACGCCGTCCGACCTCGCCCCGCCGATCCGACAAGACCTGGAACCATCAACGGAGAGATTCGAATGAGCAAGCTCTGGAACGCGGCCGTCAACTTCATCAAGAACGACGACGGCCCGACGGCGGTCGAGTACGCCGTCATGCTGGCCCTCATCATCGTGGTCTGCATCACGGCAATCACCACCCTGGGCACCAACGCCAACAACACCTTCAACTCGGTCGGCAGCACCATCGGCGGCAGCTGATCCTGAGGCCGCCCTCCCCCGAGGGCGGCTGGCCGCCACGCGAGCCGCGGCCAACGAGGCAGCGGCTCGCCCCGTTTCTCCCCCTTACGCCCGCCCCCCAGCGGGCCTGAAACGAGCCCCCCGGAAGCCAAAGGAAACGTCCCCATGTCCTACATCCTCGCGCACTGGCCCCTCTGGTTCCTCTCCGTGGCCATGATCGTCGCGGCGGTCATCGACGGCTGGAAGCTCAAGGTCCCCAACTGGCTCACCTTCCCGATCATCCTCAGCGGCTGGGCCCTCGGCCTGTGCCACGACTTCGGCTGGCTCGGCGAGGCCACGGGCGTCGGCGGGATCGGCGCCAGCCTGGCCGGCACCTTCCTCGGCATGATCCTCCTGCTCCCCCTCTACGCCATCGGCGGCGTCGGCGGCGGCGACGTGAAGATGCAGATGGGCTTCGGCGCCTGGGTCGGCTCCTTCTACGGCATCCGCCAGGTCGAGAACGTCCACCCCGGCGCCATGTGGATCATCGTCTACGCCTTCGCCCTCGCGGCGGTCATCGGCGGCGTCCTGGCCCTCGGCATGATGTGGTGGCGGGGCGACTGGAAGAAGAACCTCGAGAACACCCGCTCCATCCTCGGCGACCTGGTCAACTCGGCCGGCGTCAGCGACGTGGCCGAGAAGGCCGCCAAGCGCAAGCCCACCCTCCACCTGCTGCCCTACGGCATCCCCCTGTGCATGGGCTTCCTGGCCTACCTGGCCTACCTGCACTGGGGCCACGGCGGCTGATCCGCACGGACGGCCACTCACCGGGGACGCCGCGTCGGCGGCCCCGCGCCCCTGGCAAAACCGGCAAAGCCGGCACTGCCGTTGAAGTCCGCCTCCTCCGCTGGCCGATCTCATAAGCGGCGTGGGTGCCCCCGAGAACGGGGCAGGCCACGCCCGGACCAGCCCGAGAAGGCCCTCGACACCGCCGGGGCTATCTCACGGGTCAAAGAGTTCTACCGACTCTCAACGAGGTCCGATTCCCATGAAACCCAAGACGATGATTCTCCTTGTCGTGGCGGTGGGCTGTGGCCTGGGGGCCAGCATCATGACCAGCCGCCTCCTCGCCGACCGAGGGAAGTCCGCCGAGGCCGAGCCGACCGTCAAGGTCCTCGTCGCCAAGGCCAAGGTGGCCGGCTACCTGCCCATGAAGGAGCCCGAGAAGCTGTTCGAGCCCAAGGAGTTCCCGGTCAGCCTCGCCCCGAAGCGCCCCGTCAGCGAGGTCGAGCAGCTCAAGGACCAGAAGCTCAACAAGTCCATCAGTGAGGGGCACATGCTCCTCCAGGATGACGTCCTCACCAAGGAGCAGCAGGACATCACCGCCCTCCTCCAGCCCGGCCAGCGCGCCGTGGCCATCAAGGTCAACGCCGAGTCGCTTGTCGGCGGCTTCGTCCTCCCCGGCACGCGGGTGGACGTGATGGCGACCCTCCGCGGCAACGACGCCTCCGGCCGCCTGCTCCTGCAGAACATGCTCGTCGTCGCCGTGGACCAGAAGTCCGATCCCGACGCCGAGACCAAGACCATCATCGGCCAGACCGTCACCCTCGCCGCCACCCCCGATGAGGCCGTCGAGCTGAAGCTGGCCCAGTCGTCGGGCGAGCTGAGCCTCCTGTTGAAGGCCCGCGGCGACAACGCCCGCGTCGGCGCCGTCCACAAGAGGCTCGAGGACATCGGCAAGAACAGCCAGCGTTCCGGCAAGACCGAGGACCCCGGCGCCGTCGCCGTCGGCCCGGTGACCCCGCCCTCGGCCCTGCCCCTGAAGCCCCTGCCCGACGAGAAGAAGGAGGAGCCGAAGGTCGTCGTGAAGGAGGACCCCAAGCCCGAGCCCGTCCGCGAGCAGCCCAGGAAGAAGCCGCACGTCATGCGGATCATCACCGGGGCCAACGTCCAGAAGGTCGAGTTCGACCCCAACAAGGACGACGACGACGACAGCGCCCCGGCCGCCCCGGCCGCCCCGGCGAAGAAGCCCGACGAGAAGAAGCCGGCCCCGGCGGCCGGCCCCAAGCCCGCCGACGCGGGCGCGGCCGGCCGGGTGGGCCGGACCCGCACCGGCAAGTGACTTGACTGAAGAACGCCGGGGAACGACGCCCCGGCGGGTGATGGATTCCCAGGCGGGCGCCGGCGGCCCGCCATCCTTGGACACCGAGGCGGCACGGCACGGGGGCTCCCCGAGGCCGCGCCGCCCGAGGTGCTAGTCAGAGAGGGTGAAAGGATGCACCGTACATCTGCGATCGGGGGGGGGGCCTTCGGCTATCCCCCGCCCGCCCCCCGGCGACTGCCCGGCTTGCTCCTCGGTGGGCTCGCCGTCCTGCTCCTGGGTCTGGCCGGCCCCCCGGCGTGGGGCCAGCTCTGCACGCCGGAGGTCAAGCCCCTCGTGGTGCTCCTCAACAGCGCCACACGCCTGCAGATGTCCTCGCGCAAGGCCATCCGCACGGTCATCAACCCCAAGGAAACCGTACTCACCATCCGCACCATCGAACGCGACCCCACCACCGTCCTCCTTGTCGGCGCCGCCCCGGGCATCACCCGCCTCGAGATGGAGGACGTGGACGGCTTCCGCGAGTCGCGCGAGGTCCTCATCCAGCCCGACCTCGAGTACCTCACGCGCCAGCTCAAGGCCGCCTTCCCCGCCTCCAGCTTCACCATCACACCCATCGGGCCGACCGGCGTCACCCTCACCGGCTACATCAGCCGCGCCGAGGAGGGCGCCCTCATCGAGCGCGCCGCCGCCCAGCTCGGCTTCCAGGTCACCAATAACCTGCGTGTCCACGGCGTTCAGCAGGTTCAGCTCGACGTGGTCATCGCCCGCGTCCGCCGCACCAAGGCCCGCAACTTCGGCTTCTCCTTCCTCCAGAACTCCCGCCAGCAGGTCCTCGGCAGCGCCTTCTCCGGCATCCTGCCCACCGTGACCGCCGGCTCCGTCGGCGTCGCCGGGAGCATCCTCCAGCCCGCCCAGTTCGGCCAGACCATCGTCAGCCAGACCGGCAACGCCAACCTGTTCGGCGGCCTCATCGGCACCAACTACGGCTTCCTCGGCTTCCTCCAGGCGTTGGAGAACGAGGGCCTCGCCAAGCTCCTCGCCCAGCCGCGCCTCGTGACGAAGAGCGGGCAGCCGGCCAGCTTCCTCGACGGCGGCGAGCAGGCCGTCCCCGTGCCCGCGGGCCTCGGCCAGGTCGGCGTGCAGTTCGAGGAGTTCGGCACCCGCCTCAACTTCCTGCCCATCGTGCTGGGCAACGGCCGCATCCACCTGGAGGTCGAGCCGGAGGTCAGCGTCCTCGACGCCAACGCCGGCGTCGCCATCGCCGGGGCCACGGTGCCCGGACGCGCCACCCAGCGCATCCACACGACGGTGGAGATGGAGGCCGGCCAGACCTTCGTCATCGGCGGCCTGATCCAGAAGGCCTCCGGCGGCAACGCCGTCAAGGTTCCCGTCATCGGGCAGATCCCCTTCCTCGGGGCCGCGTTCAGCCAGAAGAGCATCGTCGACGACGAGACCGAGCTGGTCGTCATGGTCACTCCCCATCTGGTGGACGCCCAGTCGGCCTGCCAGGTGGCGAAAGTTCTTCCCGGACAGGAATCGCGCAGCCCCGATGATTTTGAGCTATTCTTGGAAGGGCTGCTCGAGGCGCCGCGTGGCCCGAGGGCGGTCTTCCAGGGCGGCCGGTACGTGCCGGCCCACTTCAACGGGCCGACGGCGGGGCTGATGCCGTGTGCGGGACAGGGCGACGGGCTGCTCCCCTGCAGCAAGACGAAGTTCGGCGTCGGCAGCCGCCTCGGCGGGCCGGCGTGCGGCACGGCCTGCGGCCCGACGGGGACCTGCGGCCCGACGGGGGCCTGCGGCCCGACGGCCACCCCGCTGCCCGCGGCGGCTCCGGTGGTGACGACACCGCCGACGCTCACCCCGGCGGCGCCCCCGGCCCCCGTGGCCGGCCCTCTAACGGGGCCCGCGCCGGCCGTGAAGCCGACGCCCCCGCCGATCCCCCTGTCGCCGCCGCCCCCCACCATCGTGGGCCGGCCGCCGGAGGAGCCGCCGATGGCCCCGCCGCCAGGGGCGGCCCCGGTCCCCCTGGGCGGGCCGCTGAACGCGGAAACGCCGACGGAAGGCAAGGCGGCGCCCAGGCAGTTGCCGCCCCCGCCGGTGACTGGCGCCCCGCGGTGAGCTAAACTGGACGGAAGATGACCCAGGGAGGGGGCGCGACAAGCGGCCCCTCCCTTCCCTACTTCGCGACGACAGCGAGACGGAGCGGACAATGAGCCAGGTACTTCGGATCGCCATCGTGGACCCCGCGGACGGCACCCGCGAGCAGCTCCGCAACGTCCTCCTGGGCATGGAGAACGTCTGGCTCGACAACGAGACCCCCCGCTACGAGTTCTTCTACGACATCGTCTTGCAGTCCCGCCCCGACCTCGCCCTCATCTCCATCGACGCCGACCAGGCCAAGGCCCTCAGCCTCATCGAGATCCTCACCGCCGAGGCCCCCGAGGTCCCCATCCTCGCCATCAGCTCACGCAACGACGGCCAGGCCATCCTCAAGGCCCTCCGCTGCGGCGCCAAGGAATTCCTCACCGCCCCCATCGTCCTCGAGGACCTCCTCAAGGCCTTCCAGCGCATCCGCCCCCAGTCCGGGCCCTCCAGGCCCGGCGAGGCCTCCAAGGGCGCCGAGTCCCAGGTCATCTCCATCCTCGGCTCACGTGGCGGCGTCGGCTGCACCTCGCTGGCCGTCAACCTCGGATGCACACTGGCCTCCGAGCCGGGGCTCGGGGTGGCCCTGGTGGACCTCGACCTCGCGCTGGGCGACGCCGACGTGGCCCTCGACCTGGCCGGCGACTACACGCTGGCGGACGTGGCCCTGAACGTGGACCGCCTCGACATGCAGTTCCTCAAGCGGTCGCTGTCGAAGCACTCCTCGGGCCTGTCCGTCCTGCCGCACCCCGTCCAGCTCGACGACGCCGCCCTGATCCGCGAGGACCACCTGCAGCGCGTCATCGGCCTGCTGCGGGCGAGCTACACGCACCTGGTGCTCGACCTGTCCAAGAGCTTCTCGCCGACCGACGTGACGGCCCTGCGGATGTCCGACGTGATCATCCTCGTGTGCCAGCTCGACCTGTCGAGCCTGCGGAACACGGTCCGCATGTTGATGGCGCTGGGCAACGACGAGTCGCTGGCGAGCAAGGTGAAGATCGTGGTCAACCGCACGGGCATCCCCGGCAGCAGCATCACCGTGGCCAAGGCCGAAGAGACGCTGGGCAAGCCGGTGTTCTGGCAGATCCCCAACGAGCCGAAGCTGCTGGACGAGTCGCGCGACGAGGGCAAGCCGCTGTTGCAGCACGCGCCGAAGAGCAAGATGCAGCAGGCGATCGTCGCGATGGCGGGGGCACTGGCCGGCAAGCCGCTCCAGGCCGCAACGACGCAGGCGCCGAAGGGGTGGTGGGGATGACGGGGAATAGCTGACAGCCAGCAACAGCCAGCGAACAGCCAGCAACAGCCAGCGAAAACAACCAACAGCCGGACTCCCGTCAGTGGGCCGGGTGTTGGCTGTTTGCTGGCTGTTTGCTGGCAGTAGCGGTTCACCGTACCCGGCCCGCCGATCACGTCACTTGACAGGTGAATTACCCTGGTGCGT
>CAZVZK010000287.1:0-6253 GCA_964630925.1 uncultured Alcaligenaceae bacterium
GCCCTGATCTCCCCTGAACGCGAAATTTTCGGAGCAGGGGGGTGTCTGGGGGGGGTGCAATGCAATGCAATCCGCACCACCCAGCCATCCCACCTGTCTACTTCCGCCTAATTCCCACACCCGCCTGGTCGGTTACCTTCTGAGGTGTGCCGTTGACCGGGGACGCCCCCTCGGCCCTCCCCATCGACTCGGCCTGGGGGAGCTACGCGAGGTCACCCGTTGAGCTCCACCGCCTCCTCCCAGTGCTCGTACAGGGCCGCGATCAGACGCTTGACCTCCTCGAACCGCGCCGTCGTCGTCTTCACCTTCTCCCCGTCGCGGTACAGGTCCGGCGACGCCATCGCCTCCTCCAGCGTCGCCAGCTCTCCCTCCAGGGTGGCGATCTCCGCCTCGATCTCGTCGGACTTGCGGTACGGGAACTTCCGTTTCCGCTTCCCCTTCGTCGGCTCGCCTTTCTGAGTCGGCGGGGGGGCGGACCTCGCCGCGGCCGCACGCCGCCGCTCCTCGGCCGCCGCCTCCTCCTTGCGGGCGGCGATCTGCTGCGCCCGCATCATCTCGAACGTGTCGTAGTTGCCGTGGATGAGCTGCACCCCGCCCTTGCCGTCCAGCGCCAGCAACTGGTCGCACACCTGATTCAGGAAGTAGCGGTCGTGGCTGACCACCAGCACCGTCCCCTCGAAGGCCTTCAGCGCGTCCTCCAGCGCCTCGCAGGCCCACAGGTCGAGGTGGTTCGTCGGCTCATCCAGCACAAGCACGTTGCAACCCACGGCAACCAACTTCGCCAGCGCCGCCCGGCTGCGTTCCCCGCCCGACAGCGAGCCGACCTTCTGGAACACGATCTCCCCGTGCAGGCCGAACCGCCCCAGCAGGTCGCGCATCCACTTCTCCGCCGCGTCGGGGTCGCCCTCCGGCCATACGGCCCGGATCACGTCTTTCTCGGGGTCCAGCACGCGCAGATGCTGGTCGAAGTAGCCGATCTCCACCAGCGCCCCGCGCTGGACCCGGCCCTCGTCTGGCTTCTCCTCGCCCAGCAGCACGCGCAGGAGCGTCGTCTTGCCCGACCCGTTGGCCCCCATGATCCCCAGCCGCCGGCCGCGCATCAGGTCGAACGAGAGGTCGATGAACAGCGGGGCGTCGTAGCTCTTGCTCAGATGCTCGGCACGCAGGACGAGGTCGCCGGCGCGGCGGACGGAGCCGAAGTGCATCTTCGGGGCCTCGATCTTCGTCGGCGCCTCGACGCGCTCCATCTTGTCGAGCTGCTTCTGCCGCGACGCCGCCTGCTTGTGGAGCTGGCCGTAGTGCACCCGGCGGATGTACTCCTCCTGCTTCTCGATGTATTCCTTCTGGCTCTCGTACGCCTTCACCTCCTGCTCGTAGCGCTCCTCGCGCAGCCGCCAGTACTGCTTGAAGTTGCCGGGGTAGGCGGTGATCCGGGTGCGGTGCATCTCGAAGACCTTCGTCACCACCCGGTCGAGGAAGTAGCGGTCGTGGCTGACGATCAGCATCGCCTCGTGCTGCTTCGACAGGTAGTCCTCCACCCAGCGCGTCGTGTCGATGTCGAGGTGATTCGTCGGCTCGTCCAGCAGCATCACGTCCGGCGACGACAGCAGCAGCTTCGCCAGCATGACGCGGCTCTGCTGCCCGCCGGAGAAGGTGTTCATGGGCCGCTCGAAGTCGGGCTCGGTGAAGCCCAGGCCCGCCAGCACCTCGGCCACCTGATGATCGACGTGGTAGGCGTCGTGGTGCCGAAGCATCTCCTCCAGCCGCCCGTAGCGGGCAGACAGCGAAACACGTTCCGACTCCTCCGTGGCGGCGGCGAGTTTCTCGGCGGTGGCGACCATGTCGTCGTACGTCGCCAGCAGCTCGTCGAGGGCGGACTTGGCCTCGGCGAAGAGAGTGCGGTCCGGGGCGAACTCCGGCTGCTGGCGGAGCAGGGCGACGCGGGCGTCGGCGTGGCGGCGCACTTCGCCGCGGTCGGGCCGGTCGAGGCCGGCGAGGATCTTCATGAGCGTGGTCTTGCCGATGCCGTTGGGCCCGACGAGGCCGACACGCTCGCCGGCGCGCAGCTCGAAGCCGACGTTCTCGAAGAGGACGTCCTTGTCGAAGGCGCGCTCCAGTCCGGAGCAACTGAGCAACAGCATCAGGCTTCCCCGTGGCGACGGGCGGTGCAGCGAAGGGGCCTTGAGAGGGGAACGTGGGCTCTTCACAACCCACCCTCGCCCGCCAAAGGCCAACGTCATGATGGCGCACGACGCCGGATCCGGCAACTCCTCCTGCCTTACCGGCACGACTCGGCCCGACAGTCTTGGCACGCTTCGTTGGGCGCCGAGCGTTCGCCTCGTCACCTCCGGAGCGTCAGGCCGTCACCGAACCGCTCCTGCAGGAGCCGATTGCCGGCAGCGGTCATCCCTTCCCCATCGATGGCCAACTCCGTCAGGTTCGGCATGGCGGCGAGCATCGCCGCCTCCTCGTCACCGGCCGGAACCATCGGCAACGACAGCCGACGCAACCCCTTCAGGTGCGGCGACCCCCCCAACGCGGGGACGCTGGCAGCCGTCAACACTGGGTGGCGCTCCCCGCCCGTGTACTCACCACCGCCGACGATGAGCGAACGGAGGCCGGCCACCCCCTTCGTCCGCCCCAACCGGCGGATGCCGTCGTCGGTGATGCCGGCGGAGTCGATTTTGAGGTACGACAGCCGGCGGCCCAGCGGGCCTTTCAACAGGGCCGCCAGCCCCTCGTCGCCCGGCTTCTCCTCGCACATCGGCCAGGACAGGTCGAGGTGCCGCAGGCTTTCCAACGTCCGCGACTTGCCCAGGGCGGCCCACCCCTCGCGGCCGACGTAGTTGCCACAGAGGCAGAGCGACCGTAACCGCTTCATGACGGGTGACCCGGCCAACGCCTCCGTGCCCTCATCCGCTGCGTTGTTGGTCCCGTAGTTGAGGTACTCCAGCCACGCGAAGTGTGGGCAGGTCACCAGCGAGATGAATGCGTCGTCGTCAGGCCGGCCGGCGGCGGAATTGCTGTTGTACAGGTCGAGCCAGCGTAGCTCGGGCAACTCAACATCAGCGACCTCTGCGACGGCCGGCCCGGTCTCGTTCTGCGTCGCCACAAGACGGCGGAGACGCTTGAGGTGCGGCGACCCCACGATGGCCAGATAGAAGTCATCGCCGGGGCAGCCGATGAAATCCAGCTCCACCCACGAGGCGAGCGAAGGGTGCGCGGCCAGCTTGGCGGCCAGGTCTTCGACGGCCTCATCCTCGTCCGCGTAGCCGAGCCGGTCCAGAACGTCCTCCTCATGAGGCGCGAAGGCCGTCAGGCCGACTGACAACACCGGCGTGTGTCGGCTGACCTCGTCGATGTGCTTGAGGTAGTCCCAGGCCGTGACCTCCCACCTCTCCGGCAGGCCGCGGCCGAAGGACACGCCCTTGACCCGACGCATCCGCCGCCTGATCGCCTTCTCCAACGCCGCCTCGCGGGCATCGGGCGGGATAGCCTGCGGCGGACGATCCTCGTCAGAGCGGCACGCCTCGCGGACGAAGGCGGCCCACTCCGACTCCGTCCGTCTCGTGTCAATCCGGGACAGATAGCGGTGCAGCCACGAGCCCTCCCGCGCGGCGCGACGGACCTGGAGGCGGATGTGTTCCGCCCTGTCCGGATCGCCGTTGTCGTCGTACCAGTCCGCGAGGATGAGCCGCAGGCCGTCGTCGTCCGGCGCGTCGCGGATGGCGTTCAGGAGCCCGGCGTGGTCGTGCATCAAGCCCCCCGATGGGCCGTCACCCGATGTCGCTCTCCAGCACCGCGTCGAGATCCCACGGGCACGCCGCCGGGAACGTCTCCAGGGGCAGCCCCGTCTCGTCGGCAGCGTCCTCACGGGCGTCGGCGTAAGCGCCGGCGAGGTGGGCGAGGGCGTGGTTCCGCAGGGTGCCGCTCTCAAGATCCCCGGCGAGGTGCCTCCGCTGTTCGCGGATGGTCTTTCGCCAGGAGCCCGTCCGCATCTCGGGTTGATGCCCCCATTTCAGCAGATGCATCAGGAGCGTGGTCAGCCGGCTGACCACCTCGCGCCGGTCGCGTCTGGCCATGGAAACGAGATACTCGCTCAGGTTGGTGAGGTCGAGATCCGCGACGCGCCCCTCGGCGGCGAGGGCGGACATCGCCTCCAGCCACGCCGTCTCATCCTGCTCGTAGAGCAGCGCGAGCGGCAACGTCTGTGTCGGTGACATTCGCACAACCCTCGATCACTGCAAGCGCGGGCCGGTGGCATTGTACCACGGCCCCGCGGCGCGGCTCACTCGGACCCCTGACGGGGCCTGCTCGCATGAACCGCACGCATCACCGCGCGATCCGCTCCTTGCCCACCCACGGCCTCAGCGCCTCCGGCACCGTCACACTGCCGTCCTCGTTCTGGTAGTTCTCCAGGATCGCCACCAGCGCCCGCGTGCAGGCCACCGCCGTCCCGTTCAGCGTGTGTGCGAAGTGCGTCCCCTTCTGCCCCGGCACCCGGTATCGCACGTCGAGCCTCCGCGCCTGGAAGTCGGTGCAGTTGCTCGTGCTCGTCACTTCGCCGTACTCGCCGACCTCGCCCCGGCACGGCATCCACGCCTCCAGGTCGTACTTGCGGTACGCCGGGCCGCCCAGGTCGCCCGTGCAGGTGTCGATGACGTGGTACGCCAGCCCCAGCCCCTGGAAGATCTCCTCCTCGACGCCCAGGATCTCCAGGTGGATGGCCTCCGTCTGCTCGGGCGTGCAGAAGGCGAACATCTCCACCTTCGTGAACTGATGCACGCGGTACAGACCGCGCGTGTCGCGGCCCGCCGCCCCCGCCTCCGTCCGGAAGCAGTGCGACAGCCCGACGTACCGCTTCGGCAGGGCCGCCGCGTCGAACACCTGCTTGCGGTGCATGCCCCCCAGCGTGATCTCGGCCGTGCCCACAAGACACAGATCGGTGTCCTGAATCAAATAGACTTGCCGCGTGGCCGCGTCATCGCGCGGCTGGAAGCCGATCCCCTCCAGCACTTCGACGCGCGCCAGGTCCGGCGTGATCACCGGCGTCCAGCCCTTGGCCACCAGCTTGCCGATCGCGTACTGGATCATCGCCAGCTCGAGCAGCACCGCCTCGTTTTTCAGGAAGTAGAACTTCGACCCGGCCACCGACGTGCCCGCCTCGAAGTCGCACAGGTCCAGCGCCTCGCACAGCGCGACGTGGTCCTTCGGCTTGAACGCGAACTTTCTCGGCTCGCCCCAGGTGCGGATGACCTTGTTCGCGTCCGCCGTCGTCCCCACCGGCGCGTCGGGGTGCGTCAGGTTTGGCAGCACCATGATCGCGGCGTCGCGGTCCATCTCGGCCTTCTTCACCGCCGCCTCGAACTCACCGATCTTCGCCTTGAACCCCTTGCTCTCGGCTACGAGGCCGGCACGCTCATCCTTGTCCTTCACCGTCGGGATCTTCTTGCTGATCTCGTTCACCTTCTGCTGCATCACCTGCCCCTCGGTGATGAGGCGCTTGCGCTCGTCGTCGAGGGCGATGATGCGGTCCACGTCGGCCTTCACGTTGCGGTTGGCGCAGTTCGCCTTGATGGCGTCGGGGTTCTGGCGGATGACCGCGATATCGAGCATGGCTTCTCTGCCTGTGAGGATGGGGGGAGTCTGCCGGTGAGGAGGCGATTTTACGGACGGAGGTTCGGCCGGACGAGTTTGCCCCCCTTCGCCAGACCGCCCCCCAGGCACAGGCCGCCCCGGCGCGGGCCGAATACGTCACCCCTCGGCCCTTTCTTCTACCGCCGCGCTGGCGCGCCCCCGTATCCTGTAGACGCCCCGCCGGTGATCCACCGGCGAGATCCCCTTCCCAGCCCTGGAGCAGATGAAGATGACCCCAAAACGGGCCCTCGTGCTGTCCTGCGCGCTCGCCCTGTGCGCCACCGGCAGCCTGTCCGCCGCCGATACCCCCGCCGACCTGGCCTGCCACCGGTCCGGCTCCACCTCGCGCTACGGCTCCTGTTACGACCCCTACGAGCCGGTCGGGCCGATCCGCCGCATGTGGCGGGCGCTCTTCCGCGCGCCGTGCCCGCCGTGCCCGCCGCGCCCGGCATACATCCCGGTGCCCGTCCCCGTCGCCTCGGCGGCCCCTTGCCCGCCGGCTGATGGCTTCCCCGCGGCCCCGCCGCCGCGCGTCGAGCTGGGACGCCCCGGCCCGGCAGAGCCGCCCCCGGCCCCGCCGCCCAGCCCGCCGGGGCCGTTCGCCGGCAGCAGCCGC
>CAZVZK010000288.1:0-6239 GCA_964630925.1 uncultured Alcaligenaceae bacterium
CGGAGATCAACAACAACCCGTCGCCGGGGAACAAGGAGGGCGGGCTGACGACCATCTACGAGAAGTCGCTGGGGGCCATCGCCAAGGGCGGCAGCACGGCGCTGGTGGACGTGCTGCGGTACGCGGAGCCGGTGAGGCGCAAGGGCTTCGTGGTGATGGACACGCCGGGGTACGACCCGGTGTCGATGACGGGGATCGTGGCGGGCGGGGCGAACGTGCTGGTGTTCACGACAGGGCGGGGGTCGGTGTTCGGGTGCAAGCCGGCGCCGTCGATCAAGGTGGCGACGAACACGCCGCTGTACAACCACATGATCTCCGACATGGACATCGACGCGGGGGTGATCCTGGCGGGCACGCCGGTGGCGGAGGTGGGGGCGGAGATCTTCGAGATGGTGCTGCGCGTGGCGAGCGGCGAGAAGACCAAGAGCGAGATCGCGGGGGTGGGCGAGGAGGAGTTCGCGCCCTGGGCCATCGGCCCGACGCTGTGATCGAGGAGGGCGGTGAGCCTTGTCGCCTCCGGGCGCGGATTCCTGAGCGGATTGCGTCCCGGGCTCCGCTTTGTTGGGCATGGCCGGCGCCGCCGGCGGTTCAACGAAGTGGAGAGCTTTCATGCCTACCGAATTCGTCGTCGCCTTGGTCTCGGCCGGGGCGGCCGTCGTCGTCGCCGGGATCAAACGCGGCTGGTCCTTCGGGGTCGGCGAGAAGGAGAAGGACTTCCTGCTGGTCGTCTGCCTCCTCGCCGGCTGCATCTACGTGGTGGCGGTCCTGTCCGCGGGGCTGCCGCACCGGGTCACGTTCGCCAACGGGAATATCCGGACGGAGTACGGCTCACCGATCTCGCCGCCGTGGCGGTGGACGCATCAGGCCGTGCGGTCCTTCGAGGTCGATCCGGGCCGGATCCTGCTCGACCTGGTGATCGTGTTCGCCGGGTGTAGCGTCTTCCTGCTCCTGTTCGGGCAGGACCCCCAGGCAGCCCATTCGGCGCCGGCCCAGGGGGAGGCCAACGGGCAGACCTGACGATGAGCCAGGCGGTGTCATCCAGGCGGGGTGACGGCCGGCGCGAAGTTGGGCGCCAGGCCGGTCATCGTCACCTCGACGTTCGTGACGGGCCGCCCCTTGTGCGATTTGATCGTCATGCGGCCTTTCGTCAGGTCGTTGATGAGGTCGGTCTTATCGAAGTAGGCGTTCGAGACGGCGTTGATGATCGCGTTCACGTTCACCTGCCCGCCCTGTGACACGGACAGGTTCGACTCGCCGGCGGCGGTGCGCACCTTGATGACGAGGGAGACCATGACCGGCCCCGCCGGCGACATCGGGGAGAAGTCCACCACCCAGTGCGGGCTCACCACCTTCGGCGGGGCTTTCGGCTTCGACTTCAGGAAGGGGGTGGGGGCGGCGTTCAGGGCCGCGCACGTCAGGACCAGCAGCACGACGCAGATCGCTCGCATGACCGACTCCCGACGACGGGCGGTGCCTTCCGGACGACGCGGCACGGATCAGGCTACGCGGCCGGGCCGGGCCGGGCAAGCGCGGCGGCTCACGCCAGGATCTCCTTCACGACGCGCCCGCTGACGTCCGTCAACCGGAAGTCGCGTCCGCCGTAGCGGTAGGTCAGCTTCTCGTGGTCGATGCCGAGCAGGTGCAGCATCGTCGCGTGCAGGTCGTGGACGTGGACCTTGTTCTCGGCGGCGGCGAAGCCGAACTCGTCGCTCGCCCCCACCACCGTGCCGCCCTTCGCGCCACCGCCCGCCAGCCAGACGCTGAAGCCGTGGTTGTTGTGGTCACGGCCCTTGGCGCCCTCGCTCGTCGGGGTGCGTCCGAACTCGCCGCCCCACAGGACGAGGGTCTCGTCGAGGAGGCCCTTGGCCTGGAGGTCGCCCAGCATGGCGGCGATGGGGCGGTCCACCTGCTTCGCCTTGTTGCGGTGGTCGAGGATGTTGCCGTGGTCGTCCCACGGCTGGCCCCCGCCGGTGTAGATCTGCACCATGCGGACGCCGCGCTCGACGAGGCGGCGGGCGAGGAGGCAGGCGTCGGCGAAGTAGCCGGGGCCGTAGGTCTCGCGGACGCGGCGCGGCTCCCTGTTGAGGTCGAAGGCGTCGCGGGCCTCCGTTTGCATGCGGAAGGCCATCTCCAGCGACTGGATGCGGCCCTCCAGGGCGTTGTCGCGTCCGCCGCGGCGAGCGAGGTGCAGCTCGTTCATCTTCTTGAGAAGGTCGAGCTGCTCGCGCTGCTCGGCCAGGCTCATGCCGGGGTTGCCCAGGTGCGGGATGGCCGTACGCGGGTCGATCTTGCCGGAAGAGATGTGGGTGCCCTGGTAGATGCCGGGGAGGAAGCTGTTGCCCCAGAGCTGCGGGCCGACGACGGGCTTGCCGGGGCAGAGGACAACGAAGCCGGGCAGGTTCTGGTTCTCGGCGCCCAGGCCGTAGAGCAGCCACGAGCCCATGCTGGGACGTGTGGGCTGCATCTCGCCGCTGGTCATCATCAGCAGCGACGGCTCGTGGTTGGGGACGTTGGTGTGCATCGAGCGGACGACGCACAGCTTGTCGGCGTGCTTGGCGACCTCGGGGAAGAGGTCGCTCACATCGATGCCGGACTTGCCGTGCCTGGCGAACTTGAACGGCGACATCATCAGGCCGCGCGTCGTCCGCTCGGTCTTCAGGCCGGCGGCGGGGGGGGCCTTTCCGTTGTACTTCTCCAGCGCCGGCTTGGGGTCGAAGGTATCGACCTGCGAGGGGCCCCCGTTCATGAACAGGTGGATGACGGCCTTGGCCTTCGCCTTGAAGTGCGGCTTCCTGGGGGCGAGGGGGCTGACGGCGGCGCGGGCCTGCTGCTCACTCATGAGGGCGAGGCCGAGCAGGCCGAGGCCGGTGCCGGTCTGGGCCAGCATCTCACGCCGGGTCATCGGGAGCGGGTCGTTCACGGGGCAGTCTCCGGCGTGGGGTCAGTCGATGTAGAGGAACTCGTTCGACGCGAGGAGGGTCTGGGCGTAGCGCGTCCAGCGGGCCTTGGCGTCGTCCTTGCCGGCGAGGAAGGCCTCGGCGAGCGTCACCTCGTCGGGCAGCGGGGGGCGGCCATAGGCCAGCCAGTGGGCGCGGGCGATGCGCTCGGCCTGGGTGGCGCCCTCCTTCTGGGCGCGGGCGGCGAGGCCCTCGGCCTGAGCCAGGAAGAACGGGCTGTTGAGGACGAAGAGCTGCTGCTGCGGCACCGTCGTCTCGGTGCGCCTCTCGCTCGTGATGTTGGCGTCGGGGAAGTCGAACAGACGCAGCAGGCCGTCCAGCTCGTGCCGGCTCACCTTGCCGTAGACCGTGCGGCGGCGGTAGGTGGACGAGCCGATGTTGCCGGTCGGGCCGCCGATCTGGCCGTCGAGCTGGCCCGAGACGGCGAGGAGGGAGTCGCGCCAGGCCTCGACCTCCAGCCGACGACGGTTGGCACGCCACAGCAGGCGGTTGTCGGGGTCGATGCGCTCCCCGGCCTCGGTGGGGGTGGAGGAGCGGCAGTAGGCGGCGCTGGTGACGATGAGGCGGTGGATGTGCTTGAGCGACCAGCCCGACTCGACAAGCTCGGCGGCGAGCCAGTCGAGCAATTCGGGGTGCGTGGGCTTCTCGCCGAGGGCGCCGAAGTTGGACGGCGTGCCGACGATGCCGCGGCCCATGTGGTGCATCCACAGGCGGTTGACGATGACGCGGGCCGTCAGCGGGTTGTTGGGGGAGGCGATGGCGTCGGCCAGCTCGCGTCGGCCCGACCCCTCCTTGAAGCGCGTCGGCTCGTCACCGGCGATGACCTTGAGGAAACGCCGCGGGGCGACGGCCCCCTGCGTGTGCGGGTTGCCGCGGATGTAGACCTTGAGATCCTCGGCCTTGGCGTCGGCGATGCCGTGAGTGACGGGCGGGGCGGGCGGCATGGCCTTCCTGGCGTCGGCGAGGGCGGACTGGAGCGACTTCCACTTCTCCTGCTTGTCGGCGGGCAGCTTCTTCACGCCGGCGGCGTTCGTCTTCTCCGCCTTGAGGAAGTCCTTGGTCGCCTTGTCGGCGGCGTCCATCTTCTTCTTGGCGTCGTTGAAGCGGGCGACCATGTCCGGCGGGCCCATCGGGATGTCGGCCAGGCGCGACGAGTGGAAGACGCCGGCGATCGAGTAATAGTCCTGCGTCGGGATGGGGTCGAACTTGTGGTCGTGGCAGCGGGCGCAGGACACCGTCAGGCCGAGGAAGCCGCGGGCGAGCGTGTCCACGCGGTCGTCCAGCTCGTCCGCGGTGGCGCGGGCGGCGTCGGTGTTCTTGTAGTACTGGGCCCCCAGGCCGAAGAAGCCGAGGGCGGCCTTGTCGGCCACGGTGGCGCCGGGGAGGAGGTCGGCGGCGATCTGGTGCTTGACGAAGGCGTCGTAGGGGAGGTCGGCGTTGAACGCGCCGATGACCCAGTCCCGGTAGCGCCAGGCGAAGGTGCTGGGCTTGACGGCGAAGGTGTGGGCCTGGTCCTCGGCGTAGCGGGCCACGTCGAGCCAGTGCCGCGACCAGCGCTCGCCGAAGGCCGGCGAGGCGAGGAGGCGGTCCACGAGACGCTCATGGGCGTCGGGCCGGGTGTCGGCGAGGAAGGCGGCCACGTCCTCGGGCGCGGGCGGCAGGCCGGTGAGCCCGAAGGCGAGCCGGCGGATGAAGGTCTGGCGGTCCGCCTCGGGCGCGGGGTCGATCTTCGCGGCGGCAAGATTCGCGTTGATGAAGCGATCGATCGGATTCCCGGCGAGTGCCCCCCCGTCAGGGGGCCGAGTCTTCTTCACCGGCTTGAACGACCAGAAGTCACGGGCCTTCCTCCAGTCGATGCCGGCGACGACGGCGGGGCCGCCCTCGCCGGGCATGGGGGCGCCCATCTTCACCCACCGTTCGAGGTCGGCGATGGCCGAGGGCGCGAGCTTGCCCTTGGGCGGCATCTTCAGGTCGCCGGTCTGGCGGACGGCCTTGATGAGGAGGCTGTCGTCGGGCTTGCCGGCCACGAGGGCGGGGCCGTTATCGCCTCCCTTGAGGACCGCGGCGAGGGAGTCGAGGCGGAGGCCGCCGCGGATCTTCTTGGGGTCGTTGCCGTGGCAGTTGTTGCACTGGTCGTGCAAGAGGGGGCGGATCTTCTTCTCGAAGAATTCGAGGCCGGCGGGCTCGGCGGCGGGCAGGAGGAGGAGGAACGCGAGCATGGGGGCAGGCCCTGGCGGGGTGGGCGGCGGACGGTGGGTTATGTTATTGTGCGCGAACCGGCCGCCGGATGCAAGGGTCTGGTGGGTGAACGGCCCGATGGCGGGCCGGACCTCCGAAAGCACCTCACCTCTTCCCATCGCATCCGAGAAACCACAATGGACATCAGCTTCGTGGGCCTGCGCGACCGCCGCGTCGCCGCCTCCAACGAGATCACCTCCGTCGCGGCGGCGGCCATCTACGGCCGCGGATCGGCCGCCCGTACGGGCGGGGCCGCACAGGCCCGCCGTACCGACCGCGAGCCGAAGACCATCCGCGCGATCATCCTGCACCAGACGGGCAGCCCCGTGACGTTCCTGGCGGGCACGCGGCAGGCCCCGCCGGGCGCCGGCACGGACCGCGACGTGGCGTCCGACCACCGCATCGACCGCATCACCGCCCACTTCGTCGTCCTGCAGGACGGGTCGGTCTTCTACACGCACGACGTGGAATACATCCTCAACGACGCGGGCGGACGTCTGGGCATCGACATCGAGTTCGCCGGGCGGTTCGGCTCGGACACCGCCCCCGCGGCGGCGGGGCGCTTGACGAAGCAGGCGATCCGCGCGGGCCGGAAGCTGGTGTCCGCGCTCAAGCAGGCGATCCCGAGCATCACCCACATCCACCCGCACGGGCAGGTCCAGACGCGCGACCGCCAGGGCCGCTGCGGCGGCCCCGGCTCGGCGAACGTGGCGGACAAGCTGCACTCCTGCTCCGGCCCGGACGTGTGGGTGAACGTCGGCGAGTGGGCCGCGATGCCGGGCGCCGCGCTCGGGCGTGGCGGGCCGGCGCGGGGCGGCCTGAACCTGGTGTGCGATAGCACGCTGCCCGGCTACCAGAACAACACCATCTCGGCCCGGCAGCGCAACCTCGCCTACGACCAGCGCGTCGTCGGCTTCTGACCCGGTTCCCGTTCAGCCAGTGTGGGAATGAGACGGAAGTGGACGGTTGCTATGGCCGGGGTGGGGCAAATTGCATTGCATTGCACCCCCCCAGGCACCCCCTGCTCCGAAAATTTCGCGTTCA
>CAZVZK010000289.1:0-6154 GCA_964630925.1 uncultured Alcaligenaceae bacterium
AAGCCGCGTGCCGGAAAGGCCGAATGCGACAGTTGATAAACTCGCTATCCTAAGGGTCTGCCACGGAGCGCCTCGTGCCCGCGGCCCCGACGCCGAGGTGGGAGCGACACACGGTGTGCGCCCCCCACGTCGGGAACGCCTTCACGTCGTTATCGATCCCGGCGACGAGGTAGTAGTAGTCGCCCGCCTTCGTCGCCTCCAGTGTGGCGAGCCAGCAGGTCTGGGCGTAATGGCCGCCGAACTCCGCCGCACGCCAGGAGACGAACCTCCACCCCGCGGGCAGGGCGGCCTTGAGCGCCCGCTCCATCGCGTCGTAGTCGCCGGGCGGCTTCGCCGGCATGGGGCCGGCGAGCAGCACGGCGAGAAGCAGCATCGTCCGTCCCCCCGAACACTCAGCGGGTCGTCCTGTACGGCTCCTTCGGCTCGGCGAACTCCCCCGCGGAGATCGTCAAGCCCGTGGCGGCCTCGTCCCTCGACTTGGCCGGGCCGCCGTCGAACCCCACCTGGATGCGGTCGCCGACGCGCAGCACCCACTTCGGCGGGCCGGCGTAGACGCCGGTGTTCCGATGCTTCGGGCTCTCCTCGTCGCCGCTGACGAGCCGCCACTGATTCACCCAGCCGGTGACCTTCGCGTCGGCCTTCACGATCTCGATGGGCACGTTTATGAGCAGCTTGCCGGGGGCGGCCGCCTCCAGGATGGCCGAGTGGGCGTGCTTCCACGGCCCGCGCGTGACGGCCGCCCTGCTCATCGACACCGAGCGGATCAGGTGTGTGCCGCTGATGAACTTGAGGTGCTTGGCCGCCTTGTTGTCCACCTTGAACGGCGGGGCGACCTCCTCCGCCGCCGTCACCTTCTCGCGGTGCTTGTGCCCGAAGACGTGTGGCCGTGACCCCCCGGGCGCGGCGGTGAGGGTGAAGCGGTGATTCCTGTCCCCGCGCGTGACGGGGATCGGGATGACGAGGCGGTCGCCGACGTTGCACTGCGGCAGGGCGGTGCCGTCGGCGACGGAGCGCTTCGTCCCGGCCTCGCCGACGCCCAGGGCGTAGGTGCAGGTGGAGTGGGTGTGGCGCAGGTAATAATGCGCCGGGTCGTGCTCGGTCCTGACGACGAGGGTGTAGTCGCCCGCCTTCTTCACCTCCAGCGTGGCCAGCCAGCACCGCCTCTCGCCGGGGGCGGCGAACGAGGCCTCCCGGCCCGAGACGAAGGTCCAACCCTCGGGGAGGGCGGCCTTGAGGGCCTTCTCGAGGGCGTCGTCGGCCGGCGCCGCCATCAGGAACGCGGTGAACAACAGCATGGCCGGGCCTCCGGGTCTGGCGTCAAACCCCTCGACGGGGCGGCCGCCGGCACGATTGTAACGGCCCCGTCACTTCCCGGCGATCTCGGCGGCGACGAGGTCATCGAACGCCGTCTCGGCGTCGGCCTTCGTCCACAGCCCGACCTTGCCGGCCTTCGTGAACGAGTCGTCCTTCGCCTCCAGGTGCTTCTTGCCGTCGAGCGAGCAGGTGATGGAGTCGCCCTGCATGCGGACGGTGATCCTGTGCCACTCCCCGGCGGGGGCGGACAGCGACTCCTTTGTCCCGAGCTGGATGCGTTTGCCGGCCACCACCTTGTAGAGGCGGAGATTATCCTCCAGGGGGTTGAACCGCGCGACGTAGTAGTTCTTCGGGTCGGCATAGCGCCACACGACGCCGCCGCCCTGGTCCTTCTTGCCCTTGATCGCCTTGTACGAGACGGTGATCTCCACGTCCTTGAACGACGTGCCGTCGGCGACGCACAGGTTGTACGCCAGGTTCGGGCTGACGCTCGTCTGGGCCAGTACCTTCGATCCCTTCGGCGCCGTCCTGTCCTCGATGACCTTCCAGACGGGCGTCTTGCCCTCGCCGGTGAGGGCCGCCGTCCAGCCTTTCGGCAGCCCGCCGGCGGCGGCGTCCTCGAAGTCGGCGCGGAACGGCTTCGCGTCGCCGGCGAACAGGGCCAGCACGGCGGACAGGATGACGGGTCGCATCGTCGGATGACTCCTGTGGGGCGTCCAATCAGTCGGGCAGGCGGACGGCGGCGTCGGGGAACTTCTCCAACAGCCGGCGGTACTCCGGGATGCGGGCCATGCACGCCTTCACCATTTGCGTGCCGCGCACCGACGGCCGGCAGGAGTCGCACAGCGGCAGCGGCAGCAGGTAGATCTTGTCGCGCCCCTGGACGGTCTCGGGGGCGGGCGTCCGCTTCCACCAGATCTCGAACGGCAGGATGATGTCCGACAGCCAATCGATCAGCCAGGAGTTTGATTCCTTCGTCGCCAACGCGACCTCGCACTCCGTGTGGACCATGACGGGGAGGCCCTCGCGCACCGAGCAGCTCGCGCACATCTCGGTCCCCGGCAGCTCGCCGGCCATCAGCATGTGTTCGACCATCACCTCGGGGCTGATGTTGTGGCGCGGCAGCCCCACGAGCTGACGCAGCTCCTGCCAGGACGGCACCTGGATCGGCCCGCCGCAGCGTGGGCAGGCGCGGACGGCGTCCGCCGCCGCCTCGCCGACCACGACGTGCCCGCCGCACTTGCAGTCGATCTTGTACTCCATCAGCGCCCGCCCTCGCGGCCCTCACCCTGTTGTAGCGACACGCCCTCCCGCGGCGCGTAAGATGGCCCGGAAGGAGGTCGCCATGTTGCTCCTACTCCTGGCCCTGTCCGCCACCCCCGCCGACACCGTCCGCGAATGCGAGCGCCTCGACGCCGAGGCGAAGAAGACCCTCGGGCGGGGCGACCCACGCGCCGCCGTCCGCCTCGCCCGCCGCGCCGTCGCCGCCCACGAGGCGCTCGGCCGCCGCGACGCCCTGCGCGGCCGGCTCCTGACGACCCTGGGGCAGGCGCTCGCCGCCGCCGGCGATCACCAGGGGGCGCGCGACCGCCTGGAGGCCGCCCTGGCCGCCCTCCGCATCGACCCCGGCGAAGCGGACGAGTCGCACGCCCTCACGCTGCGGCACGCCGCCCTCGCCTACCGCGACCTCGGGGCGATGCGGGCCAGCCTCGCCTACTTCACCCGGAGGGAGGACCTCGTCCGCCGCGGGGCCGGGCCGAACAGCCCGCAGGCGGTGGAATGCCTCTTCGACCTCGCCCTCATCAACGCCGCCCTCGCCCGCGGGGACGACGCGCTCGCCCTCGCCCGCAAGGCGCTCGCCATCACCAGGGCCGCCGTCGGCGAGAAGCACGGCACCTACTGCCGCGCCCTCTACGTCCTCGGGCGGGTCCAGATCGAACGCGGCGACTTCGCCGCGGCGGCGGAGGAGATGGAGCGGTCCCGCGAGCTGGCGGTGGCCGGCGTCGGCCGCCGTCATGCCGTCACGCTGGAGATCGAGACCGGGCTGATGCGGCTGTACACGACGGCGGGCATGTTCACCAAGGCCCAGGCCCTCATGGAGGACCTGCCCGAGCGGAGCCGGGCGGCGCGGGGCGTCACCGACCCCGGCCACCTCGATCTGATGGAGGTCGTGGCGGGGTACCTGCTCGACACGGGCGACCTGATGACGGCCGAGGCCACGTTGCACAACCTCCTCAAGGCCCACGCGGCACGGCACGGCGAGAGGCACCCCGCTCACGCCCACGCCGAGATGTCGCTCGCGAAGTGTCTGCTCGCCCTGGGTAAGCCCGCCCAGGCCCTCCCCCCGGCGGAGCGCGCCCTCGCCATCATGGGCCGGGCCGGCGGCGCCGCCTCGCACGGGGCGATCCACGCCTCCCTCACCCTCGGTGCCGTCCTCCGCGACCTCGGCCGGGCCCGCGATGCCGATTCCGTCCTCGCCCAGGCCCGCGACGTGGCACGCCGCCTCGGGGCCGGCCATCCCCTCTCGGCGCAGGCGGCCTTCGCGCTGGCGCAGGCGAAGCTGGCCCTCGACGACCCCGCCGCCGCCCGCCCACTCCTGCTGGAGGCGCGGGACGCCGTCGCCGCCAACCTCGGGAAGGATAACCCCGTCCACGCGCGCATCCTGTTCCTGCTCGCCCAGGCCGCCCTCGTCAAGGGGGACACCGGGGAGGCACGGCGTCAGGCCGACGAGGCCCTCGTGGCCGTGCGCCGCTACTACACCGCGGCGTCGGAGTCGCGTTCCGAGAGGGCCCAGGCCTCCGCGCAGCACGCCTACCAGGCGGCCCTGGCGTTACGGCTCTGCCTGCCGGGGGCGGGCGAGGACGACTACCGGCACGTCCTGCTGACGCGCGGGGTCGTCTTCGAGCAGCAGCGGCGCCGACGCGCCTTCACCCGGCGGCTGCTCGCGGAGAAACGCCCGGAGGCGCGGGCCCTCCTGAACGGCCTCGGCGAGGTGACCGGGGCGATGGCCCAGCTCTCCCTCGCCGCGCCCTCCGGGGACGGCTCCCTCTGGCGTCTGCGGATGATGGAGCTGGTGACGGCCCGCGAGCGTCTGGAGGTGGCGCTGGGGCGGCTCGGCATCTCCACGGCCGGGGAGGCCCCGCCCACCCCGGAGGACGTCGCCAGGGCGCTCCCCGCCGGCTCCGCGCTGATCGACTACCTCGCGTATGTCCATTTCGACCCGGAGCGCAAGCCGTCCGAGCGGCACGGCCCCCGCGTCCTCGCCTTCGTGACGCGGCCCGGCAAGGGGACGGTGCGCGTGGACCTCGGGGACGCCGCCGCCGCCGGCAAGGCCATCCAGGCCTGGCGTGAGGCCCTGGCGAAGGGCGCGGCGGCGGACGACGCCGCCGCGCGTGCCCACGCCCGACTGTGGGCGCCCCTGGAGAAGCACCTCGCCGGGGTGTCGCACGTCCTCGTCGCCCCCGACGGGCCGATCTGCTTCGTGCCGTTCGCGGCGTTGCCGGGGCGGAAGGCCAAAACGTTCCTCCTGGAGGACCACGCGGTCACCGTCGTCCCGATGCCGCGTCTGCTGCCCGAGCTGCTCGCGGCCCGCAAGGCGGCCGGGCCCTCGCTGCTCGTGGTCGGCGACGTGCGTTATCAGGGGGAGGCGTGGAAGCGTCTGCCGGGCACGGCGGCCGAGGTGGAGGCGGTGGAGGGCGCCTTCCGCGCCCGCTTCAAGGACGCCGCCGTCAGCCGCCTCACCGCCACGCACGCCACCGGCGAGGCGGTCGCGGCGGCCCTGCCCAAACACAGCGTCGTCCACCTGGCGACGCACGGCTACTTCGCGGGCGCCGCCGAGGCGCCGGCCCCCGGCGCCCGCGTGTTCCGCGCCGAGCTGCGGGAGGACGTGGCCCAGGTCCATCCGGGCCTGATGTCCGGCCTCGTCCTCGCCGGACGCAAGGCCGTCACGACGGCGTTGGAGGTGGCCGAGATGGACCTGTCCGGCGTCGAGCTGGCCACCCTGAGCGCCTGCGAGACCGGCCTGGGCCGTGGCGTCTCCGCCGGCGAGGGGCTGGTCGGGCTGCAACGCGCCCTCCTCGTCGCCGGCGCCCGCTCCACCCTCACCAGCCTCTGGAGCGTGGACGACGCCGCCACCAGCGTCCTGATGGAGGAGTTCTACGCCCGCCTTTGGGGCAAGGGGAAGTTGTCGAAGTTGGAGGCGCTGCGCCAGGCGCAGCTCTTCGTGTTGAAGCACCCAGAGGCCGTCGAGAAGAGGGCGAAGGCGCTGCAGGCGGAGTACGAGAAACGCGGCGAGGCGTCCCTGCTGCGCGGCGTCGGCAAGGCGGCCGAACGCCTGCCCGCCGGCGGGGCGAAGGCGGAGCGTGTCTCGCCCCCGGTGTGGTGGGCGGGGTTCGTCCTGTCGGGCGACTGGCGATAACGCCGCCCTCGCACCCGCCACCCCCCGCGCCACGCACCCTCACACGTGGGCCGGCCGTCCGCCCCGATTCACCACGGCCGGGTATCACACGTCCGCCATGCCGTTGGCCGTCGCCTCCACCGGCCCGGCCAGGACGACCCGCCCCGTACAGTCTGCCGTGAGGGGGCCCCATCACCTCCCTCCTCCACCATGTCCAGGACCGTCGGCCCCCCGCCCTCGAAAGCGACGCCGCGCCCGCCGCCCGACCCCGAGGCACGAGGGAGGCGAAGGGCGGCCATTCCCGTACAGCCGGGGGGTGGGAATTAGACGGAAGTAGACGGTGGCGTGGCGGGGTGGGGGCGAATTGCATTGCATTGCACCCCCCCAGACACCCCCTGCTCCGAAAATTTCGCGTTCAGGGGAGATCAGGGCGCGCACCATCGC
>CAZVZK010000290.1:0-6037 GCA_964630925.1 uncultured Alcaligenaceae bacterium
CGCCGCCCGCGCCGGTGCCGGGGCCGCCGCCGCTGCCGCTGCCCACGCCCGCGCCGCCGGTGCCGACGCCCACGCCGCCCTCGCTCACGACGCCGCGCCGGTCCAACGGCCTGGAGTACCGCATCGGCCCGCGGACGGGGACCGAGAGCTGGAACCTCGAGAGCACCCGCCTGGACGACGGGCGCTGGCTCATCACCATCTCCAACGGCGTCGTGCTGTCGGTGCGCGGCCTGGCCGACATCGACGGCATGGAGGTGGAGGCCGACCGCGCCGTCATCTGGACGCGGCCCGGCAAGGACGCCCGGCCGGGGATGACCGGGGACGGCCCCGGAGAGCCGGTCAGTGACCTCGAGTTCTACATGGCCGGGCACGTCGTCCTGCGCACGACACGCCCGAAGTCCGGCGACAAGGTGGTCATCGACGCCGACGAGCTGTTCTACGACACGCGCCGCAGCGTCGCCATCGCCCTGCAGACGCGCCTGCAGTTGCGGCCCTCCGTCGCGAGCGTCGCCCCCGGCGGGGCGTCCGACGTGGCCGTCGCGCCCGGCCGGCCCACGCTCGCCGGCACGCCACGCTTCAACACCACCGAGCCGATCGTCATCACGGCGGAGCAGTTGTTCCAGACCGGCGAGAACACGTACGAGGTGATCCGCAGCGACATCTTCTCCAGCAAGCTGCCCTCCGACCCCGGCCTGAAGCTGACGGTGGCGCGGGCCACGCTGGAGGAGCGCCGCGTGGAGCGCCGCACCATCCTCGGCCAGCCCGTCCTCGACCGCAAGACCGGCGAGCCGCTCTCCGTCACGCAGAGCATCCTCAGGGCCGAGGGGGTCGTCGGCACCGTCGAGAACGTGCCGTTCCTCTACCTGCCGTACCTCGTCACCGACGCGCGCAACCCGGTCGGCCCGCTGGAGAATGTCCGAATCGGCGGCAACAGCATCTTCGGCTTCGAGACGGGCGTCACGCTCAACGTGTACAAGATGCTCGGCATCCTGCCGTACGAGGGGACGCGCTGGAAGCTCTACCCGGATTACATGAGCAAGCGCGGCCCGTCGCTGGGCACCCTGTTCACCTACCAGGGGCGGCTCGCCGACGCGCCGCCCGAGGAGGCGCTCTTCTACCCCGAGAAGGTGGAGGCCGGCGCCTACTCCGGCGAGATCCGCCTGTTCGGCATCTACGACTCGGGGCGGGACAACCTCGGCCCGCGTCCGGCCAACATGCTCACCTTCGAGCCGTCGGACTTCCGCGGCCGGGCGACGTGGAACACGCGCGTGTTCGACTACCCCGGCGGGTTCAGCGCCTGGGCGGGGGTGTCGTACCTCAGCGACCGCAACTACCTGGAGCAGTACTTCAAGCGTGAGTTCGACTCCGACCCCAACCAGGCGACCTTCGTCTACGGCAAGCAGCAAGGCGACTACTGGGCTTACAGCGGGCTGGCCCAGACGCGCGTCAACGAGTGGATCACCACGACGGAGTGGCTGCCGCGTCTCGACGGCTATCTGCAGGGCGTGTCGCTGTTCGACCGGCTGCTCTCGAACACGCGGATCGGGGCCGGCTACGCCCGCTTCGCCGCCAGCAACGACCCGATCAACACCGTGGCCGGGCCGAACCTCGGGGGCCCGCCGCCCACGGGGCTGCAGGCGGGCAACGGGGTGCCGCCGTTCCTGCAGACGACGGCCTTCGGCGACTCAACGGGGCGGGCCTACGCCTTCCAGGAATTCATCTACCCGTTCGACGCGGGCCCGGTGAAGCTGGCGCCCTACGCCGTCGGCACCGCCGCCGCGTACAGCAACGACCTGACGGGCGATTCGCAGGGGCGGCTGTGGGGCGGGGTCGGCCTGCGGGCGAACATGCCGCTGTCGCGCCTGTACTCGGACGTGCAGAGCGAGCTGTTCAACCTCGACGGCCTGAACCACAAGGTGACGTTCGGGGCGAACTTCCTGTCGGCGCACTCGAACAGCCGCTTCACGACCCTGCCGCAGCTCGACCGGCTCGACGACGACGCGACGGCGCAGCAGCGCCGCGAGATGACGCCGTTCCAGCCGCTGTACAACCCGACGGCGGGCCTCGCCCTGGCCACGTCGCCGCTGTACGACCCACAGCGCTTCGCCATCCGCCGGCTGATCGATAACCGCATCGACACGCTCGACCAGGTGGAGGTCCTGCAGCTCGAGGTGCGCCAGCGCCTGCAGACGCGGCGGGGGTTCCCCGGCGCCGAGCACATCGTGGACTGGATGGCGCTGGACCTGTCGGGCAGCTACTTCCCGCGGGCGAACCGCGACAACTTCGGCGAGGCGTTCTCGTTCCTGGAGTACCGCTACCTGTGGAACGTGGGCGACCGCACGTCGTTCGAGAGCACGGGCTGGTACGACCCGCTGCAGGACGGGGCGCGGGTGACGACGTTCGGCATGTACCTCGACCGGCCGGACCGCACGGCGTTCTTCGTCGGCTACCGGCAGATCGACCCGTTGCAGAGCCGGATGCTGACGGGCGCGGTGACGTACATCTTCAGCCAGAAGTACGCGATGACGTTCTCGGCGAGTTACGACTTCGGGACGTCGCAGTCTCTGAACAACTCGCTGGTGTTCACGCGGACGGGCCGCGACCTGTCGATCTCGGCGGGGTTCACCTACAACTCGCTGCAGAACAACTTCGGGCTGGTCTTCGAGATCATCCCCAACCTGATGGGCCAGGGCCGGGCCGCCGGGGCCGGCGGCCTGCTGGGCGCCGGCGGCGCCTTCGGACGGTGAGCGGGGTGCGAGCATGGCCGAGACGCCGAAGCCGCCGAAGAGGAGCTGGGCGCGCAAGTTCGCCGCCGCCTTCAACGGGCTGGGGGTCGGGATCCACGGGCACTCCAGCTTCTTCGTGCACTTCTTCTTCGCGGCCCTGGTGGTGGCGGCGGCGACGGTGCTGCAGGTGTCGGCCACGCGCTGGTGCATCCTCATCGGGTGCATCGGCCTGGTGCTGACCGCCGAGCTGTTCAACAGCGCCGTCGAGACGCTGTTCCGGGGGCTGGACGAGGGGACGAAGGCACGCACCTGGCCGGCGCTGGACGTGGCGGCCGGGGCCGTCCTGATGGCGAGCATGACGGCGGCCGTCGTCGGGCTGATCGTCTTCCTGACGCACCTGCTGGCCGCGCCGCCGCACGCGGGGTGAGGGGGCCGGTCAGGGCAGGGGCACGTCGCGGAACTCGAACGGGACGTCGTGCGGCGCCGTCACCCAGTGCTCGTAGGTGAGCTTCTTCGGCTTGCCGATCTTGGCGTTGAAGACGCCGAAGGTCATGGTGAGCTGCACGGAGACGGCGCCGGGGCCTCCGCCCCAGCTCGACCCGTAGTTCTGGAACTTCACGCCCGCCTCGTCGTGCAGGACGATCCGCTGGTGCAGGGTGTTCATCCAGGCGTAGTCCGACGGGCTGCCCTTGTTCGTGACCGTCATCCGCACCTGGTACTGGCTGTTGGGCATCGTCTTGACCTCGTGGACGAGGAACTCGACGCCCGCCAGGTCCGCCTTCTTCCCGTCGGCCTTGAGGATGTCGCCGCTCACCTCGAGCTGCTTCTGCTCGACAAGTAGGGTCACCGGCACGGTGCCACGTAGCACCTTGAGGGTCTTCGCGCCGGCGGAGGCCTTGCCCAGTGGCGTGGACACGTTCAGGACGAATTGCTTCTGCCCGCTGCCGCCGTACCGCCGGGTGGTGACCCGCCCACCCCAGGGGTTGAACATCGGCGCCTCCTCGGCCTCGGGGGGCGGCAGCATGGACCCCTTCAGGTCGTCGTAGGCTGCCTCCAGACGGGGGTCGGTGTTGCCCAGGAAGGGGAGGCGCGGCTCGGCGTTGATCGTGAAGTTGAACGTCAGCGTCTCCGTGCGTGCCGGTGGCATCCCGCCCGGGGGGGCCGTCAGCTCGACGTTGCGGTAGAGCTGGAAGTTGCCCGAGGCGTAGCGGAAGGAGCCGGCCACGCCCGTGAGCATGGGGACGGCGCCGGAGGAGTACAGGCGGAGGGTGTCGTCGCCGTAACTCGGCTGCACGGTCAGGCCGGCGTCCTTGCAGACGCGGTCGGCGATCTCCCAGAAGGTGGCGTCCTTGAAGTCGTAGGTGAACTTACCGTCGGCGGCCTTGACGCCGGGGCCGGCCGCTGCCCAGGGGCGGTTGTTGTCGATCCTGTACCCCGTGGTCTTGCTCAGCGCCTTCAGCACGCCTTCGAGGGGCTGGTCGGTGACCCTGAGCGAGTAGCGTTTGGGGGCGACGAGTTTGGCGTGCTCCAGCACCGGCAGGAGGCGCAGGACGCGGCGGCGGACCTCGGGGTCGGGGTGGCGGGCCGCCTGGCGGAGGTAGGGGATGGCGGGGGAGCCGATGGCGCCGAGGCGGCGTTCGGCCTTCTCTCGGCCGGCGGAGTCGCGTCCGCCCATGTCCTCGATGAGGCTCTGGTAGAAGCGTATCTCGTCGAGGTGCGGCACCGGGGCCGCCGCGAAGAGGGCCGAGGCGGCGGCCGTGGCGAGGACGCCCGTGAGGATGCGAAGGTTGTACACGCGTGCTCCCGTTGGCAAAACCGATGCGTTGGGCCGCACCGTCCATGATACGGACGATACAGCCCTCGCTTCAATCACGGACCGGAGCGCCGGCGCCTCAGGGGAGGGGGACGTTGCGGAATTCAAAGGGGATGCGGATCTCGCGGGTCAGCGGGATTTTGCACAGGAGGCGGGTCGCGTAGGCGCGCCCGCGCCCCCGCCCGTTGGGGGAGACCTGGATCACGACCTCGGTCTCGTTGGCGTCGGCCAGCTCGTGGCGGCAGATCCGCCCGGACGCGTCGATGAATTCCAGGGCCTGCAGCCCCGTGAACGCCACCTCCTCCATGCCGCCCTTGCCGGCGTGCTTGATGCGCACCTCCTGGAGCTGCGCCCGTGTGCGTACCGAGGCGACGGTGTAGGTCTGGCCCTCGGCGGTGAATTTGCCGCCCTTCTCCAACTTCTCCAGCAGGACCGAGGTCTTGTGGCCGACGAGGACGGTCGCGGGGATGGCGCCCTTGATGGACCGCAGCCGCCGCGCCCCGTCGGAGGGCGTGGCGAGGACGGCGGCGGTGCTGGTGTCCCCGCCGCCGCGCTCGTCACGCAGGACGACGGCCGGGGGCGGCGGGGGCAGCGGGGGGCCGCCCATCTTCGGCCCATCCTCGTCATCGCCGTCGGGGTCGGACTTCTGCGGCAAGGCGCGGCCGCGGTCATCGTAGGCCGACTCGATCACCGGGCGGCCGACGTTCACGACGCGGAGGCGCGGCTCGGCGTGGAGCGAGAAATCGACCTCCAGCCCCGCGCCCTGCGCCGGGCCGTCGTCCTCCAGGTCGAGGGAACGGTTGTTGGAGATGCGCGTCATGACGAGGCGGAAGGCCCCGTGGCGCACGGCGAATGCCGGCTGTCTGCGGGCCGGCACCAGGACGAACGCCGGCTCTCCCTTCTCCGCGTCGCCGCCGAGGCCGGCGACGCGGAGGGAGCATTTGCGGCACAGCTCGTCCATGACCTCCCAGAAGGTGGCGTCGCGGAACGTGGCCGTGAGCCTCAGCGCGCCCATCTGTTCGGCCTCCATCGCCTCGAGGACGAGCGGCGTGCCGGCGGACTTGCGCAGGGCGGCGAAGACCTTCGGCAGGGGCGTGGCCTTGAAGTCGGCGGTGATGCGTGTCGGGCGGAGGTCCAGCTCGGCCTCGAGGACGGCGACGACGCGGAGGAGGCGGCGGCGGACCTCGGGGTCGGGCGAGGCCAGCTCGCGTTTGAGGCGTGCGAGGACGGGCGGCCCCAGGGCGAGGAGCCTGGCCTGGGCGTGGTCGCGTTCGAAGGAGGAGCGGCCCCCGAGGCCGAGGACGAGCGGCGCGACGGGGTCGGCGGGCGGGGCGGCGGCGAAGAGGGCCAGGATGAGCGGCAGCGTCATGGGGGTGCGGCTCCGTGATGGGCACATCAGGGTACCACGGCCACGGGGCGCGCCGCAAGGAGGCCGGCGGATTCCCAGCTCTGCGGAGTCAGCACGGAGGGCTCGTCGACGGGCTTGGCGTGGCGCCTT
>CAZVZK010000291.1:0-5917 GCA_964630925.1 uncultured Alcaligenaceae bacterium
AGGTCGCCAAGGAGGGGCCGGTCCCGCTCAAGCGCGCCCTGCAGCTCGTCAAGTCCCTGAAGCGCGTCAAGTTCGACGAGACGGTCGAGGTCCACATGCACCTCGGCATCGACCCCACGCAGGCCGACCAGATGATCCGCGGCGCCGTGCCGCTGCCCCACGGCCTCGGCAAGCCGAAGCGCGTCCTCGTCTTCTGCCAGGGCGATAACGTCCAGAAGGCCAAGGACGCCGGCGCCGACTACGCCGGCAGCGACGAGTTCATCAAGAAGATCCAGGCCGACGGCTGGATGGAGTTCGACGTGGCCCTGGCCACCCAGGACATGATGGGCCAGGTGTCGCGCCTCGGTAAGGTCCTCGGCCCCCGCGGCCTGATGCCGACCCCGAAGGCGGGCACGGTGGTGCCCGGCGGCGGCGACGTGGCCCAGGCCGTCAAGGAGTTCAAGGCCGGTAAGGTCGAGTACCGCTCCGACAAGGGCGGCAACGTCCACGCGGGCCTCGGCAAGATGAGCTTCGACGACGACAAGCTGGCGGCCAACATCCAGGCGTTCGTCGACGTCATCCGCGCCGTCAAGCCGTCCGGCGTGAAGGGCAACTACATCCACAGCATCACCATCAAGGGGACCATGACTCCGGCCGTCCCCGTCAGCATGTAAGGCGGGGGGAGGCAGGGCCATGAGCAAGCAGATCAAGCAGATGGAGATGGACGACATGAAGGGCACGTTCAAGAACGTGCGCGACATGGTCGTCCTCAGCGTCGAAAAACTGTCCAGCCTGGGCGAGTACACCCTGCGGGCGCAGCTCCGCAAGAAGGGCGTCCGCCTCAAGATGGTCAAGAACAGCCTGTGCCGGCGCGTGTTGAAGGAGCTGAACTTCAACGTGCCGGACAAGTCCCCCTACTGGGAGAAGCCGACGGTCCTCGCCTGGGGAGGCAACAGCATCGCCGAGCTGTCGCGCGAGATCGAGGGCGAGCTGAAGAACCCCAAGAACGCCGCCCTGTACAAGACCAAGGACCACGAGAAGGTCGTCATCAAGGGCGCCATCGCCGACGGCACCCCCGTGCCGTTCGACGTGGCCATCAAGATGCCGACCCGCGAGGAGCTGATCGGCCAGATCATCAGCGCGTTCATGGCCCCCGGCTCGGCCATCGCCGGCCTGCTGGTCGGCGCCGGCAACGAGATCGCCGGCCAGGTGGACGCGCACGTCGAGAACCTCAAGAAGGGCGAGCCCGCCGCCCCCGAACCGGCACCGGCGGCGTGAGTCTTTCGTAGGGCACGCCTCCAGCGTGCCCTCTTCGACGCTGGCACCGAGCACGCAAGAGGCGTGCTCGACGAGAGCTCCAACCAACTATTACGCACCGCCGCCACGCTTCAGGCGGCACTCACACCCTGAAAGGAACCCCGACGATGGACATCCCTGACACGATCAAGTCCCTGGGCGATCAGATCGCCGGCCTCAAGCTGACCGAGGCCGTGGCGCTCAAGGAGTATCTGAAGGAGAAGTACAAGCTCGAGCCCGCCGCCGGCGTCGCCGTCGCCGCCCCGACTGGCCCCACCGCAGTCGCGCCGGTCGTCGAGGCGAAGACCGAGTTCACGGTCATCCTCGAGGGCCTGGCCGACCCCGCCAAGAAGATCGGCGTCATCAAGGTGGTCCGCGAGATCACCGGCGTGGGCCTGGCCGACGGCAAGAACCTCGTGGACGGCGCCCCCAAGCCGATCAAGGAGAACATCCCCAAGGAGGAGGCCGAGGCCGTCAAGAAGAAGCTCGAGGAGGCCGGCGGCAAGGTCACGATCAAGTAGTTTTCAGTTTTCGGTTTTCAGTTTTCAGGTACCAGCCAGGCCCACGGGGTGCGAGGTCGCCCCTGGAGTCGCCGCTGAAAACTGAAAACTGAAAACTGAAAACCGATTCGCGCTTGCAACCCCCGTGCCTTTCTGTTGAAATAACAGCTTGGCCGGGACGTATCGCCGTATAATGGAGTCGAGGCGCGCGGAGGCCGCCAGCGGGTGCGGGTCAGGGACGCCCTCACCGGCATGGCCGCCGTTCCAATCCATCGCGGACAGGGTGGATCGCAGAGTGCCACACTTCGACAACCCCTCGTGCCCCCTCCACCGGGGGCCAAGGATGGGCCGGGCCGTGCGCCCGGCTTGCGGCACGCGCACGCCCCACGCCCTTTGTTTGACGCCTTTGATCGACACCGAAATGGAGCTCGCACGGGCCTGCCCCCGACGGGACGGATGATCCCCGCCCTCCTCGCCGCGTGAACGCGGGGAGGGCCGTCCGTGTCTCGCCGGGCGCCAGCGTGCCCCGTGTTGCCATCTGGGAGGTGCCTAGCATGCCCGTTCCCTCGATCCGGACCATCGTGCCGGCCAAGTCGCGCAATTTCGGCCGCCACGGCGACACGGTCGACATCCCACCCCTGACCGATATCCAGACCGTCTCCTACGCCCGCTTCCTGCAGTACGAGACCCCCGCCACCGAACGGCTCCCCCACGGCCTCGAAGGCGTCCTCAAGGAGATCTTCCCGATCAAGTCGTACGACGGGACCATCTCCCTCGACTACATCAAGTACGACCTCGGCAAGCCGCGCTTCGGCACCGACGAGTGCCGCCAGCTCCGCCTCACCTACGGGCGGCCCTTCCGCGTCTGGCTCCGCCTCAACAAGCAGCCCGAGCCCATCGAGGAGGAGGTCTACCTCGGTGACATGCCGATCATGATCGGCGGCGGCGAGTTCATCATCAACGGCGCCGAGCGCGTCGTCGTCAGCCAGCTGCATCGTTCCCCCGGCGTGGACTTCGTCGTCGAGTCCGAGGGCGACAAGAAGATGCACTACTGCCGGATCATCCCCGAGCGCGGCTCGTGGATCGAGATCCACGTCTCCAAGAAGGACAACCTCCAGGTCCGCATCGACCAGTCCGGCAAGTTCTCCGCCATGACCCTGCTGCGGGCGATGGACCCCGCCTACAGCGACAACGGCGCCATCCTCCGCGCCTTCCACGAGGACCTCGTCGAGACCGTGGCCATCGACGGCGCCGCCCGCGCGGCCCTCGTCGGGCGCATCGCCGTCGATGACGTCATCGACCCCGAGACCGGCGAGGTCTACCTCGAGTCCGGCCAGGAGTTCACCGAGCAGAAGTTCGACAAGCTGCTGACGACGCCCGTCCGCGAGGTGACCGCGATCACGCGGCCCAAGGACGACATCGTCTTCCGCTCGCTGGAGGAGGACCAGGCGTCGATGCACGGCAACGCCACCCACGAGGCGGCGCTGCTCAAGATCTACCAGCGTCTGCGTCCGGGCAACCCGCCGGCGCTGGAGAAGGCCAAGCAGCTCTTCGAGGAGAAGTTCCAGGACGCCAACCGCTACCGCCTCGGCAAGGTCGGCCGCTTCCGTATCAACCGCAAGTTCGAGCAGGACATCCCCGAGGCCGAGATGACCCTGCGGTCGCTCGACTACCTCAACAGCATCCGCTACCTCCTCAAGCTGCGTTCGGGCGGCGGCACCATCGACGACATCGACCACCTCGGCAACCGCCGCGTGCGGACCATCGACGAGCTGGCCGCCGAGGAGCTACGCAAGGGCTTCCTCAAGCTCCGCCGCACCGTGCAGGAGCGCATGAGCATCCGCGAGCAGCAGGACATGACGCCGCGCTCGCTCATCAACCCCAAGAGCATCTCCGCCGCCATCGAGTACTTCTTCGGCCGCGGCGAGCTGTCGCAGGTGGTCGACCAGACGAACCCCTTGTCGCAGCTCACGCACGAGCGCCGGCTGTCGGCCCTGGGGCCGGGCGGCCTCAACCGCAAGCGTGCCGGCTTCGACGTGCGCGACGTGCACATCTCGCACTACGGCCGCATCTGCCCCATCGAGACGCCCGAGGGCACGAACATCGGCCTGATCTCCCACCTGTCGGTCTACGCCCAGGTGGACGACTACGGCTTCCTCGTGACGCCGTACCGGCAGATCAAGAACGGCAAGCTGATGGACAAGGTCAAGCAGATGCGTGCCGACGAGGAGTCGGCGGCGAAGCTGGCCCCGGCGGACACCGAGACGGACGGCACGAAGATCACCGCCGAGCGCGTGACGGCCCGGCACCAGGGCGACTTCATCAGCATCGTCCCCACGGA
This sequence comes from uncultured Alcaligenaceae bacterium, assembly GCA_964630925.1. GTDB lineage: Bacteria > Planctomycetota > Planctomycetia > Gemmatales > Gemmataceae > RGDT01. Next base: position 4,117 of record CAZVZK010000291.1, read on the forward strand.
GATCGAGTTCGCCGACATCAGCCCCAAGCAGATGGTGGGCGTCTCCGCCGGCCTGATCCCGTTCCTGGAGCACGACGACGCCAACCGCGCCCTGATGGGCTCGAACATGCAGCGGCAGGCGGTGCCGCTTCTCATCACCGAGCCGCCCATCGTGGCGACGGGCCTGGAGCTGCCCGTCGCGCACAACAGCGGCATGGTCGTGCGGGCGCACCGTGCCGGCACCGTGACCCACGTCGACTCGCAGCGGATCCGCATCGACGAGCGCGAGTACAGCCTGCGCAAGTTCGTCGGCCTCAACGAGCACACCTGCCAGAACCAGAAGCCGATCGTGAAGATCGGCGACAAGGTGAAGAAGGGGCAGGTGATCGCGGACGGCGCCGCGACGAAGAACGGCGAGCTGTCGCTGGGCCGCAACGTGCTGGTCGGGTTCATGTCCTGGGAGGGCTACAACTTCGAGGACGCGATCATCATCTCGGAACGGCTCGTGGAGAACGACACGTACACGTCGATCCACATCGAGAACTTCGAGATCGAGATCCGCGAGACGAAGCTGGGCAAGGAGGAGTTCACCCGCGACATCCCCAACGTCTCGCCGAAGGCGCTCAACAACCTCGACGACTTCGGCATCGTGAGGATCGGCACCTTCGTGCAGCCGGGCGACATCCTGGTCGGCAAGGTGTCGCCGAAGTCCAAGAGCGAGCTGACGCCGGAGGAGAAGCTCCTGCACGCCATCTTCGGGCGGGCGGGCGAGGACGTGAAGAACGACTCGCTGGAGGTGCCGTCGGGCGTCGAGGGCATCGTGATCGACACGCAGCGGTTCAGCCGGCGTGCGAACATGAGCGAGGCCGAGAAGAAGCAGTTCGACAAGGAGCAGAAGGAGACGGAGGAGCGCTGGAACAAGAAGATCGCCGACCAGTTCCGCTCGCTGACCGCCGAGCTGGCGGGGGCGCTGGAGGTGAAGGCGGTCAAGGACACGCGCAACAACAAGTCGCTGGGGGTGGACAAGGACGACCGCATCCTGGTGGACCAGGCCGCCGAGTTCCGCCTGGATCACCTCGGCATCCAGACGGGCGACAAGAAGTCCAAGGCCGACGAGATCTGGAACCGCCACAAGGACCAGCTGCACCACCTGCTGGAGGAGAAGGAGCAGCGCCTCAACGCCCTGAAGCGTGGCGACGAGCTGCCCAGCGGCGTGACGCAGATGGTCAAGGTGTACATCGCCACCAAGCGGGTCATCTCGGTGGGCGACAAGATGGCGGGCCGGCACGGCAACAAGGGCGTGATCTCCAAGATCCTGCCCGTGGAGGACATGCCGTACATGGCGGACGGCACGCCGGTGGACATCCTGCTGAACCCGCTGGGCGTCCCCTCCCGCATGAACGTGGGCCAGATCCTCGAGACCCACCTGGGGTGGGCCGCCGCGAAGCTGGGCTTCAAGGCGGTGACGCCGGTCTTCGACGGGGCGACGGAGGAGGAGATCCGCAACTGCCTGAAGGAGGCGAACCTCCCCGTCTCCGGCAAGTCCTGGCTGTACGACGGGCGCACGGGCGAGAAGTTCGAGCAGCCCGTCACCGTGGGCTACATCTACATGCTCAAGCTGCACCACCTGGTGGACGACAAGGTGCACGCCCGCGCCACCGGCCCCTACTCGCTGATCACCCAGCAGCCGCTGGGCGGCAAGGCGCGGTTCGGCGGGCAGCGGTTCGGCGAGATGGAGGTGTGGGCGTTGGAGGCGTACGGCGCCGCCTACATCCTGCAGGAGCTGCTCACCGTCAAGTCGGACGACGTGGAGGGGCGGACG
>CAZVZK010000292.1:0-5883 GCA_964630925.1 uncultured Alcaligenaceae bacterium
CTGGGGTGGGCCCAGATTGCTTGCCGATTTCCTGGCCGAGGTGGGTCTGGTTTGCACGCCGATTACCAGGCGGGCAGGGTGACGCTGACCTTCGACGGCGACGGGCGCAGGCTCAAGAAGCAGGGCCCGTCGCAGACCACCCGCTTCATCTTCGACTTCGAGAAGGTGCTGCAGGAGGCCGACGGCGCGGGAACGGTGGAGAAGGAATTCGTGTCCACCGAGGAGCAGTACGGGGACCTGGTCAGCGCCTACGGCGGGGGGGGCACGAGCCACTTCGGGCACGAGGCGCCCGGCAGCACCGACGCGCTCTTGGCGCCGGACGGCAGCGTGCAGGCGCTGTACTCCTACCGCGCCTTCGGGCTGTCCACGCACGTGTCGAGCGTCGGCCCCAACAGGTACACCTGGGTCGGGAAGCAGGGCTACCAGGAGGACACCGAGTACGGGCTGTACTTCCTGCGCGCCAGGAGCTACGACCCCGAGTCGGCGCGCTTCCTGTCGAAGGACCCGGACGGCTTCGGCGCGGGGGACGCCAACCTGTTCCGCTACGCCAACAACGACCCCGTCAACAATACCGACCCCTCCGGCAAGAGGGTGCTGGTGCCGGAGGCGGACTTCACGACGTGGGAGCTCGACCCTTGCAACTCCAGGCTGCTGCCTTACCCCCACGTCCCCCTGCGGGCCATCCGCACCTTCACCAGATCGCCGCTCGCCGACGTGCTGGCGGGTCAGATCGAGCGCGACACGGGCTTCACCCCCATCACCGGGAATCGGCGGCTGCACCTACGCCTGGGCGTGGAGGGCGTCAGGGGCTACGACTACGGCGTGGTGGACCTCTTCGGCGGCCTCCCCGCCGCCTTCTGGGCCAAGGCGCGTGTCCGCGCCCGCGCCGGCCCGGGATCGGTCTCCGCCCTGATCCTGTCGTCCCTGGAGCGCGACTACGCCATCAGCGCCGGGGGCGGCGGGTCCCTGACATGGGGCGACCCGCCCGCCTCGTGGTCGCACGCCCTCGCCCCCGCGGGCAAGCTGCTCTGGGACGCGGTGCGGCAGGCCGGCGCGGACGTGTGGCGTATCGCCGTCAAGCCGGTCGCCGGCGTGGCGGCGAAGGCGACTCTGGTCGGCCTGGCCGCCATGCTCCAGCAGGCGAAGGCGCTGTACCCCGAGCTGGACGCGGACGCCTTCGTCGAGATTCTGGACCGCTTCGGGGAGGACGCGCCCGAGCTGCTGGAGAGGATCATCGCCGAGGCCAAGGCGGTCGGCGATGCCCTGGTGGCGGGGGTCGGGAAGGGGGCGTCCGACTTCTTCACGCCGGCGGAGCGGTTCGCCAACAACCTGGGGGACGCCTTCTTCGGCTGGCTGTTCGGCGAGTGGCCGGGCGAGGACGGGGTCGAGGTGCCCGAGGGGGACGGCCCGCCCGAGGGGGCGGCGCGGGGCGACGACTGGTTCCCGGAGCCGTGGTCGGTGGTGACGGGCCTGCTGCAGGTGCTGGGGCTGACCCCGGAGGGGGTTCTGGACATCCTGCGCGAGGTGAAGGAGGGCGGGGCGGTGGCCGGGGTGCTGCTGGCGGGGTTCGAGCTGCTGCAGGCGGCGGCGGAGGGGGGGTGGGAGGGGCTGGTGGACCTGCTCGAGGGCAAGGCCGCGGAGTTGATCGAGGGCAGCCCCCTGGCGAAGCTGTTCGGGGGGGGCGAGGGGGGCGGGGCCGAGGCGCTGAACACGTCGACGCTGATCACGGAGATGCTGAAGGGGGCGGCGCTGGAGGTGGGCGCCGGGGCGGTGAGGGCGCTGGCGACGGAGGCGGCGGTGGCGGCGGTGGTGGGGTGGGTCCCGTTGGTGGGCCAGGCGGCGACGGGGGCGTGGCAGGTGTACAAGGCGCTGGACGTGGTGTTCCGCGTGGCGGGGAGTCTGAAGAGGCTGGGGGGGCGGGTGGCGCGGGCGGGCAAGGCGGTGATCGCCAAGGACGTGCCGGGGATCGCTCTGGCGGTGAGGAACGGGCTGCAGGACGGGGTGGGGCTGGCGCTGACGTTCGTGCAGGCGCGGCTGCGGCTGGGGGACATCCCGACGATGTTGCGGGACACGCTGGCGAAGGTGAAGAAGTGGCTCCACGATCAGATCAGGAAGTTGATGGAGGCGCTGGTGCGGTTGGCCAAGCGCGTGGGGCTGGGGCTGGGCGGCGCGGGCGGCGAGCCGCTGACGAAGAAGGTCGAGGGCACGGACAAGAAGGCGAAGGCGAAGGCGTGGCTGGCGAAGAAGGGCGGGGAGGTGGTGGTGATGGTGGAGTCCAGCCCCGCCGAGGACCTGGGCGCGCGTGTCATGCGTGCGAAGACGTCGGCGGACCCGGTGGCCAAGGAGGCGGCGATCAAGGGGGAAGGCAAGTTGAAGGCGGCGGTGACGCGCGGGGAGAAGTGGGCGAAGCCGGTGACCGAGGGGCAGAAACTGGACAGGCCGGCGTCCAAGGGGGGCAAGCAGGTCGGCAAGAAGGCTGGCAAGGGGGGCAAGGGGGCGGGCACGCAGTCGGACAAGGGCGGGCAGTTGAAGGACCGCAAGGAACTGCAGAAGGAGCTGCCGGCGCTGGCCGACCTCGGGGCCAAGCTGTGCGGGCCGTGCTGCAGGAAGGACGGCAAGGGCGGCAAGACGCCGGGCACGGGCCCGATGAGCAAGTGCATCGCCGGGGGGACGCTGCCGACGCTCAAGACGGGCGACGTGGTGGGGCCCGTGCACATCCGGGTGCCGCGTGTGGGCCTGCGCGTGCCCGGCGAGGGGCTGGCGCCCGAGCGTGATTTCGACAGGGATGCGCTGCGACTGGTGCGGCTGTCGGTGGACCACGGCGACGGCAACGGCACGGAGGCAGTGTTGCTGCGCGACGCGGAGTGGCTGGGCGTGAGCGCTGCTTTCGTCGGCGGCCTGATGTGGCTGTACCTGCCCGAGCAGGGGATCGAGGGCTGGGCCACGCTGCGTTCCGTGGAGGACTGCCCGGAGCTGGAGCCGGGGCCGGGGCACCTGGTGACAGGGTGGTTCGCGCATACGAGCGGTCAGGTATGTGATTTGCAGGTCGAAGGGGAGCCGGAGGTGATCGGCATCACGGGGGCGCACCCGGTGTGGTCCCTGGACCGCCAGGACTGGGTGTCCGTTCTGGGGCTGCGTGAGGGCGAGTGGCTGAGCACGAGGGACGGCGGGGCGGCGCGGGTGCTGTCGGTGACGTTGCGTCCGGGCAGGGAGCCGGTGTACAATATCGAGGTGGACGGCCAGCACTGCTACCGCGTCGGGGAGCAGGGCATCCTGGTGCATAATGCGTCAACGCCATGCACTCCTCCTGGAGGAAGCTACAATCCGCTCCCGATGGAAACAGTGATGTTCGGGACAGGGGCAGCTATGAGATCCGTTCGGCGTGCGAAAGGGGTCGTCGCGTACATCACCCCCTCTTCCCTTCCTCCTCGCGGCATGAGGTTTTCCAACTTTAATTCGGGGAATCGGAGTCCCGAGTGGTGGAAAGAGTTCAGGGACATGAATCCTCCCCCGCTAACGCAATGGGAGCGAGGCCACTTGCTGGGCAGTTCTCTTGGAGGCCCTGGCGGCTCCAGTTGGGAGAATATGGTTCCGCTCTACCAATACCCAAATGGCACCATATTTGCTGATTGCGAGAAGCTGGTCAGAATGATGGTGGAGACCTGCAATATCTGTGTGAGGTACAGAGCAACAGCAAGTTACACGGGCGACAGCTTGAAGCCTAACTTCATTACCTTAACTGTTGCGAGCGATGACAATGCCTGGGTATTGCGGGCGAGGATCACCAATGTCGATACGAAGATGGGGCGGCGTCCCCAGTGTACCTACGCCCCGCTTCCTCCATGCCCTCCATGCCCAACGACAACAGTCCCGCCTCCCCCACCTGCTTCCCCGTAAAGGAGATTGGAATGTCAATTGGAGAATTGACTGCCGTAGTTCCTCCTCCAAGCACCCCTGTCCACGCTGGGGCATCATCTGCCCCGCAGTATCGAGGACTCCCTCTCCCAGCGGATTACCGTGACTTCGGAAGGACATACGGGAGTGGCCGGTTCTGCGAGGGCTACATCGAGGTCTTCAATCCCTTCGATCCACGGTATCAGGAAATCGTGGATTCGCAGTGCGAGATGTTGCAGGAGATCAAGGGATCACCGCTTCGGGAGGTTCCGTACGACATCTCCCCAAGCCGGCCAGGACTTCTGCCGTGCGGTCGGGATGAGAACGGCCATATGCTGTGCTGGCTCACTAAGGGAGAGGCAGATCACTGGCCCATCATCCTGAAGCGGCACGACGATGTCTACGAAGAGTGGAAGATGTCCCTGACCAGCTTTCTGGCCAAAGCGTTTCGGAACGAGATTACCTGCATCATCTGGGATCCGTTTCCCGCAGATCAACTTGAGTTCACCCCGCAAGGAGGGTAACGGCCTGATAAGCGACAGTGGGTCGCCTGGGGCGCGGCCTCGGAGGCCGCCTGGGCGTAGGCCGAGGCCCGGTCGCGGCTGATCACCTCGACGCCGGGATGTTCCATCAGCCACCGCTTGAGCGCCTCGCCGTCGCGTCCCTGCAACAGGTCGATCACCTCGCCGCGTTCCAGGTCGACGAGGATGGTGCCGTAGCTGTGGCCCTTACGCCAGGCCCAGTCGTCCACGCCCAGCACGCGAGGCGTCGGCACGGGCCTCAGCGCCGCCTGCTTGACTCGGCGCAGCAGGGTGGTGGCGCTGACCGGCATGCCCAGCCCCCAGGCGAGCCGCTCCCCCGGCTCGCCGCCGAGGGCGAAGGCCACGGCACGCTGGGCGTCGGCCAAACGCGGGGTGGACCGGGCGTGCCTGGGGGCGAGGTCGGGCAAGCGCTCGCAGAACACGGCCCGAGGGCAGTCGTCGTTCTTGCAGAAGAACCTGCGTGCCCTGATGTGGAGGGTGGTGGCGCGCCCCTGGTAGGGGAGGTCGCCGACGTGGCGGGCGTAGCGGCTGTGGACGTGCCGCGCCGGCCGGCCGCACAGGGGGCAGTCGGCGGCCTCCGAGGCCGTGCGCAAGAAGAGGTCGACGGACGAGGGGCCGATGGCGACGCCGTCGAGCGACAGCTCGACGGATGGCGGCAACAACGCGAGCGGTTGCATCTCCTGGGCCTTTCACACTCGGGAAAGGAGATGCGCTGGGGTGTCCACTGCCTCGTTGTACAGAATCACCAAACGTGCCGAAGAACCTGAATTGGTTGCCGATTACCAGTCGGGGATGGCGGCGGGGAACCGGGGCGACGAGTGGAGGAGCGACACCTCCTCCGCCGTGCCCCGGACGGTCTTCGCGGCCACCTCGGCGGCCAGCAGCCGCGCGACGCACGGCGTGCCGTCCGCGTCCTCGGCCTTGGTGTTGGTCTTCTCCACGGCTCACCTCCCGGCCGACGGCCCCGCCCTCACGCCTGTTGTACGGCCTGCGTGGGGCGGCGCCAGGCGCCCCACGCGCCCTCAGGCCGTCCTGGCGAGCCCCGCCGACGCCTCACGGTCGCCCGGGCGGAGCCGCAAGGCCTCCGCCCAGGCGGCCCGCGCCTCCGCCGCCCGCCCCAGAGCCTCCAAAGCGCGGCCGTGCTGGACGAGGGTGTCCGCCGAGCGTGGACGCAGCCGGAGCGACTCGCGCAGGTGCCCCTCCGCCCGCGCCGCGTCCCCAGCCTCCAGAAGCGCGGCGCCGAGGTTGTGCCGCGCCGACGGGTCGTCCGGCGCGAGGCCGACGAGCCTGCCCAGCGCCCCGGCCGCCGCCGCCGGCCCCTCGCGTTCAAACAGCAGGCGGCACAGGTCCTCCAGGGCCTCGCGGTCCGGCCTGGGCCCCGACGACGCCCGCTCCAGCTCGGCCAGCGCGGCCGCCGCGTCGCCCCGCGCCAGGGCGGCCCGCGCCC
>CAZVZK010000293.1:0-5839 GCA_964630925.1 uncultured Alcaligenaceae bacterium
TTCCGCTGGCTGTTGCTGGCTGTTTGCTGGCTGTTGCTGGCTGCCAGCTATTAGGAGGTGCTACAATCGAGGTGGGAGGGACGATGGCCGAGACGTCCGCCAGCCTGCTGGACCGCCTGCGCGTGTCGCCCGACGCGGACGCGTGGGCGCGCCTGGTGGCGATCTACACGCCGCTGATCCGGGCGTGGCTGTCGCGGCTGGGGCTGTCCGGGGCAGACGCGGACGACGTGACGCAGAACGTGCTGATGGTGCTGGTGCGCCGCCTGGGCGAGTTCGAGCGTCAGCCGCGGGCCGGAGCGTTCCGCCGCTGGCTGCGGACGATCACGGTGAACTGCCTGCGCGACTTCTGGCGTGCGGAGCGCAACCGCCCGCGCGGGGGTGCGACGGCCCAGGAGCTGTTGGAGCAGTTGGAGGGGCCGGAGAGCGGCCTGAGCCTGCAGTGGGACCGGGAACACGACCAGCACGTCACGCGGCAGTTGCTGGAGATGATACGGCCCCGGTTCGAGGCGGGGACGTGGGAGGCGTTCCGGCGGACGGCGCTGGCGGGCGAGACGCCGGCGGAGGTGGCGGCCAGCCTGGGGGTGACGGTGAACGCGGTGTTCATCGCGCGGTCGCGCGTGCTGGCGCGGCTGCGCGAGGAGGGCGCGGGGATGATCGACTGACGGTCAGCGCACCTTGAGCAGCTCGACCTCGAAGACGAGGGTGGCGTTGGGCGGGATGTCGCCGCCGGCGCCGCGTGCCCCGTAGCCGAGGTCCGGCGGGATGGTGAGCTTGCGCTTGCCGCCGACCTTCATGCCGGCGACGCCCTCGTCCCAGCCCTTGATGACGCGGCCGGCGCCGAGGGTGAAGGAGAAGGGGCTGCGGCGGTCGTGGCTGGAGTCGAACTTGTGGCCGTCGGTGAGCCAGCCGGTGTAGTGGACCTCGACGGTCTTGCCCTTGACGGCCTCGTCGCCGGTCCCGGCCTGGAGGTCTTCGTACTGGAGGCCGGAGGGGGTGGTGGTGGCCGGCATGGTCTGGCTCCGGGTTGGGGCGTGAAGGGCGTATTGTATGGAAACGCCGTCCCGGGGGCGTTGGAAAGCAGGCGGGCGGACGCTACAATGGCGGTGGACGCGTAGCTCAGCCGGTAGAGCATCGGACTTTTAATCCGTGGGTCGTGGGTTCGAGTCCCACCGCGTTCACTCAGGCAAAGGCAGGATCAGCAAGGATTTACGGTGCGTGCTCCGGCGACGTTCCGGGACGCCCGTTCACCGTATTTTACAGCGAATTGGCAGGGAATGCTAGGGATTCTCTGCCGGTTCTCTGCCGCCGGCGTCCCGAACGCCCGTCGTTTCTCCGGGAAACTGGATCCCGCATACACGCCGCAGCCAGTACGGACAGAACCTGCGGTGGGGTCCCCAACGAGAAGCTCAAGCCTGCCGTTCGATCTGTTGCAAGTTCTGGGCGAGCGGGCAGGGCCAAGGGTGCAACCTTCAATCGGTTCCGCTCCGCCCCGGCGACGCATGGCAAGCAACGCTTCGGCATGGCCAGCGAGCAGATCCGGCCCCAGCTTCGGCACACGACGCCGGAGACGCAGAGGCGATCAAGGGGGTGGACTTCGAGGGGTGAGGGCGAAGGCCCGCACAAAAGCGATGTGGTCTTCAGCACGTCGAGTACGTCTGTATTCCAATCGCCGCGCAATTGTTCCCTTGTCCGGGTATAATACCGTGACAGGTTCTATGCTTCGCTTCCGTGAAGGTTGCGTCGATCTCAAAGCCACCTTCACGGTCGGCGAGTGACGCCCGGCTGAGTCCATCACTCCTGCCTGCCGCCGTCATGTCGGCCAGGCATCCGGGCTGCGTGCCCTGAGCGTGTCCGGGGCCTTCCCCGTTCATCTTCTCGGCGTGGCCTCCCCAACAGGTGTCATCGTGCCCACCCCCTCGAAAAGCCGCAAGCGCGGGAAGACCGTCCCTACCCCGCCCGCGCCGCCGCCGTCCGCCTTGTCGATCGCCGTCGCCACGGAGCTCCAGCGGGCGCTCAAGTGCCCCCATGACGGACTCGACACGCACCTGCCGGACATCGCCTACGACTGGTCCGGGAAAGGGCTCTCGGTGTCCGGCCACTTCCACTACGTCGCCCTCCGCGACGGCTCGCCGACGATCGACGAATTCACGAAGCTGCTGTACGACAGGGTCCCGTACTTCTGCCTGACGAGGAAGGAGCGCACGGAGTACCTGGAGAAGTTCGCCGTGAAGCAGGACTTCCGCCACATGTCCGACATGCTGGACAAGGCGAAGAAGTTGCTGATACGCGGGCTCAATTCGAGCAAGACCGTCGGCGAGCCGGGGGAATTGATCCTCTTCCTCCTGCTCGAGGCCGTGCTGAAGGCGCCGCAGATGGCGTGCAAGATGTCCTTGAAGACCAGCGAGGAGATGCCGGTCCACGGCTCGGACGCCATCCACCTCAAGTTCGACCCAGCGACCGGGGCCCTCACCGTGTACTGGGGCGAGTCGAAGCTGTTCGCCAAGCTGTCCGACGCCCTCGACGCGGTCTGCTCATCCATCAAGGCGTTCCAGACCGCCAAGGAGGGCAAGACCCCGCGCGACAGGGACATCGCGATCCTGCTCGACCACATGAACACCGAGGACCCACTGGCGAGGGAGGCGATCAAGAAGTTCTTCGACCCCTACGAGGCGGAGTACAAGAACCTCCAGGAGGTGTACGCCTGCTTCGTCGGCTTCGACTTCGCCTACTTCAGCAAACTCACGAAGGTGGACAAGGCCGCCGCGGAGGCCGCGTTCAAGAAGGAGTACCTCGGCCGGGTGACGGAGGCCTGCAGCCTGTTCACCAGCAAGATCAACTCGAACAAGCTGCACGCCCTCCGCTTCCACCTCTTCCTCATCCCGTTCCCGTCGGTCGACGCCTTCCGCAGCCTCTACCTCACCCGGCTGAAGGGGTGAGCCATGATCGAAGAAGTGGCCGAACGGGTCTGGTCGCGTCCGGAGTTCCAGGCCGAATACCGGGGCCTCCTCCGCCGCGGCATCCAGGAGTATGTGCGGGTCGACGGGGACGTGGACGAGGTGGGGGAGGGGGCGCTCGTCCGCCTATTGCAGTCCGCCACCCACTTCGCCGGCACGACGTCGGCGGAGCGCAAGGAGGCGGCGTACCGCATCGCTTCATGCTCGTGGGCGCTGTTCGGGGTGCGTTACCAGGAGAGCCTGCGCGACCTGCTGTGCGTCATCTTCGGGCGCCTCGGGAACTTCCCGGCGATCCAGTTGCTCTTCCGTGACCTGGGCGGCGTTCCCCCCGAACAGCGGGCGATGCTGCCGGGCGAGGGGCTGGGGAACGCGATCTGGATGGAGATCAAGACGCGTGAGATGAACAACGAGGTGCTGGTCACGGCGGGGCGCGTCCTGACCCTGACCGATTTCCAGCGGCGGCTGTGGGAGGCGCTCTCCACCGGCAGGTCGGCCACGGTCACCGCCCCGACGTCGGCGGGCAAGTCCTTCGCCCTGCAGTACTACCTCGGGAGCAGGCTCGCGGGCGCGGGGGACTTCCTCGGCCTCTACATCGTGCCGACCCGCTCGCTGATCCACCAGGTGTCGACGGCCCTCCGCGGCATCGCCCATGAATTGACGGGCGCCGAGCCGCAAGTTGTCACGGTCCCGGTCGGCCCGGAAGACGCCGGGATGCGGTCCGGCATCTACGTGCTGACGCAGGAGCGGCTGCAGATCCTGTTGGAGCTCGCGCCGTCGATCCGGTTCGGCATGGTCGTGGTGGACGAGGCGCAGACGATCGCCTCCGACAGCCGGGGGATCATCCTGCACACCGTCATCGATCGCCTGTCCGCCGCGGGGCCGACCCAATTCCTGTTCAGCTCCCCGACGGCCGCGAACCCGCAGGTCTTCGCCGGCCTTTTCGGCCTGGAGGGGGCCCAGCAGATCGACGAGGCGGAGAGCCCCGTCGCCCAGAACCTCGTCTTCCTGGATGCCGACACCACCTTCCGCCGCCTGGTCCGCATCGAGGCCTGGATCCGAGGCACGCGGGAGGCGGTCGGCACGGCTTTCGTAGGAATGGACCTCCTGCAGGCGCCCCAGACGCTCGCCGCCCTGAGCTGGCACTTCGGGCGCGAGGACCAGAACCTGGTCTACGTCGGCAGCCAGGCGGCGGCGGAGGATGTCGCCTCGATGATCTCCCAGAACCGGGCGGCGGCGGGCCACCTGCCGGAGGGGGACGCGCTGAGCGAGCTCCAAGAGCTCGCCCAGTTCCTGCGGGACCACGTCCACCCCCAGTACCTCCTCGCCGACACGGTGCTGGCTGGCGTCGCGTTCCACTACGGGCAGATGCCGTCCGTGGTCCGCCAGGCCATCGAGGACTTCTTCGACGAGGGGCTCCTCCGCTTCCTCGTGAGCACCAGCACCTTGCTCCACGGGGTCAACCTGCCGGCCAAGAACCTGTTCCTCCTCGACCCGACCAAGGGCGGCGAGTGGAACACCGCCGGGGCGGAAGCAATATCAGGCCCCGAGTTCTGGAACCTCGCCGGGAGGGCCGGGCGGCTGGGGCGGGAGTTCGAGGGCAACGTCTTCGTCATCAACCATCGCCTGTGGCGTTCGGACCCGGTGAAGCAGAACCCGAGGCAGCACGTCAAGGCGGCGTTCGACGAGCACGTCCAGGACCGCAGGGCGGAGCTGGTCGCGTTCGCGAGAGACCCGGAGCGCGGCTCCGGCTCCGCCCAGGGGCTTGAAAGCGCCTTCGTCCGCCTTTTCAACGAGGCGAGGCGTGGGACGCTCGACGCCACGCTGGCCAGGATCTACGGCGCCGACACGGCGTCCGCGGGCGAGGTAAAGGCCGCCGTCGAGGCGGTGGTCCCCAAGGTGAAGGTGTCCACCGGCACCACCTCCCGCCACATCACCGTCTCGGTCTACCGGCAGCAGGAGATGTACGACTACCTGCTGGGGAAGGTGAGGGACAAGGGGCCAGGGGTATACATCCCGCCTCACCCGCTCTCGGAGTGGAAGGCCGCGTACCAAGGCATGCTCCGCCTGCTGAAGCGTGTCCACAGCCAGTTCGAGCGGCGCAAGAAGCAGGACAATTCGCACAAGTACTTCGCCGGCCTCGCACTGCGCTGGATGCGCGGCGACCCGTTGCCGCTGCTGATCAACGACGCGTTCGAGCACAAGAAGAAGACCCAGAAGAAGGAGCCCTCGATCGCGACCGTGATCCGCAACGTGATGGGCGACATCGAGAACGATCTGCGGTTCCGCTACGTCAAGTACCTCGGATGCTACGGAGACATCCTACGCCAGGTTCTCCGGGAGACGGGGAATGACCAGTTCATCGACAGCATCCCGGCCCTCCCGCTCTACCTCGAGCTCGGGGCTTCCTCGGACACGATGGTAAGCCTCATCAGCCTGGGCCTATCCAGGACGGCAGCCGTGGTCATCGCGGGGAAGGCAGCCAACCCTGGGATGAACCAACGGCAGGCAGAGGCCTGGCTGCTGGCGCAAAACCTTGAGGGCCTCGGGGTCCCTGGCGTCTGCATCCGCGAAGTTGAGAAGCTCCTGCACAAGCCTTGATCGGCGATTGCAGGCCGAACAGGGACGTAGACCATCCTTCTTGCGGGGCGCCTGCATGTTCAGTCAGCGGTCCGGCTTTGCGAAGAATGAAAGCCGCGTTGCTCGCTTCACGAATCAGCCTCGACGACCCACGATGAAGCCAACCGTATCCTGCGATACATCGACCCGCACATCCCCGCGTCTGCCTTCGCTCCCTAAACACCTTGCCAGCCAAGGATTTGCGGATTCAGTCCGTAACTTCTCAATAACCCTGGGATAGTGACCCACGAGGCGCGGAGGGGCGCGGC
>CAZVZK010000294.1:0-5806 GCA_964630925.1 uncultured Alcaligenaceae bacterium
GGGGGCGGTGGCGCGGGGGCGGGCGCCGGGGGCGGCGCGGGGGCCGCGGCCGGGGCGATGACGCCGGGCGGGGGGGTGCCCTCGCCGCCGGTCTTGTGCAGCCATTCGAGCTGGGCGATGAGTGCGGAGTAATCGCCGTCGCCCTCGTCGCCGCCGCCCTCGATGTGGGCGAGCATCTGGCGGATGGCGTCGACGACGGCGAGGACGCCGGTGGCGATGGGGCGGTTGAAGCGCAGCTCGCCGGCGCGGAGCTTGCTGAGCAGGCTCTCCGCGGCGTGGGCGACGGCCTCCAGCTTGGGGAGGCCGATGAAGCCGGCGGTGCCCTTGACGCTGTGCAGGGTGCGGAAGACGCGGGCGAGGGTCTGCTTCTCGGAGGGGTCCTTCTCGAGGGCGAGGAGGTCGGTGTCGAGCTGCGCGAGGTTCTCGTGGGTCTCCAGGAGGAATTCGCGGATCACGTCGTTCATGGCGGTCTGGCCTCGTCGCCTCGCTGGGGATCGGTTCCGCCCCGTCCGTGGGCAAGGCTCCTGGCCATCCGGGCGTCTTCTCAGAACAGCCTGTCGATGACCGCCTTGACGGCGGCCTGGGGGAACGCCTTCTCGAAGATGCCGTCCACGCCCAGGGCGCGGACGGGGTCGAGGACGGACGGGGCCGTCTCGGTGGTGACCATCAGGATGGGGGTCTTGGCGGTGGCCGGGGACTGGCGGAGGTAGCTGACGAGGGCGTGGCCGTCCATCAGCGGCATGTTGTAGTCGGTGACGATGAGGCCGAATCTGGAGGCGACGGCGGCGGCGATGGCGTGCGCGCCGTCGGCGGCCTCGACGAAGTCGGCGAAGCCCAGGGCCTGGAGGGTGGCCTTCTCGTTGGCGCGGGCGGCGGCGCTGTCATCGACGATGAGGACGCGCACGTGGGAGCGGCCGGCCCTGGCGGCGGCGGCCAGGGCGGCGGGGCGTGCCGCCAGCGTGACCGACACGTCGGCCTTGAAGGCGACCGACTGGCCGGTCACCACGCCGAGCGCGTCGATCAACTGCTGCGGGGTGAACGGTTTGTGCAGGAGGAGGACGCGGCCGAGGTTGCTCAGGGAGGGGTTCTCGGCCTCGGTGGCGGAGGAGATGAGGACGAAGCCGGGGGGGGGCGTCTGGCCCTCGGCGCGGACCTGGCGTGCGAGGTCGAGGCCCGTCAGGTCGTCGAGGTGCAGGGCGGAGACGATGGCGGACGGCCGGTTGGCCCGGACGAACTCGAGGGCCTCCTTGCCGTCGTGTGCGGCCCCGGCCACGGCCACTTCCTGCGCCTCCAGGTACTTGCGGATGATGCCGGCCTGCACGCGCGAGGGCTCGACGATGAGGACGGACATCGGCTCGGCGGCCCGGCCGGCCCCGACCAGGGTGTTCTGCAGCGCCTCGCCGGTGGCGGTGGGCGCGCCGTCCGGCCTGGCCCCGACGGGCGGCGGGGCGGGGGCCGGGTGGGGGACGTCGGGCAGGGAGGCGACGGCCTCGAGGGCGGTGACGGCCTCGGCCATGGTCTGGTAGCGTTCGGCGGGGGTCTTGCCGAGCATGGTCTGGAAGACGGCGTCCAGCTGGGGGGGCACGTCCGGGCGGGCGGCGTGGAGCGACGGGATCGGGGCGCACTGGTGCTTGACGAGGACGGCCATGAGGGAGGGGGCGGCGTAGGGGGCGGCGCCGGTGAGGAGGTAGTGCAGGGTGCAGCCGAGGGCGTAGATGTCGGCGCGGCCGTCGGCGAGGGCGGGGTCGCTGGCCTGCTCGGGCGGCATGTAGTTGGCGGTGCCGAGGAGGCCGCCCGCCTGGGTGAGGTCGCTGACGGCGGAGCCGGCCTGGGGGGTGTTGCGGCGGGCGAGGCCGAGGTCGGTGACCTTCACGGTGCCGTGTTCGTCGCGGAGGAGGTTGGCGGGCTTGATGTCGCGGTGGATGACGCCCTGGGAGTGGGCGTAGGCCAGGCCGCGGGCGGCCTGGAGGACGCAGTCGATGGCCTGGGCGGCGGGGAGGGGGCCGTCCTGCTCGACGAGGGAGGCGAGGTCGCGGCCCTTGACGTACTCCATGACGAGGAAGTGGCCGATGTCCGCCTCGTCGGCGTCGTAGGCCATGACGATGTTGGGGTGGCCGAGGCGGGCGATGGTCTCGACCTCGCGCTGGAAGCGTTTGACGAAGGCGGCGTCCTGGGACAGCTCGGCGGAGAGGACCTTGAGGGCGACGACGCGCTTCATGCGGCGGTGGCGTGCGAGGAAGACGGCGCCCATGCCGCCGGCGCCGAGGCGGTCGAGGATGTCGTAGTTGCCGACGCGCAGCTCGCGCTGCTTGCCCTGGGTGATGGCGAGGAGCTGGTAGCTGGTGAGGTAGCCGCGGGTGATGAGGGCGTGGGAGAGGGCGACGATGCCGGGCTCGGTGCGGGCCAGGTGCTCGAGCTCGGCCACGGGGACGAGCTGGCTGGCGGCCAGGTTACGGAGGAACTCCTCGCGAGGGATGTCGAACTCGGCGGAGGTCGCGTCCATGGAGGGGGTGTGTTTCATGAGGCCCGCCTCGGCGGCCGATCACCCCACGCGCGATTGAGGAGTGGGGGATCGCTGGCCCGTGGGAGGACTGTGATATCTTACGCGTATCGTGGCGACGCACACAGCGGAAAATGGTAACGGCGGCGGCGATGTGACGGGCAGGCCGCACGGACGGCGCATCCGGCGCAGGCGTCAAAAGCAGGACCTCTGGGGGAGGACGGGGCTGACATGGCTGACGACCACCGACCCACCCGAGACGCCGACGCCGACGAGGACGGCCTCTTCCGCGCCGTGCTGGCCGACCCGTGGGACGCCCTGGCGCGGGGCGTCTACGCCGACTGGATGGAGGAGCGTGGCTCGGCCCAGGCGGCGGCGAGCACGCGCTGGGCGGCCCCGGACCGCACGGCGGCCGCGTCGCTGCTCGCCGACGCGATGCGTGCCGGGGCGCCGTGTGACTTCGCCGCCGTGCTGTCGCCGGAGGGGCTGGCTGGGGTGGCCATCGCGGCGCGTACTCTGGCCTCCAAACGGTTCGAACGGGAGGGGCCGGCGTGGCTGCGCCGGCACCACGTCGCGGAGGTGCGGCCCGGGGGCAAGGCGGGCGGCTGGCCCGCCGTCCTGGCCGGGGGGTGGGTGGCCCAGGCGCGGGGCCTCTGCTTCGCGGGCGGGCGGTTCGCGGCGCTCGATGCGTTGGCCGCCTCCCCGTGGCTGGGGGGCCTGGCCTCGCTGTCGTTCGGGCCGGACGTGCCGCGGGGCGATGCCCTGGCCGACTTCTTCGGGCAGGCGGGGCTGCGGGGCCTGTGCCGCCTGTCGCGCCGGGCCGGGGACTTCACCGGCGCCGCCATGCGGGCCGTCGTCGAGGGGCCGTTCCTCCCCGCCTTGCGCTCCTTCGATTGCGGCCGCCTGGACGACGAGGCGGCGTCCCTCCTGCTCCGCTCGCGGGCGTTCGACGGCCTGGTCACGCTGGCGATCATGCGCGGGGGCAACGCCGGGGCGAGGGAGGTGGCCGAGGCGCGTGGGCTGGCCGGGCTGCGCAACCTCGATTTGTACCGCTCGGCGTTCGACGACGGGGTGATCGACGCCTTCGCGGGTTCGGCGCTCGTGGCGCGCCTGCGCCGCCTGCGTCTGGACCTCGCCGGCTACGAGACCACGCGGGCCGTGGAGCGGCTCGCCCGCGCCCTGCCGCCGGACTGCCGGCTGGTGCTTGGTGGCGGCGGGAGGCACCGGGAGGCCCTGGCCGCCGTCCTCGGCGACAGGCTGGAGATCGAGGAGGGGTCGCCGTGAGCGCCGACGAGGAGGCCCTGCTGCGGGCCGTGCTGGGTGATCCGGGCGATGTGCTGGCGCGGGGCGCCTACGCCGACTGGCTGGAGGAGCAGGGGCAGCCACTGCGCGCCGAGGCGTCGCGGGCGGCGACGCGCAAACGCCGACAGGAATTGGACCAACAGATACGGGGCGCGGACCCTCGCCCGTTCTCGGGCGCCTGGGATGTCCATTTCGAGACGTGGGAGGACGGGCTGCCGGACGCCTTCCTGATGATGGGGGTGTTCCGGACGAAGGGGCTCCAGGCGGAGGCCCCGGAGGTCTTCCGCGCCCGGCGCATCGTGCGGCTCCGCCTCGGCGGCGACACCAGGCACTGGGGCCGCGTGGCCGACGCGCCCTTGCTCTCCGTCGTGCAGGCGTTCGACCCGGCGTACCTCCGCCCCGACGGCGCGGGGGCGGCCCTGCTGGCCGCCTCGCCCCGCCTCGCGGGCCTGCTGTCACTCGAGCTGGGGCACAACGGATTCGGCCCGGAGGCCGTCCTGCCCTTCCTGCGGCCCGACAACCTCCCCCGCCTTGTTCACCTCGGGCTGGCCAACCACCGGCTGGGGGACGAGGCCCTGGAGGCGGTGGCCGCGAGGCCGTTGGCGCGTCTGGGGATGCTGTCGTGCCAGATCGGCGACGAGCGCCTCCTGGCGCTGCTACGCTCGTGGGCCCTGCGTGGATCGCTGGAGTGGCTGGACCTGCGGCACTGCCTCCTCCTCGACTCCGGGGCCGAGGCGCTGGCGTCGGCGCGGATGCCGCGTCTGCGCGAGCTGCTCCTCTCCATGAACCCCCTGACGGAGAAGGGGGTGAGGGCGCTGGCCCGCGCGCCCTGGCTGCCGGGCCTGCGGAGGCTCACGCTCACGGGGATGCGGTACGACGCGGCCCCCGGATACCTGCCCCTCGCTCGGGCTATGGTGGATTCACCGGGCGTGTCCCTCGTCCTGGATGGCAGGCTGCACGGAGAGACCCAGGAGCCGCTGCGCGATCTCCTTGGCGAGCGCCTCGCGCTGGAGTGAGGCGGGGTTGGCTGGTGCCTGGTGCAGACGGAGGCGCAGGCCCAGGCGGTGTCCTTCAGCTCGGCGAGGAGGTCGCGCGGGGACGGCTCGCGCTGGCGGCGGTGGGCGTCGATGAAGTCGCCGCCGCCGGCGCGGGGGGCCGGCGGGGCGGAGCGGGTGAACAGGGAGGTGAGCCTCGAGAGGATGCCCATGTCGGCATCATGGCCGGGGGCGGGCTGGGCGGGGAGGGGGAGGCGGATAGGCTGAGGGGCGGGAGGGCCGGGGCATGACGGCGGCACGAGTGGAGGGTCCGGCTACCGTCGAGGCGCTGCTGCCGGGTCTTACAGATGGAGCGGGTGGCCGCAGGGCGAGGTTGTTCGGCTGCGCGTACCTCCGCTTCTATTGGGCGGCGATCAACCACGACTTCACACGCGAGGCGCTCGCCGTCGCGGAGCGCTTCGCCGACGGCGACGCGAGCGATCAGGAGGCGGAGGAGGCGTCGGGGCGGGCGTATCGCGTGGAGCGGGCCTTACGCGGCGGCGCGTACACCCGCAGGCAACAGGGAGCCGCCACCCTGGCGGCTTCGCTCGCGGGTCCGCACTTCGACTTCGCACATTCGTGGCGCTATTACCGTCTACAGGACGAGGATGATCGGTCGCCTCAATGTATCTCCTTGCTCCGCGACCTCCTGGGACGGACATCCACCCCAGGCCAGCCCTGCCTTGGACGGCTCACGGCTGAAGTGGTGTCGCTGGCCGTGGCGGCTTACTCGGCGAGGGCATTTCCATCGGGACACCTCGATTGGGCGCGGCTGGCGGTGCTGTCGGACGCCCTGGAGGAGGGGGGCTGCGATGACGCCGACCTCCTCTCCCACCTGCGTTCACCCGGCCCGCATGTGCGGGGGTGTTGGGCGTTGGACCTCGTCCTGGGGAAAGCGTGAGGACGGAGAGACCTGTGGAGGCCTACTTTGGCGAACGAGGTTTGGCGGGGTAGGTGAGCCACTCGCGGA
>CAZVZK010000295.1:0-5773 GCA_964630925.1 uncultured Alcaligenaceae bacterium
GGCCTGCCGCCCGCCACGCCGCCCCGTCGAACGGCACGCGGCGGCCAGGGGAGTGGCCGCGTGTTGGCTCCGTCGGGAACAGGGGGGCGAGGCAGATCCAGAACGCCGTCGGCGGGACGCTGAAGATCAGGAGCAACCGACCTATCAGGCCCCACGGGGTGGGTCGCACTTCGCCATGAGGGGTGCCCATCTCCTCACCTCCCCCGGTCGAGCATCAGCTCCTGCCGCCGCAATTCCTGCAGCCGGGGCAATCCGCCGCAGACGTGCAGGTACTCCCCGAAGTCGCGCACCCCGTGGACGTACCGCCCCAGCCACTCGGCGTAGCGGTCGAGGTCCGCCTCAGCCGCCATCCACGCCCGCAGATGCGCCTCGTCCGAGAAGTACTCCCCCGGCATGTTCCCGGGATAGCTCCCGTAAGGCACCTCGCAGACGGCATCGACCAGGAAGTACGGGATCTGCGTCCGCGCCGGGTCGCGGCGCATCTCCTCCTCCGGCACCAGGCGCTCGCAGGTGATGATCAGCCGCTTCGACGCCCGCGCCAGCTCCACGTCCGCCACGCTCGTCCCCGAGAACCGCGCGTTGCCGTAACGATCGGCCTCATGCACGTGGATGGCCGACACGTCCGGATAAAGGGCCGGGATGGCCGCCAGCTTCTCGCCCGTGAACGGGCACTCAATCACCGCTGCCGCCGAGAACGCGAAAGTGTCCGTCCCCAGGAGCGAACGCGCCGGCAGGAACGGCACGCCCATCGCCGCCGCCTTGAAACGCACCGCGAGCGTGTAGTTGCTCCACTCCGTCAGCGCCACCTCGCCCGACTCGATCACGCGCCGCGCGTGCGGCGACAGGCCGCGGGCCTCCAGGCCGATGATGTACGCCGCGTCCACCGCCGCCAGCAGTTTCCCCCGGCCGAGGCCGTTGCCGGCGCACAGGATCTGGAAGTCGTGTGTCGAGGTGTGCCCGGCGAAGCGCAGCTGCTGCCGGCCCTGCCGGACGATCTCGTGGCAGACCGCCGTGGGGATGCGGTTCGCGCCGAACCCGCCGATGGCGAGGTAGTCGCCGTCACGCACCAGGCGGGCGACGGCGTCGTGGACGGTCGTCAGCTTGTCGGTGCGTGCCCGGGGCTTCCCGGCGAATGCGGCACGTGCGGCCTCGGAGGACGGGTCGTTGAAGAGGGCGCCTTGCCCCCTGGAGAGGACATTCATGGCATCGGCCCACGGGCAGCCCGCCCGCCGTCAGCCGCCGTTGAACTCGTGCAACAGGTCCTGGAAACGCGGGTCCTCGCGGATCGGGTCGAGGTCGGCGTCCTCGGCGATGTAACGGAAATCGCGGTAGCCCAGCTCGACGGCCCGTCGCAGGGCCTTGACCGACTGGTTGGCCCGGTTGAGGCGGGCGTAGCTGCACGCGAGATTGTAGTGCGCCAGGGCGTCGGTGGGGCGCAGCTTCGTCAGCCGCCGGTCCACCTTGAGGCCCTCGGAGGCGAGGCCCTTGAGGGTCAGCAGGCTGCCGACGACGCGCAGCACGTCGACGTAATCGGGGTTCTTCTTGAGGATGCCGGTGAAGAAGGCCAGCTCGAAGTCGAACTGGCTCGGCTCGAGCCTGGAGGGCTGATTGGAGGCAGGGGCGCCCCCGTCGAAAGGCTTGCCGCTGTTGGACATCGACTTCCCCTTGTGAGAGGGCCGGTCGGCCGGGTGGCGCGGCGGGGCCACGCCACCCGTCAGCGATTATAACCGATCCCGGGCCGGGTGCAAAGCCGGCCTGGCCGGTCAGTCGTCGTCGTCGTCATCGTCGTCGTCGTCGTCGTCATCGAGGTCATCATCGTCGTCGTCGAAGTCGTCGTCGAAGTCGTCGTCGTCGTCGAAGTCGTCGTCGTCGTCGAAGTCGTCGTCGTCGTCGAAGTCGTCGTCGTCGTCGTCGTCGTCGTCGAGGTCGTCGTCCTCCTCGTCCTCATCGTCCGCCATGCGCGGCGCGAGGATGTCGGGGCCGGCGTCGTCCGAGGGCCAGGGCCAGGCCGCCTCGGCGATCAGGGCCGGGTCGAGCAGCAAGCCAGAGTGCATCAGAATCCCCTCTCCAGTAGGTCAAACGGGGGGGCCGCTTCCGGGCGGCCCCGTGAATATCGCGAGGGGGCGACGTCCGCCCCACTTTCCTTCGTCATCCCGACGACGCAAGCCGTTGGGGGAATGGGAGTTGATACGCAGGAAACGACGGCCTCCTGGGCAGGGCGCCTCCCCGAGGTAATCTCTTCGTAGCGATGACGGCGTGGGGCGTCAAGCGCGTCCGGGCCAACTCCCTGTTTGCTTCGGACGGGGGCATTTTTCCCCACGCCCCGCCCCGAGTCAAGCCCCCATTCCGAGGGTTTCCCCGATGCGGCCCCGCGTCCGCCGGCCTAGGTTTTTGCGCGGCGGCGGGAAATGACGGCCAGCCAGACTCCCGCTGCCAGGGCCGCCACCAGAGCCAGCAGCGTGAGGAGCGCCACCAGCGGCGGCAACCCCGTCGCGTCCTCGATGGCCCGCCAGAGGCGGAGGCGCCAGAGGAGGGCATCGACCTCGCGCTGGACCTCCTCTGTCTGAGCGCGTCCGGCGGCCGGCATCGCCAGGATGCACGCGGCCGCCCAGAACTGGTGCGCTTGAGTGATTCGCATCTCCCCGCCTCGCCTGCACGCATGCTAGGACGGGGTGGCCGCGCCCGCAAGGGCCGGTCAGCGCGTCGAGGGGGCCGCCAGGAACGGGAGATCTTCCCGACGATACCGGATCGCCCCGGTGATGTGCCTCTGCGCCGTGACGGCCGCCGCGGGGTACGTCAGGGACCAGACGATCTCGCCGCCGGGGGTGGTCTCCGCGACGCGGTGGGCTGGGGCCACGTACAGGGTGTTGCCATTCGGCAGACGCTGGCAGCGTCCCCGCGACTCGCCCACGAGTGGCTGCTCCTTCGTCCCGCCGTGGGACCACGGGATGGCCTGGGTGGCCGGGTCGTATTCCATCACACGCGCCCCGCCCGCGGACGCGCCGAGGTTGTCGAAGAGGAGGATGCGGCCGTCGGCGAGGGGTTGGGCGTCGTGCTGGTGCTTCCACGGCCCACGGGCGGCCCACACCACGGCCTTCTTGTCTAGGTCGAGGAGGGCGATGAGGCTGGGGGTGCGCATCGACAGCATCACCCGCCCCGCCTGGAACAGGGGCAGCCGGGGCGTCTCGCGGCTCAGCACACGCACCCCGTTCGTATGCAGCACATCCAGCACGGCGGGCGTGCCGGGCGCCCCTTGCGGCGGCCTGTGCGGGATGAACGGGCCGTGGGGGTCGTGCGGGGGGATGGGGGCGTCCGGGGCGTGGATCGGGAAGCCCTTGTCGGGATCGAACGCGCTGATCGGGGTGGCCAGGTCGGGCGTGGTGAAGTCCCCCGAGAGCAGCGTCTCCCGGTAGGCCGTCCCCTCAAACGCCTGGAGGAGCGGGATCTCCTTCTCCACCCTCCCGTCCGGCGAGAGGACGAGGAGGACGTCGGCGAGGTACGGCCCCGTGAGCCTGGCGAAGCCGGCGGGCAGGTCGGCCTGCTCGTGGGTCAGGGCGTAAATGCGCCCGTCCTCCGCCACGTCGAAGTCGTGATGGAACTTGCCCGCCCGCGCCCACAGGAGCCTCGACCCCTTGTCGAACTTCGCCAGCGCGAAGCCGTAGGGGGAGCGCGACCCCGCGCAGCACAACGCGAGCAGGTCGCCGTTGGGGTAGGCGTGACACCGCTCCCAGTGCAGCGGCTCGTCGGCCTTCGGCAGGCGCAAGCCCGGCACGTCACCCCAGGACGAGACGTCCGGCATGCGCCAGACATGGGCCGCCGCCCCCGACGGGCCGAAGAGCGTCGCCTCCGCCGCCTCGTTCGTCGTCACCAGCGTCAGGCCCGATGCCGGCCCCTTCCCCCGGAAGGCCAGGGCCGCGCGCCCGCCCGGCAGCGGCCCCGCCGCCGGCGGGGGCTTCATCCACTGGGTCGCCCCCCGGAACGCCTGCTCGAACGGGCGCGCCTTCTGGCCGCCCGCGTGCATGGTCATCGCCCCGCCCAGGAAACACAACGCGCCGAACCCCAGCACCGATACACCCGCCAGGATGACCCCGATTCCGCCCCCGGCTTGCGTCGGTGGCGTGGGCCCCGTGTTCGCGGCCTTCATGAGGATCCCCTCGCGGCCCCGCTCCCGAGATTCTGCGCCACTCCGCCGAGGATAGCCCCTTGGGATGAACGGATCGTGAGTCAGGCATGAGAAGAGATGAGAATGACGCGCCGCGCGGGTCGCCCGCCGATCAGGCGTACCCCCAGCGCCGCGCCGCGTCGGCGGTCTCGGCCCGGATGACGCCGGCGTCCGCCGCGCTCAGCGGGTTGGAGTAATAGTCGGGCCTGCTGACACCAGCGATGAGGCGGGCCAGGTACTCCTGCGGGGCGTTCAGCCGACAGTGGGCGAACAGGGCGGCGAGCTGCTCCGCCGGGCGGGCGCACAGATCCTCATGGCGGACAATGAGGCTGGCGGCACGGAGGGCCGGCGACGAGCCGAGGGTGTCGGCGAGGTGATCGTGGACCATCGCCCAGTAGCGCGCCCAGCCGAGGGCCCCGCCACGCGCCCACGCCCTCTCGACCTCGCGCACCCGTGCGCCGTCCCCCAGGTTCATCGGACGGCGGCCGAGACCGAACTCGAAATGCCCGGCCCGACGCATGTGGGCGAGGGCACGCGGGTGGCGGCGTTCGCCCTCGGAGAAACGCTCGTGCTGGCGCACCAGCGAGGCGATGTGGGCCTCGGGGGCGCGCACGGGGATGACGAAGCGGGCGTCGGGGTAAAGACGCAGCAGGTAGCCCAGCCGCGCGACGTGCTGGTTGTCCTTGGCGGCGTAACGGGCGGCCCCCTCGGCGAGTATCAGTTTGGCGAGGTGGGCGCGGTGGAACTCCTCGAAGCCGCGGTGACGCTCGCCGGGGCCGAGGACGCACGGGACACGCGGGTCGTGGCAGCTTGGGAAGAACGCCATCCACACCATCTCCTCCAGCGCCTCCGGGCTGTCGGAGGTGACGCGGATGCGGTCGCCGTGCGCCCGCTCGCGCGCCGCCGAGGGGGCGAGGCCGGCCGTCGCCTTGCGCGTCCAGTAGGGCGTGTAGACGAGGGGGTAGTCGCGGGCGCGGTGGGTGGCGACGCCGGGCACGCCGGCGACGGCCAGGTGCAGCAGCGTCGATCCCGAGCGTGCCAGGCCGCACACGAAGATGGGCGCGTCGACGCGGACGCCCTCCAGCTCGTGGGCGAGGACGGCGGTCTCCGCCCTCCCCAGCGCGACGAAGGCCGGGCGGAAGCGTTCGACGAGCGTGCCCACGCCGTGGGTCAGCCAGGGGACGCGGAAGGGGTCGTCATCGTCCTTCATTCGTGGTGGGGTCGGGGGCGTCTGGTGCGGGCGTCTCGGGGGGGGCGGCGGGGGGCTTGGGGCGTGGCCCGCGGAAGTAGCGGAGGAGGGCGTAGACGGGGTAGAGGAGCATGGAGGCGAAGGCGACGAAGGCCCACCCCGCCAGGGCCAGGAACTGCCCGAAGAATTCGGGCGACGGCAGGGTGTAGGCCATCGCGTCGCCCGCCACGGTGAGGCAGACGAGCAGGGCCAAAACCGTCTTCAGGAGGGGGCGATCAGTCCGGGCGGGCACGCGGGCCTCCTTTCAGGGCTGGGATCATCTTAGAAGGTTCGGATTAACAAGTGATGATACGAGCGGGGAGGGTAAGGCTCAGAGCATGTGAATCTTTCGACGTTCGTACAGGCGATTTCGCCTTCCACGG
>CAZVZK010000296.1:0-5689 GCA_964630925.1 uncultured Alcaligenaceae bacterium
GGCGGGACGCCGGGCTGCCTGCCGCGGCGCTTGGTGGCTTCGCCGGGCGCGGCCTCGGCGGCGGCGGGCGCGGGGGCGCCCTCGGCCGGTGCGGGCGGCGCGTCGGACTTCGGTGCCTCTGCCGGCGCGGCGCTGCCGGCCGCGGCGGTCGTATCGAGGTCGTCCTTCTTCTTGGCCATGATGCCTCTCACGGATGAAGCAAAACCCAAACAATAGATCCGCTGACGCCCCACTCGGGGCGCTGACGCGACCCCGCTCGCCCGGACGGGCTCACGCCCGGCGTCACTTCTCGACGAGGATGCCCATGCTGCGGGCCGTCCCCTCGATGATGCGGACGGCGTGGTCCACGTCGCGGGCGTTGAGGTCCTGGAGCTTGGTCGTGGCGATCTCCTTGACCTGGGCGGAGGTCACCTTGAAGCCCTTGTACTTGCCGGACTTCTTCTGCTTCTCCTCGCCGGGGATCACCTCGCCGCCCTTCTTCTTCTCCACCGGGATCTTGGCGGCCAGCTTGAGGAGGATGGCCGCCGGCGGGCTCTTGATGACGAAGTCGAAGGTGCGGTCCGAGAAGACCGTGATGACCACGGGGAGCATCAGCCCCTTGCGGTCCTTCGTGGCGTCATTGAAGCGCGTCACGAACTGGCCGATGTTGACGCCGTGCTGGCCCAGCGCCGGCCCGACCGGGGGGGCCGGGGTGGCGCTGCCGCCGGGGCATTGGAGTTTGATCTGAGCGGTGACCTGTCGTGCCATGTTCGCCTCGGTGCCTCGTTACGCCTGCTCCACCTGGTAATACTCGAAATCGACGTTGGCCGGCCGGCCGAAGATCGACAACTCGACCTGGACCTTGCCCTGGTCGGCCATGACCTGCTTGATGACGCCGTCCATGCCGATGAACGCGCCGTCCATGACCCGCACGCGGACGCCCGGCTCGATCCACTTGGACTTGGGCGGCGTCTTGGAGTCGCTCTGCGTCTCGTCGATGACCGCGACGCCGAGGATGCGCTGGATCTCCTTGTCGGCCATGGGCGTGGGGGCGCGTTGGGGCTGGCCGGGGTGGGCGCCGACGAAGTCGCCGACGCCGGAGGTCTCGCGGAACAGGTACAGGATGCGGTCGTTGTACTCGACGTTGACGAACAGGTAGCCGGCGTAGAGCTTGCGCTCCTTGGTGCGGGTGACCTTGCGTCCGTTCTTGTCGGGCTTGGTCTCGGTGATCTTCTCGACCGGGATGACGATCTGCCCGAAGAACTCGTCGAGGCCCTCCTTCTTGACCCGCTTGAGGATGGCCTCGCGGATGGTGTCCTCGCGGCCGGACTGCACCTTCACCACGTACCAGTGCTTGTTCGACGCGGGGGCGGGCTCCTCGGCGGCGGCGGGGGCGGGGGCGGGGGCCGGCTCCTCCTCGGGCGGCTCCTCCTCGTGGGCCTCGGGGGCGGGCGGGGCCTCCTCGGGCGTCTCGGGGGCGGGGGGCTCGATCGCCTCGGGGGGCGGGGGCGGCGGCTCGGTCACGGCCGCCTCCGGCGGCGCCGCCTCGGGTGGGGGCGCCGGGGTGGGCGGCCCGGCGGAGGGCGGCGCATCGGCGACCAGGATGTCTTCGGCCATGACGGGCACTCCACGGGGGGCTGTCACTCGGGTATACGCCCCACTCGCCTCAATACTTCTTCTGCTCGATCTTCTGCGTCGGCGCCGCCGGCGGGATGTACAGCACGCTCAGCTTCTGGAGGATCTCCTTCCAGGCCCAGTCCACGGCGAACAGGAACACCGCCATCAGGAACACGGTCACGAGCACGACCACGGTGTCCTGGTACAGACGCTTCTGCGTCGTCCACGAGACCTTGTTCATCTCGGCCTCGGTGGCGATCAGGAAGTCGGCGAACGCGGGCATGTTGACGGCACGCCAGGCGAACCACAGGGCGGCGGCGATGAGCAGGAGCGGCACGGTGTACTGGATGGCCGGCAGCAGCGTCAGCGAGGTGTAGCGGAGCGGGCCGCCGGGCGGGTAGGCGTCCTCGGCGCGGGGCGGGGTGAAGGCGACGCCCTTCTTCAGGCGGGCGACCTCGGCGTCGAAGTCCTCGCGTGTCACGACCTTGCCGGTGGCGAACTTCGCGACCAGCGCGGGGTCGTCCTTGCCGGTGATGCTCTTGCCGGCGTCGTTCTGCAGGGCGATCTTCACGTGGGTCTTGGGGTCGAGCTCGGCGTCCACGGCCTTGAGGGCGAAGCGGTCCACGATGAGGACGGCGATGGGCAGGTCGAGCTCGGCGCCGATCTCGAGGGGCTTCTTCTCGCGGCCCTTGTGGGCGTCGGCCTCGCGGTGGATGAAATCGACGACGCGCGACTTGTCGGCGATGTCGGCCTCGGCGTCGAGGGCGCGGATGCGGTTGGCGGTGTCGGCGCCTGGGAAGACGCCCTTGCCGAGGACGTCCTCGTAGACCTCCTTGTGGATGACGTGGTTGACCTCGTCGAGGAGGATGGCGGGGTCCTTGGGGAGTGCGGCGAGGATGCGCTCGCGGGCCTCACGGGGCAGCAGGAGGGAGCGGGGCCCGGCCTCGTCCTTGCCGACCAGCTCCTGGAGGCCGGCCTTGTAGGCGTCCACGGAGATGCGCTGGCCGACGCGGAGGTTGGTCTTGCCGGGGTAGCGGATCTCGACGGCCGACTTGGCGGAGGGCGGGACGACGGCGTCGTCGGCGATGTAGGGGAGGCCGTCGCCGTAGCCCTCGATGGCGACGCCGCCGGTGAAGGGGACGTTGATGGAGAGGTCGGGGCCGAAGCGTCGGAGGGTGTTGTGCAGGAGGAGGGTGTAGATGCCGGCGCCGGCGAGGAGGAGGATGCCGAAGATGGTGCCGCGGCGGACCATCTGGCCCTGGTTGGCCTTGTAGTTGTTGGTGGAGAACCAGCCGGCCTCCTCGAAAGCGAGGATGCCCTCCTGGGCGCCCCTGGTGAAGAAGACGCGGAGGGCGAGGAGGAGCAGGCCGCCGGTGACGACGGCGGTGAGGACGGTGCCGTAGAAGGGGTTGTTGGCGGCGTAGGCCCAGTGCTCGATCCACAGGCTGGCCCAGCGGCCGAGGAGTAGGATGAGGAGGAGGCCGCACAGCCCGACGAAGGTGCCGGCGCGGACGCCGGGGGTGGTCTGGGCGCCGGCGAGGCGTGACCCGAGGGCGACGAAGACGCCGGCGAGGACGACGCAGAGGGTGAAGAGGGCGGAGCCGCCGAGGAGGGTGTAGCTGGTGAGGCCGGCGCGTGTCCAGGCGCCCCACCAGAGGTCGGGGACGACCTTGAAGAGGAGGGCGAGGCAGGCGACGACGTAGGCCACGCCGAGGAGGCTGAGCGTGGCGGGGCTCGGCGGCGGGGAGCCGGGGCGATTCTCGGGTGGTGTCTTGATGGCCACGGCCATGGCTAGTTTCATCCTCTCGCTGGCGGGGACGGGGTGCGTCGCCCGGCGGCATCGCGTGTTCGGCCACTCATCGCCTGCGGGCCCGGGGTGCCTCGGGGAGGCACGGCCGGGCCCGTCGGGCCACGGGCATCCAGCCCGCTCGGGGCCATCGTTCCGCCGGGACGCAGAGCAGGGGCGGAGAGACTCGAACTCTCAACCACCGGTTTTGGAGACCGGTGCTCTGCCAATTGAGCTACACCCCTGTGGGTGAGGGTGGGAGGCGTGTCACCCCGTGAAGGGATGGCGACACCGCCCGTTCTCGCCCTCGTGCATCCCGCCGGCCGAATGGTTGATGTTAGCAGACCACCCGGCCGGCGGCAAGGCGCTCACGCGATGATCTTGGTGACGACGCCGGAGCCGACGGTGCGGCCGCCCTCGCGGATGGCGAACCGGAGGTTCTCCTCCATGGCGATGGGCGACTCGTCGAGGAGCTTGACGGTGATCTTGACGTTGTCGCCGGGCATGCACATCTCGACGCCCTCGGGCAGCGTCACGGTGCCGGTCACGTCGGTGGTGCGGAAGTAGAACTGCGGGCGGTAGCCGGTGAAGAACGGGGTGTGGCGGCCGCCCTCCTCCTTGGCCAGGACGTAGATCTGTGCCTCGAAGTGGGTCCGCGGCTGGATGCTGCCGGGCTTGGCGAGGACCTGGCCACGCTCGATGTCGGTGCGCTCGATGCCGCGGAGGAGGACGCCGACGTTGTCGCCGGCCATGCCGTAGTCGAGGGTCTTCTGGAACATCTCGACGCCGGTGCAGGTGGTCTTCTTGACGCCCTTCATGAGGCCGACGATCTCGACCTCCTCACCGACCTTGACGCGGCCACGCTCGATGCGGCCGGTGGCGACGGTGCCGCGGCCCTTGATGGAGAACACGTCCTCGACGGACATGAGGAACGGCTTGTCCTCGGCGCGCTCGGGCGTCGGGATGTAGCTGTCGAGGGCGTCCATGAGGTTGTCGATGCACTTGCCGGCGACGTCGTCCTTGGGGTTCTGCATGACCGCGAGGGAGTTGCCGCGGACGATGGGGACCTCGTCGCCGGGGAACTCGTACTTGGTCAGCAGCTCGCGGACCTCCATCTCGACGAGCTCGAGGAGCTCGGGGTCGTCCACGGTGTCCACCTTGTTGAGGTAGACGACGATCTTGGGGACGCCGACCTGGCGGGCGAGCAGGAGGTGCTCGCGGGTCTGGGGCATGGGGCCGTCGTTGGCGGCGACGACGAGGATGGCGCCGTCCATCTGGGCGGCGCCGGTGATCATGTTCTTGATGTAGTCGGCGTGGCCGGGGCAGTCGATGTGGGCGTAGTGGCGTGTGGCCGTCTCGTACTCGACGTGGGCGACGGCGATGGTGACGGTCTTGAGGTCGTCACGCTCGGTGCCGCCCTTGGCGATGTCCTTGTAGGACTTGATCTTCTCGACCTTGTTCTTGTAGCCCTGGCGCGCGACGATGGCGGCCGTCGTGGTCGTCTTGCCGTGGTCGATGTGGCCGATCGTGCCCACGTTGACGTGCGGCTTGGTCCGCTGGAAAACTTCCTTCGCCATCTCTCCTCCGCGGGTTCAAGGCTCTAGCCCGGTGCCGCGTTCGCCAGGCGCCGGGACGGTTGTGAAAACGGTGCGCGGTACAGACATTGGGGGAGAGCTGCTGGTGGGGGTTGAACCCACGACCTCGTCCTTACCAAGGACGCGCTCTACCACTGAGCTACAGCAGCGTCGTGCCAACTGGTGCCGGCCGTGCGTCGGCCGGAGAGCGGGCGAGGAGACTCGAACTCCCAACGTCCTGCTTGGAAGGCAGGTGCTCTGCCATTGAGCTACGCCCGCGCCCTGGAAGGATGAAATAGGAAGGATGAAGGATGAAACAAGCCCTCATCCCGCCGCCCTCCCCGCCCGGGGTCATCGCCCTCCTGATCGCCTTTTCATCCTTCATCCTTCCTCCTTCATCCGTTCTGAAGGAGGAGTGGGTAGGGAGGGATTCGAACCCCCGTAAGACGTAGTCTGCCAGATTTACAGTCTGGTGCCATTGGCCGCTCGGCCACCTACCCGCAACGGATCCTCCGAACGCATCGCAAAGCTCGCGGTGGGAGTCGAACCCGCAACCGCCGGTTTACAAAACCGGTGCTCTGCCAGTTGAGCTACGCGAGCGTCGGGTGCCGCGTGAAAGAGTAACTATAGGGGGCGTGATGGAGGCCGGCAAGTCCGATTTCGCACCCGGACGGCACACGGGCGCACGACACGGTTTGCAAGGGTGGCGGGTGGTTTCGAGGGGTCATCGCCC
>CAZVZK010000297.1:0-5683 GCA_964630925.1 uncultured Alcaligenaceae bacterium
GCCCCGCCCCGCTTGTCGGTGCCGCGGAACGACGACGCCGCCGCCCAGGCCGTGGCCACCACCTGAGAGGTGGTCAGCCCCGAGGCGAGGATCTTCTGCTTGAGCTGGGCGACGTCCTGCGCCCCGATCAGCTCGTGATCGACGGCGGGGACGGGGTCCTGCCACAGCTGCGCCGGGGCCACGAGCGGGCCGAGCAGACGCGAGACGGGCCCCATGTCGCGGTGCGTCAGCTTGTACCACGCCTTGGCGAAGGCCTCGGCGAACTCCTTCGGGCTCTTGTGGAACCGCTGCGAGATCTTCAGATACTCCGGGTCCGTCCTCAGGGCCAGGTCCGTCGTGAACATGATCGGCGCGTGCTTCTTCGCCGGGTCGTGGGCGTCCGGCACCGTGTCCTTGCCCGCACCGCCCTTCGGCGTCCACTGGAACGCGCCCGCCGGGCTCTTCGTCAGCTCCCACTCGTAGCCGAACAGGTTCTCGAAGTAGCCGTTGTCCCACTTCACCGGGTTGCTGGTCCAGGCCCCTTCCAGGCCGCTCGTGATCGTGTCGGCGCCCTTGCCCTTGCCGAACTTGTTCGTCCACCCGAAGCCCTGCTCCTCGATCCCCGCCCCCTCGGGCTCGGGGCCGCAGTACTCCGCCGCGTTGGCCGCCCCGTGCGCCTTGCCGAAGGTGTGCCCGCCCGCGATCAGCGCCACCGTCTCTTCGTCGTTCATCGCCATTCGCCCGAACGTCTCGCGGATGTGGCCGGCGGCGGCGAGCGGGTCCGGCTGGCCGCCGGGGCCCTCCGGGTTCACGTAGATCAGCCCCATCTGCACGGCGCCGTACGGCTTCTGCAGACGCTTGTCGTCGTCATAACGCTTGGCCCCGAGCCACTCGATCTCGGCGCCCCAGTTGATGTCCGCCTCCGGCTCCCAGATGTCCTCCCGGCCCCCGGCGAACCCGAACGTCTGGAACCCCAT
Source organism: uncultured Alcaligenaceae bacterium (assembly GCA_964630925.1). Classification (GTDB taxonomy): domain Bacteria; phylum Planctomycetota; class Planctomycetia; order Gemmatales; family Gemmataceae; genus RGDT01. Next base: position 957 of record CAZVZK010000297.1, read on the forward strand.
CGACTCCAGGGCGCAGTTGCCGGCCAGGACCATCAGCGCGGCCCACGAGAGCTTCATGCCATACTTCTGCTTGACCGGCCCCAGCAGCCGCCGCGCCTTGTCCAGGCTGGCGTTGTCGGGCCAGCTGTTCAGCGGCGCGAAACGCTGCGTCCCCGAGGCCGCCCCGCCCCGGCCGTCACTGGTGCGATAAGTGCCCGCGCTGTGCCACGCCATGCGGATGAACAGCGGCCCGTAGTGCCCGTAGTCGGCCGGCCACCACTCCTGCGACGTGGTCATCACCTTCTCGATGTCCTTCTTGACGGCATCGAGGTCGAGCGTCTTGAACTCCTCGGCGTAATTGAACCCCGCGCCCATCGGGTTGGAAAGGGGCGAGTTCTGGTGCAGGATCTCCAGGTTCAGCTGGTTCGGCCACCAGTCGCGATTCGACCGCGCCCGCGTCGCCCCGGCCCCTTCCGCCCCGCCCATCACCGGGCACTTGGATTCGGTAGACATGTCCCCTCCCCGCTCCACTGTGTGCGTTCTCTGCCATCACGGATGGGCTTCCGGAGGATGGTCTATGACAGAGGGGAGGTGGGAACAACCCTGCCGTCCGGACGGAGTCACATGGCAGAGCCCGCCCCTCTGCCACGATGCGCCGCTGCGAATCGCCCGGGCCGTGGCCGGGGGTGTGGCCCAGGTGAAGACAGCATTGCATTGCATTGCAGCCCCCCCCACACGAACTTGAAATGAAGTCGATTGAGGCGTGTGAGTGCCCCCGCGTGCCGATGGCCGCCGGGGACCGCCTCCGAGGGACGCGAGGCCCCGTTGGACGCCGAGTCACATGCCCACTTCGCGGAGTCACCTGCCCACTTTGCCTGAGAGTGGCCATGTGACTCGGCGCTGTTTGACGCATGGTGGCACCGATCGGCGCCGAGTGCGCGAGTCACCTTGTCACATGCCACATTCCAACCCCACGCACGCCCCCCGGCGGGAGGCCTGTGGCAGGCGCACCCACCCCTTGACCTCCGGTGTACAAACACCCAATAATGAGGGAAGGGAGAGTCCTCGCGCAGGAGCCCTCCCCCATCTCTCCGGTGCCCCGTGCCCAGACCTCCCCCTACAAACGATACGCCTCGCCCTTGTATCCCGACCACCAGGTGGGTAGCCCAACGGCCACCGAACCGGCAGGGCCTTCATCGCCGTTTCTCAGCTTCGCGTGGCCTCACAGGCCGGGGAAAATGATCCGGCAGGGCAGACAGGCCTTCAGGGGACAGGCGAGACGATGCCGTACTCACGCCGAGGTGGCTTCCACTCCGCGGGGACAAGCCCCTTCCGCTTGGCCTCGCCGACCTCAAGAAACCCTAGGTCCGCCAGCCGCCGCAGCGCCCTCCGCCAGCCATCCGGGCGAAACTTGAACCCGTAATGCATGAACATATCCGGCCCGACCTCAGGGGCCGGGATGAGGAAGCCGCAACTGTCGTCGATGTACAGGCGAAAGGTCGTGAACCAGATCGCGCCGTCCACCACCTTCACGAACAGGTGGGGCTCGCCAACGGCGGGCTTCTCCATCGGCACCCCCTTGGCTTACTTTTCACCAGGAAACTCCCCCATCTCACCCCTCTCGCGGTCGCTCGTCAAGGGAAAAGCGCCCACCAGAGCCTCCGCGCGGCCACCGACGCCGCGCCCCGCCCACCACCGCCAGACATGACGCCCCCAGCGTCCACATCCCCCCGCCTTGCGCGGGCCAACGGCCGCTGCGCGGCCTACGCCCTGGGCCGCAAAGCCGGCCCTGGCGTGGCCCGCTCGGCGTCCTCACACTTCACAACAAAGCAGAAGACCCGCAGCCCACCTTCGGAAGGCGCCCACGCGTAAAGGCACGAGGGTTCGAGGCGAGCGGCACGGCGTAAGCGTGCCGTGTCTGCGTCACACGGAGGGCAACGGGGGTCTCGGGACGTCTCGTTTACCCTGGGCGTCTGCCCCGGCCGCCCCTCACCCCGCGTCGAACAGCGTCACCTCATCGACGTGGAGCTGCACCTCGCGGCCCGCGTCCGGCTTCACGAAGAAGAACACGTCATCCACCTCGTGCCCCGCGGCGAACGGCGTGTCCTTGCCGTCGTTGCGCCTCGCGTCCTTCGTGAAGTCGAGGATGGCCCACCGCCACGCCCCCTCCTTCAGGCCCTTCAGGTGGATGTGCCGATTATCCTTGTCCGTCACGTCGAACATCTGAACGGTCATCGCACTCGCCCCGCTCAGGTGGTAGCGGAACCGCAGCTTCGTGTGCGCCCCGACGGCCCGGTTCGGCACGACCTGGAGGCGTATCCACTTCCCCTTCGTCGCCGCGTGCGGCACGGCGCGCGCCACGCCCCAGTACGAATCCTCCGGCGCGCCCCCCGTCCGCGTCACGATGTCGAAGTCGCCCGGCCAGTACTTCGGCTTGCTCTTCGCATCCGTCCCGGTGTCGAACGAAGCCTGGAACATGACCCGCCGCGGGAACGGCTCCTTCTCGGCCGGCACCGTCGGGTCATCGTCGAAGAAGATGACATCATCGAGGTACAGCTCGTACCCCTTGCCGTCCTTCGGCCTGCCGACGAAGACCTTGAGGTCGTCCATGCGCTCGCCCCGACGGAAGGGCCGCGGGCTACCATCGTTGCGCGCCGCGTCGCGCGTGAAGTTCACCGTCACCTCCGACCACCTACCCTCCGTCAGCCCCGAGACGCGGACGTGGTTATTATCCTCCGTGGTCAGGCTGAAGTGCTGGAACGTCGCCTCCGTCCCGCCCTTGAGGTAGTAGCGGCAGTACATCTTGTTTGATGCCCCCATCATCGGGCCGGGCACGGGGTTGATCCCGGTCATCAGGGCGCTGAAGTCCCGGTAGGGCCTCTCCTTCACCCCCAGCGCGGTGACATTCCCCGGATACTTTGCGATGTTCCCCGTCTCGGCGGGGCCGAACCAGGCATAGTCGGGCGTCCGCGCCTCGAAGTCGCAAGCCGCCCAGATGCGGTGCGGGAAGTGCTTCGGACGCCCCGCCTCCGCCTTGGCCACCCCCCGCCTGTGGGCCGGCTTCTTGCTCACCTCGTCGATGAAGGCCAGCGTCTCCTTGATGACCTCCTCGGTGACACGCATGTGCCCCTTTTTCTTGTAGACCGACAACCGGTGCGCCGCCCCCGCCCGCCCGAGCGCCGCGGCCATCTCCTCCGCCTGACTCACCGGCACCGAGCCGTCGTCGTCGGAGTGCAGGATGAGCATGGGCCGCGTCATCGCCCCGACGTACCGGATCGGCGAGGCCAGCCGCCGCGCGTCCGCGGATGCGGACCACAGCTTGCCCCACGACAGCTTCTCCAGGTCATACGGCCCCGACAGGCTGATGACGCCGCGGAAGTCGGCGGGGAACTTCTCCCAGCCGCCGGTGCGGGGATAGGTGCCATCGCCCAGCGTAGCCGCGAGCGAGACGAGGTGGGCCCCTGCCGACATGCCGAGGAGGAAGATGCGGTCGCGGTCGATGGGATACTTCCCCGCGTGGGCGTGCAGCCAGCGGACGGCGCAAAGCACGTCCTGATAACACGCCGGCGGCGCCGTGCAGCCGGCGAGGCGGTAGTCGATGGAGACGGCGACGAAGCCGAGTTTCGCCCAGCGGGCCACGTCGATGGCACCCTCGCCGGGGTCGGTCTTGTGGCTGGCCACCCAGCGCCCCCCGTGGACGGACAGGATGACGGGGAACGGCCCCTTCCCCTCCGGATACGCGATGTCGAGCAGCAGGCCGGCGCCGAGGACGCGGCCATACACCACGTCCTTGATGACGGTGATCTTCGGCCCGTCGTCGGGCCGGGCGTGGGCCAGACAGCCGAGGGCCAGGGCGGTGAGGAGGGGCAGGCAGGTGGCGAGCCGTGCGTGTCGCATCGTACTCCCTCTACCGGGCAGGCGGACAGGACCGAATCCGGCGGCGTGTGGTGTGGCCAGCCGGCGGGGGTAATCTACGCGAGACGTACGTGTAGGCCATCCGCACCGAGAGGCCCCGGCCCCGGCGGTAAGTCCCGCCCTCGCCGGACGACATGAGGGGGTATGGCCGGCCCTCCCGCGCGTCCACGCGACGGGGCGTCGGGCGCGCCCGGAGGGGTGGTGGATGAAACAGATGCTCACCGTCGCCGCGGGCGCCGCCTTGCTGGCGGCCGCGGCCTGGCTCGCCGTGGCCCTCGGCGCCGGCCTGATCGACTGGGCCCTGCCCCCGATCCCCAGCGAAACCCCCTGGCCCACCCGTGAGGCCCGCCTCCGCCTCAGCCACCAGGGCACCCTCCGCGCCATCCGCTGGGCCGAGGAGGACCTCGCCGCCGCCCTGCGCGCCGACGCCGGGGGCACCTCCCCCCTCGCTCGGGCGAAGAGGAAGGCCGTCGCCGAGGCCCGCGAGGTGGAGGCCGCCTTCCGCGCCAGGATCCGCGCGGAGTTCGGCAAGGACCCGCACGAGCTGGCGGCCGACCCCGATTCACCGATGGCGGAGCCCCCCACACCCTCCCCGCGCCGCGACGTCGCCGCCTGCGCGGACGCCGGCGGCGCCGCGGGCGGCCCCCCGCCGGCCGGCCCGCGACTCAAGGGGTGATACCGTATCGCGTTGATTCGTTGCGTAGGGCAGGCTGCCAGCCTGCCGCCGGGCCGCAGGCCCGGCCAGCATGTGCGTCGCCCTGAGGGAACGCTTCAACCCAATCGGGGCACGGTTCAAAGGTGGGTAACAAAGGGCGGGCGGGAAACCCGGCCTT
>CAZVZK010000298.1:0-2961 GCA_964630925.1 uncultured Alcaligenaceae bacterium
TGGGGGCGAGACGCCCCCAGACCCCCGATTCGCCCGGCGTGTGATCCAGACACGGCGGGCCCACGCCGCGCCGCTCGCCCAGGCCCCTCACTCGTCCACCACGTCCTCCAAGCGCGACACGGCGCACACGTCGCGCCGCGCCACCAGAACCTTGCGGCGGTTGCGTTTGACGCCCGTGGCCAACGATGCCGCGACGTAGTTCTCGCGCGACGTGTCGGTGTCGCGGAGGTCGTGCAGGTCGGCGTTCTTGACCTCCAGGAAATGCTCATCGATGCGTGTCAGCGTCCCCATGCAGACGTAGGGGCTGCCCAGGTCGATCACCACCTTCTGCCCGATGTATTCCTCGATCATGGCGGCCCCTCCGATCACCACCCTGGATGAGATGCAGCATACAGGATGCCGCCCGCCCGCGGCACGATTTCGGCCTTGTCAAGCGGCGCGGGGACGCTATCATTCAAGACACGCGAGGGCATCAGCCCATGCGGGAGTAGCTCAGTGGTAGAGCGTCACGTTGCCAACGTGAATGTCGTGGGTTCGAGCCCCATCTCCCGCTCTTGATGCACCGGCCCCGGAGGGTGACTTCTCCGGGGCCGGTTGCGTTTTCCCCCAACACATCGTTGAGCATCGGGTCAAATAGTCACTTCCGCGAGTCACATGTCATCGCCGACAGGTGACAGGTGGCCCCCGGGCCGGCGTCCCTCGCGCCGGCCCGGCGGCATCACCGTGGCGGAGGGTGGGCGGTGCATGAGCGGCACCGCGCGGCGAAGCCCGGCGGTGAGAGGAGGGCGTGGGCCGGCACACGCCGCTTGCTTATCATGGGATGATGGAACAAAGTACCTTCCACCCGGCGGCCCCATGTAGAAGGACACGACCCTATTCCTCGCGCGAGTGCGCGCGTGGGACCGGGCCGCCGAGGACGCGCTCTTCCGTGGGTGTGGGGCGGGGCTGAGGGCCATCGCCTGCCGCCAGCACCGCGATCCGAGGGGGGGCGGCCGCCGCTCGCAAAGGGTGACCCGAAGCCGGTGCCGCCCAAGGGGGACCGGCCTTACGCCGGCCCGTATTCCTGGGCGGCCCGGGCGCTCGTGGGCGATCCGGACTGACGGCCACCCCCGGGTGCGCGCCCCTCCCCCTTCCATCCGCGCCGCCGCCCCCTAGAATACATCGATTCCATCAGACGTGGCGGCCGGAGGCCGTCCCCCCCGCTGGGAGCAGGGCGGACGCGGACGGCCGGCCCAGGAGGAGCACGAGCCATGACCGACGAGCCCCGGCCCGACGGGCAAGACATCCCCGCCGGCGAGACCGCCGTCGCCACCACCGACGCCCCCGGGGGCGAGCCCCTCGTCACGCCCGACGAGCCGGCCGGCAAGAAGCTCCGCCAGCAGGTGGACATCACCGACGCCGGCCCCTGCAAGAAGCACATCCGCGTCAGCGTGGACCGCGAGGACATCGACGCCCGCTTCAAGGACCACTACTCGAAGCTCGTCACCGACTCCGCCGTCCCCGGCTTCCGCCCCGGCAAGACGCCACGCAAGCTCATCGAGAAGCGTTTCAAGGCCGACGTGTCCGATCAGGTCAAGAGCGAGGTGCTCATGGCCTCGCTGGAGCAGATCGGCCAGGACCATGATGTGGCGCCGCTGTCGCCGCCCAACCTGCAGCTCGACAAGATCGTCATCCCCGACAGCGGCCCGATGGTCTACGAGTTCGAGGTCGAGGTCCGCCCCACCTTCGACCTGCCGCCGTACCGCGGCCTCAAGCTCAAGCGCCCCGTCAAGTCCTACACGGACGACGACGTGGCCGAGCTACGCCGCCGGGTGCTCACGCCGCACGGCCAGATCGCCCCCAAGGACGACGGGGTGGCGGGCATCGGCGACCTCGTGATCGCTGAGGTGGACATCAAGGACGGGGACACCGCGATCGGCAAGATCCCCGAGAGCCACTTCCGCGTCGAGCGTGAATTGGCCTTCAAGGACGGCATCGCCAAGAACTTCGGCGAGCAGATCAAGGGGGCGAAGGCCGGCGACAAGCGCGTGGTGGACATCGAGCTGTCGAGCCGGGCGGCGGGCGGCCTGGGCGGCAAGCCGGTCAAGGGGACGTTCGACATCAAGGACGTGAAGACGATCCGCATGCCGGAGCTGACCGACGAATTCCTGATGGAGCGGTTCGGCCTGACGACGGAGGGGCAGCTCGACGAGCTGGCCCGCGGCACGCTGGAGCGCAACCTGGAGCACACCCAGAGGCGTGCGGCCCGCATGCAGGTGCTGGAGATGATCGCGGCGGCGGCGACGTGGGACCTGCCGCGTGACCTCCTCATGCGGCAGGCACGCAAGGCCCTCGCCCGCCGCGTCATGGAGATGCGGGCCGACGGGGTGCCGGACGAGCAGATCGACCAGGAGGTGCGGCGCATGCAGCAGGACGTGCTGGCGAGCACGGCGCTGGCGCTGAAGGAGCACTTCGTGCTGCAGAAGATCGCCGAGGTGGAGAAGATCGAGATCGACGACGACGACATCGCCGACGAGATCGACCGGCTGGCGGCGCAGACGCGTGAGAGCCCGCGTAAGGTGCGGGCGCGTCTGGAGAAGGAGGACATGATGGACGCGCTGGCCGCCGAGATGATCGAGCGGAAGGCGCTGGACCTGATCCTCGACAGCGCGGAGTACGAGGACGTGCCGCTGGAGCGGTTCGGGGAGCAGGCGGCGCCGCAGTCCACCGCCGACGTGCAGGCGGTGCCCGGCGAGATGACCGACCCCTCCGCCGCGCCGGCCGAGCCCGCCGGGGACGCCGCCCCCACGCAGCCATAACCGCCGTGTGATCACACCGGCCCGGCCCAGCCCCCGCACAGGAAGCGCGAGGGCGTCCGAGCCTCATTTCGGTCTGGGGGCGAGACGCCCCCAGACCCAACCTTCGAGCTGGGGGCGAGACGCCCCCAGACCCAACCTTCGAGCTGGGGGCGAGACGCCCCCA
>CAZVZK010000298.1:3061-5485 GCA_964630925.1 uncultured Alcaligenaceae bacterium
GACCCCCGGTCGCCCGCCAGGAGTCCGACACGACCATGTCCGAGATCATGCACCCGCTGGCGGGAGTCTTGAAGAGCCAGCGTTACCGCGACTACACCCGCCAGCGCCAGTACGGCACCGGCGACATCCTGCTCGACAACCGCATCATCTTCTTCGGCTGTTCGGGCAGCAGCGTCTACGAGCCGGTCATCACCGACATGACGGCCAACCTCGTGATCCAACAGATGCTCTACCTGCAGTACGAGAACCGCAGCCAGGAGATCCACTTCTACATCAACTCGCCGGGCGGCTCCGTCACCGCGACCCTGGCGATCTACGACACGATGCAGTTCCTGGAGTGCCCGGTCGTCACCTACTGCATGGGCATCGCCGCCTCGGGGGGGGCGATCCTCCTGGCCGCCGGCGCCAAGGGCAAGCGTTACGCCCTGCCGCACGCCAAGGTGATGATCCACCAGCCGTGGCACTCCGGCATGGGCGGGCAGGCGTCGGACGTGGAGATCGAGATGAAGGAGATCCTCCGCGAGAAGGACCGCCTCAACCGCATCCTCAGCAAGCACACCGGCAAGGCGATCGAGGTGATCGAGGCCGAGACGGAGCGTAACCGCTACTTCACCGCCGACGAGGCCAAGGAGTTCGGCCTGGTGGACGACGTGCTGGTGAAGATGGCCCCGGTGGTGGCGGCGCCGCCGAAGTGAGCGGCCCGACAGCCATCTTCTCGTCGCGACAAGCCTCCCGGCTCGTCGCGCGGGGTCGGCGGGCCTGGGGGGCTCGCCGTCACGGACAAGCGCCCGGCCCTCGGTACACGATTTCGTTCATCACGCCCGCCCCCGGCACCCGATACCAGATGATGGAGCCGGGGCGGGCCAAGGAGATAGGCCAATGCCTTCCGTCCCGTTCGTGGTCGCGCCGCACGGCTCCGAGGATCGGCTGTTCGACATCTACAGCCGCCTCCTCAAGGACCGCATCGTCTTCTTCCTCGGCGAGGTCGACGACGACAGCGCCAACCTCGTGGTGGCCCAACTGCTTTACCTCAACGCGGAGGACCCGAAGTCCGACATCCACCTGTACATCAACTCGCCGGGCGGCTCCGTGTCGGCCGGCCTGAGCCTGGTGGATGTGATGAAGTACATCAGCTGTGACGTGGCCACCTACGGCATCGGCATCTGCGCCAGCATGGGGGCGACCCTCCTGGCGGCCGGCACCAAGGGCAAGCGGCACATCCTCCCCCACGCCGAGGTGATGATCCACCAGGTGCTGGGCGGGTTCCGCGGGCAGGCGACGGACATCAAGATCCGCACCGAGCACCTCCTGAAGACGAAGAGGCGGCTCAACGAGATGCTGGCCCGGATGACCGGACAGCCGCTCGAGCGGATCGAGAAGGACACCGACCGCGACAACTACATGGACGCCCGCGAGGCGTTGGCGTACGGCCTGGTCGATCACATGATCGACAAGCTGCCGGCACGTTGACGACTCACCAAGCCGGGCACGCAGCAAGGACGGACACCAAATGCGCTGGCGCCTGGCCCTGACCGCCGCACTCGGTGCGGCCATCTCCTGCCTCACCGGCTGCCGCAGCTGCAGCAAGGTGGAGCGCGAGCTGGCCGCCCGCGAGAGCGACGTGCGCACGCTCAAGGACGAGCTGGGCCGGGCCACCTTCATGGCCGACGCCCTGTCGAAGGAGCTATCGGCGCAGAAGGGCCTGCCCGGCCCCGACGGCATCCTCCGCCCGCCGACGGAGCCGTACCCGGTGCGTTCGCTGCGGCTGGGCGGGCGCACCTCCGGGCGCCCCAGCGACACGCTCCCAGGTGACAACCGCCTGGAGGTCATGCTGGAGCCGCTGGACACGGAGGGGCAGTCGATCAAGGCCCCCGGCAGCGCGCAGATCGAGGTGCAGGAGGTGACGCCGGAGGGGCTGAAGCGGCCCCTGTCGGTGTGGGAGGTGCCGCCGGATCAGCTCCGCCGCTCCTGGCAGAGCGGACTGATCAACACGGGGTACATCCTTGAATTCCCGTGGAAGTCGTTCCCGACGACGGAGACGCTGCGCGTGACGGCGCGATTCCGCATGATGGACGGGCGGATGTTCGAGGCCGACAAGGACATCCGCGTGCGCGTGTTGCCGATCAAGGACCGCCCGCCCACGATGGCGCCGCCGCCGATGCCGCCCGCCGACCTGCCGATTCCGAAGCCGGCGGACGGGCCTCCGATCCTGCCCGCGCCGAAGCCGGAAGTGAAGCCGCCGGAGAAGATGCCGCCGGCCAACGGAGGCACGCCGCTGCCCGAGGGCCCGACGCTGACATCGGGGAAGGGGCCGGCGGCGGTGATGCTGCGCCCGGTGCCGCTCAAGGACGAGTGACGGGCGTCAGGATTTGCCCAGGACGAGGTCCGTTTCCCAATCATAATGCCTCCAAAGCGAAAAGCCTA
>CAZVZK010000299.1:0-5358 GCA_964630925.1 uncultured Alcaligenaceae bacterium
GAACTATCGTGCCATGCCCGCCGAATGCGACAGTTAATAAACTCGCTACCCTTACTGGGTGGGGTGCGTGGCCCCGAGGGCGTGACATCCCAACAAACCACCTACGCCACTCTGGTGGCCGCATGGTGGACCGACGCGCTGGGGAGGCGCCATTGGCGGATTCAAACGTCGAGCGGGTCGCAGGTGGCGGCGACGCCCGAGGCCCTGGCCTGGATCGCTCCGCTCCTGTCTCACGGCTGGCGCACGCTGGTCGGGCGGTCCGAGCAGATCGTCATCTGCCGGTGCGGGGTGGCCGGGACACCGGCGTCAGTGGCGTGGATGGGGGACCGATGCGGTCCTTGCTCCGACCGCGAGCAGGAGGGGCTGGCGGCGATCCGGGTGGCCGGTGGGCGGCCGCAATTCGGCCGGTGCGCCGTCACGGCTGCGCCGGACGGGGGTGGTATTGTTGTGAGGCCCCCATATTCGGTCACCGGGCTCTGTCAGTGGGCGGGGTTGAACGATGAGGCACCCTTGAGAGAATTCAGCCCCGGCGAGGCGGAGGGTACGACGCCGGCCGCGGGCCGGCTCGTTGCCGTCAAGGGGAAGGATGGGGCCGTCGTCATCATGGAGGGCGGTGAGGCGGTCTGTCGCATCCCCCGCCCGGCCGGCATGACCAGAGAAGGGGACATGGCATGGGTCGCCGGGCCTGACGGCCCACGTCTGGTCTGTTGCGAACGCACGAGCCGCAATCGCCCGCAGTTGACCGCCTATGACTTGCATGCAACGGGCGTCCGTTGGGCGAAGGCGTGGGGCGTGGCGATGGGGAGCGACCCGGCCTTGGTCGGGCGGCCAGACCTGCCCGTGTTCGTGGCCGTCGGTAAGCAAGGCATGGAGCTGCGTGATGCGTTGAAAGGCGCCGTCGTCGAGGCGTTGTGCGTGGGAGAGCTGCGGAGGCCTGACGCCCCGGCACTCCTCGCTGACGGCGCACTTGTCGCTGCGTGGTGGGGGAAGGATGACAACCGGGTGTTGCGCTGGGATGCGGGGAAGGCGCGATCCTCGCCGCGCCGCCCTGCGTGGGGTTGGCCCGGCGGTGCGGCGAGGCGCCCCGATACGGAGCAAGCCGCACGCGGCCCGGTGAGCGCGATCATCGAGGCCCCCGACGGCGAGATCGCCACCCTGGAGGGCAAGGACATCGTCGCCCGTGATGCGGCCACGCTCGAAGAGCGGGCCGTTTTCCGGCCATCACGGGCGAGCCTCCACGGCAGTCTCGCGTTCACCACCGACGGCCGGTTGCTCGTCGGATCGATGGATGGCCTGGCCGTGTGGCCGTGGCGCGAGCTGATGGGGCGTCCGTGAGGCGGTCACGCCGGCGCGCGTGCCCCTCCGATGCGGACGGTGTTCTCATATTCGAACAGGACGATGTCGCCCGACTCGCGGCCCCAGCTCGCGGCCCCGCCATTCGTGGCGACCCTCTCGGGGTCATCGACCGGCAACACGCGCCCGTCCGCCAGCTCGATCTCGAACGGCTGGAAGGGCTCGCGACGCAGCAAGCGAAGCATCGTCTCGTGGAATTCGGTCGCCGTCATGGGGTCGGCCCTCCCGTCGCGGTGGTGTCGTCCGCCGGGTCGGAAGGCCGAACCGGCGGGTCGAGTAGCTGGGATACGCTCGCCGCGTCGAACACGCGACGTTGGCCATCCGGCTCGATCAGGACGAGGATCTCGCCGTGGAATCACCACGCCTCCGGGTGCGAGACGGTGAGGGTCTCGCCCCCGAAGAACCGGATCGAGAACGGCTTGAAGGGGCGTTTGCTCCTGTAAGCATTCAGTGACCGGAGCAAGTTCTCGAAAGTCATCGGGCACCCCGGGGCGACTTCATATCTCTCCTACGGGAATCATACAACAACACTCCGCAGCGTCGCAAGGGCCTCGACTTGTGGCCGTGGCGCGAGCTGATGGGGCGTCCGTGATCCGGGTCATCGTCCTGCCGGCACGTCCGCCGCGAGGAGCGCGTCGAAGCGGAGGCGTGAGCCGTTGACGTAGCCCTCGTCGAGGTCGCCGGCGATCCAGCGGCGGCCCAGCCTCTCCGCGACGTGGCCCGTCACGTTGCTGCCGGCGAACGGATCGACCACGAGGTCGCCCGGCTCCGTTAGCAGGCGGATCAGGAAGTCCGGCAGGCCGTGCGGGAAGCGGGCCGGGTGTGGCTCGATGCCGGCGGCGCGGCAGCGGGCGAGGTAGGGGTCCAGCGACGTGGTGTTGGGGATCTCCAGCAGGTTCGGCGGGATGGCGCCGCCGTTGTCCTTCTCGAAGGTCTCCTTGATGCGGTGCTCCGAGGGCCTCGTCTTCTTCTGGACGCCCTCGCGGAACAGGCGGTGCATGCTGGCGCTGTAGGGGCGGAGGACGCGGCGGTTGTCGGCTTTGGGCGTGGGCGTCTTGCCGAGCCACCACACGACGTTGACGGCGTCCTTGACGCGGGTGCGGCGGATGGTGACATACTCCGCCGGGGAGGGCAGCTTCGACGGGTTGTGCCAGTACAGCTCCTGGCAGAGGTGGTAGCGCTCGCACAGCTTGAGGATGAGGCGGTAGAGGGCGAGGGAGCGCGTGCCGGTGCCGCGCTCCCAGGGCGAGGCGATCTCGAAGACGAAGGAGCCGTCGGGCCGCAGGACGCGGTGGATCTCGTGGGCGAAGGGGAGGAACCATTCGAGGTAGTCATCCGCACTGACGTTGCCGTAGGCCTTCTTGCGGCGGAGGGCGTAGGGCGGTGACGTGAGGACCAGGTTGACGGAGTCGTCGGGCAGGGAGCGGAGGAGCGACAGGGCGTCGGCGTGGTGGCAGGCGCCGAGGGGGGTCGAGTAGGCGGGGTGGTTCAACATCCGTGCATCGGTCCTGTCTGTCCCGGGTGTCCCATTCGTCCTATCGGACTGGCCCGCCGCCACCAGTGTCGAAGCCGGGGGATTTCAGGAGGTTGGCACGGCTGCTGACGGTCTGGAAGATGGTGTCGAGGGAGAGGTCGAGGCCTGAGACCACGATAGTGATCTCGTCGTCCGCCATCACGGGGCTCTTGAGGTGGAGTGTGAGCACGACCCCCTGTTCGGAGCCGTTCCTCGTGATGAGGGACAGGGTGGCGCGGGCGACGACGCCCCAGGGGATGACACGCTTGCGGCCCAGGGTGTGGTCGGTCAGGCCGTCCTCGTCGAGGATCAGGCGGGGCGAGCGGTCGAACACGGTCCACATGCCCCACAGGACCGCGACGAGTGACCACAGGCCGAGGCCGGCCAGGATGAACGGCAGCGGGCCGTCCAGCTTGCCGCGCATGGCGTACAGGAGGGCCCCGGCGACGATGCCGATGCCGCCGGGGATGAGGCCCATGAGGGCGGTGCGGACGCCGGCCTCGCGGTCGAGGCGGGCCGTCATGGGGCGGCTACCGGTTTGGCCGTACATGGGCGGCTCCTGACGGTGTCGGATGAAACTCGCTGTCACCAGTGTTCCTGCGGGCCGCTCGGCACCTTGATGGGCAGGTCGGCGTCGGGGAAGGCGTCCTCGCCGCGGCCGGCGATGATGTCGGCGATGCGGGCCTCCAGCTCCTCGAAGTGGGCGAGGCTGTCGATGAGGACGAGGCCCTGCTGGATGTCGCGGCCGGGGCGGAGGACCTTGCAGTACCAGTTGGCGACCTTGCGGAACGACAGGCAGGCGAAGCGCTCGGTGAAGTAATGCACCAGGAGGCGGAAGTGTCGGCCCATCAGGTCGAGGCGTTCGCGGTAGGTGGCGGGCCTGCCGGGGTCGTCCGTGGCCTCCCAGCGCTCCATCTCGGCGAAGACCCAGGGGTTGAGGAGGGCGCCGCGTCCGAAGGCGATGCCGGCGCAGCCGGTCTCGGAGAGCATGCGGTAGGCGTCGGCGACGGTGCGGACGTCGCCGTTGCCGAAGACCGGGATACGCTCCACCGCCTCGACGACGGCGCGGATGCCGGCGAGCTTGACCTGGCCGCCGAAGCCCTGCTCGCGGGTGCGGCCGTGGATGGTGAGGCCGGCGACGCCGGCCTGCTCGAACTCGCGGGCGAAGAAGGGGGCGGTGAGCTGGGAGTCGTCCCACCCGAGGCGCATCTTGACGGTGACGGGGATGGTGACGGAGTCGACGACGGTGCGGACGAGGTCGATGGTGGAGGTGGTGCTGCACATCATGGCGGAGCCGCCGCCGCCCTTGGTGACCTTGTGGACGGGGCAGCCCATGTTGATGTCGATGGACTGGACGCCGTGGGACTGGAGCCACTGGGCGGCGGCGGCCATCTCGGGGGGGTCGCTGCCGTAGATCTGGACGGAGAGGGGGCGGTCCTCGGGGCAGGTCTGGATGAGGGCCATCGTCTTCTTGCTGCGGGTGAGGAGGGCCCGGGCGTTGACGAGGTCGGTGGTGGCGAGGCCCGGGGGCGCGATGCCGCGGACGGCGAGGCGGAAGGGGAGGTTCGTATAGCCGGCGAGGGGGGCCATGGTGTAGCGCGAGCGGAGGGCGAGCGCCCCGAGCCGGACGACGGCGGGGCGCGACGCGGAATGCGGGAACGGCGGGACGGGCGGCACGGCGGGGCCTCTGGTGTGGGTCACGGAAGGTATTGTTGCAGGGCGGGCGAGCGTGGGCAACGGCGCCTTGAGGCGGCGCGGGAAACGTGAGCGCTTCCCGGCGGGCGATGCACTTGATAGGTTGAGACGCCGAACGCATCCCCGAGGGCCGTGCCATGCTGGCTCGTCAGACGCATCTGCTGGAGCATGTCCGCCGACTGGCCGCCGACCCGTCGCCCGATGAGCGGCTTCTGGGGGAGTACCTCGACACGGGCAGCGGGGAGGCGTTCGCGGCCCTCATCGGGCGGCATGGGCCGATGGTGCTCAACGCCTGCCGGCGCATCCTGCATGACGCCCACGCGGCGGAGGACGTGTTCCAGGCGACGTTCCTCGTGCTGGCGCGGCGGGCGGGGGAGGTGCGGCGGCGCGGGTCGGTCGCCGGGTTCCTGCATGGGGTGGCGTGTCGTCTGGCGGTGCGTGCGCGGAGGCCTCGGGCGGCGGCGCTGCCGGAGGGCGTGCCTGACCGGGGCCCGCCGCACACGGAGGGGGTGGAGTGGCGGGAGATGCTCGGGGTTCTGGACGAGGAGCTGGCGGGGCTGCCGGGGCGGCTGCGGGCGGGGCTGGTGCTGTGCTACCTGGAGGGGCGGACGCAAGACGAGGCGGCGCGGCAGCTCGGGTGGAGCCTGAGCACGCTGCGGCGGCGGGTGGACGAGGGGCGGCGGCTGCTGGAGGCGCGGCTGCGCGGGCGGGGCGTGTCGCTGCCGTCGGCGATGGCGGGGGTGCTGGCGGCGGGGTGCGCGGCGGTGCCCGGGGCGCTGCGGGCGGCGACGCTGGCG
>CAZVZK010000300.1:0-5223 GCA_964630925.1 uncultured Alcaligenaceae bacterium
CCTGGTGTTCGCATGAGGGGCCAATGGGGAGGGGGCGAGTGCGCCTCCGCCCCACGGCAGTGAGGAATTGCCCGTGGCCAAGCGATTGAACCCGGTGGTCGCCGGCCTGATTTACGACGCGCTCCTGAAGTGCTTCTGGCGCAAGGAAGCATTGAAGCGGTTCCTGCTCCTGTCAGGCATCGCAGGGAATTTCGTCGCCCAATTGGACATGTCAGAGCCGAAGCGGAGGTGGCTCGACCGCCTGCTCCCCCTGGTCAACGCGCACGAGAAAGGCTCTGAAGTGCTCCTGCGCATGGGCAGGTCATTGGCGGCCATGGGCAGCTTCCCGGACCTCGAAGGCTGGGAGCACGCCGACACCAAGATCCGCCCGGGAGGCCGTGGCGGCGCTCGCCGCCGCGCTGGGGGAGGAGGATCGAAAGGGGGAGGGGCGGGCGTCCTCTGAGGAGGCCCGACGGCAAGGAGAGGAGATCCGGAAGGTGGCCGCGCGTGAGGCGGCGGACCTCGACCTCCTCAAGCCGCGGATGGGGACGCTGGCTGCGGCACTCGGGACCCAGCAGGGCGGGTACGACTTCCAGGACTGGTTCTTCGACCTCCTTGACTACGAAGACATCGACAACCGCCGCCCGTACACCGTGGGGCAGGCAGATCGACGGGTCGCTGACCCTGGACGGGACGACTTACCTGGTCGAGCTGAAGTTCGAGGCCCACCAGGCGGCGGCGACGGACATCGACAGCCTTAAGGCGAAGATTAACTCGAAGGCCGACAACACGATGGGTGTCATGGTCGCCATGTCCGGCTACTCTTCGGTGGCGATCACCGAGGCCTCCGGGCCGAAGAGCGCCTTGCTCCTGCTGGACTCAAGTCACGTCTACATGGTGCTGGGTGGCGCCGGCACCTTGAAGGAGATCATCCGCCGGGTTCGGCGGCACAGCTCGCAGACCGGCTACGCTTACCTCCCGCCCAAGGACTTCGGCGGGTAACGCTGTTGGTAGGGATCAATCCGGACGCCGCAGGCGGCGGGGCGAACCGCTTCTCACCTTCCCCGCCCCCTGCCGCGCGGTTTCTTCGCCTTCCCCGCCTCGGCCTCCGGCTCCGGCGACGGAGGCGGGGGCTGATGCTCAGGGGGCGGCTCGCAGCCGTTGCGCTTCCAGTAGGCCTGGTACTCCTCGCTCTCCGGCGCCGGCCCCAGCAGCGCGCGGCAGACGCGGCGGGCCTCGGGGCGCAGCACGGTCAGGCCGGTGCCCTCCTGCGTCGCCGTCAGCTCGTGCATGGCCCACATGGCCTTGTCGCCGTGCCTGGCGCGGTGGCCGGCCATGAACTCCTTCATCTGGTCAGGACGCTTGCCCCCGTAGTTCACATACCTCGCCAGCTCGTACAGGTGCGACTCCAGGCCCAGCCGCGTGACCAACGGCAGCGCCGTCGAGGGCCTCGGCTCGCTCGGCCGGTGGTGCGGGTCCTCCACGGCCTTCTGCAGATGGCCCAGGCTCGTCTCCAGCGCCTTCGCGCCGCGGATCACCGCGTTGGTCAGGTCCTTGTCGTGCGTGTAGAACGGGCCTCGCGGGCGGCAGGCCTCGATCAGCGCCGCCATGTTGGAGGCGGCGGACTTCAGGAGGGCGAGGTCGGCGATGCTGAATCCCATGGCCCGGTCATAGCGCAGTCGGGTGGGCGGCGCAAGCCTGAGATAGCCGCCCCTTGACCGGCCCCAGCGAAAGGACAGGCAACTTGTCGGCTACAGGATCGCTTTCAATGAGGCCTGCTGAAGGGCGTGGATCAGGAAGGCGCAAGCGTTGGCAGCGGCGATCTGCTGTCGTTCTTGCTTCTTCCGCCCCTTGTTGCCGTCCGCCCAGTCGCAGATGGCCTTGATCACGATCCATTCGGCCTTGTGGTCGTGGCTCGACACATAGACGCCGGCCCCTTCCATCTCGCCGCCGATGGCCTCCGATTCGAATTGCAGCAATTGAGCCCTGTAGTCCACGTTATCGATCAGCTTCTCCCCGGTGAGCAGGACCCCGGAGCGCACACGCGCGCCGGCCCACGTCGTCTGAGACGTGCCATCGAAGAAGTTGATGAGGCGCGTGGAGCCGTGCGGCTTATCCCCGCGGGGCCTGATCTCTTTGCCGACCCGCTGAAGGTCGTAGAGCCAGAGCTGCCTGGAGACGAGGATGTCGCCGATCACCTGCTTCTTGGCGTTCACGCCGAACGCCACCCCCACGGCGACCACGGCCCTGGGTCGGACATCCCGGAGCGCCTTGTCCACCGTCTGCTGCGAGGCCCCGGGCCCGCCGGACCCCATCTCGCTCAGGGCGTGGAAGATCCTCGTGCCGTTGATGACGCCCAGGTCACGGTAGACCCGGTCCCCGAGGGGGACGCCCGTGGGCTTGACACCGTTGGCGCCCTCCACCGCCTTGAGCAGCGCCCTGGTCTCGTTCTCGTTGACGGTAACGAGTAACAGGTCCGCCAGTGAAGCAGGGGATTTGGAGGACTCTTGCATGTCGAAACCCACCGTTGGCAGCCCCAGGCCGGCGAACCTCGCCCTCGACGCCGTTGCCGACTGAGGGTACGCCGACGCGACGAGACGCTGCAGCTCCGAGAATGAGGTCGGGCTGGGCCTGAAGGCCTCGGGCGGAAGCCCTACGAGATGGGCCGCGGCGAAGACGGCCTCGA
The DNA here is from genome assembly GCA_964630925.1 of uncultured Alcaligenaceae bacterium. Lineage (GTDB taxonomy): Bacteria > Planctomycetota > Planctomycetia > Gemmatales > Gemmataceae > RGDT01. The sequence goes on from CAZVZK010000300.1 coordinate 2,666, forward strand.
AGTGGCCTGGGATGGAATCCATCAAATTCAGGGCGGTCTCGGCCTGGTAGGTGTACCACGTCGGGTCCTTATCGGCGCCGGTGAGCGACCCCACCGCGATCAGGCGGGCGCGCTGGTTGAACCAGGACAGCCCGGCGTCGTGGAAGTCCTGCAAGGCGCCGCACGTCACCCCGGCCGGCAGGACATCCCTGAGGGTCCTCCCCTTCTGCTCATAGTCCTGCCTGAGTGCCGGGAGCGACGCCTCCAGGGCGACGACCTCTTGTTGCGCGTGGCTCATGGGCGGTCATCACTTCGTCGGTTTCGCCGGCCCCGCCTGGGCCTGGGCCTTGATCTGGGACACTAAAATGTTGACGCCCGAAACGTCCTCACCGTGGGATTCGTACTTGCCGTCCGGGGGTATGTGGTTGGTGGTCACGGCCCTGTCGGGCCTCTCGCCACCCGCCGCCCGGTCGTCGCCTGTCGCTGACATGGGTCCTCCGACCTCGCTCACTTCTTCGGGGGGACTGCTTGTTGGCCTGCCTGGGCCTTGATCTGCTGCTGCATCGCGCTCACCGAGGAGACGTCCTCGCCCTCGCGGAGGTCGCGGCCCGATGCCTGGGGCGGCACACGTAGCACCTCCAGGAGGGGGCGCGTCGTCCTCGGCTGGTTGTTCTCGGTCTGCATGGCGTCCTTCTCGGCGGGGCCGGGTTACTTGACGGGAGGCGGGTTATTCCCCTGCACGGCCTGGTCGCGGATCTGCTGTTGCAGGCGGTTGACCGAGGACAGGTCCTCACCCTTCTCGATGAGCTGGAGGCGGCCACCCTGGCCCGATGATCCCGTGTCACCGGGCGGGGTGACGGTCTTCGTCGAATACCACGGCTGATCGCCCCCGCGCCGTTGTCCGGGCATTTGTGCCTCCCGCGAGTTGGAATGCTCCCAACGCACCACTGAACAAGCATACTGCACGCGACGGCGGGCTTTCAAGCTCAGTAGGTCGGCTCATCGACGAGAGGGCGGGCTACGCGGCCGAGTTTCCGGGCTGGTCCGAGTCCGACGCCGTCACGGATAAGGCCCCCCCATTCCCTGAGAAATACCACCCATCACCCACCGCAGTTGTCCGTTATCCCGCCCCCGCCTTGGCGCTGGCGGGCCGGGAGGGCATCCTGGTTTCCCCGCAAAAGCCGCAAAAAGGCCGCACGGGTGGAGGCCTTGATGGGCAAACAGGCTTGCTACAATGCACGGTAGCGGGGTTGGCGCCTCGCGAGTAGCCCCCATCAAGGAGTTGCGCCGTGGCCGACCCCTCCAGCCCGCCCATCGAGGCCTTCTTCTGCCACAATTCTTCCTGCGCCGACCACGGCAAGCGCGGCCACGGTAACCTCTATTTCCGCGGGTGGAGCGGCAGGGGGCAGAGGATCCGCATGGCCCACTGCCGCTCCTGCAAGGGGTCCTGTTCGGAGCGCAAGGGCACCGCGCTCGAACGCTCCCGCCTCCCGCCCGACAAGGCCGTCTCCGTCCTCGACCACCTCCGTGAGGGCGTGGGCGTCCGCGCCACCTCCCGCCTCACCGGCGTCTCCAGGGACGCCGTCTCACGCCATCTCGCCAAGGCCGGCGGCCAGGCCAAGGACCTCCACGACGAGCTCGTGGCTTTTTCCCCCCCTGACCCGTGAGGCCCAGTTCGACGAGAAGTGGGGCTTCGTCGCCAAGAAGGAGAAGAACACCGACCCCGACGACCCCCGGGACGACGAGAAGGGGGACGACTGGGACCACACGGCGGTTGACCCCGAGAGCCGCCTCCTCCTGGTGGTGGTGCCCGGCGAGCGTTCGGCGGCCAACTGCAAGAAGGCCGTCGAGGAGGTCCACGCCCGCACCGGCGGCAACCCGGCCATGCTCCTGACGAGCGACGGCTACCCGGCCTACGCGACGGCGATCGAGGAGGTGTACGGCGAGTGGGTGCGGCCCGAACGCAAGCCGGGGCCGGGGCGGCCGCCCAACCCGCGGAGGGAGATGCCGGCGGGGCTGGTGTACGCGACGGTGACGAAGAGGCGGGAGAAGGGGCGCGTGGTGGAGGTGGTCAGGGCGGTGGTGTTCGGGATGGCGTGCCTGCTGGCGGTGTGGCTGCGGCGTTCGAAGGCGAGCAACACCATCAACACGTCGTTCGTGGAGCGCAACAACGCGACGGACCGGCACCAGAACGCGCGGAAGGGTCGGAAGACTTATTGCTCGAGGAGCAAGAGGATGCACGACGCGGCGACGTACTTCGTGTCGTACTCGTACAACTTCTGCTGGGCGGTGCGGACGCTCGGTGTCAAGGACGGGGGGCGCTGGCGGGCGAGGACGCCGGCGATGGCGGCGGGCCTCGCCGACCACGTCTGGTCACTCCGCGAGTGGCTCACCTACCCCGCAAAACCCTGCTCGCCCAAGTAGGCCACCACCGCCGCACGGTATTAACACGGAAATGGCACGGATGAGGTGGAAACCGTGGAAAAGATGGCCACCCGGAGGACCTGCCTTCGGGATGACTGAAGTAACTTCTCAATAAGCCTGGGAAAGAGGCGCAGCTGCGCGAGGGTCGAGCTGCT
>CAZVZK010000301.1:0-5152 GCA_964630925.1 uncultured Alcaligenaceae bacterium
GCTTGGCCAAGGCGTCGCGCCGGCACATCGACGCCCCTCCGGCCCGACTCCGCAGGGCTGCCCGCCCAAGGCCCCGCTTGTGCCGCCCCCCGCGACCTGATACCATCCCCCTAGGCGCATCGAGCGCCAGGGCCGCCGTGAGACACACCACTCGCACCCCGGCCCCGCATGTTCCGGGCGTGCCGACGCCCCGGCGAGGACACTCCACCTCACCCCAACGTCGGCCCCGCCGTCACGCACGGCGGACCCCGGCCCACCGCGACGCATCTCCACACACCCCACCATGAGCAACGGCCAAGCCGACACCCTCCCCCCCGATCCCGATGACTTCTTCAAGGACACCCGGATGTCCTTCGTCGATCACATCGAGGAGCTGCGCAACCACCTGTGGCGTGCCGTCTACGGCTTCCTGCTGGCGCTGGTCGTCAGCCTCTTCCTCGGCAAGTACGTCCTCGACGTCATCACCGCCCCCATCTCGAGCCAGCTCGACGCCTACTACACCCGCCTGATGTACCGCGTCCTGAAGGAGCAGGGCGGCACCTCGCTCAACCAGGCCGGCGAATTCCGCCTCCAGGGCTTCTACCGCCCCCAGCTCACTGCCCTCCTCGCCGGCAAGGCGATCCCCACCGACAGGCCCATCATCGTGCCTGATGCCGAGGCCGAACGGATCGCCAAGGAGAAGGAGGCCGGGCCTCAGCCGGCCGGGGGCCTGCTCGATTGGCTGTGGTCCGCCTGGAACTGGGTGGGCGGCTCGTCCGCGGGCGAAAAGGGGATCACCAAGAGCGACTGGAAGGGCAAGGAGACACCGATCCCCCAGGCGGACGCGGACAAGGAGATCATCTACCTCTGGGTCCGCGCCGAGAACCCCCTCTTCGAGGCCGCCGAGCAGGCCAAGCTGACCCGCGAGCTGCTCAAGATCGACTCGCCCACCACGCTCCGCGCCGAGGAGGCGTTCTTCGTCTGGTTCAAGGTGTGCGTCGTCACCGGCCTCGTTATCGGCAGCCCGTGGATCTTCTACCAGATCTGGGCCTTCGTCGCCGCCGGCCTCTACCCCCACGAGAAACGCCTCGTCCACGTCTACCTGCCCGTCAGCCTCGGGCTGTTCCTCTTCGGCGTCGTCATCTGCGAGGTCGCCGTCATCCCCAGGGCGCTCGGCGCGCTGCTGTGGTTCAACGAGTGGCTCGGCTTCAAGCCCGACATCCGCCTCAACGACTGGCTCGGCTTCGCCATCTTCATGCCCCTCGTGTTCGGCCTGTCGTTCCAGACGCCGCTCGTGATGCTCTTCCTCAACCGCCTCGGCATCATGAGCGCCGAGACCTTCGCCGGCTCGCGGCGGACGGCGTGGTTCGTGATGGCCATCTTCGCCGCGGTCATCACCCCCTCGACGGACGCCTTCAGCATGCTCTTCCTGTGGGTGCCCATGAGCCTGCTGTTCGAGCTGGGGATCATCCTCATCTGGATGTCGCCTGCCCCGCAGGAAGAGGAGGCCAGCGACACCGGCGAGCTGGTCGAGATATGATGTACCCCGTGGCACTCGTCGGCGCGGGGCCGGGCCACCCCGGCCTGCTCACGCTCCGCGCCGCCGAGCTGCTCCGCCGGGCCGGCCTCGTCGTCTACGACCGCCTCGTCAACCCCGCCCTGCTCGCCCACGCCCCGGCCGCCCGCCATGTCTGCGTCGATGAGCTGCCCGGCGAACACCCGCGACGCTGGCCGCACATCCACCAGACGCTCATCGAGGGCGCCCGGCAGGGGCTGCGCGTCGTCCGCCTCAAGGGCGGCGACCCGATGGTCTTCGGACGAGGGGCCGAGGAGGCCGCCGCCCTGCGCGAGGCCGGCATCCCTTACGAGATCGTCCCCGGCGTCACGGCGGCGCTGGGGGCGGCGGCCTTCGCCGGCATCCCCCTGACTCACCGGGAACACGCCTCCGCCGTCGCCCTCGTCACCGGCCACGAGTGCCCCGGCAAGGCCGGCTCGGCGCTCGACTGGGCCGCCCTCGCCCGCTTCCCCGGCACGCTGGTCTTCTACATGGGCGTCGCCCGCCTCGCGTCGGCCGTCGATACGCTCCTCGCCAACGGGATGGACGCGTCGACGCCCGCCGCCGTCATCCAGCAGGGGACGACACCCCGCCAGCGCACCGTGACCGCCCCGCTGCGCGACCTCGCGTCGGCGGCCGCGGGGCTGACCGCGCCGGCGCTCGTCGTGATCGGGGCCACCACGTCGCTGCGCGACTCCCTCGCATGGTTCGAGTCGCTGCCGCTGTTCGGCAAGCGTGTGCTGATCACCCGCCCGCCGCATCAGGCCGCCGAGATGGCGTCCCTCGTCGTCGAGCAGGGCGGCGAGCCGGTGCTGATGCCGGTTGTGGACATCGCGCCCCCGGAGGACTGGTCCGCCGTCGATGCGGCCATCGCCCGCCTGCCCGAGACGCACTGGCTGGCGTTCACCAGCGCCAACGGCGTCGCGGCCTTCCTGGGCCGCCTGCGGGCGACGGGCCGCGACCTGCGGGCGCTCGGCGGCGTGAGGCTGGCCGTCATCGGCCCGGCGACGGCGGACGCGCTGCGTGCGTATCACCTGGAGCCGGACGTGGTCCCGCCGGTGTACAGCTCCGAGGCGCTCGTCGAGGCCCTGCGCGAGAGGGTGCGCGGGCAGCGCGTCCTCCTCGCCCGCGCCGACCGAGGCCTGGATCTGCTGCGCGACGAGCTGGGCGCCGTCGCCGAGGTGGAGCAGGTCGCCGTCTACCGCCAGGTCGATCTGGTGGCGGGCGATCCGGAGCTGGAGCGTGGCGAGATCGACTTCGTGGCGCTGACGAGCAGTAACATCGCCCTGGGATTCGCGCGTTCTCTCGGCGCCGAGGGGCGACGGCACGTCCTGGAGGGTCGGACGCGGCTGGTCGCGATCAGCCCGCGCACAGCCGCGGCGGCGCGGGAGGCCGGGCTGCCGGCCGCCGGCGTCGCGGAGGTGTACACCGGTGCGGGGGTCATCGAGGCGATGGGCCGGCTCGTCAGGTGACGTCCTTGTTGGCGTCATAGGCCAGGAAGAGGACGAGGCCGGAGGCGATGAGGCCGAAGATATCGACCATGATGGACTGCCCGAACGGCCCGAAGCCGACGATGTCGAGGAGGAAGAGGAGCGCGAGGAGGCCGGCCACCCCCATGGAGCCCAGGCACATCCACTTTTCCATGAAGAGCCTCGTCAGCGCGAGCATGGGTCTGACCTGTCGAGACCGCCGAAGAAATGGCGCACGCCCGATGGGTGCCGCTCGATTGCACCATTCTAACAAAGTCCCCGCAAGGCGGCACTCCCACGAACCGGCGAAAATTAGGGGGTCGGGGGGCAGGGGTTAGGGGTTAGGTGAGAAACGGGTAGCCGCGACGCGCGGCGGAGCGCTCCGGCCTGCGCCCGCTCAGACGTGGCACAGCGACAGCCACGTCCGCCCTGACTCCCCCAGGAGCTTGTCCGCCCCTGCCGGGCCGGACGACCCCACGGCATACGCCTCCGGCTCGCGGCTCTCGCTCTCGCGCACGAACGGGTCGAGGACCTCCCACGCGCGCTCGATCTCGTCGCTCCGCATGAACAGCGACGCGTCGCCGGCGAGCGCGTCCTGCAACAGCCGCTCGTAGGCCTCCGGGATCGGCGCGTCGGGGTACGACTCCTTGTAGTGGAACTCCAGATCGGTCGGCCGAAGCTCGAACCGCTCCCCGTCAGGCACCTTGCTCTGGAAGTTGACGTGGATGCCCTCGTCCGGCTGGAGGCAGAGCGACAGCCGGTTGCACTGCAACACCGTCCCCGCCGGCAGCGGGAACATCAGGTGCGGCGGGCAGCGGAACTGGATCACCACCTCGCTGAACCGCTTGCGCAGCCCCTTGCCGGACCGCAGGAAGAACGGCACCCCGTTCCACCGCCGGTTCTCGATCCGCAGCTCCATCGCCGCGAACGTCGGCGTCCGCGAATCGGCCCTCACGCCCTTCTCCGAGCGGTAGCCCTCATACTGCCCCGTCTTCAGCCGGGCGCGGGCCTCGTCCGCCGTCGGCACGGTGACGGCCTCCAGCAGCTTCATCTTCTCGTTGCGGAGTGGGGTGGCGGCGAACTTCGCCGGCCCCTCCATCGCCACGAACGCCATCACCTGCAACAGGTGGTTCTGGAACATGTCGCGCAAGACGCCGCTGCCGTCGTAGTAGTCGCCGCGCGTCCCCACCTTCACCTGCTCCGCCGCCGTGATCTGGACGTGGTCGATGTAGGTGTTGCACCACAGCGGCTCGAAGAGGGTGTTGGCGAAGCGGAACGCCAGCGTGTTCTGCACCGTCTCCTTGCCCAGGTAGTGGTCGATGCGGAACACCTGATCCTCGCGGAAGTGCTTCAGCACCACGGCGTTCAGCGCCCGCGCCGAGGCCGCGTCCTTGCCGAACGGCTTCTCGATGATGACCCGCCGCCACGCCTCACCCTGTTCGTCCGCCTCGTGGGCCTCGCCCAGCCGCGTCAGGATCGGCGCGTACAGGTCCGGGGCAACGGACAGGTAGAACAGCCGGGCCGCGGCGCCGCCCTCGATCTCCGCCAGGGCCGCCGCCACCTTCTCGACCCCGCCGGGGGCGGCGGCGTCGGCGGGGATGTAATGCAGGCGTCTGGCGAACCGCGCCCAGGTGTCGTCGGACCATTCGCCCTTGACGAACTCCTTGGCCGCCGGTGCGAGGCGTTCGCGGAAGTCGTCGTCGGACAGGGCGGACCGCGCGACGCCGACGATGCGCACCTCCGGCGCGAGACGTTTCTTGCGACACAGGTTGTACAGCGACGGGATCAGTTTACGGGCCGTCAGGTCGCCCGTGGCGCCGACGATGACGAGTGAGATGGGGGTAGCCATGTGTCGGCCTCGCTGTTCCATCGCGATACGATACCACACCAGTCGCGTGAGCCGCCAGAGGCCGTGGGTGCAAGAACCGAGTCGCCCCGTCGGCCCGCAACGCCGGCCGCCCGGGTCGAACCAACGGCCGGGACAGACGAGGCTGACGAAACGCCACGTCACGCCCGCCCCCAGGCCTCAACCCCGGAGGGCCGATCTCACCGCCCCAGCAGCCCCTCCACACGCCGCCGGAAGTGGTGGTAGATCACCGTACGCGCCCGGCGAATCACGTCACCCGTTGAAGAGCAAACACTGACGGCC
>CAZVZK010000302.1:0-5017 GCA_964630925.1 uncultured Alcaligenaceae bacterium
CGGCGCCAGGGTGGACGTGGAGTTCTCGTGGGGCGCCACCGAGGTGAAGCCGCCGCGGCTGGCCGACGCCATCGTCGAGGTGACGGAGACGGGCTCGTCGCTGAAGGCGAACAACCTGCGCATCGTCTGCGACCTCATGCAGTCCACGACGCGCTTCATCGCCAACAAGGGGGCGTATGCCGACGCCTGGAAGCGCGAGAAGATCGACGACATGGTGTTGATGCTGCTCGGCGCGATGGCGGCGGAGGGGAAGGTCGGGCTGATGCTCAACGCGCGGCAGGCGGACCTGAAGGGGCTGCTGGCGCTGCTGCCGGCGCTGCAGAACCCGACGATCTCGCCGCTGTCGGACGGCGACTGGGTGGCGGTCAACACGATCATCGACGAGGCGACGGTGCGGCACATCGTGCCGCGGCTGAAGGCGGCGGGGGCGCGGGGGATCGTGGAGTACCCGCTGAACAAGATCATCGATTGACGCGAGCCATCCGCCGGCGTGGCTCCCCCGTCGTACAGGGGGACGCCCGGAGGAGTGACCCATGCTCGCGCCGCTGCTGCTCGCCGCCGTGATGACCCCCGCCGCTGACAAGGAGCCGGGCGGCAGGTTCGTCGCCGCCACGGGGAAGCTGCGCACCGCCGCGATGAGCGCGGACGGGCGGCGCGTGGCGACGGCGAGCGACGGCGGGCCGGTCCTCGTGTATGACGCGGTGTCGGGCAGGCAGCTCGCCCGCATCAAGCCGGCCAGCGATGGCATGCGGCTCGCCTTCTCGCACGACGGCAAGGACCTCCTCGTCGCCTGCGACCGGGGGCTGTATCTGTTCGACGCCGCCACGGGCAAGGCCCTGCACTCCGTCGAGGACAAGCACACGACGTTCTCGGACGCCATGTTCCTGCCGGGCGGCGGGGCGTTCGTGTACCGCACGCTCGTGTACAGCCCGTGGTCCTCGACGCGGTTCATCCCGAACAGCTATCACGTCAAGGCGGCGCTGAGGGGCGACGGCAAGGAGCAGAAGGGCAAGGGGCTGTTCGACGTGCAGGTGATGGACACCGCCGGGGTGTCGAGCCTGGCGTCGTCGCCCGACGGCGAGGTGATCGCGGCCGGGTGGCGCAACGGCTGCGTGCGGTTCTACTCCATCGAGGGGGGCAAGGGTCTCGCCGAGGGCAAGGGGCCGATGGCCACGGTGCAGTCCATCGCGTTCGCGCCGGATGGGCGTTCGGCCGCGTCGGTCTGCAACGACGGCGTCGTCCGCCTGTGGGAGAGACGCACCGGCGGGGAGCGCTGGGGCGTGCGTGGTCACAAGGGGGGGGCGCGCGTGGCGGCGTTCTCGCCGGACGGGCGGGTGGTGGCCAGCGCCGGCGAGGACGGCACAATCAAGCTCTGGTGCGCGCGGTCCAACGAGGAGTGGCGGGCGAAGAAGGGGCCGAAGGGCACGGTGATGGCTCTGCAGTTCGAGCCGAAGGGCCGGCTGCTCGCGTTGAGCATCGACCACGTCTCGGCCCGGCTGTGGGTGGCCGACGACGGCAAGACACGGCCCGAGGTCAAGGCCGTGCGGCTCGACGCGGCGGCGATGGCGAAGGCGTGGGCGGCGTTGGAGGGCGAAGACCCGGCGGAGGCGCACAAGGCGATGGCGGCGCTGGAGGCGAGCCCCGGCGCGGTGGCGTACTTGCGCGGGAAGGTGGCCCCGTCGCGCGAGGCCAAGCCGGCGGCGTTGGAGGCGCTGCGGGCGGTGGAGGTGCTGGAGCGGATCGGCGGCAAGGAGGGCGTGGCGGCGCTGAAGGCCATCGCCGGGGGTCACGAGAAGTCGGGGCTGACGGCGGAGGCGCGCGAGGCGCTGGATCGGCTGGCGGAGCGGCGGTAGGATGGTGGGGGGACCAGGAGGCCGCCGTCATGGCACCGCAAGAGCTGCGCGATCTGCTACGGGAGCAGCCGTTCCGGCCATTCCGCATCGTGATGTCGGACGGGTCGGGGCACGACATCCGCCACCCCGACCTGCTGTGGGTCGGCCTGCTGACGGCCTACGTCGGCCTGACGGGGGAGGGCGGGCAGACGTTCTTCGAGCGCTCGATCCGCGTCGATCTGCGGCACATCACGCAGACGGTGCCGCTCGAGCCCCTCGCGCCGCCGCCCTCGACGAACGGGGCGGCGAGCTGATGCCCGGCTCGGTATGGGCCGCTACAATGGCCCTTGCCCGTCGCAGGAGCGAGCCTTGAGCGAGATCCTCCAGCAGTTCAGCCAGAAACGCGCCGAGATGCTCGCCCAGCTCCGCGGGGTCATCGTGGGGCAGTCCGAGGTGCTGGAGCAGGTCCTCGCCGCCATCTTCACGCGCGGCCACTGCCTCCTCATCGGCGTGCCCGGCCTGGCCAAGACGCTGATGGTCAGCTCCATCGCCCAGGTGCTGGACGTGGCCTTCAAACGCGTGCAGTTCACGCCCGACCTGATGCCGTCCGACATCACCGGGACGATGGTCCTCGACGAGCCGACGCCCGGCAAGCGTGAGTTCCGCTTCGTCCGCGGGCCGGTGTTCACCAACATCCTCCTGGCCGACGAGATCAACCGCACCCCGCCGAAGACGCAGGCGGCGTTGCTCCAGGCGATGCAGGAGCGCGAGGTCACGTCCGGGCAGGACACGCACAAGCTGCCGGACCCGTTCTTCGTCATCGCCACGCAGAACCCCATCGAGCAGGAGGGGACGTACCCCCTGCCCGAGGCGCAGCTGGACCGCTTCATGTTCACGGTGAAGGTCGATTATCCGGCCCTGGCCGAGGAGGTCCAGATCATCAAGCTGGCCGGGCGGCGCGACCCCGTCGAGCTGACGAAGGTGCTGAGCGGCCGCGCGATCATCAACCTGCAGAAGGCGGTCCACGCCGTCCCGGTGGGCGAGACGGTCATCGACTACATCGCGCGGCTGGTGCGGGCGACGCGGCCCTCGGACCCCACGGCCCCGGAGTTCATCAAGAAGTGGGTCAATTTCGGCGCCGGGCCGCGGGCCGGCATCTACCTCGCGGAGGCGGGTCGGGCGTTCGCGGCGATGGCCGCCGAGCCGTCGGTGTCGGAGAGCGACGTGCAGAAGGCGGCCATCCCGGTGCTGCGCCACCGGATCGGTCTGAACTTCCAGGCGCAGGCGGAGGGCAAGAGCCCCGAGGACGTGATCCGCATGCTCCTCGCCGCGGTCACGCCGCGTGAGGAGCCGAAGTACGGGCCCCCGCCCCGGCCCCCTGTCAGGAAGGGGTGAGAGGGCGGCCTGGCACGGGGCGGCCGGGGGCGGCCTCCCCTCACCGCTTGCCTCTGCGGAGCCGGTCGTAGGCCTCGGCCTCGTCGGGGCCGATGAGGCCGTCCCGGTCCGTGTCGATCCTGTCGAACTCCTCGCGTGTGCCCAGCCACTCGGAGGGGCTCAGGTCGCCGTCGCGGTTGCGGTCCATGCGGCGGAACCACACCGGGCCGCGCTCCGGCGGCACGAAGGGGCGGCGGATGCCCATCCCGTCGCCCAGGTCCGTCTTGCCGACGTTCACCGTCAGGCGGAACACCTGCGGCAGGTCGCCGCGGGCGAGGCCCTTGTCCAGGCCCGGCAGCATCCGCCACGCCTCGCGTAGCTCGCGTGCCCCGAGACGCCCGTCGCCGTCGGTGTCGAAGATGGCGAACAGGGAGCGGCTCAGGTCGGACAGCTCGACGCCGAGGCGTCTGCCGTGCAGGCCGTCGAGCATGCCGGCGAAGCGGACGAACTCGGCCTCGGTGACCTTGCCGTCGCGGTCGGCGTCGGCGAGGCGCAGCCAGGAGACGAAGCGGAACGGGGGCCTGGACACCTCGTCGGTGTCGAGGTAGCCGTTGCTGTTGGCGTCGAGGCTCTTGAAGACGGCGCGGGCGTCCTCGCGGCGCGAGCCGGCGAGGTCGGGCGGGGGCTCGAGGTGGATGTGGATGAGCCAGCCGCGGACCGTCAGCAGCAGGCCGCCGCGTGTGGTCTGGATGGAGAACTCCTTCGGCGGGGTGCCGACCACGCGCGGGAGGGAGTCGCGGCCCATGTCGAAGCGGATGGCCGCGTCGGGCGGGCCGGCCTTGACGGTGCGGCGCGGGTAGGCGGAGCGCAGGGCCTTCTCCAACACGGCGGCGGGGCCGTCGGGGCGGACGCTGACGAAGGGGAGGCCGCCGGTGGCCGGGCCGTGCAGGTTGGCGGGGCGGATGAGCGGGGGCGGGTCGAAGAAGGAGTCTCCGGGTAGGCCGAGCAGCTCGGCGGCGGTGATGATGTCGTCGTCGTTCTCGTCGAGGGGGGCGAGGCGTTTGGCGAGGGCCTTGACGTCAGCGAGGGTGACCTTGCGCCACGGCTCGCCACGGGGCTGGAGGGTGTCCCAGAGGCGGTCGGTGAGGGGGTCGCCGTTGTAGGGCGGGCGGCAGCCGAGGGTCAGCGGCCCGGCGGTGCCGCCGGTGTAGTACGCCTCCAGGCCGGCGACGGTGACGGACTTCTTGCCGCGGGCGAGGTCGTTGAAGGCGGGGGCGGGCTCGGGGTCGATGACGGGGTCGCCGACGCTCATCTGCTGCCACTGGTCGCGGCCTGGGGCGAGGGCGGCTTCTTGCGGCGAGAGGACGCCGTCGCCGTCGGTGTCGAGGTGGCGGAAGAGTCGCCCGACGCGGCGGGCCCAGGGCGCGGAGAACGGCTGGCCGTTGACGCGGAGGTGGAGGCGGAGGCGGTAGGGGCGGGCGTCGTGGAGGATGAGGAGGTCGTGGGAGTCGTCGGCCTCCCCGGGCGGGGCGGCGCAGAAGGCGGCGATCAGGAGGGTGAGCATGGGAGGACGCTCCACGGACAAGACGGGTTGTCTGTATGATAGCCGAAAGGTGGCGTGTGTCGAGGAGAATTGGGGGGGGCGGATCGCCGTGGGGGAGTGGGGCCAGACGGAGCGGGGCGGTTCGGACAGCCCGTGCCCTCGGCCTGGGTGTTGGGGGTGGCGTGGTGGTGCGCCCGGTCGGAATATCCGTCGCTAAGGGTAGCGAGTTTATTAACTGTCGCATTCGGCGGGCATGGCACGATAGTTC
>CAZVZK010000303.1:0-4978 GCA_964630925.1 uncultured Alcaligenaceae bacterium
GGCCGCCAGGCCCGCGCCGCTCGAGCTGCCGCCGGACAGGCCGCCCGCCCCCGAATCAAGGCCCGCGCCCAGGCCGGCCCCGCCGCCCGCGCCGGCGTCCAGGGCCGCCCCCGCGGCCCCCCCGAAGGCGGGGCCGAAGCCGCGTGTCATCGAGGACACGCCGGGCGTCTGGCTGTACGTCAACGACCCGGAATTGATCGCCCTGGCCGAGGCACAGAGCGACGGGCGCGGCACGTCGCTGCGCGTCTGGGGCCCGCACGAGGACCCGCTCGCCGACCTCAACGTCAAGGACGCTGATGACATTCGCGAGTACCTCGGCAAGAACGAGTACATCGCCTGGGCCAGCCGCCCCTCCGAGCGCAAGCCGCCCAACGCCGCCTGGATCGCGTGGCTCATGGGGGGCATCTTCGTCCTCGTCGGCCTGACCATCGTCTGCGTCGGCCTGCTCGCCCCGCTGCCGTTCCTGGCCATGAAGATCGGCCTGGGCGTCTTCGGCCTGGTCTTCGCGGGCATCGGCACGCTGGTGATCGTGATGATGGCGCGCGGCGCCGAGGTGGTCGTGGCAGGGGCCGTGGGCGGCGGGCTGTACATCATCACCAACAGGCGGGTGATCGTGTGGATGGGCAAGAAGAGCTGCCGCAGCTTCGCCGGCCCGATGGTCATGAACATGAGGCGCGGCCTCATCGACGAGGACCTGGACTTCGGCAGCCTGATGTTCGGCCACGGCCTGGACGGCGGGCCGGCGCTGTCGGGCTTCGTCGCGGTGGACAAGGTGAGCGAGGTCGAGGAGCTGGTGCGCGGCATCCTGATCGACCGCGTGCTGGAGAAGTCCGCCGCCGGCGACGGCCCTGCGCTGGTGCCGATGGACGGCGCCAACCCGTTCAAGAAGGACGACAAGGGCGGCAGGAAGGCGCCCAAGACCATCGAATTGTGGCAGGCGGCGGCCATCGCGGCGGAGCTGTCGAAGCCTCTGTCGCCGGAGATGATCAAGGCCGCGAAGGAGCATTCGGAGAAGGCGCTGGCGGAGGCGAACCTCGACGACGACAGGGCGGAGACGGTGCGCGAGGAGATGCAGCCGGGCGAGTCGGTGGTGTGGGTGGGCAGGCGCGACCCGGCGGCGGCGGCCCGGCGGGCGTGGTTCAAGACGTGGATCGCCCTGGGCGCCCTGGTGTTCATGGGCGCCATCCTGGCGATGGTCTACTTCATGGGCGACCTCCCCGCTCAGGGGATGATGTGGGCGTCGCTCGTCTACCTCGTGGTCCTCGGGGGCGGGACGGCGGGGGCCTTCGCCTACCCGTTCTACGTGAAGTGGAAGGCCGGCAAGTCGTTCTACGTCCTGACGAGCCGGCGGGCGCTGGTGTGGGCGGCGGGGTGGAACGGCGGCACGAAGCTGGAGGCGTACGGCCCGCGTGACCTGTCGAATCTGCACTGCGCCGGCGACGACGTGGTGTTCCGGACGGAGACGACGATCTACCGGGGCAGCAAGGGCGGCGACCACACAAGCACGGTGCGGTTCGGCTTCCTGGGCGTGGAGGACCCGCAGGCGGTCGAGAAGCTGATCCGCGAGACGCTCGTCGAGCCGTTCCTGGAGAAGGCGTACGAGTGAGCGTCTGGGCCGGTCCGCGTGCCTCGTGGTGGGAGGCCTCCGCAGGCGCTGGTCGCGGGAGGGGGCATGCGACGCGGCTCACCGCGCCGCCCCCGTCACGCCGAATCCCGCCCAGAAGACCGGGTGCGTCGGCTTCCCGGCCGAACGCCATCGCCGGATCAACGTCTCTTGCGCGCCGGCCAGGGCGGCTGCCGGATCACCGTCGGCCCGCAGGCCCGACCAGAACGCCACCATCAGGTCCTTGGTCTCCGCGTCCGGCACCTTCCACAGGGAGGCGACCACCTGGGCCGTGCCGGCGAGCTGGAAAGCCTGCCGAAGCCCGACGACCCCCTCGGCGTCGCGGGGGTCGCCGACGCCGGTTTCGCACGCGCTGAGGACGACCAGCTCGGTGCCGCGCAGGTCCGCCCCGACGATCTCCAGGCCGGTCAGAACTCCGTCCTCGGACACCTGGGGCGGCAAGAGGTGACGCTTGTTCGCCCCCGCGAGGATCAGCCCACACCGCAGAAGCGGGTTCTCCAGATGCGACGGCAGTAACGGCGGCCCGAAGACCTCCACCTTCCGCTTACCGGCCATCAGCGTCACCCGCCGCTTGTGCTCCTCGCCGGCGGGGAGGCGTACACGGATGTCGGTGGACACGCTCCCACCCGCCTTGACGGCAGTGCGGATGATGCGGGACGGCGTCTCCACGCCGTCCACCCACACCCTGGCCCCCGGCGGCGCATGGATCACCAGCTCCGCCCTCCCCTCGGGGACGGCCCCGAGGGGGCCCTCGTCGAGGCCTGGGGGGGCCTTGAGGAATACACCGTGCGTGCACAGCACCAGGATACGCGGGCGGGTCACCTTCCTGAACGTGCCCTCGCTCGCGTCCGCCCCGGTCAGAGCGATCACCGGGCGTCCGGTGTACTTTCGGATCAGGGGGATGATCCCCTCCACCTCGGCGCGTGTCCCCGGCAGGGGCCCGAACGGGTCGTCCCCCAGATCGCCCGAGCGGCTACGCTCCCCCCGCCCGGCGCGCCGCCGGTCCGTCGCGGTAGGCGCCCTCCCCTTCTCGGGCTCGAGGTCGAAATCGGGGTAGCCCATGACCACCGCCCGCCCCGTCGCCTGTGCCGGCCTCTTGCGGATGAGGTCGCGGGCCGTCACCAGGTGCTGGATGACGTGGCGCTCCGCCACGTACCCCTTCTCCTCCACGGGGAAGGCGTTCCACGGGAACAGCCAGAGGGCCGCGTCGGGGCTGACCAGCCAGCGGCGGGCGCCTTTCAGGTGGGGCCACAGGGGCCGCAGGACCAAACCGCCGACCTTGCCCAGCGCCTCACGCGCTTCCGCCTCCAGATCCGCCAGCCTGTCCCCGCGTCTGAGGCGGGCGTCCGTCTCGGCCAGGGCCTGCCGTGCGTTGCGCACGGCGGCGTCGATCCGCTCGGCCCGGCCCAGCTCGACGAGGGTGATGTCCCCCTTGGGCGGGACCACCCACGCGATGTACTTCTCCCCCAGCGGCTTGCGGGTGATCAGCTCGCGGTCCTTCACACGCAGCACCTCCACGAACACGCCGTCCGGCGGGAGCTTCGCGCGGACGTCCTCAAGCCGCGCCCACTCGGTGGACCGCCCGTCCTTGTAGATGAGCCTGCCCAGCGCCTTGGATAGCGCGACCTCCTCGTCGAGGAGAGCCCGGCCCGCGTCGGAGTCGAGCGTGCCGGCGCGGCGTGCGGCGGCGATGCGGCCGCGGAGCCGGCCCAGCTGATCGAGCCGGTCCAGGGCGGCGGGGTCGGCCGCGTCACGCGCCAGCCTGGCCCGGTCGGTCATCAGCTCGAGGGCGATCCCCTTGCAGTTGAGCACGCACTCCGCCGCCGCGCGGATGCCGGCCTGCCCCGCGCCCTTCCGCCAACCCACCTGCATGACATCCATCCAATCGTCGGACCCCTTCTCCGCCCGCAGCAACTGGCACTGCTCGCACTCCGACAGGAGGGGCAGCTTGTGGTCGAGGACCTCCAGGTGGAGCCGGATGGCGCGCCCCGCCCACTCGCTCGCCTCTTTCGGCTTGCCCCAGGCCAGGTAGAGGGCCGTGAAACTCACGGCGACGTAACGCATTCAGAGCTTGCACTCGGTGTACGTGGTCCCCTTCTCGAAGTACGCCGCCGCCTTCCCCAGCAGGACACGGGCCTCCTCGAACTTCCTCTTGAGGACGTACACACGCGCCAGCGTCACCATCGAGTCCGCGGTGAGCACATTCTTCTCGCCCAGCCCCCGCGTGCAGTTGGCGACCATCCGCAGCGCCACCGCCTCCGCCTCCTCGGTCTTCCCCAGCCGGACGAGGCAGTGGGCCCACGCCCACAGGGCGAAATTGTGCGCCGGGCTGCCCTCCCCGTTGATCCCGTCCAGATACCCTACCCCCTCACGCAGCGCGCGTTCGGCCTCCTCGTTCTTGTCGGTGTACATGAGCAGGTGGCCCCGGGATGCCAGCGCGTTCCCGAGGGTCGCATTCTTGAAGGCGCGTTGCTCCTTGAGTGAGCTGATGCAGCGGTCGAACAGTGGCACGGCGTCCTGATACTGCCCCAGGTGGTGGAAGTAGAAGAAGCCGAGCTGGTATACGGCCTCGTTGGTCGCCGCGTGGCCACGCCCCAACCGCTCTTCCGCCAGCGAGATGGCCTCCTTGTACAGCGGCTCCGCCTTGTCGAATCGTCCCTCACGGCTGTAGCACCCGGCGATCGCGGTTTTGCTCGAAATCAGCCGCGGGGCGAACCTGTCCGGGTCGTCCCCCAGGGCCGCCGCCGCGGCTGCTGCCGCCCGCCCGTGGTCCGCCAGGGCGCCCGCGTAGTCCCCCAGCTCGAACCGCATCCTCGCCACGTTGGTATGCGCCCAGTACACCTCGTTCGTGTCCGCCGGGGACCGCGCGAGGATGATCCGGCGTCCCTCGACGTAGTTCTTGAGCGCCTCCGCGTGCTTGCCGACGGCGCCTTGGCTGTGGCCCAGCCAGCTGTGGCAGAACCCCACTTCGAGGTCGTCGGCGCCGCGCGCGTCCTTCAATGCCACGAGCGCCTTCCGCAGCAACGCCTCCGCCTTGCGGTGGGCCTTCGCCTTGTGGGCGTCCTGACCGGCCCGGAACAGGTCGCCCGCCGACTGTGCGGCGGCGGTGCCGGCCGGCACCGCCGCGAGCAGGAACAGAAACGCCGCCTTGTGGTTCATGTTCGGCCTCGTGAGAGGTGTCGGGCCGCCGGCGGGCGGCCCCGTGTTCAGTCGCGGGTGTAGCGGATGGTCACCGCGGCGCGGACGGCCCCGATGTGGCGCTCCACCTCCTTGAACTTCGCCTCCGCCTCGGGGCCCCTCCCCTTACAGGGCTACGTTTCGTGACACGAGAAATCCTCTTCGTTCAAAGTGGCT
>CAZVZK010000304.1:0-4784 GCA_964630925.1 uncultured Alcaligenaceae bacterium
TACACCCCACAAAGCACAAGACCCGCCGCCGCCCGCCTTCGGCGGGCGGCGGCGGCTGAGCGTATCCATCCCCTTCTCCGTCGTCGCCCCCATCGCCAGGGACGGCGAGCGCACCGTCTACGCCCTCCGCCCCGCCGACACCATCCCCGCCGCCTCCCTCCATAAAGAAGGCCGACGCCACCGAAGTCACCGTCACCCCCGCCCGCAGGCCCGCACCCGCCCCGGCTCCTCCTTCCTCGGCAAGTGCAAACACGCCGACCCCTTCGCCCACCCCCTCCCCGGCCTCGCCCGCGTCATCACCGAGGCCCTCCGCAACGACCCCGCCGAGGTCAAGGACTCCCTCGCCCGCGCTCTCTCCGCCCTGGACGATGAGCGCGCCCGCGTCCTCCTGATGGGCGGGCGCCCCTGCGGCGTCGAGCCGCCCGCCGCCACCGCCGAAATCGCCAGGGGCGATCACGTCGCCTACCACCGCCGCGGCGCGCAGCCCGAGGACTGCATCGTCGAGGAGATCACCAACGGCAAGGCCCGCATCCGCCGACCCTCGGGCGCCGCTTCACCCTGCTGGCGTCGTTTGAAGGCGAATTGGCCCTCGCGGCGGCCTGGCTAACAGGAAAAGCAGATTGCCTGAGTGGTGGCATTACCAAGATACCCCAACTTCCCTTGGTGGGGATTGCGGTCAGGTCGTAGTCCGGCTATCATGCCGGTGTGAGGGTTCAGGGCACAATGGACTACCAGCTAGAAAACCTCGGGCCGGAGAGGTTTCAAGAGTTCTGCCAGGCGCTGTTGACGCGGGTGTTCCCGCAGTTGCAGTGCTTCCCTGTCGCCCAGCGGGACGGCGGTCGGGATGCCATCGCCTATTACCGGGAAGACAGCAACGATGAGTTTCTCGTCTTCCAAGTCAAGTTCGTTCGCAAGCCGATGGCGGAGCAAGACCCGCACGGGTGGCTCGTCGGAGTCATGGAGGACGAGGCTGACAAAGTCAAGGCCCTGATCCCTAAAGGTGCGAAGGCATACTACCTCCTCACGAACGTTCCCGGCACGGCCTATCCGGATTCCGGATCTATCGATAAAGCTCATAGCTTGATTCAGAAGATCACGAAGATTCCCTCGCAGTGCTGGTGGCGCGGGGACATCCAGGCTCGCCTCGACAACGCCTGGGATCTGAAGTGGGCCTACCCGGAGATCATGTCCGGCCCGGACATGCTCCGCGTGCTGATTGAGGCTGGGCTGTCGGATGAGAAAGAACGAAGGACCAACGCTCTCAGAGCATTTATTCGCGATCAATACAACGCCGAAGTGACTGTTCGTTTTAAACAGATCGAGTTACAAAACAAGCTCCTTGATTTGTTTATTGATGTGCCAGTGTTCCATCGCGAGCCGCAACAGTCGCGAGACCGCAAACGGAGGACCGTCGGTTACGCGGTCATAAGCCAGATCGCCCAACGACACCCGATGCAGTCCGCGGGGACGTACGACTACGTGCCGGCGGATGCCGACCTGGCTCAAATCCGCCGAGGCCGGCGAGAGGAAGGGATGTTGGGGGCAGCGACGATGTTATTGCACGACGACGTGCAAAAATGGGTGCCCTATGTTGTTCTCGAAGGCGCGCCCGGACAAGGCAAATCGACCATCACGCAGTATGTCTGTCAAGTTCATCGGATGAGAGTGCTCGGTGAAGATGAGGCCCTCGCGGACATCGATCCGCAACACCGAACTGGCGCGCTCAGATTGCCGATCAGGGTGGACCTGAGGGATCTCGCCACTTGGTTTGGCCGACAAAATCCATTCTATGCGGCGGAATCCAACGAGACTCCAGCTCACTGGCACAAGTCTCTAGAGTCATTTCTGGCCGCCCTGATCCGGCACCATGCTGGGGGGATCGAGTTCACCATTAACGATTTGCACGCGGTCGGCAAGACAAGCGCGATCCTGCTGGTGCTCGACGGACTCGATGAAGTGGCCGATATCCAGAGACGTAAGGACGTAGTTGACGAAGTGGTCAGAGGTGTCAATCGCTTGGCGGAGATCGCCTGCTCGCTCCAGGTGGTAGTTACGAGCCGCCCAGCCGCTTTTGCAAACTCTCCCGGGATGCCTGGGGACCTGTTTGAGTATTGCGAATTGGGTTCTCTCACTAGGCCGCTTATCAATTCCTACGCCACCCGGTGGCTCAAGGCAAGAAAACTACAGGGCAAGGAGGCTGCAGATGTAAACCGCATTCTGAAAAGCAAGATGGACCAACCGCACCTCCGTGACCTCGCTCGAAACCCAATGCAACTCGCGATCCTCCTGAGCCTTATCCACACACGGGGCGCGTCACTGCCAGACAAACGCACTGCATTGTACGATAATTATGTAGAGTTGTTCTTTAGCAGGGAAGCCGAGAAAAGCGATGTTGTCCGCCAGCGCAGGGATCTGCTTATCGATATCCACAGATACCTCGCCTGGGTCCTGCATTCCGAATCAGAACAAGGGCGAAGCCGGGGCAGCCTCAAGGTGGACGAGATGAGAGGGCACGTCTCGGCGTACCTCCGACGAGAGGGGCACGACGAAACGCTCGCGGAGCAACTCTTCGCTGGGATGATCGAGCGAGTCGTCGCGCTGGTGTCGCGTGTGGAAGGCACTTACGAGTTCGAGGTGCAGCCTCTGCGGGAGTACTTTGCTGCGCGGTTCCTCTACGAGACCGCAAACTATTCCCCTGCCGGTCGCGAGTGCAGCGGGACTCTGCCGGATCGCTTTGACGCCATGGCCAAGAATTTTTTCTGGCTCAACGTCACGAGGTTCTACGCAGGCTGCTTCAGCAAGGGTGAACTACCATCGCTCGTGGACCGGCTTGAGGAGTTAGTTCGAACGCCAGGTTACAAGATGATAAGCCACCCGCGAGTTCTTGCGGCTACCCTCCTCTCGGATTGGGTGTTCGCTCAACAGCCGAGGTCCATGCGGAAGGTGGTCACTCTGACCTTGGACAGTTTGGGCCTGAGACGCTTCGTCGCTACCGTGGGGCAGCAACGGGCTGGCGCGTTCCCACTTGTCCTGCCAAAGCAATGTGGTAACGATGAACTCGTCGAACAGTGCTTTGCGTTGCTTAAGGCGAACCCACCGAAGGATTTCGCTCTGGCGCTCATAGAGTTGTTAGACGCCAACACGACGATTGCTGAGCGACGAGAGCCCTGGAGGAGAGAGATCGCAACTTTGTCCGGTGATGAACTGACGCAGTGGATCGAGAACGGTTTTCACATGCAACTGCTTGCTGACCTCCCGGACGGCGAGTTTGATACGCTCCTTTCTCCCGATGATCCTAATAGGGATCGCCTGGGTGTGGCGTTCCGCCTGCCTCACCTGGCTCGTTGGGAGAAAGACGAGAGGCGATTCTTGGGGTTCATGGACGCGATCCTGGATGGTGACATCACTGCCGCCTCTCAGTCGAGAGCGCCTAAGCACTTGTTGCAGGCGTTCGCGCACTGCCAAAGCGGGTGGCGTTTTGGGGTGGCGCTCCGCAGTCGCCAGCCAATGTCGCTATCGCAAACATGGAAAGACTCATATCGATCTTCCCTTACACCTTTGGCCGGAGATGAAGTAGTTCAAGTGCCTGATCACGAATCGGCGAGGCGCTGCGCGGAGTATGTTCAGGTCGTGCTTGAGTGTGCTAAGGCGCCGCTGGACGAATGGGCTACGAGCCTGGACAAGTGGGATCTGATGATCGAAAAGTCCCGCGAATTATTCGGGGTGCGATGGGTTCAGTATCGACTTGCCTGTCTTGCCGCGGGGATTAAGTCGGTCAGCGAGCAGTGCAATGATACGCCAGAAATGCTGGACGCTTCAAAGTCGCTCAGCAGACGAGCCAGGTACGCGCGGCTTCGAGCCGGACAGCCCGGGTGGTGGGAGAGGCAGCTCCTTGCAGCGAAAAGCGAACTCGACTCGTGTTTCGTCTTGCTCGTCCTGCTCACTTGGGGCAGCAAGAACTGTCTTACATCTTTGGCTGCCCCCATTGCAGTCGCCCTGGAGGGGCTTTCGACGCCTGTCTGGATAAAAGTATGGACCGCCGTGCGGCAGTCCCTTGAGGTCATCCGGAACGATGGGAGCGAAGACTATCTCGAGTTGGACTTGGATAGCGTCCCGCCTCCACCGTGTGAGCGTCTGCTCGCTGCATTCGGAGAGCGGGCCTCCCCAAATTCAGCCGCAAGACTGTATTTTAAGTACCTTGCTAGTTACTCCGGCTCCGACTACGCCGTACTTCACTTTGGCCAGAGGCAGGCGATCGGACTCTTATTCGGCTCGTCTGGCGACAAGGATAGCCACCTGTCCATGATTGAACGGTCTTATGCGCGGGGCGTCATGGTCGACTATGCGTTTTCCAGATGGAGGCACACGGATCCCCAAAGGCGGCCCCTCTCCGCTACGGTCGCCGAGCGCATCGCTTCACAGCCTGATCGGTTCCCCATGGATCTGGTCGGTGTCGCTGAGGAAGTCTGCAAAGAAAGCGTGTCCAGTCAAGTGGTGCCCGTCGGAATTGCTGCAGAAAAGGAACACTGGTTCCAAGATTAAGGTCATGCGTCGACCCGCCGAGGCGATTTGCGTTAGGTTTGACGCTGGTTACCCGCTCGTCGGTGTGCGACCCGCGGTAATCCGTGCCTCCTCGCGTCCCGTAACGGGGGCGGGGAAACGCCGCGAGCCCCACTCTCTCCCCGCCCACCCCCGCCCCCCGCCATACTCGCTCCTGCGCCCCAAGGAGCGTACCCGGCCCGCCGATCACGTCACTTGACAGGTGAATTACCCTGGTGCGTGTC
>CAZVZK010000305.1:0-4746 GCA_964630925.1 uncultured Alcaligenaceae bacterium
CGGTCGAACGGCGGGAGCAGCTCGTCCTTGAGCCGCCGGTTGTTGTTGACGTGGGTGTCCCAGTACGGCGAGGGGTTGTTCACCCGCCCGCCCCAGTAGACCGTCACCAGCCGCACCCCCGCCTCCACCAGACGGCGGGCGAGCAACAGGCTCTGCCCGTACTTGTGCATCCCGTACCGCTCACGGGCACGGGTCGGCTCGGCCCGCAGGTCGAACGCCCTCCGCGTCGCGGCCGACGTGAGCAGGGTGAACGCCTGCCGCTGATACCGCCCGAGGTCGGCGACGCGGCGGTCGTCGGCGAGCCTTCCGAGGCCGCGGCCCAGCGAGCGGAGGAGGCCCTCCCGGTCCGCGGCGCGGCGCCCGTCCTCGACCTCCGCGAGGCCCGGGACGGTGAAGCCGTCCTCGGACGGGTCGCCGTGGACCGCGAGCGGGGCGTAGGAGGCCCCGAGGAACCCGCCGTTCTGCCCCGGGCAGGCGTACGGGCCGTCGCCGACCGGGTCGGGGAGGGAGACCGCGGCCGGCGCCGCCCCGGCCCCCGGCCTGCCGAGGGCGACCTGCGCCCCGAGGTGGGGGAAGTCGTTCTCGGTGGGAGTGAACGCGATCTGCTCGCGGGGCGGCGGATTGCCGGTGGTGGCCAGGTACGTCGCGGCGTTGTGGTTGACCGCCGTGTGGGTCATCGAACGGACGATGGTGAGCCGGTGCGCCTGCCGGCCCACGAGCGGGAGGTGTTCGGTGATGCGGATTCCGGGGGCCGACGTGGCCGCCGGCTTGAACTCGCCGCGTACCTCGGCGGGGGCGTCCGGCTTCATGTCCCAGATGTCGAGCTGGCTGGGCCCGCCGTGCAGGAGGAACAGGATGCACGAGCGGATGGGGTTGCGCGGCGTGCGGACGTCCGCCCGGAGAAGCCCGGGCAGCGACAGGCCGAACGCCCCCAGCCCGCCGAGCTGGAGCAGGCGGCGGCGTGTGAGCCCGCACGGCTGGTCGGGGATCAGGAGCACGCGACAGGCCCTCCGCGTTGGGCCGAGGCCCGAATGAGCAGGCGTCACCTCGCCTTCGCCGGCAGTCGGTACTTCCCGATCACCACGGTGACGTTGTCCTTGCCGCCGGCGTCCAGCGCCTTCTGCACCAGGGCCTGACACGCCTCCTCGGCGGGCAGGTCCTTCTCCATCACGCTGGCGATGCCGCGGTCGCTGACCATGTTCGTCAGCCCGTCGGTGCACAGCAGCATCGCGTCGCCGTCGTGCAGCTCGAAGAAGTCCACCGAGGTCTCGATCTCGTCGGCCCCTCCGCCGATCGCCCTCGTCAGCACGTGGCTCAGACGGTGCCCGGCGGCCTCCTCGGCCGTCAGGGCGCCGGCGTCGGCCATCTCTTGGGCGATGGTGTGGTCGCGCGTGAGCTGGCGCAGCTCGCCCTTCCTCCACACGTAGACGCGCGAGTCGCCGACGTGCATGACGAAGAAGTCGCCGCCGAACGAGTACGTCGCGGTCAGCGTGGTGCCCATGCTTGCCAGCTCGGGGTCCCCCTTGGCCCGGTCGCTGATCGCCTGGTGGATCGAGCGGAAGTAGCTGATGGCGCGCTCCTTGGTCTGCTCGATCTCCTTGACGCGGCTGGTGGGGTTGTCGAGTTTGAGCGACCAGTGCGGGTTGTTGAGGATGACCGCGACGGCGGTGCGCAGGGCCAGGTTGGACGCCACCTCGCCGGCCCGGTGCCCGCCCATGCCGTCGGCGACGGCCATCACATAGCCGCATTCGTCGAACCGTTCGGGCAGGTCCGCCTCGGGCAGGCTGGTGAGGAGACGCTCCCACGAGCGGCCCGTGCGGAAGATGAGGTAGGCGTCCTCGTTGTGCGAGCGCACCTTGCCGGCGTGAGTGGCCGCGCCGAAATCGACGCGGACCAGGGACGAGAACGGCGCCGGCAGCTCCGAGGACAGGAACGGCGACGGGTGGATGACCAGCGTGTCTTCGGACGGGGGCATGCGCGGCTCCGGGCTTATCCTGGCATCATCTCAGAGCGCCGGGGCGGGATCAAGCGCTAGATCGCGGAATGCGCGGACGGGGCCGCTGTACGTCGGGCTTTCAGCCAGACCCGGCCTGTGTCGGTTCGGATGCCTGCCTTCGGATCGGGTGGGGTCAGAAGTCCGGGACGGGCTCGCCGCCGGCGCGGGTGGCGAGGGCGGGCAGGACGGAGGAGGCGCCGTAGGTGAGGAAGCGCACGGAGCCGTCGGCGAAGGCGAAGTTGGCCCCGCCGCGGTGCAGGCTCCAGAAATGGCTGAGGTCGCAGTAATTGTCGATGCGTCCGGGGGCGAGCGCCTGGAAGACGGGGATGCAGTTGGTCGCGGCCACGGGCGGGGATTCGTAGCCGCTCGCGGACTGGATTTGATTGAGGGGGCAGACGCTCGACCCCCAGCGGGCGTACCACGCCCCCCACATCCCGCCGGGGCCGGGGGGGCGCTCGCCGATCATGACGGTGTTGGACGTGCCGTCGGTCACATCGGTGACCCGGACGGTGAAGAAGCGGTGGAAGATGCCGTCGTTGGCCCGCCTGCCTGTCCCGGCGATGCCGCTGTATGACTTGAGCGCCCAGGTGTTGTCGAAGTCCGTGCCCTCCACACGGCGGCCCTCGCCGGGGCAGAGGAAGACCGGCACGACGGTGCGGGCGGCGAGGGTGTGCGCCCCCCCGTCCGTGGACGGGTCGGCTCGGTGGGCGTCGAGGGCCGACCGGAAGAGATGCTCCTGCTCGATGTACGGCAGCAACACCGTGAGCCAGGAGATGCCTTGCCGGACCGCCTCGTCATCCGGCGCGGGTGGTGTTACGAGCTGGCAGCCGTCGGGGAATCGCTCCCCGAAGCCGGCGGCGTGCTGGTGCGCCGCGAGGGCGAGCTGCCGGCAGTTGGCGGCGCATGCGGCGCGGGCGGCCGCGTCGCGGGCCATCTGCACGGCCGGCAACAGCAGGCCGAGGAGAACGCCGGCTATGGCCAGCACGACGAGGAGCTCCACGAGGGTGAAGCCACGGGGCGCGGCCGATTCTGGAGGAGCTGCCAGTCCCCGTCGCATATCACGATACCTTACAGATGAAACGGTCGGGCTCGACCGAGGCGAGCCAGGTTTCCATCGTAAGCGCATCGGCTTCAACTTGAATTATCCCTGTTCCGCATGTACAAAGCGAGGTGCAGGTGTTATAATGATCGACTGAATTCAGTTCGACTCCAGCTGCCTCGGCCCGACAGTGATTCTTGTTCGTCGTATACCCGGCTGACGTATCGCAGAGCTGGTTGCCAGGCCAGCCGGGGCACATGAGGCAATCCTCCCTGGTGAACTTCAAGCAGATGTGCCCACAGTTGCGCGCTGCGAGTTTCATCCGGCATTTGGTGTCACAGGCGGACTTGGCGACCTTCGGTAAGGCGAGCAGCGCGCACGCAGCGACGAGGAAGGCCAGGCTGAACGGCCAGAGCATCCGATTGGTCATCTAGGGCTCTCCTGTTGGGGCGAGTCAAGGGCGACTGTAGTTTTCTTCGTCTTTCCCGGCATTCCGCCAACGATGCGCGAGATAGAGGGCGAGGCTCGCCGCCGCGCAGATGCCGATGAGAAGCCAACGGTTCCGGACGAGCCAACCTTCTTCAGGGGCTTGTTCAGCCGGCGAGCCATCATTCTTGGATCGTTCCCAGCGACTCCCGTCCTCCCTGACCTCGTACTCCTTCCCTGTCCTCCTGTCCGTATAAGAGGTGTTCGGCGGGAACTCGATGTCAAAGGTGTTCTTCGCGAGGGGTACGTTGATCTCGGGCGTGCCCGTGGTTACCGTGATCGTTCGGGCGAGCGCCCCTGTAGGCAGGAACCTGGAGTTGACCCACTTCGCAGGGAAGATATTAGCGACTGAGGCAGGTCCGTACTCGATGTCGGTCTGCTCAATGACAGCCCCTTTCTCCTGACGCTGCATGCGCCGGATGACGAACCCGCTCGCTACGTCAAGCCAGCACACAAGCACCACGTCACCACGCTCCAGGCGGTACTCCTTACAATCAACCCCATCGATGAGGGAATTGGCATTTGCCGGATTGAACCGAGACAAGGGGATCCCGCAGAGGGAGGGATCCAGGCCACGACAGAACATCAGTAGGGGTATCAGTTCGACGGCCCGCGCTTCCGACGCCAGAGGATTGCCGTCGATCATGCCGTGGGAGCGGATGGCTGGGTCCGCATGGGTGACGAGCGTTTTCGCGAGGGTTGAATTCGTGACGCCGATCCTCTTACCGTGAAGCAATCGTCTCGATGGGGAATGAAACCTCGGATGGCCGGACTCATACCTAAACATCTTTCCGTCGATCTGAACTTCATTATATGACTCCAGCGTGACATCCTCGCTGGGCATAACGGACTTCTGTCCGATCAGACCCGACATGAAGCCTTTCCGCACATGATCAACACGTTTGAATTTTACTATCACAGTCTTGATCTGTTCTTGACGGAGGCGCGCCGCGGCGACGGCCGGACTCTCTTTCAACGCCGGCTTCTCGTCGGCGGGAAGCAGCCCCGGCGCGGACGCGCTCAGCACCAGAAGCAACAGGCACGTACCACGCATCGCCGCCCCCTCATGACCCGAAGTAACGGACCGGCACGGCCAACGTGAAGCGCCGCCCCTTCGCGTCCTCGATCTCGAACGTCGCCTCTTCCTTGACATCCCCCGCCCTGGAGAAATTGGGTGGAGGCCTACTTGGGCGAGCAAGGTTTGGCGGGGTAGGTGAGCCACTCG
>CAZVZK010000306.1:0-4707 GCA_964630925.1 uncultured Alcaligenaceae bacterium
CCCCCTTTACCCTCCGCCCCGACCCTCGCCAATATCAAACTGACGATGGCCCTTGGCCCCGGCCCCTCACGTCCGGTTGCGCAGCCAGCGCGTCACCGCCTCGAAGACCGGGAGGGGGTCGGGCTCGAACTCCAGGGTGTGGTGGGCCTCGGGGAATTCGAAGACGGTCCGGTCCGCCGAGGCCAGCCGCTGCACGTAGGCCCGCGTGGCGGCGTTGTCGATGATGCGGTCCCGCCCGCCGAGGAGCAGCAGGGCCGGCACGGTGACGGCGGCGGGGGCGCGGCGCATCACCCAGTCGAGACGCACGCTCTCGACGAGGAACCGGGCCGTGGCCATCCGCAGCGACTGCGGGTCTTCGCGGATGTAGCGCTGGCGGTCCAAGTTGGCGGTGAACAGCGCCGGGTCATCGAGCGGGACGGGGAAGAGGCTGGAGGGGGTGAAGAGACGCGAGAAGGCGATGCGGACGCGCGTCCACAGGGGCGGGCCGACCTTGGGGCACATGCCGGGGGCGAGCAGGATCAGTCCGCGCGTCAGGCCGGGGTGGAACAGCTCGTGGGCGACGGCGAGCTTGCCCCCCCACGAGACGGCCGAGAGGAACGGCTTCTCGGGCAGGGCCTGGATGAATTCGGCGATGTCGAGGAGGAGGCGGCGGAACGAGGGGCAGTCGCCGCGGGCGGCCTCGTTGAGCCCGGAGCCGCGGCGGTCGAGGAAGGAGACGTGGTAGCCGGCCGCGGCGAGGTGGCGCGAGGAGGCATCATACCAGCCGCCATGACTCTGGATGCCGTGGATGGCGACGACGTGGCCGCGCGGCGTGCCGGCGGCGGCGTATCGGCGCCAGCGGAGGGCGTAGCCGTCGGAGGCGTTGAACGTCTCGATGGCGGGGTCGATCATGGGGGTATTGTAGGAAGCGGGGGTCGCCCAGGTCGGCGGCGCCGGACCGCGTTTACGCCCACTCCATGGTGTCTGGAATCCTGTCCATGTCCGTGCCTCCTCCCCAGGTGGTTCCTTTCTCCTATCTTAGCGCTCAGCTATTTCCTGGTAACTGACAGACCTCGAAGGAAGGAGTGCCTCACCATGCCCGGCAAGTTCTGCGTCAGCCTCACCCACGCCCACGACGACCCCGACCGCGCCACCGTGGCCTTCGTCGTCGCCGGCGCCGCCGCCGCCTCCGACAAGGAGGCCATGGTCTTCCTCTCCACCGAGGGCGTCCGCCTCGCCACCATGGGCGCCGCAGACACCATCCACGAGGCGGGCTTCTCCCCCCTCAAGGACCTCATCGCCAACTTCATCGCCGCCGGCGGCAAGATCTTCGTCTGCTCCCCCTGCTTCAAGAAGCGTGGCCTCGACGAGAGCAAGCTCATCTCCGGGGCCACCCTCGTCGGCGGCGCCAAGCTCGTCGAGTTCCTCGGCGACGGCACCCCCTGCATCACCTACTGAGCCGAACACGGAGCCCGCACCTGGGCAAGACATGGAGCCGGACGAGCTGCCGCACCTGGCCACCTTCGCCAGGGCCGCCGAGCTGCTGAACTTCACCGCCGCAGGGCGCGAGCTGGGAATCACCCAGGCGGCGGTGAGCCAACGCATCCACACGCTGGAGGCGTCGCTGGGGGCGCCGCTGTTCGACCGGCGCGGCGGCAGCGTCGCCCTGACCGACGCGGGCCGCCGGCTCTACGAGTACGCCTGGCAGATCCTCGACCTCACCCGGCGGGCACGGGCGCACATCACCGGCGAGGCCGCCCCGGTCGCCGGCGACCTCCTGATCGCCGCCAGCTCCGTCCCCGGCGAGCATTTCCTCCCGGCCCTGCTGGCGGCCTTCGGCCAGGCCCACCCGCAGGTCAGCATCCGGGCCACGGTCAGCGACAGCGACGCGGTCCTGGCCCAGGTCGGGCAGGGTGAGGCCCACCTCGGCCTGGTAGGGCGCAAGGCCGACTCGGCGGGCCTGGCCTTCCAGTACCTCGCCAGCGACCGCATGGTCTTCGTCGTCCCGCCCGGCCACCCCCTGGCAGGCGAGGAGGCCGTGTCGGCGGAGCAGCTCTCCGCACATTCCCTCATCCTGCGCGAGGCCGGCTCGGGCCTGCGTCACTGCCTGGAGACGGCCCTGGCCCGGATCGGCCGCTCCCTGGCCGACTTCCGTGTCGCCCTCGTCATCGGCAGCAACGAGGCCGTCAAGGAGGCCACCATCCGGGGCGTCGGCGTCGCCGTGCTGTCCGTCTACGCCGTCCGCAAGGAGGTTGAGGCCGGGCGGCTCGTGGCCCTGGAGGGCAGCGACCTCAAGTGCGGCCGCGACATGTTCGTGGTGACGGACACCCGGCGCGTCCTACCGCCGCCCGCCAGGGCCTTCCTCGCATTCCTCCGCGCCCACCCTCTGCCCGCGCCGCCCCCGGCATAACGAAACCTGGGGGCGGCCCCCTGGGGCATCACCATCTCGCCGTCACGCCCTCGCCAGCGTCACGGTAGGATGGGTTGACGCCTCGGATCGCCCCGGAGGACGACGAGATGCGCACGGTGATCGGGCTGACGGCGGCGGCCATCCTGGCTTTCGGCCTGCCCTGGGCGGCCGACGGAGGGGGCCACGGCAGGGAGGGGATGGACGGGGCGTCGCTGCACCCCCCCGAAGGGATCAGGTGGAAGGACGGCCCGCCGTCGCTGCCGCCGGGGGCCAAATTCGCCGTGCTGGAGGGCGACCCGTCGAAGAACGGGCCGTTCGTCTTCAGGGTCAAGGTGCCCGACGGCTACGCCATCCCGCCGCACACGCACCCCAGGCCGGAGCGCGTCACGGTCATCTCCGGCACGTTCCACATCGGCATGGGCGAGAAGCCCGACAAGGGCAAGGCGAGGCCGATGCGGGCGGGCACCTACGGGACGTGGCCGGCGGGGATGAAGCACTTCGTCTGGGTGAAGGGCGAGACCGTGGTGCAATTTCATGGAGACGGCCCGTGGGAGATCGAGTATGTAGACCCCAGGGACGACCCGAGGAAGAGGTAGTCTCGGGCGCCCGCTTGAGGCCACGATGACACCCGATGTCTCCTTCGACGGGGGCGACCTCGACTGCGGCAACGGCCTGCTCCTGCTGATCCGCAAGCACCTCGACCCGCTGCGGCCGGGCCAGATCCTGGAGGTGCGCTCCACCGAGATCAGCGTCGAGGAGGACCTCCCCGCATGGTGCCGCCTCACCGGCAACCCGCTCGTCTCGGCCACCCGCGACGGCCCCGCCCGCCGCTTCCTCATCCGCAAGAAGGGCGAGGCGCCGGCATCCGACGCCCCCCTCGTCGCCCCCGCCCCGCCGATCACGCCGTTGTCCGTGATGGGCGTCGGCTCCTGGCCACGCCCCGCCTGGCTCCTGACCGCCCTGCACGAGTACCTCGAAGGCCGCCTCGGCGAGGAGCCGTTCCAGCTCATGGCCGGCGAGGCCGTCCGCGCCTGCGTCGAGGCCCAGGAGCGCGCCGGCGCCGACGTGGTGACCGACGGCGAGCAGCGCCGCGACAGCTACGCCAGCTTCGTCGGCGCCCGCCTCGAAGGCTGCCAGCTCGTCCCCCTCACCGACCTCCTCCCCTACGTCGATGAGCCCGAGAAGTTCGAGGCCGAGCTGCGCTCCCTCGACGTGCCCGCCGGCAAGGTGCGCCATCCGGCGGTCTTCGGCAAGTTGCGCCGCACGCGCCCCCTGGCCGCCCACGAGGTGCCCCCGCTCCGCG
Source organism: uncultured Alcaligenaceae bacterium (assembly GCA_964630925.1). Lineage (GTDB taxonomy): Bacteria > Planctomycetota > Planctomycetia > Gemmatales > Gemmataceae > RGDT01. The sequence goes on from CAZVZK010000306.1 coordinate 3,693, forward strand.
CCCTGACCGCCCGGCCCGTGAAGGTGGCGCTCCCCGGCCCGTACCTGCTGACGCGGACGATGTGGCTGGAGTGCGTCAGCGAGCGCGTCTACCACGCCCGCGAGGATCTCGCCGCCGACATCGTGCCCGCCCTGCGCGAGGAGGCGCGGGCGCTGCTCGACGCCGGCGCCTCCCTCGTGCAATTCGACGAGCCCGTCCTGACGGAGGTGGTCTTCGGCAGGCCTAGGGGCCAACGCTCGTTCATGTGCGGCGCCCTCGGCGAGCGCGGCGACCCCGGCGACGAGCTGGCCTTCGCCAAACGCCTCATCCGTGACGTGACCGACGGCCTGCCCCGCGAACGGCTCGGGCTGCACGTCTGCCGCGGCAACTGGTCGCGCGACGAGTCGCTGGCCCTGGCCGGCGACTACCGCCCCCTCCTGCCGCTCCTCGCCGACATCCCCGTCGGCACGCTGTTCCTCGAGCTGTGTACCCCGCGTGCCGGCGAGCTGGAGGTTCTCCGCGACCTGCCGCGCGACGTGCGCATCGGCGTCGGGGTGGCCAACCCGAAGACCGACGAGGCCGAACCCCCCGACGCCATCCTGGCGCGGGCCGAGCGTGCGGTGGCGCTGTTCGGCGTCGAGCGGGTGCTGTTGAACCCCGACTGCGGCTTCGCCACCTTCGCCGACAACCCGGTGAGCTCGGCGAAGGTGGCCGAGGCGAAGATGGCCGCTATCGCCGCGGCGTCGCGCGAGCTGAGACGACGGCACGGGGCGGCGTGAATGACCTCCCGTCGCCGAGGCCGCCAGAGTCGGATGCCCGCGGAGATGGCCGAGTAATGGAAGAGCAAGTACGCCGGGCTGCTCGCGGCGGGCCATGAAGGAAGGGGGTCTTGCTACGAGGGGACGAGGTGGCCGTGGTCTATCCCACGATGGAAGAAGCGGACAGGGAGGGCTTGCCGATCTGGCCGTCCGGCGGATTCCTGGTGGTGACCTTGATGGGCTAACAGGCTTGCTACAATGCAAGGTAGCGGGGTTGG
>CAZVZK010000307.1:0-4596 GCA_964630925.1 uncultured Alcaligenaceae bacterium
GCGGCGGGTCTTGTGCTTGTTTGGTGTAAGGACGCCGAGCGGGCCACGCCAGGGCCGGCTTTGCGGCCCGAGGCGTAGGCCGCGCAGCGGCCGTGGGCCCGCGCAAGGCGGGGGGAGGCGTGGCCGCTGGTGGCGTCATGTCTGGGGGCGGTGGGCGGTGGGGTGGGGTGAGGCTCATCCGGCGAGGGCGTCGGCGATGGCGCGGGTCTCGGGGCGGGAGGCCAGCTCGTCGCGGTGGGCGGCGTGTTGGGCGAGCCAGAGGCGGGGGTTGTCGCGGAGGGCGGCGGCCTGGGAGGCGGCCAGGGCCGAGGCGCGGGCGCGGTTGTTGGCGCGGGTGGCGGCGAGGGCGACGGCGCGGGTGACGGCGTGCCAGAAGGGGGTGAGCGTGGGGTGGGGCTTCCAAGCTGCGTGGCGGCCGAGGGGGCTGCCACGGGCGAGCCAGGCGCGGAGGCTGCGGAAGGGGACGCGGGCGGCGCGGGCGGCTTCCTCGTGGGAGGCGCCGGCCTCGATGCGGGCGATGATGGCGTGGAGGCGGGCGGGGTGTGGTGTGTGGCGGCAGGCGGACATGGGGAGGCTCCCAGGGCGCGTAGCACCGAGGGTAGCGGGGGTGGATAGACGGATGGGAGTGGGAGGGAATCTCCTTGACGGACCTGCGTGCGTGTTGTGAGATGGGGGGCGAGGCGCTTGAACCTCTCCAACTCATTGGCGGGCATGATCCATGGCTCCCGGATTGCTCCTGTTCGCAACGAGCCGTTCGCCGGACGGTCGGCTGGTGCTCGCCATCGGACTGGTGTTTCTGGCCGCCAGTGTCGCCGAGCTTGTCGTCAGCAGCCGCCGCCCGCACGCCAGGCCACAGGCCAGCGCCTGGGCGGGACGACTGTTCGCGATCGCCGTGTGGCTGCTGATGATCGTGGCCGGCATCGTGGATCTCGTCGGCAGGAATCGCACCGGGTGAGGCCGGCGCCTGTGCCCGCCCTTGGTCACACCCGGCCCCTGGCCCGCCGGGCGGTAGAGGACGCCGCCGAGCGGGCCAGGCCGTTGACATCGACTCCGGCGAGGACGGGCGGCGCCGGTGAGGCCCCGCGAAGCTGAAAAACGGCGGTGAAGGCCCTGACAATCCGGGGGCCGATGGGGCGCGGCGTCATGATCTCGGACTCTGCACGTGCGCAACTGGTCTGACCTCCGGGGGAGGGTGAAAAGCGGGTGGAAAGAGGGTCGCGGGAGGGTCATGGGAAGGTCACGGGAGGGTGGAAATAGGGTCGAAAGTGGGTCTGAAATACCCTCAAACGGGGGCAAGTGGTGGTCATTGGCGCTCATCGGCACCCCCCCACCCCCCCGATATGGCGTTTTGGGGCGGGCGGGGACGCTGTTGGACCCCGCGAAGCTGAGATGAAACGCACTTGATCGCCCGGCGGCGGAGGCGGCTTCATCGGCCATCTGCCGGAGCCGCCGGCCGACTACGAGTAGGTTCAACCAGAGGGCAGGACGCCCGAAGGGTCACTCGCCAGGACGGCGCGCGATGATCGGGCCGAAGGCCGACGACACCTCACGCCCGCCGCAGGCGCATGGGGTCGGGCCGCGGGCATGGACGCCCGCGCACAGACAGGTGGTGGGTAGGGCCGCCGGTCATGGACGCCGGCGGCCGGGGAGGTGGGAGGGCGCGGATCCGAATGATGACGCGGCGTCTCGATGACCTCGGCTTGTCTCACGGCCTGGGCGTCCTCGGCGTCTCCGTCCTGGGTCGTGTGCCGAAGAGCGGGAGGGTGCGCGGTCCCGATGGTCGGCTTCGACGCCGGCTCTGAGGACGTGGGTGGTGTCGCGGGCGGCGTCCTGGCGTCGCTGGCGTCGCTGGCGTCGTCGGGCCTCTGCTGGGCGTTGTGCGGTGGCGTCTGTGACTGATGCGGCCTCGGCTCTTTGTGGGCCTCGGTGGATTGGTGCGAAGGCTGCTCGATGGCGTGGGGTGGGTGGGTGGGGACAGGGCCGCGAGCGGCCGCCAGGCCGCTGCGGGCGATGATGGGAGGCCGCAGGATGCGGCGCGAGCTTGCGGGGCGTGGCGTCGGGCGCGGCGTGGACGGGCGGGACGCCCGGGGGGACGTGGCGTCGGTGCGGCCCCGCCAGGCGCCGCCCGCGTGGTGTGGCGTGGCGTTGGGCGGCGGCGGGGACGCGGGCGGGAGGGCGTGGCGTGTCCGGGGGCCGGGGGGCGACGGGGGCCGGCGGCGGCGGCGGCGACACCAGCGGCGACACCAGCGGGGGCGGCGACACCACCGCCGCACCGGGGGTGGGGTGATGGTGTCTTCGCGGAGTGGGGCGGGGACGCATCCGCTGGCCGGGGGTTCACCACGTTTGAGGGTCTTTCGCGGACACGTCGGCGTCAGTGGGCGGCGCGGGGGCCGGTGGCGAGGATGTCGTCGGGGAGGGTCCAGAGGCCCTGGGAGCCGCGGTAGGGGAGGGGGCCGGCCAGGGGGTGAGGGCGTGACAGGAGCCAGCCGAAGCGTCCCCGGCGGAAGTCGCCGAAGGCGCGCTCGTCGGGCGTGAGTGCGGGGAGGTCGTCGGTGGGGAGGCAGTCGTCGAGGTGGACGATGCCGAGGACCTTGCCGAGCGGGAGCGTGTCGGCGGTGAGGCCGTGGCGGGCGAGGGCCTCGCGGAAGGGGCGCTCCTGACAGAGCAGGCGGCAAACATCGGGCATGGACTTGCTGGCGTGGATGGCGAGGGGGCCGCGGTGGGTGGTGGGCCAGGAGCGGGTCTCGATGCGTTTCTCGCCCAGGACGATCAGGGACGCCCAGGGCTGGATCAGGGACAGGGCCTTCATGGGGTGCCTCGGCGCAAGGGGGGGGCGGCGGCAGGGGTGTGGGCCTCTGCCGGGGACACCCGTACCATAATCGCGAGTTGAGAAGGCATGGGATTCCAGGCCGAATGCCGCCGGCCTCTAACCACCTCCCGCTGTGAGTCAGCCATGCACATGCCAGAAGAGGAGATCGACCTTCTGATCCGGGCCTTGCAGAACGAGGCCCGCCCGGATGTTCGGGCTGGTATCGAGTTGGCAGTGACTGACCTCCTGATCGACTGCGATTACGAGCCAACTTTGGCTCGGTTTGCCCTCGCGGCCTACGACACCGTGCGGCGTCTGATGGAGTTGTGCGACAACAAGCCGAAGCTCTGTCGGGCCGCGCTGGAGGAGATGATCCGTTTTCATGAGCGTGCGACCGATGACTGATGGATTGCACATCGTCGCAGCAGATCACGCCTGCGGGCCCCCTGAACGCCTCGCCTCGATGACGCGCTTCCCGCCGCCGGCGAGGGCGTCGGCGATGGCCGCCCGCGCCTCCGGGTAGGGGGCGAGGATCTGGAGCATGGTGGCGAAGACGCCCTGCATCTCCGGCGAGAGCAGGACGTTGACGCTGCGGTTGTCCTGGGTCACGACGGGGCGCACCACCTGGGACCAGCCGGGGTCGTTGGGGCGGTCCTTGCCCGGCCCCTGCATCAGCCAGCGGAGGGGGTCGCGCTTCATCGCCTCCATCTCGGCGTTGAGGCGGGCCTGGGCGCGGGCCTGCATCACGGCCTTCCAGAAGGGTGTGTAGGTGGGGTGGGGACGCCAGCCCTTCCGCCGGCCCGTGGGGTCGCCGATCTCCAGCCAGCGGTCGAAGACCTGCGTGGGGATGCCGGCGGCCTGGGCGGCGACGTGCGGGAAGCCGCCCGCCAGGATGAAGGCGGTGATGGCGGACTGCACGTCGGCGGTCAGCTTCCAGGCCACGGGGTCAGTCTCCCAGCAGGGCGCGGGCCTGGCGGTGGGGCATCGCCTCGCCCACGTACTCCCAGCCCGTCGTCAGGCGCGTGTCGGCGTGCTTCAGGCGCTTGAAGCGCCCCCGCTCCTTGCCCAGCGCGAGGGAGGGGGCGCGGGCCAGACGCCAGTCCTTTGAGCGTAGCCTCGCCTTCTTGAAGCCGGGATGCGTCGTGGTGGAGCGCGGGACGTAGCCGAGGCCCTTCCACATCGACGCGATCAGGGCGGACAGGGCGGAGCCGACGCCCACCCCCTGGTAGTCCGGCAGGACGACGGTGCGGTGCTCACGCCGGGAGAGCGGGCCGGCGCCCACGAAGGGGAGCCAGGAGCTGAAGGCGACGGGCCTGTCACGCCAGGAGGCGAGGAAGCAGACGGCGCCGCCGGCGAGGGCGTGGCTCAGATAGTGATGCGGTGCGAAGAGCCGCCATACCTGAGAGCCGCACCGCGCGACTTCGAGGTGGATCGGGGGGCGTCGCCGAAGACGCCTCCGGGTGAAGGTGCCGTCGGCGGGGCGCAGCACCCAGTCGGGCTGCAGCCAGTCCTCCACGTCCTCGTGGCACGTCACCGCGATGAAGCGGAGGCCGCGGGACCGCACGGCCTTGGCGACGGCGGCGCTGCCGATCTGCGCCACCACCCTGTCCACGACGGAGGTGTACTCGTCGAAGACGCGGGGGGCGTCGCCTAGGAGGGAGAGGAGGCGGGCCAGGTCGCAGCGGAAGCGCTGGCCGGTGCTGAGGGCGTGGTGGGGGCGGAGCCAGGCCGGCGGGGAGGAGAAGCCGACGGAGCCGAGCAGCTCGGTCACGTCCTTGACGGAGAGC
>CAZVZK010000308.1:0-4407 GCA_964630925.1 uncultured Alcaligenaceae bacterium
TCAAGCCGCGTGCCGGAAAGGCCGAATGCGACAGTTGATAAACTCGCTATCCTTAACCCGCGCCTCGGTGATGTGCAGTTCCTTCAGGGCTGTGAGCGGCTTGAGGAGTGACAGGTGCCTGTCGGTGACGTGCGAGCCGTCCAGCTTGACGACAACGACGGGCTTGCCGTCTGCTTTCTGATCTCGTTCGACCGTCGCCCCCAGCTTGCGTAGGGCCGTGGTGGCTTTGACGACTTGCTCCTCGTCTTCCCTGGCGAATGCCAGAGCGGGGCAGAGGAGGAGCATCCCGAGCAGCACGCGGATGGGGTTGTTCAAGGGGGCACCAGCGCCAGCGGTTGCTGTGGCGGGGCCGTGAAATGAAAGCGGGGACGCCGGTTGAGTCCCGCCCCCTTCAGCGCCCGCCAAGGCGCACCACGGAGCAGAACCTGCCCCGGACGCCCCCTTGCGGGGGCGCGGGTCAAGTGCTGCTTCCGTGGTTTGAAACTTGGCGGTTTTGAAGGGAAGCAAAACCTGACGCTCGCGCGTCAGTTCGGATTGTCGGTGCGGCGTTTGCGAGCCGCTTCGCTCGGCGTCATCCTTCGCTCAAGACATCGACCACGGCGTCCGGCACTGCGCCGGTCGCACCTCCCAGTCTATCTCGGGTCATGAGGATTGCCAGGGGGCCAGGCACCCGGCGTCTCCGCTGGAAATAGCTTGCCCGGTGGCTGGCTCCCGCCCGCCGTTCTCCCATTGCGGCGGCTGGGCAGGCCCGCACGGGGTCAACTAATTGACCTCGCCTGCCGAACCCGAGGGGGCAGCGCCCCCGAGCCGAACGCCAATGCCTCAGCGTAGGCCCGGCGTTGTCTCTCCAACGTTGCTGACTGGTGCGACATCACGAGGTCTTCGATCCTGGAGACCACGACGGGCCGCAGGCAGACCAGCGCGGCTTGCCTCCCGACAACGGGATCGGCGACCGTAATCCGTGCTTCCGTTGCTTCGCCGTCGGTCGTCGGGTAGAGGATCGTCGCCGAGCGGCTGTCGTTGCTGGCGGCGTAGAGGGCCACTTGGTAGAGCATCTCTCGGGGCAGACTTTGCTCCCAGAGGTCGCGGTACTTCGCGTCGATCACCGCCGCCTGCTCGTGGCCGCGCATGACCACGAAGTCCGGGCGGGGCGTGGGAGCGCGGCGGGAGCGGGGGTTGAATCCGGGGACGTACTTGATCAGCCCCGTGAGCCGGAACTCGTCCCGGACCGAGTGGCCGGGGAGGTTCTCGCGCAGGTACCGGGACAGGAGCGACTGGAAGAGCTTGTTCATGTCGAAGAGGAAGCCGGGAAGCGCCTGCTGGCGTCCCGCCCCTCCGAGCGTAACCCCCTGGGCGTCCCAGATTAGGCGGATGAGCTGTATCGCGGGCCCGTATGCTGCGGTGAGCCTGTTGACCTGGGAGGAGCATCGGTCCAACAGCTCGGCGTGCAGCCGGACGGGCGAAACACGCTCGCCGAACAGGACAGAGAGCCGCCGGGACTCGCGGCGAAGGTGAAGGTCGCTGGCGGCATTTCCGGCGAGCGCCAGCCCGGCCAGGAGTGTCCGGTTCAGGAGGGAGTCTTCGATCCTCGGGTGATGCGTGCAGGGGAGGCTCGCGGTGACGACGCCCCCTTGCTGTGCCAGCCGCCCTATGTCGATCCTCCCTCGGGGTGACTGGAGGGCCTCGCTCTTGGGGACGTAAGCGCGGTGCAGCCCGCGAGCCACGAGGTCAGCCGCCTCGGCGTTCAACTGGCTGACGAGGAGATCCTGGAACGTCGCCTTGTCGAGGCTGTGGGACGCCTCGGGCAGCAGCCGCAGGTTGCGGAAGCCGTAGGCGTAGCGCAAGAGGTTCAGCAGGGAGGCGCGATCGATCTTGGGGAGGACCGTAATCTCGATGGCCCCGAGGCGGACGGTCCCGACGTAAGAGAACGACCTGATCATCAGCCCCGCCCGTAGCTCGGTCACCTCCAACAGCCCCGACTTGCCGAGTTCTTCAGCGAGGACGCGGTCCTGGTTGTTCGCGAAAGCCAGGCCCTCCAGGCCGCTCCGAGGGTCCGGGCGGCGGGTCGTCCACTCCCTGATGACGACGGCTGTTGGCGCGCCTGTCACGGCTCTCCTCCTTCGCCCTCTTCCCCGTCTTCGTCCACCTCTTCGACGGCTTGGCCCGCCGCCGAGAGGGCCTCCGGGGAACCGAGGATCTCCGGGCACGGCCCGACGAGCGCCTGCACCAGCTCGGCGTCCCGGCCCTCGTCAAAGAGTTCGTGCCGGATGCGCCTGTTGTCGGCATCGAGGAGCCCGTTGCCCAGGATGGCCAAGAGGGCAGAGAAGTCCTCGTAGCAGTATTCTTCAAGCAGCGGGATGATGTCGTCGCGGAGCGCCCGCTTGAACGCCGCCAGGTCACGCAGGGGCCGGCCCCCCTGCATCAGGTAGGAGTGGCCGACCTGGAGGTTCCGCGCGTCGCGGCCCACATGTTCGCACACCCTCCGGTTGAGCGCCTCCAGCCAAGGCCCCAGAGGGACGCCGGAAACCGCCTGGCCCCGGAGGACTGCGTGGTCGGGCATCAGCTCGATGAAGCCGAAACGCCGCCGCAGGGCCGCGTCCAGCAGCGAGATCGACCGGTCCGCGGTGTTCATCGTCCCGATGAGGCACACGTTGGGCGGCACCCGGAAGCTCTCTCCGCTGACGGGCAGGACGACCGCCTTCCCGCGCTTGTCCTTCTCCAGGACGGTCAGCAGCTCGCCGAAGATCCTCGGGATGTCTCCCCGGTTGATCTCGTCCACGATCAGGAAGAACCTCCTGTCGGGTGCCCGCTCGGCGTCCTTCGCCAGCCGCTTGAACACGCCGTCTCGGAGGCGGAAGGCGATCTGCCCGGTTACGGCCTCGGGGCGGTATCCCTCGATGAAGTCCTCGTAGCCGTAGGCGGGGTGGAAGCAGCACAGCCGGACCAAGCCGCCGCCCGTCTCGTCCCCCGCCACGGCCCGCTTGTCCCCCTCGCTCAACTGGCCGAACGGCGACCCGAAGGCCGTGTACGAGGCGAGGTCGAACGCCACCTGTTCCGCCCAGAACGTCTTGCCCGTCCCAGGCGGGCCGTAGAGGATCACCTGGCCCTTCCGTTCAAGGACGGCCTGGACGTGGCCGGGGACGCCATCGAGCCGGGGGGGCTGCTGTCCGGATTGGCGGATGGCCGGCACGCTGGGGGTTATCGGGGGCGGTGCATTCTGAACGCGCCGCTCAACCTCCAAGATGTTCGCCGCGACCTTCTTGATCTCGTGGACGGTGGTTTGAAGGCCCTCCTTCTCGGGCATCCTCCACTCGTCGAGCGAGAGCCACTGGACGGGCCGTCGGTGCGGGAAGTCCGAAGTGGAGTCGAAGCTGTATGGACCCGTGACGCGACCAACGCCAAGGACGGTGCCCCCGTCCGAGGGCAAGACATAATCGCCTTCCTCGATCCCCGCGACGAAGCTGACGATCTGGCTCACGGCCCGCCCGGTGGCCTGGGGCGTGGTGGGGTACTTCTCGGCGAGGAGCAGTTGGAGCCGTTCGCGGGATTCCTTCTTGGCCTCGACGTTCGATAGGTCGCCCACGGCGGGCCACCCGACCGCCACGCAGTTGCCATCCTTCATCGGTGCCCAGCGGTTGCGGGGCGTGGAGCCGTCGCTGGTGCCGACGCGCCAGTACCGGTGCCGTTTCCCGTTGACCTCGTACAGGACGGCCACCAGGCTATTCATCGGGATGTCGAGTTCTCGCGCCGCGGACACGAACCGCCCGGCGCAGACATACCGGCCCTTGCCCTCGGGCGGGGATTGCAGCAGCTTCAGCAGGTGATACCGTTGCAGCTCGGGGAGGTGCAGCTCGTCCAGCTTGTCGGGGAACAACAGGCTGAAATACTTGTGGCCCCAAGACAGGTCGCTTACGTCCGGGGCGTCACGGTCGAGGCCCTCCTGCAAACGCCGGTAGTCGTCGTCGGAGCCGTTCGGTGGTTCCTGCCGCAGGCGCTCGACGCCTTTCAGGAGCTGGTCCCGGTGCTTCCGCGCGACCCCGACGGCCTCGGCCACCGTGAGATCCTTCGCGTTGTTCCCCTCGTCAGCCGTGACCCAGGTGGACGTTTCCCTACGGCGGAAGATGCCGAACTTGAAGGCGCTCCCGCCGGAGATGCTGCCGAAGCGGGCGGGGAACTCGTCGTCGTTCTTGAACTCCAGCCAGTAGACGAGGCTGTCCTTGTTCCCGTGGGCGTGCATCGTCTCCAGCAGCGCCTCGCCGTCGAGGCTCGCCAGCTTGTCCGGGCCGAACCGGCTGCGGAAGGTGCCGTAGAACTGATCCAACTGGACGGTCGAAAGCAGCTTGCCCTCGGTGTTTGGTAATCGGCGCGCAAACCAGACCCACCTCGGCCAGGAAATCGGCAAGCAAT
>CAZVZK010000309.1:0-4284 GCA_964630925.1 uncultured Alcaligenaceae bacterium
TCTCGCTCAGGGCACTACTGTTATAGCGATGTCAAGCCACCTTGGAAGGCCTGGTTCTGGCAGCTCAAGGCGTCAGATGCCCTGCCCGATTCCGGAGGCTTCGTCCTCTTCGACCTGGACGTGCGGGATTACAACCTCTGGCTGCGGGAGCGCTCCCCTGTTATCCTCCTGCTGTATGATGCCCCCCGGCGGCGGGGGTACTGGGTCCACGTGCAGGGGTATTTCCGCGGCCCTGGCGTGGCCGGCCCGAGGGCTGGGGCGAAGACCGTCCGGGTGAGGATTCCGACGCGGCAGAAGCTGACGCGGCGAGCCGTGCGACGGATCCGGCGGATCAAACAGGACGCCCTGGACACGTTCCATTTGAGGGCATTCCCATGAAAGGCGTGACCTACGGCGGGCTCGATGCGGTCCTGCGGTCCTTCGGGATGCACGTGCGTGAGATCGACGGCGACACACGCGTCTACACCTACCCCGGCACCGAGGCCCTCCTCACCGTCCCCATCATGCCGGACGGGGAGCAGGCCCACAACTTCTACGTCATGGGGGCGAAGGGCGTCCTCGATTCTTACGGCATCGCCAGCGCCGACGAGGTCACCGCACGCCTCGTGCAGTCCGCCGGCCCCGCCCCGGCACGGGCGTGACGTGGAGGGGTCGCCGTGACCGAGGTGGAGTGGCTGGCGTGTGAGGATGCCCGGGCCATGTTGCCCGCCCTGCACGACAAGGCGAGCACGAGGAAGGTGCGTCTCTTCTGCTGTGCCTGCTGCCGGAGACGGGGGGCCGATCTTGCGGCGAGCGAGGCCGCTGGGCGGGCCGTCGCTGTGGTTGAGCGATTCGTCGAGGGGGGAGCGACGACGGAGGAGCTGGAGGGGGCCTGCGATGCGGCCATGACTGCGACCTACGCGAAAGCCGTCGAGCGGTTATCCGCGTTCCAGGTCGATACGACGGAGGAGCGTCGGATTGCCATGACAGCGAGGATCGCTCGTTGGGCGGCGAGAGAGCTGACCCCGGAGACCCGGATGAGGGCCGCCGAAGTGGCCGTTTCTGTCGATTGCTGGGAGGAGGCAGGATTATCGAGCCGTGAGGCGGCCCTCGCGCCGCTCGTCCGGGAGATATTCGGCGGCCCGCCTCGGCCACCTGGCGTCGAACCTTCCTGGCTGACTCCCGCGGTCCGATCCTTGGCTCCGCTTGCTTACGGGGAGAGGGAGCTGCCTTCGGGGCATCTGGACAACGCCCGGCTCGCGGTGCTCTCGGACGCGCTGGAGGAGGCGGGCTGCACGGACGAGGCGATCCTGTCTCACCTGCGTTCGCCCGGCCCTCATGTGCGTGGATGCTGGGCGTTGGACCTCATCCTCGGCAAGGGGTGAGGGCAGGCGGCCTGGGGAGCGATGCGTCTCCAGGCGATGGGACGCGTGTACGTTCTCTGCGCACCGCATGGCCCCGGCGGCACACACCAGGAAGTGGGGTCTTTACGCGAGGCCCCCCGCCCCCCCAGGTTCACGGGCCCTGGCAGACCAGGGGGGCCTGGGCAAGGCGGCCGCCGCACCCGCCAAGAAAAGCACCGCCGGCACGGCGGGTGCAACAGGTACGTCGCGAACGGAGGCCCAGACAGAACACGAGGTTCCCATGCCGACCACGCGAGCCAGCCGCCCCCGCAAGACCCGAGAGCAGAAGCCCTCTCCGCCCGCCGTCTCGGCCGGGCGGGTCCGGGGGGTGCTGCTGGCGATCAGCTACGCCCTGCACGCCACCCGCGTCGTCGGGCAGGCGGGGCCGCCTGCCCCCCGGAAGGGGTGACGGCACGGAGACGGGGCACATCCGACGGGCCGGGCCGGAGTTTGTGAATGTTGGTGATTCTGATCTGACCAGCGCGGCCACTGACCCCAGCAACAAGACGGCGTCGATGGGGACATTCGAGGTCAGACCCAGCCCGGATAACGCCTCCCACACCGCCGCCCAGTCCACGACCTCCGGCGGCCTGCTGGTGGCGCTGTGCGACGGCAGCGTCCGCATCATCTCCGTGAACGTGAGCGGCGCGACCTTCTACGCCGCCCTGACCCCCAGCAACGGCGACCCCCTCGGCAACGACTGGTGATCGGGCTTCGCCTCCGACGCGGCCCGGCCGGGCCGCCGCTTTCCCCGCCCCGTACATCTTGCCCCGGCGGACACCGGCGGCGCCTGGGAGCCCGGCGGGCCCCCTTGAACGCCGGCCGCGGCGGCGGACAATGTGGGGGTGCCCGCGCCCGGATCGGCCGAGGCCCGATGAGCGAGACGGCAATCCCGCCCGAACAACCCTCCGCGTGGCGTGCCTGGTGGGCGCTGGTGCGATTGTCCCTGGCGCGGCAGGCCCGCGCCCGGCAGATGGTCGTCCTGGCCGTCGGCCTGGCCGTGCTGACGACGCTCATCGTGGGCTACCTGGCGGCGCTGGGGCGTTTCGGGATGTCGCACTGGCGGCACCCGCGTGGGGCCGGTCCGACGTTCCCCGCCGTCGCCGACCAGGCGCAGCTGCTCACGTCCGTGGCGACGCACGCCGACGCGGGCGGGCTGGGCGTGTCGATGGCCGTGGTCGGGGCGTTCCGGGTGCTGGTGACGGCGGGGGTGCGGGATGGACGCGGCGAGCCTGTCGCGGGGGCGGGGTTCTACATCTTCTCGCGTGGGGTGGTGTTCCTCGTCGTGCTGACGTTCCTGCTGCCGCTTTGGAGCCTGAGCTTCGCGACGGAGGCCATCGGGGGGGAGCGCGAGGGCGGTGGGCTGATGTGGACGCTGACGCGGCCGATCCCGCGTCCGATGATCTATCTGGCCCGGTGGGTGGCGCTGCTGCCGTGGGCGATCGGGCTGAACCTGGGGGGGTTCGCGGCGATCTGCCTGGCGGCGGGGCCGCCGGGGCGGCTGGCGCTGGCGCTGTACTGGCCCGGGGTGCTGTGGGCGACGCTGGCGTTCGCGTCGCTCTTCCTGCTGATCGGGGCGGCGTTCCGGAGGCCGGCGGTGGTGGCGCTGATCTACTCGTTCTGCCTGGAGATGGTGCTGGGGAACATGCCGGGTTATCTGAAAAGGGTGAGTGTTTCCTTTTATGCCCGTTGCGTGATGTTCGAGCGGGCGTCAGAATATGGGATGGAGGCGGAGAAGCCGGCCGTCTTCCTGCCGGTGGACGGGCTGACGGCGCAGCTGGTGTTGATCGGCGCGGCCGTGGGCCTGCTGGCGCTGGGGATGTGGGTGTTCTCACGGGCCGAGTATCAGTCAGAGGAGGGATGAGGGATGCGGGAGGAGGGAGGAAAGGAAGAACTGGTTGTACTTTCATCCCTCATCCCGCATCCCTCATCCCTCCTCGATTGGAGGTAGCGATGAGCCAGCCTTCCGACCTCGCGGAGATGGAGATCGATGCCGGGGAAGGCGCGCCGCCGGCGCACGGCTACCAGGGCGACCGTGGCCTGGCCCCGCCGCGGCGTGCGGCCCCGCGCGGGCTGTCGATCGCGTTGAGCCGGGAGGCGGGCGCGCGGGGCGGGACCATCGCGCGGCTGGCGGGGCAGCGGCTGGGCTGGCAGGTGTACGACCAGGAGCTGCTGGAGTTCATGGCGCAGGACGCGGCGGCGCGGCAAGCGCTCGCCGACGATCTGACGCCGGCGTGCCACGCGTGGATCGAGGCGCGGCTGTCGGAGGTCGGCCCGGTGGGCGACACGCACACGGCGAACCTCCTGCGGCTGATGCTGGAGCTGGGCGCGGGCGGCGAGGTGGTGATCATCGGCAGGGGCGCCGGATTCGTGCTGCCGCGGCGGACGACGCTGAACGTGCGGGTGGTGGCGCCGCTGCCCGCGCGGGTGGCGTACATGGGCCAGTGGCTGCGGCTGTCGGCGGAGGAGGCGGCGGAGAAGGTGCGGGCACGCGACGGGCGGCGGGCGGAGTTCCTGCGCACGGTCTTCGGGCGTCAGCACGCGGAGGCGCACCTGTACGACCTGGTGCTGAACTCCAGCACGCTGGGCGAGGAGGCGTGCGCGGATCTGATCGCCCAGGCCGCCCGCGCCCGCTGGGAGCGTCTCGGCGAGGAGATGACATGACCCCGGAGGCCTGAACGCCGCCCAGCGGGGGCGGCTCAAGGCCGAGGCCGCCGGCGGACGCTTCAGGTCCGCCGCCACGGCCCAGGCCTTCATCAAGGAGTAGCCGTTCACCCGACATGTGGGGTTAGACAAAATGAGACGTGGAGGGCGGCCACGGCACGGGAGTGGGTGGCCTGACCACAGGCCCTGCAATGCAAATTCCGCCACGAATTTGCATTTCAGTCCCTCATGCCGCTGC
>CAZVZK010000310.1:0-4282 GCA_964630925.1 uncultured Alcaligenaceae bacterium
AACCCCGCTACCTTGCATTGTAGCAAGCCTGTTAGCCCATCAAGGTCACCACCAGAAATCGAGTTGGATCAAGAATGCGCCGGCCACCGCCCGGACCCGCAGCGCCATGCTGCTCGACTTCACCTCGACCACCTTGAATGGCTGCCCCGTCAGCGAACGCAGCGACAACGCCTCCTTGCCCGCCGTGCCGACCTTCCGCCTGCCGAAGTGGATCGACGGCACGGCGGGCTGCACGTCCTCCGACACCCGCCTCTTGAGTGGGATCTTCCGGGCCTCCAGCCTCCGCCCGGCACGCACCGCCACCACGGACAAATCGGTGGCCAACTCGCCAAGTGACGACGCGCCGGCGGATCGCACCGTCACCCGATAGCGCTTCCCGCCGTTGCCGGCCCTCTCGGCGGTCACCCGCCACGCGCTGCCAGCATCACACTCCACGGCGTCGATGTCCGGGGCCGTGGTCAGCGTCAGTTCCTGCTCGATGCCCGTCGCGTAATGCGACACGGTGCCGAAATCGATCATTGTCGCCGACGCGCGGAGGACAGGGCGGACCGTCGCCGCCAACGTCCACTCCTCAGTCCGCAGCGTCCCGTCTTCCGTCTTGTATTCCGCCGCCACCGTCGTGGTGAATGGGTGCGTCCTGGCGAGATCGGCATTGCCCGGGAGTTGCACCTTGATCCGCAACGTCAACGCCTTCGACTCGCCCGGCGCGAGTGTCTCGCCCTCGATCTTGCCCGTCTCCACGCACTCGCAGCTCCTGTGGACGCGCGTGACCGTCACCGGCTCGCGCCCGGCGTTGGTGATCGTCAACGTGTGCGTGAGGGCTTCCGTCTCGTCGATCACGCCGAGATTCAGTTCAGCTTGGCTGATCTGAAGAGCTATGATCGGTTGTTCAGATAGGGGGGGGGCGAAAGAAGCGGGCCAACGCAACGGCGCCTGTCGCGGCGACGACAACGAGCGCCACGGCGAAGGTGATCTTCGCCGGCAGCGATGGCGTGTTGGCTTTTCCATCGGGCATCGATGGCCTCCAGGCTTGCCTCACATCAGTGGGGCCGGAGGTAGGTGAGTTGGTTGAAGGGTAAGTTATCGGAGCCGAGGCAACTTGTCCAGCGTTTTCATGAAAAACTCATCCCCTCACGACCGCCGTAACAGCAGCAGCGTCATGTCGTCCTGCTGGTCGCACGGCCCTGTGAAGGCACGCACCGCCTCGCTCGCCACCGCGGCGCAGCGCTCCAGGGGCAGCCCGGCGCACGGCGCCCCCAGTGCGGCGCACAACCGCTCCACCCCGAACTGCTCCTTGTCCGGCCTCTCCGCCTCGTGATACCCGTCCGTGTACAGGATCAGCGAGTCGCCCTGCTCCAGCTTGATGCGGCACTCGTTGTCGCGCTTCACCGGCAGTGACATGCTCCCCAGCATCACCCCAGGCCGCGCCCCCAGCGGCGCCGTCGTGCCGTCGGCCTTCCGCAGCAGGGGGTCGGGGTGCCCGCCACGCGCCACCACGACGCTGCCATCCAGATTGTCGTAGATGCCGAACACGAGGGTGACGTAGAGGTGCGTCGGGTTGTCGCCGGCCAGGGCGTTGTTGAGCCGCCACAGGAAGTCAGAGGCCCCGGTGACGGTGGGGGCCAGGTGGCGGGCGAGGGTCCGCACGGCGATCATGTACAGGGCGGCAGGCGTCCCCTTGCCCGACACGTCCCCGACGAAGAACGCCAGCCGCCCGTCGGGCAGGCGGAAGAAGTCGTACAGGTCGCCGGACACCTCGCGGGCCGGCAGGCAGTTGGCGAACATCTCCGCCTGCGCCCCGGCGAGCGTGAAGTCGTGCGGCAGGAACTGTGACTGGATGTCACGCGCCAGGAGCAGCTCCTGACGCATCCGCTCCTCCTTGATGCGCTCGGCGTGGTACGCCGCATTCTGGATCACCACCGCCGCCTGCAGGCAGATGGCCGACAGCAGCTCCAGGTCCTTCTGCTTGAACGCCTGCGACGCCCGCAGACAGTCGAGCTGGAGGACCCCGAGCCGCTTGCCCTCCCACCCGATGAGCGGCACGCACAGGAAGGAGCGCAGGTTCAGCGACACCATCGTCGCCGACAGCACGAGGTTGCGGTCCTCGCGCACGTCCTCGCTCAGCAGGGCCATCCCGTCCTCGAGCGCCTTCTTGACGATGGTACGCGAGTACGCGAAATCGCCGGCCCCGCCGTGCCGCGTCTTCTGGGCGCGCACCATGAGACGCTCCCCCTCGGAGAGGAGGACCATGCCGCGGTCGGCCTGCGGGAAGAGGCGGAAGAGGTGGGTGAGGAGTGTCGCGAGCATCGCGTCCAGGTCGAGGTTCTTCCCCAGATCCTGGGCGATCTCCAGCATCACCTCTAGCTTGTGGGCCGTGTCCTGCGCGAATAGCGTGCGGTTGTTCGGCAGCACCTCGACCGACGCGCGGATCACCTGCGGCGCGTCGCCCGCGGTGGCGTTCGCCTCCACCACCAGCGACATCTCATACGGCCCGACCTGGAGCGTGTCGCGGTCGGTCAACAGCACCCGCCCGGCGATGCGGTGCCCGTTGACGAACGTGCCGTTGCTCGACCCCACGTCCTCGACGAAGTAGGACGCGCCGTCGCGGAGCACACGCGCGTGCCGACGGCTGACCGCGAGGGACTCGAGGTACACCTTCGCGTCAGGCTGCCGGCCGATGATCGACTCGGTCTCGTCCAGCGGGAAGCGCCGGCCCTGGATCGGCCCGCGGACGCAGAGCAGGGATGCCATACCCCTTGTTCTACCGCACGCGGGCCGATCCCGCCAGCCGCAATCGCGCGGCGCCGCTCAACGCCGCGCCGCCGCCAGCTTCCGCGGCGGCGGGGCCGGCTCCTCGACCCGCGCCAGCGCCGCGTTCACCAGCCCGCGGAAGAGCTGGATGTCCAGCCCGCTCGACGTGGACGAGACCGGGTTCCACTGCACCGCCATCGCCCACCAGTCGCCCGTCGCCTCCACCGCCTCGATGACGCCGTCCAACGCCTGGGCGCTGATGCGGAAGCCGCGGGCCAGCCGCTGGATCGCCTTGCGGTGCTCGCTGTTGACGACCACCTCGCCCTCCCCGTACAGGTCGCACAGGTACGTCCCCTCCAGCACGTTGATGGCGTGCCGCAGGCCGCGCTCCGGCGGGTGCCGGTGCTGCAGCGCGTCGGGCAAGTCGCGCGGCAGGTCGTTGTGCTGCGTGCCGCCGTGGGCGCTGTTCAGCGCCAGCATGCCGTGATCGACGCCCAGATAGGGGATGTCGTGGTCGTGGCACCAGGTGCAAAGCGCCTCGGCGTCGGTGGCGTTGCGCCCCGGCTGCTTGTCGTGGCCGATGACGACCACGGCCTGGATGCCCTCCAGCACCTCGCCCCACGAACGCTCGCTGGAGTCGGGGAGCTGGACCGGCTCTGCCTCGGCCTGTGTCACGATGTTGAAGACGCCGGCGGGCCACAGCCCGCTGCCGTGACGCGGGCCCTTGAACAGGTCGGGGCCGTGGATGCCCACGCGGATGCGGGGCGGAGTGGGGGTGGCGGCCATGAGGGAGGACTCCTTTCCTCGGGTGCCGATCAGGGATGTTCCGTGCGGAGTGAGGTGGGAGTCTACCGCAACGCGCCCGCCGCGGGCAAGGGCATTTTCGCGCCACCCCTCGCCGCGTCGGATACACCTCCCGGGGAGGTGCCCATGAGCGACGTGGCCTGCCCGCATTGCGGCGTGCGAATCTCTTCGGAACGGGCCGCCTCCGGGTGGTGCGAGGAGTGCGGCAAGAAGCTGCCGTCCTCCCTGCTGCCCGCCCCGGCCGCGACACCCCGTGTCCTGCCGGCCCGCCCCTGCCAGGTCTGCGGCCAGGAGGCCGACGACCTCCGGCCGGGCTACCTGGCCATCAACCGCATCACCTACCTGGTGGTCGCCGCCTGGGGCACGACGGTCCATGTCCCCTGCGCCACCTGTCCGCGCTGTTACTCCCGCATCCGATGGGTGCTGTGGCTCCGCATCCTGCTCGTCCTCCTCTGGCTGGCCTGGCCGATCCTCGTCCGCGGCGGGGTCGGGGTCGCCGTCAAGGAGCTCTACTACCCCGGAGCCGTCATGCCCGAGCCGCTGATCCAGGGAGTGTTCCTGGGCGGGGGCGTGCCGGTCCTCCTCGGCCCGCTCATCGTCCCGTTCGTCTCGGGCTGGCTCACCGCCCGGAGGTTGAACGATGCCCTGCCCCCGGAGCTGAGCCTGAAGATGGGGCGCACGACAAGGATTGTAATCAGGCGGCCTGCGCGTGCCTATTCTGCCCGGC
>CAZVZK010000311.1:0-4199 GCA_964630925.1 uncultured Alcaligenaceae bacterium
GCCCCGGTGGCTCGCCCCAACCCCGCCCCTGCCCGCCCCGCCCCCAGGCCGGCCGCCCCCTCACGCCCCGCCGGGCGGCCGGACATCAGCCCCAGGCCGACCCCCGCCCCCGTGCGTCCGGCGGGCCGCCCCGACCTCAAGCCGGCCACGCCAACGCCGAGGCCAGACAGGCCGACGACCTTGCCGGCCCGGCCGGGCGCGGGCGGCGGAGGAGTCCAGAGGCCCGATAGGCCGACGACCTTGCCGGCACGTCCCGGGGTTGGTGGGGGCGGTGTGCAGCGCCCCGACAGGCCGACAACCCTCCCGGCACGTCCCGGCGCCGGGGTGGACAGGCCCGGCGCGGGGCGACCCGACAGGCCCACCACCCTCCCGGCAAGGCCGGGCACAGGCGTCGGCCGCCCGGACCTGCCGGAACGCCCCGTGACCCTGCCAGCCCGTCCCGGCACCGGAGGGGGCGCCCGCCCGGACCGCCCGGACCGCCCGGACCGTCCAGACAGGCCCGACAGGCCGGACCGCCCTGGGTTCGGCCCGGGGAAGCCCACCCGGCCCGTCGTCATCCGCCCCGGCGGCGGCGGCGCCACAGGCGGCAGGCCCATCGTGTCCAACCCCAGCTTCAACAGGCCGACGGCGACCATCAACAGGCCGACGATCAACAGGCCGACGGCCATCGTCAACAGGCCGACCAACGTCATCCACAACAGGGTGAACAACGTCAACGTGGCGGGAGGCCACCGCGTCGGCAACTACATGATCAACAGCGGCAACATCAACACCTTCCACCGCCCCTACGACCACTGGCACCGCCGGTGGTACAACGGCGGCTGGCGCGGCTGGAACCGCTGGCCCTCGTTCTGGGCCGGCTGGGCCGCCGGGACCTGGCGCGGCATGGTCCTCGGCAGCAGCGGATGGTACTCACCCACCATCCTGCCCTTCCCCTACGAGAACCCGTATTACCTGCCGCCGCCCGTCGTGGAGACGACGGTGATCGAGTCCCCCGCCGTCACCGTCGCCCCGGTGTTCAACTACAGCGTGCCCATCGCCGTGCCCGAGCCGGATGAGGACGTCCTCGATGAGGACGTGGAGAAGACAGGCGACGAGCACTTCCAGGCGGCACGCGAGGCGTTCCGCAAGGGCCTGTACCCGACGGCCCGGCGCCACCTCGACAAGGCGATCAAGCTCGTGCCGGGCGACACGCTGCTGCACGAGGCCCGCGCCCTCACCTTCTTCGCCGAGGGCAAGTACAAGGACGCCTCCGGCGTTCTGTACGCCGTCCTCTCGAAGGGGCCGGGCTGGGACTGGGACACGATGTCCGCCTTCTACCCGCCGGGGGACGGCTACTCGAAGCAGCTCAAGGCGCTGGAGGCCCACTGCAAGGCCAACCCCAGGGCGGCGGACGCCTACTTCCTGCTCGGCTACCACTACCTGGTGCTGGACGACAGGGAGGCGGCGGCCGGGGCGTTCGCCGCGGCCTCGGATCTCGAGCCGAAGGACAAGTTGGCGGCCAGCCTGGCTGCCGCGCTGACCGCGCCGCCTGAGGAGGCGCGGGAATAACGCGAAAGGGGGGGTGCATCCGGCATCGGATGCCCCCCCTGGTTACTCAACCGCATTTCAAGGGTACGTCGCCCCCGGCGGACCATAGGTCGCCCGCAGATTGCGTTCGCCGCCGAACATCCGGTACAGCGGGCCGTACAGGGCACCGCTACGCGGCGGGTTGAACCCCCCGCGGTAGATGATCGGGAACCCCCCAAGCCCCAGCGAGGCGCTCAGCCAGTGATGCGGGCACTCGTCGAGGATCCAGGGCCGCATCCGCAACAGCACCGCGTAACTCGCCACCTCGCCCCAGCCCGGTGACAGGACGCGGACGCGCAGCCCGCCGACGATCTGGCTGACCGCGTGGATGCAGTTGCTCACGCGGTCCGAGCCACGCGCCGTGTCGTCGGCCTTGTACCGCACGCCGCCGCCCTCCAGTTGCGCCTTGCGCGCCAACGCGCGGCGGAACAGGCAGCCCTCGATCGGGAACGGCCCCCAAAGCGACACGCGCTCGCAGTTATCGAGAGAGTGGCGGATCGTCTCGTGCAGGCCGAAGTTCCGCCCGCACTCGGGCAACAGGGCGTTGATCCGAACGACCCCGTTGGCAGGCAGCCAGCTGATCGTGTGGGCCTCGAAATGGGCCGGCCCGCAGAGCGGGCCGTCGCCGGGCCAGGTGACCCGGACGAACGTCGCCCAGGTGTGGCTGTAATTCGGGTTGTTCGGCGTGCGCTGCGAGCCGAACATGAAGACGTAATACGCCTCACCGGCACGGGCACTGGGGCCCACCCAGCCGACGCAGAGCAGGGCCAGGGCCCAGGCGGAATGGCGAACGGTGTTTGGCATGGGGCACCCTCCGGGGAATCTCCGAAAGATGCCCGCGCCCCGGCCGCCGGTCAACCGCCCCAGCCCGCCGGGGCGGGAAGCACGGCGGCCCCTGGCCGGTCAATCCTCTTCATCGAGTTTGCCGCCGCGCTTGGCGAGGCCGGCCCGTTCGAGCAGCGACATGCTCAGCACGTCCTCCTCCTGGACCTCCTCGAGGTTGTTCTTGTGCCCCGCCGGGGCCTCGTACTTGATGACGTAGTCGCGCTTGCCGATGGTCACGCGGTCGCGCGGGTGCAGGATCTTCTCCTGGACACGGACACCGTTCACCTTCACGCCGTTGGTGCTGTTGCAGTCCTTGATGAACCAGTAGCCGGACCGGAAGGTCATCTCGGCGTGCAGGCCCGAGATGTTCGGGAAGCGCAGGCACACGTCGCACGTCTCGCGGCGGCCGACCGACATCTTCTCGCGGATGAGCGGGATGTTGTCACCGCCCCCCGTGGGGACCAGCTCCCCGTTGACCTTGAAGCTCATCGCGCATCCTCGGCAGGAACGGACTTGCCGGAGCGGCCCATGACCCGGATGGAGAGAGAGGGCTGTGGATGGGATGCCACCGCGTGCCGGCGGATATGAAACTGTGATTCATTATAAACCGAGAAGGCGCGGAGGGGAAGCACCTTCCGAATGTTCTACGGCCCGCATGGCCGGGCGGCGCAAGCCGGAGCCGGCCGGCCACGCGGGGCCGCGGCGTCAGTTGCCCCAGTAGGGGGGGGGCGGGCCGTAGCCCGGCTGGCCGGGGCGGATGTGCGGCATCCCGTTGGGCAGGCCCTGAGCGCCCCAGTAGGGGAACTGCGGCATGGCCGGGTGCTGGAAGTGGGCCTCGTAGGGCCAGTACTGGTACCACGGGCCGAGCTGGTACGGCTGGGCGCCGCCGTTGGCGGAGTGGCCGAACGACAGGTTGATCCCGCCGTTGAGCCTCACGTAGCCGGGGTTCATGGACCAGCCGTTGGCCGAGGCGTCCGACGCGCCCACGGCCAGGGCCACCAGCGCCAGGGCAAGGAGTCGTCTCATCTCGTGATCCCTCCATGTGTCCTGCCCCGCCGGGACGCCTTGCCCCGGCCGGGCCTCACGCCGCAAGTATGACGCCACCCCGGCCCCGCGCACGCAAATGAAAGGGGCCGGGCTGCCCTCGGAGAGGCGGCCCGGCCCTTCATCCGTCAGAACCTACGCTCTCAGTAGCCGTACCCGTAGCCGTAGCCGTGCCCGTAGCCGTAGCCCTGGCCGCCGTACCCGGCCACAGGCATCGGCCCCTGCGGGCCCATGTGGTAGCCGTAGCCCGGGTTGTTGCAGTTGTTGAAGCAGGTCCAGCCGCCGCCGCCCCACGACGCGCCGATCCCGAAGTTCAGCTGGACGTAGCCGGGGTTGAACGTGAAGCCGCTCGCCTTCGCCTCGCCGCCCGTCGCCAGCACCAGACCCAGGGCCAGCACCGCCACGCAGATGATCCGACTCATTGTTCGACCTCTCTCGGGTGTCCCATTCTCGACCCGTCCGGCCCTCGCCGTGAGGGTGTGGCGTGTTCGAGACGATCCCATTGTGCGCAGGCCGCCGACTTGAGAAAATCTCAAGTTAGTGAATCTGGGCGAACTGTGCCGGGAGCGCGATGATTCACAAGGCGCAACTGACGCCCCTGGCGCATCCGTCACGTTGAGCAGACCTTCTCATGAGGTAGCCGTTCACCCGACCTGTGGGGTTAGACAAAATGAGACGTGGAGGGCGGCCACGGCACGGGGGTGGGTGGCCTGAGAGGTTGTGAATGAAACGGGCGTTGATAGGAATAGGGAGGATACGGC
>CAZVZK010000312.1:0-4128 GCA_964630925.1 uncultured Alcaligenaceae bacterium
CGCTGCTCGATGGCGGCGCGCTGGCCGGCGCCGCGGCCGGCGCGGGCGGGGCCGTGGCCGGCGGAGGCGGCGAGGGCGGCGGCGGCGGACTGGCGTCCGGCGCGCCGAACATGATCGGCGACGTGGGGTCGCGCGGCTCGTACCTCGAACGCGGCAACTCGCCCCCCGGCGGGCGTAACGGGTCGCCCATCGCCGGGCAGGCCGCCTTCCGCATCGTCGAGAACGAGAGCGCCCGTCCCGCCGACCGCATCTTCTTCGGCTTCAACTACTTCGACAACCTCGGCCTGGCCGGCAACAACACCTACGACCTGTACCGCGGCGTGGTCGGCTTCGAGAAGACGTTGCTGTCCGGGCGGGCCTCGTTCGGCGCCCGCCTCCCCGTGCAGGTCCGCGACGGCGGCACCGGCAATTCCATCGACGGCTTCGGCGACCTGACCGTGATCGCCAAGTACGCCCTGCTCGCCGACACCGTCGGCAACAACTACCTGACGGGCGGCATCGCCGTCACCCTCCCCACCGGGCGCGACCAGCCGCTCGCCGGCGGCGGCAACCTCGATAGCACGCTCGTCCAGCCGTGGGTGGGCTTCGTGGTCACCTCCGGGCGCTTCATCGTCCAGGGGTACAGCTCCGTCGTCCTGCCGACGAAGACCATCGACACCCGCCTCCTCACCAACGACCTGGGCGTCGGCTACCGCCTGTGGTCCAACCCCTGCCCGGATGCCACGTTGACCGCCATCGTCCCGGTGCTGGAGGCGCACCTCCTCACGCCGATCAGCAACATCGGCGTCGGCAACGTGCAGAACGGCACCGCCCAGGTCGGCACGCCGGACCAGCTCGTGCTGACCGTCGGCACGCACTTCGGCCTGTGGAACCGGTCGTGGGTGACGCTGGCCGCCGGGACCACGGTCACCGGGACGCGCCTGTTCAACTGGGAGGGCGTGGTGCAGTACAACATCGGGTTCTAAGCCCCGACGCGACGGAGCGCTTGCAGGGCGTGGGCGTTGGCAGGCTCGACGGCGAGGGCGCGCGTGAAGGCGGCCCTCGCCTCGTCTTTCCTGCCGAGGCGCTCCAGGGCCAGCCCTTGCAGGACGTGGGCGACGGCCCAGTCGGGACGCTCGTCGACGAGCCTGTGGCTGAGGCGGAACGCCTCTCCTGGATTATGCGTGTCGAGCAGGATCATGAGGTACAGCCCCCACGCCCGCGAGAACCCCTCGTAGTCATCCGCCCAGCCCTGGTCGAATGAGGCCAGCACGGCCTCGCGTGCCCTGGCGAGGTCGCCGCGCGACAGGGCCAGCGCCGCCACCTCCGCCAGGATCGTCGGGTGGGGCGGCCCGGCCGCGACGGCCCGCGTGAGGTACGGCTCGGCGCGCGCCGGCTCGCGCAGCGCCACCGCCGCCCGCGCCGCGTCGCGCATCAGCACGACGTTGCGCGGGTCGAGCGCCAGGGCGGCGTCGTAGCAGGACAGCACGGCATCGAGGCCGGCCTCCCCGGACCGCGCCTGCTCCAGCAGCGCCCGCGCGAGCTGGTCGTGCCCATACGGGTCGCACGGGACCAGCCGCACCGCCTCGCGCGCCGACTCCACGGCCAGGCGGCGGAGGCGGACGCCCTCACCCGCGCGGATGGCTTCCTTGTTGGCGGCGGATGCGAGCCGCAGCCAGATCTCGGGGCGCTCCGGCGCCCAGCGCGTCGCCTCGTGGCGGGCGGCCAGCGGCTCGTGCCAGGCCAGCCCCCACGCGGCCGCGGGCCGGGCCACGCCGAACCACAGGGCGGCGCAGGCGGCCGCCGCGGCGCACAGGGGGGCCGGGCGCATCCACCCGTCCCACGCCTCGCCCTCGGACGCCTCGCCCGGCGGGGGCAGGAAGGCGCGGACGGCGGCCCCGGCCAGCAGGCCCAGGACGGCGAGGGCGAGCCAGGCCTTCACGCCGGCGGCGAGGTAGAGGAGCAGATTGGCGGCGACGCCGGCCCAGGCCAGGAACGCCAGCCACGGCAGCAGGGGGCGGGCGGCGGGGAAGGGTTGCTCATCGAGCGGGCCCTCGGAGAGGCGGGCGAGCAAGGCGCACACGAGGGCGAAGGCCACCCCGCTGCCCGGCGCCGAGAAGCCGGTGAGGAGCTGGACGAGGTAGGCGGCCACGGAGGCGAGCAGCGCCGCCACGAGGCCCCTGTCCTCCGGGGCGCGGGCGAGGGCGAGCCAGCCGGCGCGGGCCAGGGCGGCGGTCAGGGCGAGGAAGGCCGCCGCGCCGAGAAGGCCCTGCGTGGCGAGGAGGTGGAGGACCTCGTTGTGCGCGCGTGAGGGGGTGCGGCCCCATTCGTACGCCCAGTACTCGGGGATGCGCTGCAGCCCGAAGGCGATGTGGAAGGTGTCCGGCCCCCAGCCGGCGAGCGGGCGGTCCAGGAAGAGGCGCCAGGCGGTCTGGTAGATGTACAGCCGCGAGGTGCTCTCCCCCATGCCCGCCAGGCGCTTCACGAACGGCCCCCAGGCGCCGGACAGGAAGACCGCCAGGGCGATGACCCCGAGGGCGAGGCCCATGCGCGTCCAGGTGAGCCAGGAGGGCCTGCGCACGAGGAGCAGCCCCACGACGGCCGCCGCCGCCAGGCCGAGCCACGCCCCACGCGCCAGCAGCGACGCCAGCACGGCGAGGAGGAGGAGCGTGAGGGCGGCGGCGGTCCACGTGCCTTGCCGCCCGCCCAGCCAGACGAGGAGCGGCAGGACGGTGACGAGAAGGCCGCCCAGCTTGATGGCGTGGCCCTCGGTCCCGCCGGGGCGGAACCAGCCGGCGAAGTCGGACCGCCCCTCCCACGGCACCGGGTCGAGCTTGAGGGCCTGGAGCAGGCCGTAGCCGGCCGCCAGGGCGGCGGCGACGGCCAGGGCGGCGGCGAGGGCGGAGGCGTGCGCGCGCGAGTGGACGCAGACGCGGGCGGCGAGGTAGGCGGCGGCGAGCGACGCCAGGGTGAGCAGGCCGCCCTGGCTCTCGGGGTGGCCCAGGAGCGACGTGAGCGGCGACACCGAGGCGACGGTGGCCAGCGCCGCGGCCAGGACGCCGGCCACGACGGCGAGCGTCACGGGGTCGCGCGGCGGGGCGAAGCGGCCCGCGAAGGCCAGGAAGGCGAGGAGGATGCCGCCGGCGAGGAGGAGGAGCGATTTCGGGGAATCGAACACCTCGACGCAGCCCAGCCAGAAGAGGGAGGGCGTGAGGGCGGCGAGGGCGAGGAGGACGGCCAATGCCCCGTCGCGGGGGCGGAGGGAGGAGAGAGTCATGCAGGCCCGATAGCCGGGGGCGGCGGGAGAAGCAAGTCCGGAGTTGCATTGCATTGCAGACCCCCAGACACAAACCTGCAATGAAGACGGTCAAGCCGTGTGAGGCCCTTCGCGTGCCGATGGCCGCCGGTGCCCGCCTCAGGCAGGGACGAGGCCCCGACGGACGCGAAGTCACCTGGCCACTTCGGGGAGTCACCCGCCGACTCCGCGCACGGCCCCTCTCGGGCGGCCTGGGGAAGGCGCCCCCCTTGACACCAGGTGGACAAAAATCCAAAAATGGGGTGAGGGAGTCCTCTCCCGAAACCCTCCCCCCATCTCTCGGGTGCCCCGTGCCCAGACCTCCCCCACAACGGCCGTAACGCGGCCCCCTTGCGCCTCCTTGCCCGTCAATCGTGAACCGTCCGCCGCCCTCGCAGCGACGCGCCGCCAACGACAAGGGCGCCTGACGCCCAACAGGCGAGCGGCGCGGCGTGAGCGGGCGTCAGCCGGCGACAGCCCGCCGTGTCTTCGCCGCAGTGCCGACCTCACTCCCTTCCCAACACCAGATCCAACGCCCAGCAACCCCGCACATGAGGCCCCGCCGAACGAAGGTGCGTGAGGATGGCCTCATCGGTGCAGCCCGCCTCCTCCAGCGCGTCGGAGAGGACGGCAAGCCGCGCATTCTCGAGGTGGCCTGAGGGCAAATCACGTTCCTCATAGGCCGCCTGGGCCAACCTGAGGGCAGCCCTGTCACCCTCCTCGGCCCAGGCCGATTGCCAGCGGCGCTCGTCACCGGGGCGGAGGAACACGTCGCGCAAGAGAACGGCTTGCGACCTCCGCTTCGATTTTCGGACATCCTAGCGGACGGTTGCGAGGCAGTGCATGAGGGAATC
>CAZVZK010000313.1:0-3894 GCA_964630925.1 uncultured Alcaligenaceae bacterium
GGACCACCTGTCCCCGCAGGAGGACGACGATGCCGCAAATGCCCAAGCGGGTAAACCGCGGGCTCTCCCCTTGACTGGTGGCCGTCCACCTGCTACTGAAGCGGGTCAATTGGGTGTTGCCCTCGGAAGGGAGTCTGGGGGCCAAGCACGCACCTCGAGGCCGCTTCAGGCCACAGGCATGAGCGGCCCCGACTCAGGTTGTGCACCCAGTCACTTTCAAGCGGCTCCCTTCCGCGCCGAAACGAAGGGTCATGGGCCGTTGTCTGCATCCTCACCGCTTTGGGCTGTCGTGCAATCACCAGCCCCAGTTCGCGATCGTCGTAACGCTCTCGCGTCCTTGATTGACACAAACGACCCTCTGGTTCCTGGGTTTCTGCTCAAAGAGCTAACCGGGGGCGAGGCCTCCCACTCTTGGTTGTCTGCTGTCCTGGGCCTGGCCCAGATGCTGGACTCACCAGAAGAAGAATGGCGTGGACAAATGAGTACCGCCATTCTTGCAAAGGTTCGCACTCTGACGGGGGCCCCTGATCCGTCTACCCCCGAGTGGAAGACGGCTGTGACCGCTGCATTCCGAGCATTTGGCATTCTCGCGCCGAATAAGGATGTCATTCAACTGCTTCCTTATCTGACCGATGAGGAAGCCGCGACCAATGCTCTCTTCGCGGTCTGGACGATTTTCTGTGGCAAAGTCCCCCCCGCGTCACCCGCGCAGGATGTGGTGCGAGAGGCTGTCTGGAACTATGCCAAGCGTACGCTGCAAGTCGAGCGTGAGCCGGACGGCGGTCGCGCTCCGAAGACGCTCTCGCAGTTCTGTTTGGCAGCGGAAACCATGCTGGCGCTGGGTGAACCGAGACTGGTAGACTGCCTTACCAATTTTGCCGCCGATGCTAATCGATGGGAAATCAAGTTAATCAGGATGCAGCTTGTGAGGATGAAGCCCTACCTCAGCGAGCAGGGGGACCCGAGCAAGCTTCGTCTGTTGGGCGACTCGGTAGAGTATCTTGAGAGAAAGTCATTTGCTGATCACGTTGTTGCGCGATAGTTATTTAATTGATATATGCTCAACGTTGGACGTGGAGACTAGGACGAGGCTCCTTGGGTGGCCGGCGAAGCGCCGGGCCGCGACGGCCTTGCTCCCGGCCCTCACCCCCTCCAGCAGATGTCCCCCTCTGCACCGCCCGCGTCATGCTCCACGTCCTCTTCGCCGCCTGCTCGCGCCTCTGCTCCCTCGCCTGCGCCGCCCTCTCCCTCGCCACGGCCCCCTCGCGCGAGACCGTCCGCAAGGCCTGGCTCGCCTGGATCCCCGTGCGCGACGAGCTGCTCCGACGCCTCAACCGCTGCCTCAGCGACGACGTGCCCCGCCACCTGCGCCGCCGGCCCCAGCGCGTGGCCATGGACCTGACCCTGATCCCCTACCACGGCAAGCCCATGCGCGACGAGCCCGAGGTCTACCGCGGCCAGGCCAAGGGCGGCACCAGCCACTTCCACGCCTACGCCACCGCCTACGTCAACTACCGCGGCCAGCGCTACACCCTCGCCCTCACCATGGTGGACAAGGGCGAGAAGATGGAGGCGGTCCTCAACCTTCTTGGTAGAGCTCGGCTCCTTCTTGGTAGAGCTCGGCTCCTGGCTCGACAGGAGAACCGCCCCGCGCGTCCAGGCCGTCGCCTCCGGCATCCTCTTCGCCAAGGGGCTCCGCACCTGCACCTCCTGGTTCCGCGCCGCCGGCATCTCCGACGAGTTCCGCCCGGCCTGCACCGCCATCAACTCCGTCGGACGCGTGGCCCGCTCCCTCGCCTTCCACGCCCTCCGCGCCGTCGGCCCCGTCCTCGACAGGAAGCGTCTGCTCGCCGCCTTCGACGACTCCCCCACGAAGCGGTGCGGCCCCGAGGTCGAGTGCGAGTAGTACGGCGAGACGGTGACCAAGACGGTGAAGACGTTCCTGGCGACGTGGGGGCCGGCGCGGGGCGTCGTCCGAGTGGCGATCGTCAAGGAGGAGGACGGCTGGCTGGCGTTCTTCTGCACCAAGGCCGACTCGACGGCGGCGGAGGTCCTCGAGGCGGCGGCGGACCGCAACGCGCTGGAGCAGGGGTTCAAGGCGGTGAAGGAGACGTGGGGCGCGGGCGAGCGGCTGGTGCGGAACGTGGACAGCAGCGAGGGGTGCTTCAACAACAACCAGCGAGTGGAAGATCGCTTTGTCCCTTCCCCTGGACGCGACTCAGAAAGTGCCTAAGTTAGACATAATGACCAAAGTCGCGGTGCGGTTCGATGGTAGGACGAAGGTTCCATCCAACTAAGCAACCCACCTCTCCACACAACACCCCCCAAACCCGCTAACTGATCCCCCGACCGCATGATCACTACTTTTCGGCAAAGCACTCAGACCTCAGACTGCTGGCAGCACCGGGTCTGATCCAGTCAACTCGCAGGAACAGCGGGCCAATACGCCATTATCATCAAATAGCTATTATTGAGTATATATCATAAAAGTAAATCGACATGCAGACAAGGATATTCTAGATGCCTGCTTCTCGTTTGCCCGGCCCCCCAGGGACCTTGGTCTTGCATCCGGGGTACTTTCTCGGCTCATATTCCATGTCAAATGACGACATTGTCCGGCATCTCGGCGTCTTCGCTGTTGGCCTCCCAGGAACCCCGGCGCCAGAGCCGCGGCGCGCGTCTTACGGAGAGAGTCAACCGGTTCACCATGTCAAGATTACAAATACATCAAAAAATGACATATTGGCAATTATCAAGTACAATGGGGATGGAATTTCGGCTCATGTCGTTGGGTGGGAAGGGGAGGGTGATCCATCGCCGTACGGTATTGAAAAGCTCCGGGCGGTGCAAGCGTACCTACTCCGGTTAGAAGAAGGTGACAAGGAAACCGGTGATCCAGCCCACGAGTTCACCTACATCCTCCATCCTCCCTTCCAGTACCAGCACTCCTCGACCGATCGCCCGATGCCGAGGATGAACTGCGTCGGATTGGCGGTCCTCGTGTCCGACCTCTTGCTGGAGAAGCAGCTCTTTGCCGTCGATGTCGGGGACTCCAACGCCCTGCGGAAGTTTCCGCAGGTTGGCCTGGACTGGCTGTGCCGCGTCTTTCCTTGGTTGAAGCGGCTCAAGCCACCTGAACGCGAGAAGTTGGGGCTGACGGGGCCGGGGCCATGGGGCGTGGTACTGCCAGGTTACATCTTTCACGCCCTCCAGGCGGGCGGGGATTTCGAGCCGACACGCGAAACCCAGGCGAGTTTCCCCTGAGATGAGAATCGGAACCGGTGAATCCTGTGGACCAGCCCAAGGAAAGTGGACACCGGGTTAACCCGCGTTAACCCGGTGTCCACTTTCCTTGGGGAATTCCAGCAGCCGCCCCTGAATCGGGGCAACAGGCCCTCTCCGGCATCTCCGATCCCTCGGCTCACCGGTTCGTGGGGAGGTAGATCCGCTCCTCCTTCTGGGCCTTGGCAGCCGCCCTGCGGATCTCGTTCTCCCGCGCCCGCTCAGCCCGCTCCTCCGGCGTGCTCGTCATGAGGTTGACGCCGGGGATGAAGCGGGCCGCCTGCTGCACCGGCGTGATGACCAGCCTCCCCACGTCCTGGATGCGGTCCGCCGTGTCCATCGCCAAGGTCTTTGGCCCCGGTGGCCGCCTGGCTCGCGACCTCGGGCAGCCCCGTCCGGCCCACCCACTCCGTCGCGCCGTCCTTGACCTTGGTGTAGCCCTCCTTGACCTGCTCCAGCACCGTCTTGCCCGTCCGGTACACGAGCTTGGGCTTGCGGAACACCCAGGGGAACTCGATCGTCACCGACTGCGCCGGGTAGGCGTACTCGATGCTCCCCCCGTGTTCCGGCTGCGGCCGTACGACTTCCACCCGGACGTGATGGTCTACTGCC
>CAZVZK010000314.1:0-3726 GCA_964630925.1 uncultured Alcaligenaceae bacterium
CGGGCTGCCCGACGGCGCCGATGTCGAGGAGACGCTGCGCGGGCTGGCGGGGGCGACGCCGGGGAGGCCCGGCGCGATGCCGGCGGGCGTGCGGCGCGAGGGCGATGGGCGCCGTTCGGTGACTCCCTCCGTCACCAAACGGGAAAATCAGAGGGACGCCGAACGCGCCCCGGCCGGCCCGGGGGTGCCGGCGGAGGGCGAGAACGGCGACGGGCGCGGCACGGACCGTCGCTGATCGCCTCCTCGCCCCTGGGTTCACGGATGAATGAACTATCGCTCATCGGGCGATGGGGCGCGGGCGGTACGCGCACCACGGGGGGCATCAGGCGGTGTGGCGAGATGGCGCCGGTGAGGGGCGCGCTGGAAGCGTGCTCTCCGAAAAGCGGGAGGCTCCATGGCACGAAGTAGGCGGGAGTGGACGGCCTCCCGGAAGACGGCACCGCGCGAGGGGGTGCGGGGGCGAGGCGGGAGCCGTGCGACGAGGGACGAGGCTCGCCGCGACGGAAGCTGGGGGCGGGCCTCCTGCTCTAGGGAGGGCCAGGGGTTGAGGGCGCGACATACGCGTGGGCAAGCCGCACTGGACCGATTCAATCATCGCCGCCGCGGACGGGGCCTCGCCCTCCCTGACGGCATGGCCCTGTTCGTTGATGGGGCGGTTGTGATGCGTTTGTCCTTGCCTCTCGGCCCCGGCCGCGTCACAATGGCTGGATCGGGCAGGTGCCACATCCACGGGAGCCGTCCTTCATGAGACACCATCTGACGCTGGCCGTGCTGGCCGCCCTCGGCGCGGCAGGCATGGCGCGGGCCGAGTACATCGTCATCATCGCCAACTTGAATCCCAAGTCCTCCGGCGGCGCCGTCGGCATGATTGGCGGCCCGCCGATGGGCGGCGGCCTCGCCCTGGGCGCGCTGGGCAACCTCGGCGGACGCATGGGCGGCCCGCCTATGATGGGCGGCCCCCCCATGATGGGCGGCCCCCCCATGATGGGCGGCGGACGCATGGGTGGCGGCCCGCCGATGGGGGGCATCGGATTCCCGGGCGGCCCTCCGATGATGGGCGGCCCTCCGATGATGGGCGGGCCGCCTATGATGGGCGGCGGTCTGGCGCTCGGGGTCCGCGGCGGCGGGCCGGCCATCGGCGGCATGTTCCCGCCCATGTCGGGCGGCAGCCCCGGCGGTGACCCCGACGCCATTGACGACACCCCCGCGATGGTCGTGGCCGTCCTGGAGGTCTCGCCCGTCACCGCGGGCAGCGCGTCCAAGCTGTTCGAGGCGGGCCAGCCCGTCGTCTTCACGCACCGCCTGATCCCCTCCGGGGGCCGCATCCCGCTGCTGAAGCAGACGGACCTGTACACCGCGAAGCTGCTGACCCGTGACGACGGCAGGCCGCTGCCCACCGTCGCCGCCCGCTTCCGAATCGAGAAGGAGGCGGCCTTCCGCGAGAAGGAGAAGACGAGCGCGGAGGCGGTCCAGAAGCTCGCGAAGCGCGCCCTCGAGTTCGGCCTCCTCGATGACTTCGCCACGACGATGGACGAGCTGGAGAAGATCGACAAGGCGAACCCCAAGGTGGCGGCGTACAAGAAGGTCAAGGAGGCGCTGGCGAAACCGGCGACGAAGGTCGATCCGGGCCCGTGGAGCAAGAAGCTGCTCGAGGGGTACAAGCTGGCGGAGCGTGACGGCTCGCGCTTCGCCCTGCTGCACGTGGGCGAGTCCGACGACGCGCCGGCGGTGAAGATGGCCGCCGCCCGCCTGGACCGTGCCATGAAGGCGTACTACTACTGGTGGGCCTTCAACGAGGTGCCCCTGCCTGTGCCGGAGGCCCGCATCGTCAGCGTGCTGACCGACTCGGGCGAGGACTTCGGCAAGCTGAAACGGCAGATGTCGTCCGGGCCGGTGATCGCCGACAGCTTCCACGCCCCGCGCGAGGCCCTGGCGGTCTTCTCCACCAGGCGCGGCGACGAGCCCTACCACAACCTGGAGGAGAACGCGAAGGGCCACTGGACCGACGGCTACCACCGCACCAACATCCTGCTCGGGAAGGCGGGCGTGGGCGTGCCGCGGGTGAAGAAGCACGACGACGCGACGATCCTGGAGATCAAGACCAAGGCGCTGCTGCTGAAGGCCCTGGAGGCCGAGTGGGAGCGGAACGCGACCACGCACGAGGCGGCCCGCGAGATGGTGTTCGCCTCCGGCCTGTTGCCGCGTGGCGTCCGCGCGCCGGAGTGGGTCATGTTCGGGGTGGGCAGCTTCTTCGAGACGCCGTTGCAGTCTCCGTGGCAGGGGGTGGGGGTCGGGAACTCGTACTGGCTGCCGCGCTTCAAGGACTACATCGAGGCGGGCAAGTACGGCAACCTGAAGGGGGCGGACCGCCGCAAGGCGCAGGCCCAGGCGATGATGTCGGTCATCTCCGGCGCCGCCTTCCGGGCGAAGCCGGGCCCGGGCGAGAAGGCGGAGGCGGCCCTGAGGCACGCCCGCGCGGCGTCGTGGTCGCTGATGTTCTACCTGATGCAGGTGGACCTCAAGGGCGTGCGCGAGCTGTTCAAGGAGCTGTCGCGTCAGCCGCGCGACATCGAGCTGGACGGGGCCGTGGTCCTGAATTGCTTCGCCAAGGCGTTCAAGTGCTGGGATAAGGACAACAACAGGCCCAACCCCGCGCTGCTCGAGGCGCTGGCCGAGCGGTGGTTCACCTTCGCCCGCGGGCAGACGCTGGACGCGGCGTCGCTGCACCGGCAGATCCGCGAGGCGTTCGCGCAGATCCGCCGGCCGACGACGGGTGGCGGCACGACGCCGGGCACCGGGGGCATCGTCCCGCCGCGCTGACGCTGGCCGGCGGAGGGCGCGGCGCGTAGACAACAACGTGAGGGGCCGGGCATGCCGCCCGGCCCCGTTCCATTCACAGGGGGGCCTCTCCGATGACGCAGACCGTATTCCGCTTCTCCCTCGCCGGCGTGGTGCTGGCGCTGGGCCTGTCCGCGGCCGACGCGCAGGACAAGGACAAGGACAAGCCGAAGGACAAGCCGAACCCGGCGGCGAAGAAGCTCAACCGCGATATCCCTCGCCACAAGGAGTTCCTCAAACGCATCGCCGCGAACAAGGGCGAGGGCGACGTGATCTTCCTGGGCGACTCGATCACCCAGGGATGGGAGGGGGCGGGCAAGAAGGCGTGGGCCGAGCACTTCGCCGCCTTCAAGCCGGTCAACCTGGGGATCGGCGGGGACCAGACCGGGCACGTCCTGTGGCGGATCACCGACGGGAAGGAGCTGGCGGACCTCAAGCCCAAGGCCGCGGTCATCATGATCGGGACGAACAACACGGGCTCGCACTCGGCGGAGAACATCGCCGGGGGCATCAAGGCGATCATCGACGAGCTGAAGAAGCAGAAGCCGGAGATCAAGATCCTGCTGCTGGGCGTCTTCCCGCGCGCCAGCGCCCCCAAGGACTCCAAGGTCGCGCCGGCGGACAAGCTCAACCCGAAGATCAAGGCCATCAACGAGATCATCAGCAAGTACGACGACGGCAAGACCGTCTTCTACAAGGACATCGGCGGGAAGTTCCTCGACGACACGGGCGGCCTGCCGCGTGCGACCATGCCTGACCTGCTGCACCTAAGCCCCAAGGGCTACGAGATCTGGGCCGAGGCGATCAAGGCCGACATCGAGAAGCTGTTGAAATAGGGGTCAGGGGTCAGGGGTCAGGGGTCAGTAAGAAGAAGAGAAGACAAGTGAA
>CAZVZK010000315.1:0-3716 GCA_964630925.1 uncultured Alcaligenaceae bacterium
GCCGTGGTAGCGGAAGTGCCCGCGGTCGAACGCCACCTTCGTGATCCCCTTGGCCTTGGCGGCCTCGGCGATCATCAGGCCCACCTTCTTCGCGGCGGCGACGTTCGCCCCCGTGCCGAAGGCGGCACGCTCGGCCTTCTTCACCAGCGACGAGGCCGCCCCCAGTGTCGAGCCGGTGTCGTCGTCGATCAGCTGCGCCGAGATGTGCTTGCCGCTGCGGAAGACCGACAGGCGCGGACGCTCCGCCGTCCCGTGGATCTTGTTCCGCACGCGGAACGCCCGCCGCACGCGCCGCTCCGCCTTCAGGCTCTGTTGGCTCATGGCCTTCTCGCGCCCCTATCAGCCGCCGGTCGCGAAGGACTTGCCTTCTTTCCGGCGGACCACCTCGTTCTCGTAACGCACGCCCTTGCCGGCGTACGGCTCGGGGGGCCGCGCCGCCCGCAGCTCCGCCGCGAACTGCCCCACCTGCTGCTTGTGCGCGCCCTTCACGATGATCGTCGTCGCGTCCGGCACCTCCGCCGTCACGCCCGCCGGCGGCTCCAGCCGGATCTGGTTGGCGAAGCCCACCGTCAGCACCACCGCCTTCTTGTCCATCTTGGCGGCGTAGCCCACGCCCTCGATCTTCAGCTTCTTCTCGTACCCCGTCGTCACGCCGACCACCATGTTGTTGATCAGCGTCCGCATCAGCCCGTGGACCGACTTCGACAGCCGGCCCTCGTCGACGCGGCTGACGCGCAGCGTGTCGCCGTTGTTGTCCGGCGTGAACACCGTCTCGTCGTCCTTCTTGGAGAGCTTGCCCAGCTCCACCTTGACGTTCTTGTGGATGGCCTGCTCCAGCTTGAGCGGCCCCTTCTCGACCATCACCTTCCCGTCCGCGATCTTCACCTTCACCCCGGCGGGGATGGTGACGGGCTGCTTGCCGATCCGCGACATCGTCCCCTCCCTTCGGGTTACCAGACCCTGGCGACCAGCTCGCCGCCGAGGCGCTGCGCCTTGGCCTGCCGGTCGCTCATCATCCCCTTGTTCGTGCTCAGGATGCTGATGCCCAGGCCGTTCAGCACCGGCCTGATCTCGGCGGCCCGCACGTACAGCCGGCCACCCGGCTTGCTCGCCCGCTGGATGAAGCGGATGACACGCTCGCCCTCCGGGCCGTACTTCAGGTACACCCGCAGGGTGATCTTGGGGAGGCTGAAGTCCTCCACCTCCTTGAAGACGGGCATATGCGTCTCGGGGTCGGTGACCTCCTGCCCGACCTGGTAATCCAGGATGAACCCCTCGTCCTTGAGGACGCGCGCGATGTTCACCTTCGGCTTGCTCGCCGGCATATCCACGGCGGGCTTCTCGATGCGGTTGCCGTTGCGGATCCGCGTCAGCATGTCGGCGATCGGGTCGGTCATCATGGCTTCTGTGTCCTCACCAGCTCGCCTTCTTGACGCCGGGGATCAGCCCCCAGTTGGCGTTCTCGCGGAAGCAGATCCGGCAGATGCCGAACTTGCGGTACACGGCCCGCGGGCGGCCACACATCTTGCAGCGCAGCCGGATGCGGATGCGCTCGCGCGGGGCCATGGGCGATTTGGCCGGGTCCTTCTTCCACGCCTCCAGCTTGATCATCTGCTTGCGGAACTTCGCAAGCTTCGCGTCGGTCGCCATGCTTCGGTCGCTCCCTCTGCGTTCTTGCGTGCCTTACTTGTCTTCCGTCCGGAACGGCATCCCCAGCCCCCGCAGCAGCTCGCGGGCCTCGTCGTCGCTCCGCGTCGTCGTCACCACCGTCACGTCCATGCCCTGCGCGAACGTCACCTTGTCCGGGTCGATCTCCGGGAAGATCTGCGCCTCCGTCAAGCCCAGCGAATAATTCCCGTTGCCGTCGAACGACTTCGGGTTGATCCCCCGGAAGTCGCGGATACGCGGCAGGGCGATGGTGATGAGCCGGTCGAGGAACTCATACATCCGCTTGCCCCGCAGCGTCACGCGCGCCCCGATGGCGTTGCCCTCGCGCAGCCGGAACGTGCTGATGGCCTTCTTGGCGAAGGTGGTCTGCGGCTTCTGCCCGGCCAGCTGCGCGAGCTGCTCGGACGCCTGCTCGAGGCGGTTCTTGTCCTGCAGCGCCTTGCCCAGGCCCATGTTGATGACGACCTTCTCCAGCCTGGGAAGGCTCAGCACGTTGTCGCGCCCCAGCTTCTTCTTCAGAGCGGGGAGCACGTCGTTCTTGTACTTGTCCAGCAGACGGGCCATGACTCGTTCCCTATTGGACGCCGGCGGGCGGCGTTCTAT
The DNA here is from genome assembly GCA_964630925.1 of uncultured Alcaligenaceae bacterium. Classification (GTDB taxonomy): domain Bacteria; phylum Planctomycetota; class Planctomycetia; order Gemmatales; family Gemmataceae; genus RGDT01. The sequence goes on from CAZVZK010000315.1 coordinate 2,272, forward strand.
CCCCGGATCACACCACCTCGGCCGCCAGGCTCACGATCTTCGCGAACCCCTTGTCCCGCAGCTCGCGGGCCACGGCCCCGAAGATCCGCGTCCCCTTCGGGTTCTTCTCCGCGTCCAGCAGCACCAGCGCGTTGCTGTCGAACCGCACGTAGCTGCCGTCATCGCGCCGCTCGGCCTTCTTCGTGCGGACCACCACGGCCTTCACCACGTCGCCGGGCTTCACGTCGCCGCCGGGGATCGCCTTCTTGACGCTGCACACGATCACGTCACCGATCCCGGCGTAGCGCCTGCGCGAGCTGCCCAGCACCTTGATGCACATGCACTCCTTGGCGCCCGTGTTGTCCGCGACATCGCAATACGTGTACATCTGAATCATCGAACACCTCAGGCTTTCTCGGGCGCGCCCTCGGCGGCCGTCTCGGGTGCGCCGGCGCCGCGGGTGACGACCCGCAGCAGCCGCCAGTTCTTGGTCTTCGAGATGGGCCGCGTCTCCATGATCTCGACGGTGTCACCCTTGCGCGACTCGTTGTTCTCGTCGTGCATCTTGCAGATGGTGCGGCGCTTGATGTACTTGCCGTAGCGGGCGTGCTTGACCAGGCGCGGGATCTCGACGCGCCGCGTCTTGTCCATCTTGTCGCTGGTGACGACGCCGATGGCGGTGCGGCGCTGGCCGCGGTCCTCGGCGGTCTTGGCTGGCTCGGTCATTTCTTCTCCGCCCCCTGCGTGACGGCCTTGCGGGCGCGCTCGCTCTGGATGGTCTTGATGCGGGCCACGTCCCGCTTGGCCTTCTTGATCTCGCTGGGCGCCTCCAGCCGCTCGGCCGCCGACTGGCACCGGAGCTGGAACAGGTGCTTGATGGTGTCCTTGAGCGTCAGCGCGAGCTGGTCGTCGCTCATGGCACGGAACTCTTCGGCCTTCATCGCTCACCCCCGACAACGCACTCCGGGGGCGTCCCGCGCCCCCGGCCCGACTGGCCCGCTTCTCCGTCGCCGCTTAGCCCACGTTAGGCAGCCGCCCGACCAGCCGGCAGCGGAACGGCATCTTGTAGGCGACCTTCGCCAGGGCGTCCCTGGCCGCCGCCTCGGGCAATCCGGAGACCTCGAAGAGGATCATGCCCGGCTTCACCACGGCGGCCCAGTACTCCGGCTCGCCCTTGCCCTTGCCCATCCGCGTCTCCGCGGGGATGGAGGTGACCGACTTGTGGGGGAACACGCGGATGAACACCCGGCCCCCGCCGCGGATGGCGTGGCTGCACGTGATGCGGCCCGCCTCGATCGACTCGGCGCTCAGCCAGCCCCCCTCCAACGCCTGGAGGCCGAACTCGCCGTAGCTGACCGTGTTGCCGCGCTGCGCGTTACCTTTTACCTTGCCGCGCTGGCTTTTTCGAAACTTTACCCGCTTGGGCATTTGCGGCATCGTCGTCCTCCTGCGGGGACAGGTGGTCC
>CAZVZK010000316.1:0-3612 GCA_964630925.1 uncultured Alcaligenaceae bacterium
CGAGTGGCTCACCTACCCCGCCAAACCTCGTTCGCCAAAGTAGGCCTCCACCGCAGGCCCCGCATGCGACTTTCCGCCCGGCGAACTTCTCGGGTACGGTGAGGGTCGCGGAGCAGGACGGGCAGACGACGTGCATGGGCTCAAGGCTCCACCGTCACGATGTGGCCGTGGTCCCACAGGATGGTCTTGCCGTCCGGGCTCGGCCAGGCCCGCGCCGGCGTGTTGAAACCGTCGTACAGCGCCTCGCGGTGCATCGTGCGGTACACCGTCGGCCTGTCGGTCACCGTGCACAGGTTCAGCCGCCGGTCGCCAGAGAGGATCACCATCTTCTGATCGGGCATCATGAGGGCGTGCCGGGTGTGGCACCAGATGCCCAGCCCCGCCGCCTCCGCCATCTCACCTTTCGTCCGCCCGATGTCCACGACGAGGCCGTACCGGTTGCCCCTGCTCTCCAGCGTGCCGGCGAGGTAGCAGACGCCGGAATCCGTCGCCGCGATGCCCGTCGGCTGGCCCGCCGAGATCCGCACCGAGCGGAGCAGCTTGAATTCCGCCGCGTCGATCTCGTCGATCCTGTTCGACGACGAGCACGCGTAGATCTTCCTGCCGTCCGGCGTCAGGCAGAACGAGGTGACGTCGGGGCCCAGCGTGATCTCCGCGGCCACCTTGGGGCCGTCACCCCCGACGCGGAGGAGCTTGTTCCGCGCCGCGTCAAGGGCGTACACCCACAGCCCGTCTTTCGACGGCACGAGGCGGAGGATGTCGGCGTCGGCGAGGGCGGTGACGGGGTCGCCGAGGGCGCCGGACTTCGCGTCAGGAGAGGGGTAGACGAGCAGCGGGGCGCGTTCGCGCGGGGCGCCGGGCCTCGGTGGGGGGCGGCGTTTGTCGGACCGGAAAGCCCGTATATACAGCCGCCCGCGTCCGTCGGCGGCCATCTCCTCGACGCTCATCTTGGCGGTGAACGTGCCGACCATCTCGTTGGCCGGGTGCGACCAGGCCGTCAGCGTCCCGTCGGCGTGGGCGGCGTAGAAGGCCCTCCCGTCGGGGGTGAACGCCGCCGCCGTGAGACGCTTGTCGTAGATGCTGCCCATCTTGCGTGCGACGGTGAGTTTCGGCGTGGCCGTCGCTGCGGGGAGGCGCAGCTCCTCGGGCAGGGCGTCGCCGTCGGCCAGCTCGCGGATCGATAGGGTGCAGGCGCCCGGATGGAAGCTCTGGCCGGTGACGGTGACGGTGTGCTTACCCGCCTTCGCCGCGAATGCCGCCTGGGTGCGTTCGCGGAAGCGGTCCTCGGGGCGTGCCAGCTCGCCGGCGGGGCCGTCGATGCGGAGGGTGGTGCGGGGGTTGCCCTTCACCTCGACGTGATAGACGGCCCCGTCCCTGGCGATGAAGTCGAAGGGCTGGATGATCTGATTGACGCCGTCGGGGAAGGCGCCCTGGCCGAGCGGGAGGTCGGCGGAGAACTTGCCGGCCACGAGGTCGGCCTGGACGGGGGGCTTGCGGAGGATCGGATCGGGCCGCTCGACCGGCGGGGGCGGGAGGTCGGGCGGGCCCCAGCCCTTCTTGTCGTCGAAGACGGGACGCGGGCGCCCCGGGCCGGCGAATTTGGGGCCCGGCGGGGCCGACGTGGCGGCGAGGAAGATGGCGATGCCGATGAACGCGACGAAGCCGAGGACGGTGACTCCGGCGAGGCCGAGGCCGACAATCATCGGCCAGTTGGTCTCGCGTGGGCCCGGCTCCTCGTCGCGGCGCGGGCCGCGTCGCCGGGGCGGGTCATTCCATGGAGGGGTCGGCGGAGGGGTGGGCGGGAGGAGGGTGGCCTCGGGCACGTCGTCCTGGGGGACGGCGACGGCGGCCATGCAGCTCGAACAGCGGACCTTGGGGCCGTTGAACCCCGTGGGCGTCTCCAAAGTGGCACGGCAGGATGGGCAGTTGAAACGCATCGGGCCGGCCCCCCTGGGGAAGAGATGGGCGGGCGTCATGCCCGCCCCGTGCCGATCGATCGAATCAGCCGGGCACGACGGCGATCTCGCCGGAGTCGCTGATGTACACGACCATGCCGTTGTTCTCGTCCTTGTAGACCTCGCACGAGACCTTCTTGGTCTCGGGGCCGAACTTGTTCTCGCCGGCCTTGCGCACCTGCACCTCGAAGGCGTGGGTGTACTTGGGGTCCTTGGCCTTGCCGCCGCCCTCGCTGGCCTTGGCCGACTTGCCGGGGATGACGCCGATGTTGCCGGCCTCGGTGATGTAGATCAGCGCGCCGTTCTTGTGGTCCTGGTAGACCTCGATGCCGATCTTGCGGGTGTCCTTGGTGAAGCCCTTCTCGCCGACCTTGCGCACCGACAGCTCCAGCCCGTGCTGGTACGCCGGGTCCTTGCCCTTGCCATCGCCCGTGGCTTTGGCCCCGACGATGGCGATGCTGCCGTTCTCGCTGATGTACACCGTGGTGCCGTTGTTCTCGTCGGCGTAGACCTCGACGCCGAACTTCTTGGCCTTGTCCCAGTCCTTCTCGCCGGCCTTGCGCACCTTGAGGTTCATGGCGTGCTTGAAGGTGGCGTTCTTCGGCTTGCCCATGACGGCGGCGTCGTTGACCTCGGCGGAGGCGGCGACGGAGAGCTGGCCGTTCTCGTTGACATAGACCTGGTTGCCGTTCACGTCATCGCGGAACACCTCCAGGCCGAACTTCTTCGCCTTGTCCCACTGGTCCTCGCCGGCGGGGCGGGCCTGCAGGTTTAGGCCGTGCCGCCAGAGGGGGTCCTTGCTGTCGCCGGACTTGAAGCCCTTGGCCGGGACGACGGCGATGCTGCCGGTCTCGGAGAGGTAGATGCCGTTGCTGTTCTCGCCGTCCTGGTAGATCTCGACGCCGTACTTGCGCGTGTCCTTGCCGAACTCCGGCTCTGTGGACTTGCGGGCGCGGAGGTCGACCGCGTACTGGCTGACGGGGTCCTTGACCTTCTCCTGGGCGCGCGACTCGCGCTGGCTCAGGCAGGCGGCCGCGATCACGGCCAGTGCGAGCAGGGGGATGCGGTGCGTCATCGTCTTCCTCAATGGGGTGGATTCCGGCGGTGGGCCGATACATCAGGACGAGCCGGGCGTGCCGCCCCTAACGGCCCTTCGGGGGTTACGGCACAGGATACGGACCGGCGGGCCGGGCGTCTGCCCTTGACGGGCGGCGGGGGGCAGGCTATCCCCGCACCCCGATCCGTTCCTCTGGGAAGGTGCCAGGATGGCGACCCTGACGCGAGCCGGCCTCGGCGTGGCCCTGCTGCTGCTGGCGGGCTGCCTGCCGGCCGTGTGGCACAAGCCGCCGCCGCCCGCGCCGCCGCCCGCCCCGCCGCCGGCGCCGCTGCCCGAGATGGTGTACATCGACTGGGCGCTGATCGAGCAGCCGCTGGGCGACCCGTTCCTGTGCGAGGGGCTGTGGGAGGCCGGCGACGAGCAGTTCGTCGGCCTGGAGCAGATGCCGGCGCTGGAGGACAACGGGCTGCGTGTGTGCCGGCTGGGCGGCTCCCTGCCGCCACGGCTCCAGGCCCTGCTGCTGTCGCGGCGCAGCTGCCCGCAGCCGCGGCGTCTGCGGACGCCGCCGGGCGAGGCGGTGGCGATGGCGATGGGGCCACG
>CAZVZK010000317.1:0-3554 GCA_964630925.1 uncultured Alcaligenaceae bacterium
ACAGGCTTCCGCTTCAGCGGCAGTCTGCAAGGACGAGGTCCAACGCCCAGCACCCCCGGACGTGCGGCCCGGGCGAACGCAGGTGGGCCAACAGCTCGCCGGACGCGCCGGCCTCCTCCAGGGCGTCGGAGAGGACGGCGAGGCGGGCCGGGTCGAGGTGCCCCGCTGGGAAGAGGCGCTCGTCGTATGCGGCCTGGGCGAGGGAGACGGTGGTGCGTGTCTTCCAGCGCCGCTCGACGGCGACGGGGCGGAAGGGGTTGCCGAAGACCTCGCACAGCAGGCGGCGGACGTCCGCGTCATTCACGAGCGGCTTGCGGCCACTGCCGGGGAGTGGGATCGGTGTCGCAGTCATGTGCCAGGCCGCCGAGCCGGCCGTTTCCATCGTCGCGGAGAGGGCCACACCCGCCGCCGTCCGCCTGTCGGCGCCGGGGGCGTCCGAGTCGTCGATTGTGTGGATGACGGACTGGACGGCCGGGAGGAGCACGTCCAGCTCGGCACGGGCGATGTCCCCTTCGGCGAACCGCTCCGTCGTCTCGACCACCTGACGCAGGATCGGATCGTCCAGCAGGTGCCAGAGGTCGCGGCAGCAGGCACAGGCGAAGAGACGGAGGCGGCGTTTGCCCGCCTTCGTCCGATGGAGCTTGCCGGGCTTGAGAAGGTGATCCAGGAGATGTTGTGCGATGAGCCCGTCGTCCAGCCACTCGTCCTCGGTCATGTCTCCCCCTCCCGCCCGACGCCTGCTATCCTCACAGGATACTCACCCGCGAAACGAGACCCATCATGACCCCCCCGCCGTCCGGCTCCGCCCCGAGGACAACGTCGCCGTCGCCGCCCGCCACCTCCCCGAAGGGCAGAGCGTCCTCGGCGTCACGCTCGCCGGGCGCGTCGGGCTGAGGCACAAGATCGCGCTGGCGGCCATCGCCAGGGGCGAGCCGATCCGCAAGTACGGCCAGATCAGTTGACAAGGGGGGGGGGCCGTGCTGTGTGATACACGGCGAGGCCGGCGTGGACGAGGAGGCTTCAGATGAATCCGGTCGTGGTGAAGTCGAGGGTCGGCGGCGACGGCGTGCTGCACGTGACGGTTCCGCTCGGGGCGGCGGACGCGGGCCGGGAGGTCAAGGTAACCGTCGAGCCGGCCGGGCCGGTGATGACGCAGGAGGAATGGCGGGAGCGCGTGATCGCCCTGGCCGGACAGTGGCAGGGGGATTGGGAGAGGCCCGAGCAAGGCGAGTACGAGGAGCGGGCCCCGCTGTCATGAGCCACCTCCTCGACACGAACACGGTCATTGATTACCTGCGGCGTGGGGGCGCCTCGAACGTGACGGCTCGCGTGGCGGCCGCACAACCCGGAAGCGTCTTCATCTGCTCCGTCGTCCTGGCTGAGCTGATCTACGGGGCGATGCGCGGGAGCCCCACGCACCGGGCGCGCAACCTCGCGTTGATTGCCAGACTCCGTATCGACTTCTCCTCTCTCCCATTCGACGACGCGGCGGCGGAGGAATACGGCAACGTCCGCGCGCACCTCGCGGCGCTCGGCACGCCCATCGGGCCGAACGATCTCATGATCGCGGCCACCGCCCTGGCAAGCCGATTTACGCTCGTGACGCACAACACGGCCGAATTCAGCAGGGTGCCGGGCTTGAAGTTGGAAGACTGGCAGTGAGCCCAGGCATGAGGCCGCTCCGGCCGGACCTGTCGAGGCGATCACCCCTTGCCGAGGATGAGGTCCAAAGCCCAGCACCCCCGGACGTGTGGCCCCGCCGAACGCAGGTGGGCCAGGACCTCGCCCGTGGCGCCGGCCTCTTCGAGGGCATCCGACAACACCCCCAGCCGCGCTGGGTCGAGATGGCCGGAGGGCAGGAGGCGCTCGTCGTATGCGGCCTGGGCGAGGGAGACGGTGGTGCGTGTCTTCCAGCGCCGCTCGACGGCGACGGGGCGGAAGGGGTTGCCGAAGACCTCGCACAGCAGGCGGCGGACGTCCGCGTCATTCACGAGCGGCTTGCGGCCACTGCCGGGGAGTGGGATCGGTGTCGCAGTCATGTGCCAGGCCGCCGAGCCGGCCGTTTCCATCGTCGCGGAGAGGGCCACACCCGCCGCCGTCCGCCTGTCGGCGCCGGGGGCGTCCGAGTCGTCGATTGTGTGGATGACGGACTGGACGGCCGGGAGGAGCACGTCCAGCTCGGCACGGGCGATGTCCCCTTCGGCGAACCGCTCCGTCGTCTCGACCACCTGACGCAGGATCGGATCGTCCAGCAGGTGCCAGAGGTCGCGGCAGCAGGCACAGGCGAAGAGACGGAGGCGGCGTTTGCCCGCCTTCGTCCGATGGAGCTTGCCGGGCTTGAGAAGGTGATCCAGGAGATGTTGTGCGATGAGCCCGTCGTCCAGCCACTCGTCCTCGGTCATGTCTCCCCCTCCCGCCCGACGCCTGCTATCCTCACAGGATACTCACCCGCGAAACGAGACCCATCATGACCCCCCCGCCGTCCGGCTCCGCCCCGAGGACAACGTCGCCGTCGCCGCCCGCCACCTCCCCGAGGGGCAGGACGTCCTCGGCGTCACGCTCGCCGGGCGCGTCGGGCTGGGGCACAAGATCGCCCTCGCCCCCATCGCCAAGGGGGAGCCGATCCGCAAGTACGGGCAGATCATCGGCTTCGCCAGCCGCGACATAGGCCCCGGCGAGCTGGTGCACGTCCACAACGTCTCGGCGGACCTCTTCGCCCGCGATTACGCCTACGCCTCCGAGGTGCCGCCGAAGCCCGTGGCGGAGACGCCCCGGACGTGGATGGGCTACGACCGCGGCGACGGGCGGTACGGCTCGCGCAACTACGTCGCCCTCATCAGCACCGTCAACTGCTCTGCCTCGACCAGCAAGTACATCGCCGAACGGTTCAACCGCACCGACATCCTCAAGCAGTTCCCGAACGTGGACGGCGTGCTGCCCATCGTCCACAAGGCCGGCTGCGCCATGCAGTACGGCGGCGAGGACCACCGCCAGCTCGACCGCACCCTGGCGGGCTTCGCCCGGCACGCCAACGTGGCCGCGTACCTGCTCATCGGGCTGGGGTGCGAGACCGGGCAGGCCATCCACCTCATCGAGGGCGAGAACCTCCTCCAGCTCAACGGCTCGAACAAGCGTCCGCGGGTGCTGTCGATCCAGGAGGAGGGCGGCATCGGCAAGACGGTGGAGGCCGGGGTCAAGGCGGTGGCCGAGATGCTGCCGCGGGCCAACGACGTCAGGCGCGTCAGCCTGAGCGCGGACAAGATCGTCCTCGGCACCAACTGCGGCGGCAGCGACGGCAACAGCGGGGTGACGGCCAACCCGGCGCTGGGGGTGTGCAGCGACCTGCTGGTGGCCCAGGGCGGCACGAGCATCCTGGCCGAGACGCCGGAGATTTACGGGGCGGAGCACCTGCTGACGCGGCGGGCCATCAGCCGCGAGGTCGGGGAGAAGCTGGTTGAGCGGATCAAGTGGTGGGAATGGTATACAAGCATCTTCGGGACGGAGATCAACAACAACCCGTCGCCGGGGAACAAGGAGGGCGGGCTGACGACCAT
>CAZVZK010000318.1:0-3449 GCA_964630925.1 uncultured Alcaligenaceae bacterium
TCAAGGAGGGCGGGGCCTGGAGGCCGAGGACGCCGGCGATGGCGGCGGGGCTGGCGGACCACGTCTGGTCACTCCGCGAGTGGCTCACCTACCCCGCCAAACCTCGTTCGCCAAAGTAGGCCTCCACCGCATCTCCGAGCTGGAGTATTGCAATTCTCTTGCGGCCGCTTCGCATTTGCGGTCGGCCAATTTCTCCACCGGTTTCCCTCATTACCGTGACAGGGATTATGGTAGGTAGCACAAGGGAGCGGCAGGCCTCCGCGACGGAGTAGCCCTGCTCGGTGACGAGCTTGACGGCCTCGGCCTTGAACTCGCTGGTGTAGGATCGTCGTCGCCTGGCCATGGTGTCCCTCCTCTTTGGGAGTCTACACCGTTAACCCGGTGTCCACTTTCCTTGGGGAGGTCCACATCCCTGGCGCTTGCCCGCGAGAAGTGACCTGAATTCTCGAAGGTATGTCCGCCTCTTGAGCATTCTCTCCGTATAACAGGATCAAGTTGACCTTATGGCATCCGGTACGATCCCAGGGGCCGGCGATGGCGGGTTTCATGCATTTCCTCAACTGCCTCGGCAAAGCCGTCGTGAAGAATGGCTGCCGTGTCCTGGTGTCGATGGTGCCCGGCGGCGAGGCCATCTGGGAGATCGCCAACGGCACACTTGAGGAGTATCGAAAGAGCGGCACCGAGGCAGGCCTCAAGGGCGAGATTGAGAATCTGGCGCAGGCTCCGGTGGCCGAGGTGCACGAGGCCGCTCAGCAAGCCGCCGCCGTGGCGCAACCGGAAGACCGCCTTGAGCTCGCTGCCTACCTCGCCAGCGTCCAGTCATCCATCCGGCGGTCCATGCGGCGCATATCCGACCCTTCAGGCGGGACCATTCCCGCCGGCCGCTCGATGCGCACGCCGGGTGACCTCGTACCCCTGCTGCCGGCGGGGATGCCACGCTTCAGGCCCGGTGACCGCCCCCTGTCCGCCGACTACGAGCTGGTGGAGATGCTGGGCAAGGGCGGCTTCGGCGAAGTGTGGAAGGCCCGCCACCTGACGCGCTCCAGGCAGCGCCCCGTCGCCCTCAAATTCTGCCTCGACCCCGAGGCCGCCCAGAGCCTGCGCAACGAGGCGGTCCTGCACGACGAGCTGGACCGGGTGCGCGAGGAGGGGGCCGCGAACGGCTTCGTGCCGCTGCTGGAGACGTTCCTGCGTGCCGACCCGCCGTGCCTGATGTACGAGCTGATCGAAGGCGGCGACCTCGCCGGGCTGATCGAGGACCGGCTGGCGCAGGGCCTACTCACGCCTGAGTTCGCCGCCGAGACGGTGGGCCGGCTGGCGTCGATCATGGCCGGGCCGCACCGGATGAGCCCGCCGTTGGTACACCGCGACCTCAAGCCGTCGAACGTGCTCGTGCGGAGGGGGGAGGGGGACGCCGTCTCCTTCTTCGTGGCCGACCTCGGCATCGGCGGGCTGGCGGCCCGGCAGGCTCTGAAGGAGGAGGCGGAGCGGCGCACGGCCTGCAGTGTGAGCATCCCGGCGGGCGTGCGTGGTGCTTACACCCCGCTGTACGCCTCGCCGCAGCAGATGAGGGGCGAGCGGCCTGACCCCCGCGACGACGTTCATGCGCTGGGTGTGCTGTGGTATCAGATGGTGGTGGGCGACCTGGGACTGCTGTCGATCCCGCCGGACTGGAGGGAGGTGGCCGAGGATCGCGGGACACCGCCGGAACTGCTGCCACTGCTCGCGGCTTGTCTTGCATCTCAGAGCGAGCGGAGGCCAGCCGATGCTGCGGAGCTCGCTGAGTGCCTCACTCTTCGACCGCGAAACCACCCAGTCGATGTCCAGAGGCAGACGAACCAAGAAGCGTCCCCGGTAGTAGTGCCTCGGCGAAGCGAGCGAACCATCTGTGAGGAGCAAGGCGAAGTCAGACCGGGACAGATTGTCCAACTCGGAATCCAAGGAACACTGCGTCAGAAGGCGTCTGGTCACCAAGACAATTCCTGGGGCGGGCCGCAATCGCTGCCTGCCGCAGTGGTGGTGAGGGAGGGCTTCGAGTATTGGGTTCAGCTCCGGAAAGATGCGACAGAAGCTGACTTGGAAAAGGTGGTCGAATTTGGCCGGCATGCCCCGCTCAGCGAGATCGATGTGTTCGACGGTGGATGGCTCACAGACAAGGGGTTGATGTTGCTGAAGGAATTAACATCACTTCGCGAACTTTCACTTTTCTCCTGTGAGTCGTTCACTGATGCTGGCCTCATCTCCATCGCAGCATTGCCCTCCTTGGAAACCCTTGCCCTGGTAGGTGCAAGCATCACAGGAGAAGGGCTTCGCCACCTCCAACAGCTTGCACACCTGAAAGTAGTAGACCTCTGCGGGTGCGCCCTGCTGGTAGATCACGGGCTTTCAAACCTCCAGAATCTGCGTTCTTTGTCTCACCTTGACATAAGCGGGTGCAAGTCTCTTTCCACTGAATGTTTGCCATTGATTCAAAATTTCTCTTATCTTATTTCCTTGAGTTTGTATGAATCGGAATGGGTAACGGATGATGGATTAGCTCACGTCGGGAGATGCCACAATTTGCAATGGCTGATGTTGGGCGAGTGTCCGCGAATCACGGACGATGGGCTGCGACACCTCAAAGATCTTCGCAGCTTACAGTATCTCGATCTGCTTAGGTGTAATCAGCTAACCGATGCCGGATTAGTCCATCTCGCGAGCATTCCCTCCCTTCGAGCACTCGACACGAGTGGGTGCTGTGGACTCACACAGGCTGGGATCGCGTGGTTGAAGGGAGCCCTTCCCCACTGCGAAATCAAGCCCAGTGTGTCCTAACCTCACCCGCGTACTTGATGCTTTGCTCCCGAATCACGACCTCCACCCTGTACTGCCTGCGTCATCCACGTCACTCCCTGCCGCGGAATCGGTGAAGGAATTACACCCCTGGTAGCAGGATAGCCGCGGCGCGACTGGCCTGCAATCAGGGTGGGAAGGCGACCTCGCCGTGGAGCCAAGGAAGTGAACGAGAGCCGCGCCCACGCCACCGATGAGGCCACGAGGGCCAAGGCATCCGCGTCGGAGAGGTGGCGAACAGGGGGTGGAGGTCTGGGCAACGGGGCACAAGTTGAGATGGGGAGGGGACAGGCGAGGCCTCCCTTTTCAGTATTGGAGGCCTGTACACCAGAAGTCAAGTGCCCGGCTCGGCCGCCCGAGCCTCTCCCGGGGCGTGCGAAAAGTGGGCATGTGGGCAGGTGACTCTGTTTTGTCGCTGTGTGGCACTCCACGGCGGCCTCTGTCTCCGAGAAGTCACATGGCCACTCGGGGGAGAAGTGGGCAGGTGACTCCCCGGAGTGGGCAGGTGACTCGGCGCCCGACGGGGCCTCGCGTCCGCCGCAGGAAGGCCGGCACGCGACTGCACCGTACGCGCCCGGCGAATCACGTCACCCGTTGAAGAGCAAACACTGACGGCC
>CAZVZK010000319.1:0-3360 GCA_964630925.1 uncultured Alcaligenaceae bacterium
CGTCCGCACCATCAAGGGCTTCGACTACAAGCCCACCCGCGTCATCCGGCGGTGAGCCCCGAGGCCAGCACGCCCCCGCCGGGGCCGCAGTCCCGGCGGGGGGCGTGTAACGCCGCCATGAATTTCCTCCTCCCGACGGCCGCCTGGATCGTCTAAGATGAGGAGATGCATCGCGCCCTGGCGGCCCTCTGCGGAGAGCGACACCATATGTTCATGTCCCCGCTCATCCTCGCGCTCGCCCTGACCCCGGCACATTTCCCGACCAGCGCCGCGCCACGGGCCATCCTGTCCGCCCTGCCACGCCTCAAGCTCCTCAAGGAGCTGCCCTACATCCCGCCCACCCCCGTCACCGTCGCCAAGGACACCGGCATCGACGTGACCATCGGCCCGCTGCCGTCGCAGGGCGCCGGCCCCGCCGACGAGTCGGTGCTGCGCGGGGCGCGTCTGGGCGTGACCGCCGACGACGCCCTGGAGTTCTTCCGCCTCCGCACGCCCCCCGGCCTGGGCCGTGACAAGGTCCGCGCCCTCGTCGCCCAGCTCGGCGACGACGACGTGGCCGCCCGAGAGAAGGCCCACCGCCAGCTCGTCGCCGTCGGGGCGCCCGCCCTGCCCCTCGTCCGCGAGGCCGTCAACGACGTGGACGCCGTCGAGGCCCACGCCCGCGCCCGCCAGATCGTCGCCGCCGTGGACGGCTCCAACGCGGCGGCGCTGGTGATCAACAACGCGCGGGTGCTGGCGGCACGCAGGCCCGCCGCCGCCGCCGAGGCGTTGCTGGGGTACCTGCCCTTCTGCGAGGACAACGCCTCCTTCCACGAGTGCGAGGCGGCGCTGGTCGCCACGGCCATGACCGGCGGCAGGCCCGACCCCGCCGTGGTCAGGGCGCTGAAGGACAAGAACGGCATCAGGCGCGGCACGGCGGCGCAGGTGCTGTCGCAGGTGGGGGGGCCGGCGTTCTACGCCTCGGTGCGCCCGCTGCTCAAGGACGCCCTGCCCTCGGTGCGTCTGCGTGTGGCGCTGGGGCTGGTGGGGGCGCACGACGGGGACGCGGTGCCGGTGCTGATCGACCTCATCGGCGAGCTGCCCTCGTCGCTCAAGCCCGTGGCGGAGGCGTACCTCAACGACCTCGCGGGGGAGTGGGCGGTGTCCGGCCCCAAGGGGCACGACCTGATGTCGCGCAAGCTCCGCCGCGACGTGTGGCAGGGCTGGTGGCGCAACACCGACGGCAGCACCCTCCTGGAGGAGTTCCGCTCACGAACGCCATCGGATGAGGACCGCGAGAGGATCGATGGGCTGATCAAGAAGCTCGATGACGCCGGGGCCAAGGACCGCGACGACGCCGTCGTCGCGCTGGCCGCCTTCGGCAAGAAGGCCGCCTCTCAGCTCCGCCGCGCCACCCTCAGCGCCTCAACCACTGCCGGGCCGCTCGTCTTCAAGGCCCTTGCCGCCATCGAGAAGGATGAGCCGGACCCGCTCCCGACCCCGGCGGCCCGCCTCCTCGCGCTGCGCCGGCCCGAGGGCGCGGTCGAGGCGCTGCTCGGCTACGTCGCCGTCGCCGAGTCCGAGGACGTGCAGGGCCAGGTCATCGATCTGCTCGCCGGGATCGGGGTGCCCGGGGGCAAGGCGGACGAGGCGCTGGTCAAGGCGCTGCGCGACAAGGCGCCCGTGAGACGCGCCGCCGCCGTCACCGCCCTCTGCCGAGGCAGGGCGGCCGCGCAGTACCCGCTGCTCCGCAAGATGCTCGACGACAAGGACCCCCTCGTCCGCCTACGCCTGGGCGAGGGCCTCGCCTCCGTCGGCGACAAGATCGGCGTCTCGGCCGTCATCGCGGCGCTCAAGGACCTGCCGATGGAGGACGCCTGGGACGCGGAGGACCTGCTCGGGCGGGTGGCGGGCGATAAGGCCCCCACGGAGCGAGTGGCCGCGGACGCCGAGAGCCGCGCCAAGGCGATCAAGGCGTGGACGGCGTGGTGGGACGACAACAAGGCGGGGGTCGATCTGGCGAAGGTGGATTTCGGTGGCCGCGAGGGGGGCAACCTGCTGGTGGTCGAACAGTGGAACGCGGCCAAGGGTGGGGGGCGCGTGTTCGAGGCGGACCGCGCCTTGAAGCCGCGCTGGGAGCTGACGCGGCTGAACTACCCCAACTACGCGACGGTGCTGCGCAACGGCAACGTGCTGATGATCGAGCAGACGAGCACGATCACCGAGCGTGACCGCAAGGGCACCATTCTGACGAACATCGGCTTCGGCCAGGCGATCTACGCCGACAAGACTCCGGAGGGCAACATCTTCGTCGGCTGCCACAACGGCGTGTTCATCTTCGACAAGGCCGGCAAGCAGATCTTCCAGCAGTACTACAACATCAACAGCCTGGTCGCGGTCAAGCGCTTCAAGGACGGCGGCTGGGCCTACGTCTCCTACTCCGGGCACTACACACGCTACGACAAGGGCGGCAAGCAGGTGAAGACGTTCAACCTGCCGTGGGCCACGTTCGGCATCAACGGGGCGGAGATCCTGCCCAACGACCGCTGCGTGGTCTCGGTGAGCAACTTCAACAAGGTGATCTGCTACGGCCCGGACACCAAGCCGCAGTGGGAGGTCCCCCTCACCAGCCCGATGTACCCGACGGCGACGCCGGGCGGCAACATCCTCGTCGCCGGCGAGGGCTCGACGAAGATCCTGGAGATAGACCGGCGCGGCAAGGTCGTCAAGGAGATGAAGGGATTCGAGCCGCGCCCGTACCGCGTCACGCGGAAGTGAGGGCGGCCTGCCGGCCGCCCTGCCACGCATTCGGCCTGATCGGGAAAGCCCCTCTCCACGGTGGAGGCGGGCGAGGGGTGAGGGAGGAGCCCGACCCCGTTTGCGAAAGTACCAAACTGGTTTACCCACGAGAATAACCGATGCGACGTGTCCTCCTCCTGCCATTGGTGGCCCTGGCCATCGCCCTCGCCGTTGCCCCCGGCCGCGCCGCCGACAAGGACACCATCGCCGAGGACGAGAAGAGGCTGAAGGACTGCCACATCGCCACCGACGGGGCGGGCCTCGTCGCCTTCCTCAAGACGCGAGCCAGGGGCGAGGTGACGCGTGTCACCCTGGAGGCCCTCCTCAGGGATCTCCGGGACGCGAGCCTCGACAAGCGTCAGCGTGCGTTCGCGGAGCTGGTGTCGATCGGCACGCCCGCGGTGCCGATGCTGCGCATGGCGGCCCGCGAGATCGACACGCCCGACTTCTCCGGCCAGGCCAAGGCGGCGCTGAAGGCCGTCGAGGAGGACCCCGGCGCGCTGACCGTGGCCGCCGTCCGCCTCCTCGCCGCCCGCCGCCCCGCCGGCGCGGCGCAGGCGCTGCTGGACTTCCTGCCCCACG
>CAZVZK010000320.1:0-3344 GCA_964630925.1 uncultured Alcaligenaceae bacterium
GCCGCGTGCCGGAAAGGCCGAATGCGACAGTTGATAAACTCGCTATCCTTACGGCACCGGAAGGCGTCATGATGTGGCTCTCCGACAAGGGCCGCGTCGACGCCTACCCGCCGACGCCGCGCGGCACCCTCCTGGGCGTCGTCTGGCGCACGACGGCGCTGGGACGCACGGTCCGCGTCGTCGGGCGGCGGATCGAACCGTTCCAGGAGGGCCCGTCGAACCGCTTCGGGCCGCCCTACCGCCCCTGGCCGCCGCTGTGCCACCTCGACCCCGACCACGCCGTCACGCGCCAATTCACCGGGTCGGATTCGGAGGTGATCGCCGTCTGCGCCTGCGGCGAGGTCGGCCCGCCCGACAGGCTCGCCTGGGAGGCCGAGGGCGTGTGCGGCCCCTGCCACGACCACAAGGTCGATACCGGCTCGCCGCTGGAGCCGGCGTTCGGCCCGGCGGCGCTGCGGACGGAGGGGCAGATCCGCCGGGTCGGCTGGCTGCCTTCGGGCGACGAGCTGGCGGCGTGGGAGTGGCTGCCGGGCGGCTACGGCCACGCGTCGAGCCGGCTCGTCGTGTGGGACCGCCACACCGCCAAACTCCGCACGCCCGAGGTGGGCGCGACGATCAAGGCCATCCCCCGCACGAAGTTCGCGTCAGGCCTCGTGCTGCCGGCCAACGGGACATTCTGGTTCCCGCCCGGGGGCAAGCCGTCCCCGCTGACGCGCCCCGACCACGGCTGGAGCGACATGGCGTTCCACGGCACGACGGCGGCGGTCCTGCGCTACAACGGCGAGGTGTCGCGCCGCGACCTGACCGCCGAGGGCGCGTGGGAGCCTTGCTGGCCGGAACGTGTGGTTGACCGGGGGGAGAGCTATTACGTGCTGGCGTTCGACCCGAAGGGCGGCCGCGTTGCTGTGGGGCGGCGGAGGGGCGTCATCGAGGTCCTGGACTTCCCCGACGGGCCGGGGGAGGTGATCCGGCCCGACATCAAGGAGGAGAGACGCATCGACTACCGCATGCACGCCCTGGCCTTCTCGCCGGACGGCAAGCACGTCGCGTCGGCGAACGGCCTGTCCGGGTTCGTCGAGGACCCGGCGCAGGAGTGGTACGGCTGGGGCGGCAGCCTGCACCTGCTCGACATGGAGAAACGCGAGTGCGTCGCCCAGTTCCCGCGTGAGCGCGACGACATCCTGTGCGTGGCCTTCTCGCCCGACGGGTCGCTCCTGTTCAGCGGGGCGACGGACTGCCAGATCCGCGTCGTCGATGTGGCGTCTCGGAAGGAGGTCGCCGTGCTGTGCGGGCACGTCGGCTGCGTCAACCATCTGGCGTTCTCGCCGGACGGCGAGACGCTCGCCAGCGCCGGCGGCGACGGCCTCGTCCGCCTGTGGCCGTGGCGGAAGGTTCTCGGCCTGCCGGCGCCGGCGGCGAAGGCGCCGGCGGCGGAGACGCCGACGAAGCCGAGGGCGCGGAAGAAGCGGTGAGGCGGAAGACTGGTGACTGGTGAATTGGTCAGAACGCGCCGTCTGTTGCCCTGCCTGGTTCGGCAGGGGCCGGCCGACTGCGGAGGATCTCTCGATCAACCGAATCGCCCTCGGGGATGAAGCATCGGACCTGCTCGTCAAGGCCCTCAACGTAGAGGCGCCCACACGCCCGACACTGCCACAGGAGGCGCTTACCACGGCTCAGGATGAACTGGGCGAGTCGGCTGGCTGCCTGCTTGCCCATCCGCCCCTCCGCAGCCGGCCCGATGGCCTCCTCTGCGACGGCTTCGGCATTCACGTACCACTCCTGGTCCGGGACCAGGTGCCCCTTGTGTGGCAGGTCGTCGGTCTGATCGACGATCAGCTCACCGCATGGACAGCCGATCTTCATCTCGCAGCCCCTTTTCGGCACCCTCCCCGAACGCCTCGAATGCGGTCAGGGCGACATCTTTGCGGTAGTCGTCGGCGGCCAGGGCGGCGGCGGCGACGAGGATGGCATCGCGCTCGGCCGCGGGCAGCCGACGCAGCTCAGCGGCCGTCCAGCGGCGTTGGAAATCAACAACAGGAGTGGCCATGAGTCACCTTCCTGAGAGCCACGAAAGGGGAAAGGCCAATCAGCCCGCATCGATGTTGTAGCCTCCCGATTGCGGGCCAGCCATAGGGGCGGCTTGGCGGCCCCGTTCGACGGCTCAACGCTCGCGGGCGGCCGATGTTATCCCCACCATTCCTCGACGCTGACGCTCTGCCCCGTGGCGACGGCCAACTCAAGAAACGCCGCCAGAGCCTCGCCATGCTGCGGCGACTCGGCGAGGTTCGGGCCGACGCGGCGCAGCTCGACGCACGCATCCTTCAACGCTCGCGCCGTGGCGGGCAGCTCTGGGATCAATAGCGGCGCGCGGCCGATCTCGCCTTCGTTCCACCGGCGGAGGAGTGGCACCAGACCCAGATGAGGGTGAGCAGGATCGTCGGCGCCCGGCTCCCAGCCGTACACCGCCCACATCGCGTGCATGAGATCGTTGAAATACCCATCCCACACAAGGAACGCATCGCCACCGCGGCGGAAGCAGTATCCCCTCTCCGGATATCCCAACATCTCGGGGATGTGGCAGTCGTACACCACGTTCACCGTCGGGCCCTCCGGACGATCATGCCCCCTCCGCCTGGACGACCGTTGTCGGATCGGAGATCGCCTCGTCCATGCCGAAGTACACGATGTCGCTCACCTCCAACGAGAACAGCCGCTCCCCGGCCCGCGTGAGCTCTCGTGCGAGCAGCTCGCACCGCTCCCGCTGTTCGCCCTTCTCCGCCAGCCGCTTGCGGAATCGGGTGATGTCCTCCCCGCGTCCGGAGTAAGCCGCGCCGGCCTGGCAGGCGGCAAGGGCACGCTCGATCCCGCGCTCCTCATCGAGGAGGACGCCGGCCTTCGCCCGCGCGCGTGGGGCGAGCTCCGCGCCGGTGTATTGGAACGTCCATTTCTCGCGCAGACCACGTTCGTCTTCGAGGTAGTGAAAGGCCATACCGTCCTCCTCGGTGCCCGTCATGTGGGTGGGCACCATCAATGACCCAGGGGTGTCAGCGTACAAGGAGGGATGACACCGCATCTCGTTCCCGGTTCGCGCGGCCCTCACCGGCTCGCCGACACGGCGGCCGTCAGTCCCAGGCCGAGCCTTACCTTCATTCCTCCGGCGCCGGCCTGTTATCGTGCGGTGCGGCCCTGGCGTTGTTCGCCAAGCCTGCGTCAAGCGTCTGGCCATATCGTTGGGCGGAACGCTGGCGGCGAGCCTGCCGGCGGCGAAGGCGGGTTGAATGCGAAGAAGCGGCGAGGACGCACAAGCATCAGCCCTTCCAAGGTGACTTACCACCGTTAGCTGC
>CAZVZK010000321.1:0-3335 GCA_964630925.1 uncultured Alcaligenaceae bacterium
CAACCCCGCTACCTTGCATTGTAGCAAGCCTGTTAGCCCATCAAGGTCACCACCCTTTTTCGTGTCTTCCGTGTATTTCGTGGTATGCCTTCTCCTCTCCCGAGCCTCAAACCAGCTCGCGGATCACCTTGCCCTCGGTCAGGACCGGGATCGGCCGGCCCGTCTGGTCGTGGAACGTCTCGTCCTGGTCGATCCCCAGCAGGTGGTAAACCGTGGCCGCCAGGTCGTGCGGCTTCACCGGCCTGTCCGCCGGCACCTCCGCCCTCGCGTTGCTCGCCCCGTACACCACGCCCGGCTTGATCCCGCCGCCCGCCACCATCACGCTGAACACGTTGCCCCAGTGGTCGCGTCCGGGGATCGGGATGCCCGGCTGGCCCTTGTTCACCACCGGCGTCCGCCCGAACTCGCCCATCACGATCACCAGCGTCTCGTCCAGCAGGCCACGGTCGATCAGGTCGGCCAACAGGGCGGCCACGGCGCGGTCCATCGCCCGCATGTTCGGGGCGTGCCCCTCGACCAGCGACGAGTGGTGGTCCCAGTGCGGCATGTCCACCGTCACGAACGTGACGCCCGCCTCGACCAGACGCCGCGCCAGCAGCGTGTACCGGCCCCACGGGTTGTCGCCGTAGCGGTCCACGAGGCGTTGATCCTCCTTGCCCGCGTCGAACGCCCGCGCCACCGCCGGGCTCAGCACCATGCTCAGCGCCTGCTCCTGCATCTTGCCCAGGGGCGTCCGTATCGCGTCCGCCTTGCGCCGCGTCCGGTCCAGCCCGGCCAGCAGGCCGCCGCGGCCCTGCATGCGCCCGTCGTCCATGCCGGCGGCGGTGAGGATCTTCGGCGGGCGGGGGACGACCTTCGAGGTATGGTGCAGGTACTTCTGCTCGTTGTCCACGGCGAACGGGTTGTACGCCTGCCCGAGGTACGCCGCCCCCTGGTAACCGGGGAACAGGTAGATGCTCTGGGCCGACGGCAGGCCGACGTAGGCGGGGAACCCCGGCTTGTTCGGGCCACGCAGCCGCGAGACGTAGGAGCCCATCGACGGGAACATCGGCGTGAGGTTGGCTGCGGTGGAGCCGGCGCGTCCGGTCAACATCCAGTGCCCGCCGGCGAAGTGGTCGCCGGTGTCGTGGTGCATGGAGCGGATGACGGAGAAGTGCTTCGCCAGGGGCGCCTGCCGCGCCAGCAGCTCCGAGAACACGGTGCCGGGGACGGGAGTCTTCACGATGCCGAACGGGCCGCGCACCTCGACGGGGGCGGACGGCTTGGGGTCGTAAGATTCGAGGTGGCTCGGCCCGCCGTCGAGCCAGACGAGGATGGCCGACTTCGCCCGCGGCCTTTTCTTGCCGGCGGCGCGGGCCTGGAGGAGGTTGGGCAGCGTCAGCCCGGCGAATCCGAGCGCCCCCGCAGTGAGGGCGGCACGGCGCGAGTGGAGGTGGAGCATGGCGGGGCCTCCGTGGTGGGTAGGTACTCTGATTGGACGACGTGGAGGTCTTGAGGTCAAGGGGATTTCGCCCCCGTAGAGCACGCATCCTGCGTGCTCCCGCACGTCACGCGGCTCACCCCTTGCCGATGATCAAGTCCAACGCCCAGCACCCTCGCACATGAGGGCCGGCCGAGCGGAGATGCGCCAGGAGGTCGGCGTCGGTGCAGCCGGCCTCCTCCAGCGCGTCGGACAGGACGGGCAGGTCGGCGAACGCCCGCGCTTGGGAGATAGAGGACGCCAGCCGCAGGACATCCGGCACCCGCCAGCCGGGGGCGAAGGGCCTCTCGCGGCCGAGATCCCCGCACACGTCGTGCAGGAGGCCGGCCATCCGGGCGGGCGCGAGGCGCATCTCCTCGCCGTCCTCGTTCGAGCAGGCGTGCAGGGACCCATTCACGCAGGTCCAGGCCGCCGCGAAGCCGGAGGACTGTGTCGCGCCCAGGATGATCTCCTCATGCCGACACGCTCTCCACCACCCCGTGTCGCCCGCCGCCCCCGCGTCCCGGATGCCCCGGGCGCGCGTCGAGGAGGCCGACCGCTCCCGGGCCAGCTCCGCCGCGCCCGCCTCGCCATCGGCGAACCGCTCGACGGCGGCCACGGCGGCCTCCCATTCAGGCGTCATCCTTGCCGCCGGGTAGATGTGCCGGCAGGCGGCCGCCGCGATCAGGCGGAACTTGCGATCGCTGACGCGGCCACGGAGCCACCTCAGCGCCGAGCGGCAGTCAGGGAATTCCAGGATCCGTGCCATGCCACCCCCTTCAGGCCTTCCCGAGGACGAGGTCCAACGCCCAGCACCCTCGCACATGAGGGCCGGGCGAACGCAGATGGTCGAGGATGGCCTCGTCGATGCATCCAGCCTCCTCAAGGGCGTCGGATAGTACCGCAAGCCTGGCCGTGTCGAGGTGGCCTGAAGGAAGCTCGCGCTCCGCGTAAGCGGCCTGGGCTATGGTTGTCGCGGCAGGCGCTCGCCACGCCGGGTCGAAGGAGGCACGACGGAATGGGTTGCCGACCACCTCGGCGACGAAGGCAGTCACGTGTCCGTACTGCTCGGCCGGCGCGAAATGCACCAGCTTGCGGAACGCCTTCGCGACCTCGTCCGGCGATGTCCCTACGAGGATGTGTGTGAACCGCCAGTTACCCGGCCTCGCCTCGAGCTCCGCTGCGACCTCATCCCAGGGCCTCGGGGCCTCGGCGGCGGCCTCGATCAGGTCGTCGCAACGCTTGGCCTCGTCCTCGGAGGGGCAAAGTTGTAACTGCCGGACGAAGGCCGCCGCGATCAGGCGCAACTTCCGGATCGAGGCGTAGTGCTGGACCACCAGCAGTTGCTTCGTAATGTCGCCTTGCAGCCACTCCGCCTCCGTCATGCCCACGCCCTCCCTCGCCGCTCACGGCTCCTTCGCCTCCCCCGCCAGCGCACGCTCGATGCGCAGGTCGGGGATCACCCAGATGAGCGCCACGAAGACGTAGATGGCGTTCGCCGCGAGCGGGCTCACGGACGCCAGGCCGATGGCCGTCAGGTACAGCAGCGGCGACGCCTTGCCCTTGAGGTCGTCGCCGAGGGCGCGGGCCAGGACGGAGTCGCACCCGTCGCCGGCGAGGATGGCGTGCTGGAGGAGGTAGTACGAGATCGCAGCCATGAACATCACGACGCCGTACAGCGCGGTGGGGACGGCGGCGAACGAGGTGGCGCCCAGCCAGCCGGTGGCGAACGGCACCAGCGACAGCCAGAACAGCAGCAGGAGGTTGGCCCACATGGCGGCCCCGCTGACCTTGCGGGTGGCCTTCAACAGATGATGGTGATTCCATCGTTAGGGGGTTGGCGCAAGTAGAAGTTTCCGGTATCATGGGGGCTGGC
>CAZVZK010000322.1:0-3071 GCA_964630925.1 uncultured Alcaligenaceae bacterium
TCGATTCCCTCATGCACTGCCTCGCAACCGTCCGCTAGGATGTCCGAAAATCGAATCAGAGCGTTCATGACGATATCGCTGGAGCTGGCGGAGATGCTGCCCTGAAGCCTGGCCGTGCCCCGTAGTGGTAGATCCGCCAGTACGTCGCCGCCCTGGGAGCGTTGGCGCTGCTGTCCTCGGCGAACTTACTGCCGCTGGTGGCCTGACGCGAGCACTGTTGCCGGCGAACATGCGCACACGCGCGACGGAGGCGCCGCTCATTCTTCCCGTCTCTCCAGGTCGGCCGCCTTCGTCCGGGGCGGGAGCATGCGGATCAGCTCCCGCTTGCCCGCCCCGTTCACGCGATACAGCCCGTCGCCAATCACGATGACGCGCGGCAGGCCGGACGCAGCCGCACGCTCCGAGGCGGCCTTCAACGCCGCCAGCGCCGCCTCGGGCACTTTCGCCTCCAGCTCGTCGATCTCGCGGTCGGTCATGTGTTCGGCACCTCTCACGGGCCCGTGTGGTCACCTCCATTCTATCGGCCCGTGCCGTCCCACGTGATCACTACCGGCCTGCGTGGGCTGGCGTGGGGGGCCACCGACGAATGCCGCCGGGCGACGGGGCCTGCCGGTGCTGGAGGTGCTGACGGGCGAGAGGGGCGCTCAAGAGGAGGCGTCGCGTGCGTTCAGGGCGAGGCGTGGGCTGGAGACGCAGTAGGCCGTGCGGGGCTTCTGCTGTGGCACATGGGGGCCTAAGGGTCGGGGGAGAGGCCGAAACCCGCGGTGGGGCCGGCGAGTGCGGGGAGGTGTTGGCCGCGGGTTTCGGCCGAGCGAAGCGGACCCCCGACCCGGGATGTGTCCGGAGGGGGCAGGCCCTGGCGCCTACATGCGAGCCAACAGATAATTGCGGCTATCCTGTCGGCTGCCTTGCCGCCGATCGGCGCAGGCCGTGCTGTAGTTGGAAGCAGGCCAGAGCCAGCCCCAGAGACACCCCCGCCGTGGCCCCGAACACGAGGCCCATGCGTGTGAACAAGTGGATTTGGTTCACCTCCGAGCCGAACCGCGGCCGGCTCCGATCCCGCTGGGCTTCGTTCCTGACCCCCCAGCCCCTACCGATCAGACCGGCCAGGAGGACGGATATCACCACCGCCGTGGCGATCATCGTCTGATCGACCTGAGCCCCCGTCCTCCGCTCTACCTCCCCGAGGCTGTCGCACTCACCGCGGCCGGCCCCCGCCGGGAAGAGCAAGTGCGACACCCCGAATCCAAGCAGCCCGGCCACGCTGCCCGGCACGGCGGCGAACACGGCCGACATGCCGCAGATCGGGATCAGGTGCGTTGTGATGCTCCCCCAGGATTCCAGCAGGTCGGCGAACAGGATCAGCGTGAAGCAGGACGCCACCAGGGAGGCAACGAGGGCACCTTCGAGGGTGCCGCGGGTCCACGTCGCGCACCGCCAACACGCCCAGTACGCCGCGAGAATGCAGGCAAGGGTCACAGACACGATCATCAGCGGGAGCGGGTTCATCCCATTTCTCAGATCCGCGAGGCTGCTCGCTCCCAGTTGCCGTGATCCAGGGCCTGGTGGCCTCGGTGACGCGCCGCCCCGGCCCGCATTGTAGCCGGTGGGGCGGCACTTCGCCACCGTGCGCCTGATCGTCCGGGTCGGTGTCGCTGCGCCCCCATGAGTCGTCGTCGGGCCTCGCAGAGCCTCGACCCGACCTACATCTCGGGGCGGAAGCCGGGGCATGCAATGCGGTGTCGCTGCGCTCCCGTGAGTCGTCGTCGGGCCTCGCGGGGCCTCGACCCGACCTACTCGATGTGTCGTCGGGCCTCGCGGAGCCTCGACCCGACCTACGTGGCCGGCTTCCTGGGGCGCGGGGCAGCCGGCGTGAGCGAAGTCGCCGTTGCGCATCCGTCACGCGATGCGGAACGTCCGGCACGTCTCCTCATACGGCGTTTCCAGCTCCAACGGCACGGAGAAGTCCTCGGCGAGCCAGAGGGGCAGCGTCGGCAGTGGTTGGCCGACCCGGAGGATGTACGCCCACGTCTCCAGGACCCGCTTGCGGCCACGCTCGACCCAGCGGCAGGCGGCGGCGTAGGTCGCCGGGGGCTCGGCGCCCATCAGGGGGTCGCTCTGGCCGACGAGCCGGAGCAGCTCGGAGTAGAGGTTGACGTGCCGTGCGGTCACGATGTCGACGATGGACACCGAGACGCCCCTGCGGAGCAGCGCCTCGCACTTCCCGATGAAAGCTTGCCTGTGTTCCAGGCGGTCCTTGTTCGCGGGGCTGACGATCTCGACGGCGGCCACCACGTGCCTGTCCCGCCGCTCGTCGTAGACCCGCACCTCGTACTCCGCCGTGTCGAGCAGGTCTGTCTCGACGGCCAGGGACGGCCCCGACGGCGCCCACGCCGTCCCCTCGCCGCCGGCAAGCGTGGCCGTCGATTCATCCTCGTCGAACGCCCCCACATCGATCTCGGCATACGGCCCGACGTGGACACGGGGCTCGGCGAGATAGCGCTCGGGTAGCCCCCTGTTGAGGTGTTGGGCGATCTCGTAGGGCCACCCGCCGTGGAAGCCCTCCCAGTTGGAACGCCTTGACACCGGAGGGTGGAAGTGATCGCGGAGCGGCATCTGAGAATCCTCCACCTCTATCCTACCCTGTTGCCCGCCGCTCTCCAGCTCGTCAGGGCACCCATCTGGTCCGAAGTCACGGCGGGATCACGCCCGGCGCTCACCCGGAGCGGTGTCGCTACGCTCCCGTGAGTCGTCGTCGGGTCGAGCGCAGCGAGGCCCGACCTACGTGATGCGTCGTCGGGCCTCGCGGAGCCTCGACCCAACCTACTCGATGCCGCGCCGGCGGATACGATCAGGCTTGACGGGCTGCCGCCACGGGAGGATCGCCGATGCCCCGCTACCTCCGGAATTACGTCCCCGGTGGGACGTACTTCTTCACGGCCGTTACCTTCGGCCGGCACGCCATCCTGGACACCGACGCGGCCCGCACCCACCTGCGGCGGGCGTTCGATGAGACCCTACAGTGGACCCCATTGTCGAGACCAAAAAAGCGGGTTCCATCCCTACGCCCG
>CAZVZK010000323.1:0-2946 GCA_964630925.1 uncultured Alcaligenaceae bacterium
CTTCACGGCCGCCCTCCGTGGCCGCCTCGGCACCATGTACACCGAGAAGGCCGGCTCCGTCCGCGTCGCCGACGGCAAGGCGACGGGCACGGCCGGCCTGGACATCGCAGTCCTCAACGGCGTCGGGCAGGCCGACATGGCGGTCAAGGCCGACGTGGCGCTACCGCCGGGCTCGGGGCAGTCCGTCGGCCTGCTGGGGCGCTACACGGGCGAGGGCGAGGGCACCGGCTACCTGGCCGAGATGTACGCCGCCCCCGGCATGGGCGGCTCCGTCGCCGTCAACATCTACCGCCGCTTCGCCGGCGTGCTGACCCGCCTGGCGACGGTGACCTCCCAGGAGGCGTCCGGCACGCTGGAATTCCGCCTGACCGGCCCCTCCCTGGCGGTGTCGTTGAACGGCCGGGCCCTGCTGGAGGCCAGGGACACGCTCCTCGAGCGCGGCACGGCCGGCCTGCGGCTCAGCGGCCCGGCAGGCGCCGTCTCGGTCCGCGGCTTCTCCGTCGAGGATGCGTTCACCTCCTCGCCCAGCCCCCCGACGGGCCCCGCGCCGACGCCCACGCCAACCTCGCCGACCCCCGCGGCCTACTCGCCCGTCCCGGTGGTCACCTCCTTCGCGCCCGTCGCATCCCGCAGCGGCGGGGGGGATACGAACGCCAACGGGGGGTCGTTCACGGCAAAGATCACGCCCTCGCAGACCCCCGGCGTGTCCGTCACGCAGGTGGCCTTCTTCCTCGACTCGGACAACGACGGCGTCCTCAACCCGGCCGCCGACCGCCTCCTGGGGCAGGGCGAGCGGTCCGTCTTCGGCGGCCTGGAATACTGGGAGCTGGGGCTCCGCTTCACCGGCTGGGCCCCGGGGAGCTACACCGCTTTCGTCCAGGCCACGGACAGCAACGGGCTGCTCAGCCAGCCCACGCCCATCGCCTTCTCCGTCAAGGGGTCGGGCGGCACGTCCTCCGGCCCCGGCATCATCATCCTTGAGTGACCGCCCGCTCCTCCGGCCTGTGGGTTTCGCCCTCCACCTACTCTGGAGCGGTATCGACGTTGGTGGATTGGGCGAGCCGGGCGCGTGAGCGCCCGGGGTGTGGCGCGTCGGCGGGCGCCGGCTGTTCATCGCTGGCTGTTGCTGGCTGTTCGCTGGCTGTTGCTGGCTGTCAGCTATTCAGCGTCACACGTGCCGCAGCGCCTCGATCGGGTCGAGGTGCGCCGCACGCCGCGCCGGGTACCACCCGAACAGCACGCCCACCGTCACCGCCACGGCCAGCGCCATGAAGATGCTCGGCACGTGCACCTTCGCCGGCAGCTTGTAGTCCCAGATCGTCGCCGCCCACGGCACCGCGTACACGATCATCAGCCCGAACAGCGCCCCGATCACCCCGCCCAGCGTCGTCTGCACCACCGCCTCGATCAGGAACTGCTGCGTGATGTCGCCACGCTTCGCCCCCAACGCCCGCCGGATGCCGATCTCACGCGTCCGCTCCGTCACCGTCGCCAGCATGATGTTCATGATCCCGATCCCGCCCACCACCAGCGAGATGCTCGCGATCAGCACCAGCAGCATCTGATACCGCGCCTTGGCACGCTCGGCCTCCTCCAGCCGGTCCAGGGGCACCGTCACCGCCCAGTCGTTCTTCAGGTGCTTGTTCAGGATGTCGCGCACCACCTCGCCCGTCGGACGCACCTTGTCGATGTCACTCACGGTGAGCGTCACCTGCGACAGCTCCACCTGCTCGCGCATGAACGACCCCGACGTGCGGATCACGATCTGCTCGCCGAACCGCACCCGCACCGTCTCCAGCGGGATGTACACGTCGTGGTTGTAGTCCTCCGCCGCCTGGCTCCCCCCCGACCCGCCCGTCGGCATCCGCTCCTTCAGCACCCCCACGATCTTGTAGAAGTAGCTCCCCGCACGCACCGTCTGCCCCATCGGGTCCCCGAACGGGAACAGGTCCTTGGCCACCTCCGACCCGATCACGCACACGTTGTTCATCCGCACGCCGTCCTCGTCCAGCAGGAACCGCCCCGCCGCCAGCTCCAGTTGGTTCACGTCCGCGTACTCCGGCGTCGTCCCCACCGTCCGCCCGTTGTGCATCCGCGCCAGCCGCCGGATCTCCGTCGGGAACACGCGCATCGGCACCATGCGCGTCACCGTCCCCGAGTCCATCAGCGTCGCGATCCGCTCGTAGTCCGCCTTCGTGATCCCGAACGACGCCACCCGCGTCCGCCGCGTGCTCGCCGCGTCGTCCGGCGGCTTCACGCTCCGCACGATGATGTTCGTCGCCCCCATGCGTTTGATGTCGTCCAGCGCGTCCTGCATGCTCCCCTCGCCGAACGCCATCAGCGCGATCACCGCCCCCGTCCCGATGATGATCCCCAGCACCGACAGGAACGCCCGCAGCTTGTGCAGCCACAGCGACCGCAGCGCCAGGGTCGTGCTGCGCCGCCCCTTCTCCGACCCCAGGACGGGGATGAGCAGGGCCGCGATCAGGCCGATACCGAGCAGCGAGGAGAGGATGTACATGTCGGCCTCAGGCGGGCAGGCGGGTGAGGGGCGAGGAGAGGGCCGCCATGCCCCTGGGGTGGGCGTTGCGCACGTCCGACTCGATGCGGCCGTCACGCATGCGGATCACACGCCGCGCCCACTCCGCGATGTCGTTCTCGTGCGTCACCATGATGATCGTCTTGCCCTCCACGTTCAGCCGCGACAGCGTCATCATGATCTCGTCCGAGGTCTTCGTGTCCAGGTTCCCCGTCGCCTCGTCGGCCAGCACCACCTGCGGCCTGTTCACAAGCGACCGCGCGATGGCCACGCGCTGCTGCTGCCCGCCGGAGAGCTGCATCGGCCTGTGGTCCAGCCGGTTGCCCAGCCCGACCAGCCCGGCCAGCTCGACGCACCACGCCCGCGTCGCCTCGTCCAGCGTGATCCCCTGGTACAAGAGTGGCACC
>CAZVZK010000324.1:0-2919 GCA_964630925.1 uncultured Alcaligenaceae bacterium
ATCTCGCTCAGGGCACTACTGTTATAGCGATGTCAAGCCACCTTGGAAGGCCTGGACCTTGAACACCCCGGTGTTCGTTACGACGTAATCCAGCTCGGCGCTGTAGGGACCTGTCGTCTCCCCCTCACGGATCAGGTTGCCCTGGTTCGTGAATGTCCCATACACCCCGAGCCCATCGTCTTGCTTAATGCCGCCGCGGGTCTTGTCGGCGGTGTTCCCCGTCTGGGCCAGGCGGAATGTCCCATTCGGAGTGACGAGGATGTTTGAGGCGGCGTAAGACGTTACGGCGTCATTCAGGTTACTCAGTTCCACCGTCCCGGTTGTTTCGGCGGCGCCGACGGTGATGTTCGCGGCGAAAGACGTGAACGCTTGGGTCCACTTCATGGTCGCGCCATCGGTGACGCTTATGCTCCCTGCCGGCGGCGCGGCCAGCCCGCCGACCCAGATGTAGCCGGCGCTCAGGGTGAAAACTCCAGCGCCCTTCACGTTGAGAGAGCCCGTCGGCTTGAGGTTGATCCCGCTCGTTGTCTCCCAGGCGCTGGTCGGGCGCGCGGCATTCATGTTGATCGTTAGGCTGCTGTCGAGTCTCAGCGTTTTGTTGAAGTTCGCGGCCGCCGACAGTTTGCCGATGACCAGGGGCATGGTGACCCGCATGTTGTCCGTGGCCCGATTGTCGAGTATCACCTCGTCGTTCACCCCCGGCATGCCACCCATTCAGTTGGCCGCGACGTGCGCCTCGTTGCTGACGTTGCCGATCCACACGGAGGCCGGCGTGTCGCGGACCTCCAGGCCCTCCAATGCGAGGCGGCGTTCCCGCCTCCGCGTCGGGTAGGTCGGTGTGGTGGATGCGAGCCAGGCCAGCCACATGAGCGCGAGCAACAACAGTATGGTGGCGATCATTAGACGTTCCTCCTGAAATCAACTTTCAAGTAAGGTACACACCAGTGGCTCAGGACGCAAGACGCCCTCTTCGTGTCAAAACACCCCCTGCTGCAACCGCGGCAAGTGGAAAAGCAGTGCGCACCCCTACCCAGGGTTGTAGAATCAGCCTCTGAACGATCCGCAAGGGACCAACTCGGGGTGTCGAGCGAGCCATGACAAGCAACAACGTGCGCGTGGCGGTGTGTTTGGCGCTGGCCCTTGTGGGCAGGGCCTGGGCCGTCGGGGGGCCCGTTGACGCCCCCCACAGCACCGAGCCGCGCGTCCCCGTCGCCAAGAGCAGCGCCGCCGTCGGCCTCGTCGCCAGCGAGGGCACCTTCCAGGCGTACAACCGCGTCAAGTCCGGCAACGCCATCCACTCCCGCGACATCCTCGTCGCCCTGCCCGGCTTCAAGGTGGACATCGAGCCCGCCTCCAAGGGCGTCGGCCTCACCCTGTGGGGCAACCTCCCCGAGCTGTCCGACGCCCCGGTCCTCGAGAGCGCCGTCATCCTCCACGACACCAAGGCGTTCGACCTCGACCTCACGCTCCTCCGCGGCCGCATCCTCCTCAAAAACACCAAGGAGAAGGGCGCCGCGAAGGTCTGGCTTCGGACCGAGGACGCCGGCGTGCAATTGAGCCTCCCCGACCCCGGCGACGAGGTCGCCATCGAGATCTATGGCCGCTGGCCGGCCGGCGTCGCCTTCCGCGCCAAGGGCGAGACACGCCCGGTCCGCATGTGGGAGGTGTTCGTCCTCAAGGGCAAGCTCGACATCAAGGCCGGCCGCAACGAGTACGGCATGACCGCGCCCCCCGGCCGCGCCTACTTCCACGGCGACAACGTCCACGGCCCCGACGCCGAGGGGCCCCAGCCCGTCAAGACCGTCCCGGCGTGGGCCGACCCCAAGGCCAAGCTGCCGCTCAAGGCCAAACTCGTCGCCGCCGTCATCGCCGCCTACCGCGACCGCCTCAAGGAGGAGGACGCCGAGTCCGCCGCCCGCGCCCTGCTGCTGATGGCCGCCAAGGACGCCGTCAAGGAGCGCGCCGCCATGCTCCGCCGCATGCTCGTCTTCGCCATGGCCGCCGTGGACAACGTCGAGCTCGTCGCCGAGACGCTCAACGCCGCACCCGACGCCGAGGTCCGCGGGGCCGCCGTGGTGGCGCTGCGGCACTGGATCGGCGCCCGCGAGGGCCGCGACGAGAAGCTGTACGAGGTGCTCGTCGGCGACCTCAAGTTCAGCAAGTACGAGGCCGCGGCGGTGATGCAGATGCTGCACAGCCCCTTCACCCGCGATCAGGCCGAGACCTACGAGACGCTCATCGCCTACCTGAAGCACCGCAAGCAGGCCGTCCGCGAGCTGGCCCACTGGCACCTCGTGCGTCTGGCCCCCGCCGGCCTGGAGATCCCCTTCGACGCCGCCGGCGACTCCGACGCCCGCGACAAGGCCCACGCCGCCTGGGTGAAGTTGATCCCCGCCGGCAGCCTCCCCCCCGCGAAGAAGGACGACAGCAAGAAGAAGGAGTGACGCCCCCGAGACGCACCACGCCGCCCTCGTGTGTCGCGGCGCCCGTCGGGTCGTGAACGGGCCGGGCCGGGCGGGAGGGAGTGACCCTCGCCCCGCCCGCCGTACAAAGGAGGTACGCCACGTTGTACCCCAGGATGACTCACTCATGGCCGGCCTGACGATCCGCCCCGACCCCTGCGACCTCGACTTCCTCTCCCTCGGCGCCCTGGTCCACCGGCTCGACCCCGGCACCACGCCGTTCCGCAAGGCACGCAGCTTCGACGTCCACGTCTCGGGCGGCGAGTACAACGTGGCCGCCGCCCTCAGCGACTGCTTCCGCCTCCGCACCGGCGTCTGCTCCGCGATGGTGAACTACCCCATCGGCGAGCTGGTGCAGCGCGCCGTCCGCGAGACCGGCGTCCGCCCCTTCTTCAAGTGGTTCGAGCACGACGGCGTCCGCGGCCCGAACATCGCCACCGTCTACAGCGACCGCGGC
>CAZVZK010000325.1:0-2834 GCA_964630925.1 uncultured Alcaligenaceae bacterium
CGTCAGCGGCATCGGCAGGCTCTTCTCCCGGCCGTCCGCCCCCGACTACCCCACCGTCCAGGTCGGCGGCATCACCTGGGTGGCCGTCCCGCACGGCCGCGAGCGCGAGTTCGAGGCCGCCAACCAGGACACGGCGGTGCGCGCCGCCGACGTCACCCTGCGGATCGCCCGCAAGAACCCGGAGCACGCCGAGGCCGCCATCGCCCTCTACGAGACGCACCAGGCGAGCTGGCCCGGCCACACCCTCTACATCCGGTAGTGCGTCGGGGCGGGCGCGGCCTGGGACGGCCCGCCCCGCCCCACCCCATCTTACGGAGACGAGTCATGACCCTGATACCCACGCACCCGTTCGCCGCCGCCATGAGCGACGGGGACGCGCTGGCCCTCGCCGGCGTCCTCCTCTGCGTCGTGGTCGGCTGCGTCTGTTACGGCAGGGGGATGAGCAAGGGGGAGCGGGACGCCGAGCGCAGGCACGCGCTGACGGGCCGCCACACCGAGCGCGTCATCACGAGCCGCACCAGGAAGTACGAGATCGAGGAGGTCTACAAGGTAAAGCGGGAGGTCCCGCTGCCCGCCCCGCAGCAGCCGCCACCGCAGGCCCTGCCGCAGCCGCCGCAGGAGTCGCGCTACCTGCCGCCCCCGCGCCAGCGGCCGGACGAGGTCGTCGACGCAGAGTTCGAGGAGAAGGGCCTGCCGCGCCTGCCCGCGCCGCGTGCGCTCCCGCCCGCCCCCCCTTCCAGGGCGCGGGCGGGAGCGCACGCGGCGCTGGCCGGCGCGATGTACATCTCGCGCCGGTGGCCCGAGGGCGGGGCGGGCGAGAAGTACCTGCTGGACGTGGCGTCCGTGATCGAATTGTCGATCCTGGCCTATTTGAAACTGGCAGCGAATGACATTCCGCCCAACGGCCCAGGAGAGGAGACGAGGGGATGCACGCCGCGATGATGCTCCTCGCCCTCACCCAGCCGGGGCACATGTCCCCGGCGGTCATGCGGGCGATCCACGCCCGCCGCGCCTCCATCGTCCGCCGCCTCGGCTCGGCTGTCGTCGGGCCGCTGCTGGACGACCACCCCGTGGCCGGCGTGCAGGCCCTCGACAACCTGCCCAACGAACACGCGAGGCGGCTGGCGCTGGCCTACCAGGAGGGGCGCCTCCAGGCCGTCCCCGACATGAGCTTCGCGCTGGCCGTGATCGCCCACCGGTCGGGGGAGCGCGAGGCCGCCGACTTCATCATCGATAACGCACCCCTGCTGGCCGACAAGGCTGCGTGGGGGCGATTCCGCCGTGAGCCTTTGGCGTTCGTGTTGAAAATCAAGCGATTACAGAAAGGGGAGGCGGAGGCCGAGACGCCCGAGGCCGCGGCGTGGGCCGACCCGGGCGGCGGGCCGCGGGTGGACTGGGGCGACCCCGCGGCGCCCGCCCACGCGACGGCGCCCGGGCCATGGTGGGCCGGCTGGAGGCTGCCCGCGCTCATCGGCCTGGGCGCGGGGGCGGTGCTGTTCTTCAGGTCCATGCGGAAGGGGGGCGGCGATGACCACGACGACGGCGGGCCGGCGCGGCGCGACGAGGGCGGGTGGCCCATGCTGCCCCCGCCTCGTGGATGACGCGGCGCTGCGGGCGGCGTCCAGGGGCATCGCCCCGGTACGGCACCTGATGTCGGATTCGGCCGCCGGGGACTTTCTCAAGGAGCTGTTCGACATCTGCCGGGAGGAGATCGCCAGGGCGTTCGAGGCGCGGGCACGCGAGGAGGCGCGACCGCGTTCGGGGGAGGGCGTGGCATGACGTGGATGTTGGGGCTGGCCGTCGGCATCCCTCTCGGTATGGGGCTGCTGGCGTTGATCGTGGCGTTCGCGCACATGGGCGAGGAGATCGCCCGCCTGGAGCGCGAGGTCCAGAGGCTCAAGGGCGGTGGCGGGTGATGGACGACGCGGAGCGGGCCAGGCTGACGGAGGAGGCTTTCGCCCGGATCGCCGAGGCGGCGTGCTCCCGCTGGCAGGCCGGGTGCGAGGCCCTCGACGAGGTGCTCTCGCCGGAAGATCGGGCGGACTACCTCGCCCACTTCCGCGACGCCTATTGGGCCGACTTCGAACGCATGGCAGCGCGGGCGCCGGAGCGCCTCCGCGAGCTGCACACGCAGTGGGCGTCCGGCGCGGGTGACGCGCTGCCGGCGGGCCACAGGCTGGCGGGCCACAGGCTGGCGGCCATGAAGGAGGCGGCGGAGGCGGGCAGGGAGGCGCGGGGTCAGGGCGGGCACGGTAACGAGGGGCGTCCCGGTGGGCGGGGCAGGAAGTGAAAGGGGGTGCGTGATGCGGTGGGACAAGTGGAAGTCGCGGGCCAGGCAGGAGGCAGAGGCCCTGCAGTCGCTGGCGGGCCTCCAGCCGTCCAAGGCCACGACCGACGAGGTGATCCGGACGAGGCCGCGCACGCCGGAGGAGCGCGACGACCCGCGCAAGGAGACGCTGTGCGGCTACCTGCTGAGGGCCGCGGATGACCGGCCCAAGACGGACGAGGAGTACGAGGAGTTCGCGCGCCTGGCCCGGTTCTTCCTCGACGAGGCACCGCTGCGGCGCAGGGGCTGTCGGGGCGGGCGGGGGCGCAGGGCCGCGGCGGGGGCCGTGAGGCCGTGAAACTGCTCACCGTGAAGGAGGCGGCGGCACACGCCCGCGTGTCGGCGTCGCTGGTGTACGAGTGGGCCGGCTCCGGCGGCCTGCCGTGCTACAGGCTGGGCGGGGAGGGCAAGCGGGGCTGCGTGCGGATCGACGAGCGCGACCTGGACGAGTTCCTAGTGCCTCGTCCACGAAGTGACTTTCGCGCGGCCTGACTGAAGCGGAATGCAG
>CAZVZK010000326.1:0-2787 GCA_964630925.1 uncultured Alcaligenaceae bacterium
CCAAGGACTTGCGCCCGGCTAAACGGTGCGAAGAATCACTCACTCCGCAGAGCTGTTACGGCCGGATCGTGTTGGGTCGCGACGATGTCCGACGACGGAACGCGTAATCCCCCCTCGGCCGACGGCCGGTGCCAGCGGTGGACACGAGGCCCGTTGGGCGCCGAGTCACATGGCAGAGCCTCCCCCTCTGCCATGTGACCCCGTCGCCAGCCCGGCCACCCCTTGCCACGCGCACGGCGGCCGGTGTTGTTGGCGGGCGGGCGTGGCGGACTCCGTTCCCCCTGTCGCCGCCCGGCGATGGCGTCGAGGCGATGGGCTACACCACGCAGTAGCGCCGGGCGGCACTTGAGCTTGACGGGCGGGCCTGATGTCCAGGCCCACCCTGTCGCTCCGTCCCCCACCCTCCCTCTTGACGTGCGGCCCCGTCTGTGGGACGATAGTGCCAGCCGATTTGGCCGGCCCGAGGGTGGCGCGAGAGGGCGGGTGTCATGGCGCGGATGATCGCCGAGGGGAGTCAGGTCCGTGTGACGGCGGCCAACAGGGTCGAGGGCTACACCCCGGGGCAGGCCGGCCGCGTCGTGTGGGTCAGCAGGCGCGGGCCCCCGGACGACGCCGTCGCCTTCTACCACGTCGAGATGGACGCCACGGGCCCGTCCCGCCTCGTCGCCTTCTACCCCGGCGAGGTCGAGCCGGAGGAGGCCTGGCGCTGCCCGGCCGCGGCCGCGGATTCCCCCCCGCCCCCCATGCCCTGATGCCGCCTTCGCCGCGAGGCCGGATGAGGGCCAGCTCGCGGCCGCCGCCACCCGCGCGACGGCGGGGGCGGCGGCAGATGGGCGGGCCAACGCCGGGGCCGTGCCCGACACGCCGGGCGTGTAAACCTCGCCTCCGGTCCTTGTAAAACTGTCCCTGGCCGGCCTGCCGCGCCTACAACCAGCGCCGGGCCTCCTCCTGCAAGGCCAGGCCCGACAACCGCTTAGGACGCCACCCGCCGCGACGCCCGTCGCCGGCGCGGGTCTTGCTTACCAACACCATGCCCTCACCAGCGGCCCCAGGGCAGGCCCGGCCAAGGAGGCGAGGCATGGCGCTCAGGCACCGACTCACCCTCATCCTCCCCGGCCTGCTGGCCTGGGCGGCCGGGTGCAGCGTCCACGGCCGCCCGACCCACCTGCCCCCTCCGCCCCCTCCGCCCCCTGCCGCGGCCATCGAGGCCCCGCGCCCGCCGCCGCCCGACATCCTCCCGGCCCGGCTGGAGACGCCCGCACCGCAGCAGCCCGGGATGCCCGGCGCCGGCGTCGCCTGGCGCGAGGCCCCGCGCCTCCGTGGGGTGCCCGCCGGGCTGGGGCCGTTCCTCTCGGACGTCGAGTCCCGGCTGCCGCGCGAGATGGGCACGCGGTACCGGGATGACAGCCGCATCACCTGGTGTCACGAGACGACGCACGGCATCCACGCCCACCTGCGCGGCCAGTACCGCGTGCCGGCCTTCTACCCCGGCGGCGGCCGCTTCGCCCTCGTCGAGCCGCCCGCCGTCACGCTCGCCGAGGTGGCGGCGGCCGTGCCCCCGGGCCTCCGGGGCACCCGCTACGAGACCTACCTGGTCAAGGCGCGGCGCGACTGGGGCCGCGACCCCCTGTACGTCTGGGACGAGTGGGTCGCGTACAACAACGGCATGGCGGCCGGCATCGAGGAGGGCGCCCGTCGGCGAAGCGGGGCGTCGGACGACGCCGTGGCCTGCCTGGAGCTGTCCGGCTACGCCCTGGCCGTCGCCGCCGCCGCGAGGCGCAAGGGCGTCCCGGTCGCCGGGCAATTCCGCGAGCTGCTGGCCTGGGAGCTGCGGCGCTCGCTGGGGCTCTACGCCAGGGCGGCCGCGATGCCGGCGTTCGCCTGGGGCGACAGGAGGCTGGAGCGGGCCTGGCGGGACGACCCCTTCATCGCCGCCGAGCTGCGGGCGCTATACGGAGACGCCCTGTCGGTGCCAGACCTGCTCCCCTGAGCGACGGCGGAGGCGGCCACCGCCCAGTCAGGACGCGCGGCTCAGGCCTCCGGCGGGCGGGCCGCCCGGGCCGCCCTCCTCCCCGCCGCCGCCCGCGCCTCCCCCCTGAACCGCTCCAGGCCGGAGATGAGCAGGTCGATCTTTGTCAGGTCGGACTCCCAGCCGGCGATGAAGGACAGGACGGTGGTCCCCGTGTCCTCGGGGTCGCCGACGCCGATCACAAACTCCGCCAGCCCCTCCCCGTCCTCCACCACGTCCACGCCGAACACCTCGTCGATGTCGATGTCGATCAGCACGCCGATCCCTCCTCGTGGCCGCCGGCCGGTCCGTCGGACTCGCGCCGCGCCCGACCAGCATTCTACCGGCGGGCGGTGGGGGCCCGCGGAATGAGGCAAGGATTGGGGAAAAGGAGGAGGCCGCCGTCCGTGCAAGGTGAAGGCGGATTGGCCGGACGCGCCCCCCCGGCGTAGGATGACCCTCACCGTGCCGCGTACCGATCGGGGGGCGAGCCATGTCGTGCATCATCCGTGGAGTGAGCGTGGCCCTGGCACTCGCGGCCCTCACGGACGCGGCCTCGGCACAAAACACCAACCCCCTGGGCAGCGTCGGCGCCCGGCCCGGGGTGGGCGGCACGGGCCGGCCCGGCACGGCCGTGGGCGGCACGCGAGGCGGCCGGTCCGGCGTGGGCGCCGCCGGCCAGCCCGGCCCCCGGACCGGCCTCCCCGTCGTCGACCGGCCCGGCGCTCAGCGCCGTGGGGGGCCGGCCTTCGGGACGCCGCTGTGCCGGCAAGGGGCGC
>CAZVZK010000327.1:0-2701 GCA_964630925.1 uncultured Alcaligenaceae bacterium
TGGTGACGCACGACGCGCGGCACGCGGCGCGGGCGGGGCGGCTGCTGCGTCTGCGGGACGGGAAGGTGGTGGAGGAGCAGACGCTGGGTGGCGGGGGCAGGCCGCTGCGGGAGCTGCTGGGTGGTGGGGAGTGAGCAACCTCACCCCCTAACCCCCTCTCCGAAACGGAGAGGGGGGATCGTAAGAGCAACGTGGTCAGCGGCGGGGGAGATGTGAGCGAGCCCGCAAGCGCGAGCCCACAAGTGGCAGAGACGCGAGTGGTCGGAGGGCGGGCGAGCACGGCAAGCCTGCCGATTCTCGCGACCCGCGGGAACCTTTGCCCGGCGTCGTTGTATAAGGCAGGGGAGCCATCACCCGCCGGGCCGAGGGACATGGACGACGAGACGATCCTCGCACGCATCCGCGCCGGCGAACAGGCCGCGTTCGGCGACCTGATCGAGCGTCATCAGGGGGCGGTCTTCCGCCTCGTCCGGAACCTGCTGCCACAGGCCGAGTGCGAGGACGTGGCGCAGGAGGTGTTCCTGGCTGCCTACGCCCGCCTGGCCTCTTTCGACCCGGCGCGGGCGTCGGTGCGTACCTGGCTGCTGGCCATCGCCCGCAACGGTTGCCTCAACGCGCTCAAGAGACGCCGTCCCCTCCTCACGGACTTCTCCGTGCCGGCCAGCCACCCCGCCGACCTGCGCGGCCCCGCAGAGGGCCTGGAGCAGGCCGAGCTGTTCCGCCGGCTCGATACGGCGCTGGCGGTGCTGCCGTTCGAGCAGCGCTCGGCGTTCGTCCTGGCCGAGCTGGAGGGCCTGTCGCTGGAGGAGGTCGGCCGAATTGAGGCCGTGCCGGTGGGGACGGTGAAGTCCCGTCTGGGGCGGGCACGCGAGCGGCTGCGGGCGGCCCTGGCGGACCTGGTGGAGCCACCGCGATGAGCGCCGATGAGCTGTTCGAGTCCTGGAAGCGGGAGCGAGCGCGGGCAGACGTCCCGCCCGACTTCGCCGCCGGCGTGCTGGCCCGCCTCCCGGCCCCGGAGCGGCGGGCGGGCGGATGGCTGCGGGTGGCGGCGTGTGTCCTCGCCGCGGCCGCCTGCCTGTTCCGGATGGCGAGCGTCCTGGGGCTGTTCCTTCCGTCGTAGGCGAGGGGGTGATCGATGAGTGATCCGCAGACGCGACGCAGCCCGTGGTCGGCGGCGGCGCTGTCCCTGGTGTCCACCGGGCTGGGGCACGTCTACTGCGGCCGGATCGTCCGCGGGCTGGGGCTGTTCTGCGCCTCCCTGCTGTTCGCGCCGCTCGTCTTCGCCCTCGCCCTGGCCCCGCCCTCCACACCCGCCCTCGCCGCCCTCCTCCTGGCGGCCGCGGCGGTGATCGGCCTGTACCTGTTCGCCGCGCTCGACGCCTGGCGGCTGGCCCGCGCCTGCCCCGGGCCGTTCACGCCGCGCGACTACAACCACCCGGCCGTCTACGTCCTGCTCGGGCTGGTCGGCCTGATCTACCCGGCGGCCACGCTGGTGTACCTGCGCGGGCACGTCCTGGAGCCGTTCTACGTGCCCTCCAGCGACATGGCCCCGACGGTCCTGAACGGCGACCGCATCCTGGCGAACAAGCTGGCCCTGGCGTCCTCGATGCCGGACCGCGGCGACGTGGTGGTCTTCCGCGCCCCGGGGAGGCCGGGCCTGAGCTGGATCAAGCGGGTGATCGGCCTGCCCGGCGACCGGGTGGCGGTCCGCGGCGGCGAGGTGTTCGTCAACGGCAAGAAGCTGGAGCGCGACCGGGTGCCCGACTCGCACCTGTCCGCGGTGGGCGGGCAGCTGCGCGGCGAGGTGTATGCGGAGTACCACGGCGGGCGGCGCTATCTGATCCAGCTCGGCGGGGGGGCGAAGGCGGCCGACTTCCCGGAGAAGGCGGTGCCCGAGGGGTGTTACTTCCTGCTGGGCGACAACCGCGACAGATCGCTGGACAGCCGGGGGCTGGGCTTCATCGCCCGCGGCGACATCGTGGGCGGGGTGGCCTACGTCTACCTGCCGGCCGAGAGCTGGGGCCGGTTCGGCGTCCTCCGCTGACCGGGACGGGCGGCACGCGCACGGCGTCGTCGGCATCGTGGGCCCGCCGTTGGCGCTCCGTCGCCGGCCGGGGATCAGAAGGTGAGGGTGAACCTGTCGTTCGGGCCGTCGTAGACGAAGAGGCACTGGTCTAGGAGATCACGCCGACGGGCTGGCGTCACCCCACCCGCAGGGGTCGCCGCCACGCCACGACACCCCCGCGACGGCCCTACTCGATCCCGAGCGCCTCGCACGTGGCCGAGTAGGACGCGGCGAGGTCCACGGGGACGGCCACGTCGGGCGTCAGCCACAGCGGCAGGGTGGGGAGGCCGCCGACGACGCGAAGGCGTTGCTGCCACACGTCGAGACTCTGCTCCCGCTCCTCGCCCGCGATGCGGTACGCCGCCGCGTAGAGCGGCTCGGCCTCCTCCGCGAAACGTGGTCGAACTCGACCAGCTCGAGGAGCTGCCGGTGCAGGTCGTGCTGGCGCGTCGTGACGACGTCGACGAGGACGAGGACGATGCCCCCACGCAGATACCCCGCGCACTTGCCGGCGGAGCTGTCTGGGGGCGAGCAGCAGCGTGTGGCGATCGCGCGGGCGATCGCCATCCGGCCGGTGATCATGCTGGCGGACGAGCCGACGGGGAACCTGGACACGGCGGCGGGGGACGGGGTGCT
>CAZVZK010000328.1:0-2662 GCA_964630925.1 uncultured Alcaligenaceae bacterium
CAGGGGGCGGTGCCTGGACAACGTCTTCGTGGAACGCCTCTGGAGGTCGGTGAAGAAGGACGCAACAACAACCCGCGCTGCGGGCGGGCGTTGTCGAGGCGCATACAACAGACCCGGTGCCGGTCTGCGCGTGGGCCCTGCTCGAATTGGCCCGGTGGTGCCGAGCACGTCTCGCCTCTTCGGGAGGACCCCCTTCATGCCCCGACACTTCCATGAGCCCCCCCGCCCCTGAGCCCCCCGCCCTTGCCCCCGGCGGCGATGCCGCGCTGGGAGGAGCTGCC
This sequence comes from uncultured Alcaligenaceae bacterium, assembly GCA_964630925.1. Lineage (GTDB taxonomy): Bacteria > Planctomycetota > Planctomycetia > Gemmatales > Gemmataceae > RGDT01. Next base: position 282 of record CAZVZK010000328.1, read on the forward strand.
GCCGACGCAACGGGAGAGCCTGCTCCTCGTCCTGGGGCGCATGCTCACCGGACGCATCGCCCACGACGCGCCCGCCGGCGAGGAGGTGACCGATGAACGGCCGTGAGGACACCGCCCGCGCCGGCGCCTCCGGCCACAAGATCCGCCCCCGCCATCTGGACCGCCTGGCCGTCGTCTACGTCCGCCAATCGACCCCCCAGCAGGTGCTCGATCATCGCGAGTCGGCGGACCTGCAATACCAGCTCCGCCAGCGTGCCATCGACCTCGGCTGGGCGGACGCCCGCGTCCTGGTCATCGACGACGACCAGGGGCAGAGCGCCCAGACGGCCGACGGCCGACTCGGCTTCCAGCGGATGCTCGCGGAGATCTCCCTGGGCCACGTCGGCATCGTCTTCGGCCGCGAGATGAGCCGGCTGGCGCGGTCCTGCAAGGACTGGCACCAGCTGCTCGAGGTGTGCGCGCTGTTCGGGGTCCTGCTGGCGGACGCCGACGGCGTGTACGACCCGGCCGACTTCAACGACAGGCTCCTGCTCGGCCTCAAGGGGACGATGTCGGAGGCCGAGCTGCACGTCCTCCGCTCGCGCCTGCACCTGGGCAAGCTGAACATGGCGCGGCGGGGCGAGCTGTTCACCTGCGTGCCGATCGGCTACGTCCGCGCCGGCGGCGGCATCGCGCTGGACCCAGACGAGCAGGTCCGCTCGGTCGTCCGGCTGATCTTCGACAAGTTCGCCGAGCTGGGGTCGGTGCCGAAGGTCCGCGCCTACCTGACGGCCAACGATGTCCGCATCGGCATGCGCGCCTACCGCGGCCCGGACCGCGGCCTGCTGGTGTGGCGCGAGGCCCGGCGCAGCACGATCTACGGGATGCTGCGGCACCCCATCTACGCCGGGGCCTACGTCTACGGCCGCAACCCCAGCGACCCGACGGCCAGGGCGCGGGGGCGGGCCAAGCCGGGCCGGCGCACGGCCGGGCAGGCGGAGTGGCTGTGCCTCCTGAAGGACCGCGTGCCGGCGTACATCAACTGGGAGTGCTACGAGGCCAACCGGCGTCGGATGAGTGAGAACGACCTGGGGCGGGGCAGCAGCCGGATCGCCACGGGCAAGGCCCCGACGCTGCTCAACGGGCTGCTGACGTGCGGCCGCTGCGGCAAGCCGATGGGGGCGCGCAACGCCCGCGCGGCGGCCGCGCCGCGCTACGCCTGCGACCAGGCCAAGCTGGAGTACGGCGCCCCCCCGTGCCAGGGATTCCAGGCGTCCGCGATGGACCGATTGATCGAGTCGCTGGTCCTGCGTGCCGTCGAGCCGGCGGCGTTGGAGCTGAGCCTGCGCGCGGCGGATCAGGCCGAGCAGGACCGGGGGCGGCTCCACGCGATCTGGCGGCAGAAGCTGGAGCGGGCCGGCTACGAGGCGGATCGGGCACGCCGCCAGTACGACGCGGCCGACCCGGAGAACCGGCTGGTGGCGCGTGAGCTGGAGCGGCGGTGGGAGAGGTGCCTGGAGGATCAGCGATCCCTGGAGGAGGAATATGCACGGTTCCAGTCGGAGCAGCCCCGGCATCTGAGCGTGCCGGATCGGGAGCGGATCGCGGCGTTGGCCGCCGACGTGCCGGCGTTGTGGCATGCGCCGACGACGGCCGGGGCCGACCGGCGCGCGGTGGTGCGGCAGTTGATCGAGGGGGTGACTGCGACGCGTCGGGGCGGCACCGAGGCCGTGGAGGTGGTGGTGCGCTGGCGCGGCGGCCGGGAGAGCCGCCACGAGGTGCATCTGGGCTTGCGGCGCTACGAGGACCTGCAGGATCATGAGAAGCTGAAGGCGCGGGTGGCGGCCTTGCGCGGCGAGGGGCGGACCGGGGAGCAGATCGCGGAGGTGCTGAACCGTGAGTGCTTCCGGACGCCGCGCGGGGGCGAATTCACGGGGCACCGTGTTCGGAGGATGTTCATGCTGTTCGGCCTGTCGGGCACGCCCGCCGGGGTGAGCGGCGAGGACGGGATGCCGGGGAAGGACGAGTGGTGGCTACCCGGCCTGGCGGCGGAGCTGGGCGTGAAGCCGATAATTGTGCATCGCTGGCGGTGGTCGGGGCGGCTGATCGCGCGGCAACTGGCGGGGGACAACGGGCGGTGGGTCGTATGGGCGGACCGGACGGAGGTGGGGCGATTGCGGCGATTGCGGAGTCACGAGGTCCGAAATCCACGCCAGCCGGCGCCGGCCGCGTTGACGACCCCGAAGAGACCCACAAAAGAGATGTGACAGGTGGCAAATCGGCGCGGAGCCGGGCGATGACGGCTTGGCAATGCGTGAACGGAGAGGTGGTCAATGTCCAGACAGTCAAGTACGAGGACGTGTTCATCCGGGGCTACGAGACGGTGCCCGAGCTGAGGTCGG
>CAZVZK010000329.1:0-2659 GCA_964630925.1 uncultured Alcaligenaceae bacterium
CCGGCCCTGATTCTGGCCTTGAAGCATCGGCCGGCTGGCGCTATCCCCCGCCGGCCGGGTGAAACGGAAGCGGGCTCTGCTGGCGAGCAACCCGCCGAGGGATAGCCCGGACGACGGTGCGCCAAGGGCGCGTCTCCAAGAGGCCCCCGACCCACGCTGGTGGCTCGGGGGCCGACTTCTTCCCGCCCCTTGGACACCGGAGCCATGCCTCGAAAACGCATCCGTCATCCCTCCGGCCGGCGGGCCTCCCGCCGACGCTCACTCGCCCTTGCGGCCCTTCTTGGACTTCATCGACTCCCGGAAGCGGTAACTCTCGCCGTTCATCTCGAAGATCTGGCAGCGGTGCGTCAGCCGGTCCAGCAGGGCCGCCGTCATCCGGTCACCCTGGAAGACCTGCCCCCATTCGCTGAACGCCAGGTTGCTCGTGACCAGCAGACTCCGCCTCTCGTAGCGGTCCGCGAACACCTGGAACAGCAGCTCCGCCCCCGCCCGGCTGAACGACAGGTAGCCCAGCTCGTCGCAGATCAGCAGCTCCACCCGGTCCAGGGCCCGCAGCGCCCGTTCGAGCTGGTACTGCTTCTGCGCCTCCTCCAACTGGGTCACCAGCCCCGCCGCCGTCACGAACCGCACGCGCCTGCCCTGCCGGCACGCCGCCAGCCCCAGCGCCACGGCCAGGTGCGTCTTGCCCGTGCCGGGGCTGCCGATCAGGCAGGCGTTGGTCCTCTCCCCGATCCAGTCGCCCCGCGCCATCTCCAGCACCTTGAGCTTGTTCAGCCCCGGCACCGCGGCGAAGTCGAAGGTGTCGAAGTCCTTGTGGGCCGGGAAGCCCGCCGCCCGGATGCGCGCCGCGAGCGCGTTGGCCGAGCGGGCCGACACCTCCATCTCGCACAGGCGCAGCAGGTACTGCTCGTGGCCCTCGTTGGCGTCGGCCGCCTCGCGGGCCAGCTTCTGGAACTCCGCCTGCATCGTCGGCAGCTTGAGCTGCTTGAGGTTGCTCTTCAGCAGCAGGTGGGTGTCATTCGTCGCCATGTCCACGTCCTCCTCATCGGGTGAGTAGCTGGTCGTACCGCCCCAGGTCGGGCCGGGGCACCTGGTATTGGCCCAGGGGCGTCCCGCACGGCTGACGCCCCTCCGTCGTGGCTTCGCCGGCGGCCGTGCCGGCCAGGCGCAGCACCTCGGCCTGCACCCATTCGGCGCGGAGATCCTCCCTGCGCAAGCCGTCCTCCACGGCACGCTGCACGCGTCCCACCGGGTGGTCGGCCAGCAGTTGCAGGACGCGGACGTAGTGCCTCGCCCCCGCCGCCGGCCCGTGTCGCCGCTCCAACGCCTGTCGCAGCCGCGTGAACGGCTCGGGCAGGTGCCATTCGCGCATCACCGGGGCGTGGTCCAGCGCCGCCGGCCGGCGCTGCAGAGACTCCAGGTAGTGCAGCGGGTCGAGGACCTGCTCGTCGCGGCCGTAGGCCCGCGCGTGCCGCGCCACCACCTGGCCGCCGGCGACCACCTCGACGCGGGTGATGTAGCCCTTGACCGTCACGCTCTGGAAGGCGAGCCGGCGCGGCACGCTGTAGCGGTTCTTGTCGAAGCGGACCGTCTGGTACTTGTCCACGCACGCCGCCTGCACGACGCAGGCGTCGAACGCCTTCGCCGGCAGGGGCCGGGCGGAGGCGCGGTCGCGCTGGAAGCGCTCGCCGATGGTCTCCTCGTGGCCGGCGACCGCGCGTCCGCCTTCCTCCAGGCAGCAACGCCGCAGATGGTCGTTGAAGGCGTCGAGGCTCGCGGCCGTGGGCACGGGCGTGCTCCACTGCCGCTGCAACACGCGCACCCGCGTCTCGGCGTAGGGCTTCTCGTTGCCGCGGGCCGGCATGCAGAAGAGCGGCTCGAAGACGTAGTGGCTGGCCAGCGCGGCGTAGCGGGCGTTGGGCACGCGCTGGCGGCCGTGCAGGATCTGCTCGGCCACCGTCCTGGGGTTGTCCCACCACACCTCGCGCGGCACGCAGCCGAAGAAGGCGAAGGCCTCGGCCATGCCGGCGAGGATGGCCTCGGTGCGCTCGGTGGGCATGGCCATCGCGAAGGGGTAGTTGGAGAACGACCAGGCGGTGACCAGCACGGGCACCTGGCGGCGGCCCTCGGGCAGGTCGACATAGACGTGCCCGAAGTCGGCCTCCAGGCGCTGGCCGGGGTCGTGGGCCAGGGGGATGAAGGTCTCCCTGTGCCGACGGCGGTGACGCTGGATGTAGCGGCGGACCTGGTCGTAGCCGCCGGGGTAGTGGTGCTCCTTCTTGAGGCGGCGGAAGACCTGCATGGCGGTGTGGCGCTGCTTGGGCGGGGCGGACTCGTCCTCGGCGAGGATGGCGTCGATGAGGGGGTGGAAGGCGCCGGAGACGGGCGCGGGCGGCGGCCTGGTGCGCGTGTAGGGCTTGGGCTCGGCCTGGCCGAGGGCCTCGCGTATCTTGACGCGCGAGTGGCGGAAGGTGCGGGCGATGTCGCGAATGCTCATGCCGTCGCGGTGCGCGAGGCGGATCTCGGCGTAGTCGTCCACGGTCAGCATCCTTGCCTCCGTTGCCGTTGCCCATCAGGTGATGGCGCTCATTGCAACAGAGGCGGCTGGGGTGGGCCCAGATTGCTTGCCGATTTCCTGGCCGAGGTGGGTCTGGTTTGC
>CAZVZK010000330.1:0-2586 GCA_964630925.1 uncultured Alcaligenaceae bacterium
AGGTCCGTTTCCCAATCATAATGCCTCCAAAGCGAAAAGCCTATCGCGCACCCCGGCAGTGCGCCATTCCTCTCCGGGCCGTGCCTGCCGTCGGAAGCGAAAAGCCTATCGCCCACCCCGGCGGTCCTTTATTCCTCCCGCGGCCGACGAGGCCGCATCCCGTCATCCCACCCGCGCCGCCGGGGTCGTCAGCGCCACCGGGATCGGCCGGTTCGGCTTCTCCTTCACCCATCGCCGCAGCCTCCCCATCCGCCTCCGCTCCGCGCCGGTGGCCGCGATGGCCCACGGGCCGCCCGGCGTGTCAAGCTTGCGGGCGCTCACCCACCCCGCCTTCCGCCAACGGTGCAGCGTCGCCTGCGGCATCCCCAGGTACTTCGCCAGCTCCCCCAGTAGCCACTCCCCCTTCGACAGGCCGGCCTCCCGCCCTCCGCCGTGCCGCCGCGCCAGCAGCCCCCACACCATCCCGCCCGTGAACCGCCCCGCCCGCTTGGGCGGCCGGAAGCCCTCCCCGTTCAGCCGCCGCGCCACCTCCTCCAGCGACAGGCCCTCGGCACGCAGCCCCTCGGCCCGCGCCAGCAGACGCGCGTACCCCGACAGCTGCTCGTACCGCCCCACCGTCCTCGCCAGCCCGTGCCGCGTCACGCACCCGCCCGCCCAGTGGATCGCCACGTCCACACGCTCGGTATCGCCCCGCACCTGCACCACCACGCGTCCCACCAGCAGACGCACCACACGCTGCCGGTCCGCCGCCGTCGTCGTGTCCGCGTGCCACAGCGCCGGCAGGTCGCCGGCCAGCGCGCGGATCGCCCCCCTCTCCTCATCCGACAGCCCCCGCGGCCGCGCACGGAGGAGCCGCTCGTACTCCGCCTCCAGGCGGCGCTGCTCCCGCAACGCCGCCTCCCACGCACGCTCCAGCTCGCGCGCCACAAGGCGGTTCTCCGGCTCCACCAGCTCGTACTGCCGGCGGGCGCGGCCCGCCTCGTAGCGGGCCCTCTCCAGACGCAGCGCCCAGTCCTCGTGCTCCAGGCGTCTCCGCCCCTCCACGTCGGCCGCCGCCGCGAGGTGCAGCTCCAGGGCCGCCGGACGCAGCGCCTCCAGCACCTGCCCCGCCACCAGGGCGTCCAGCGCGTGCCCCGCCAGGCTCTGGCACTCCGGCTCCGCGTAGGTGACGCGGCCCCGCGCGCAGACGTAACGCAGGTGGCGGCCGCCGCCGTTGTAGTTCACCATCAGGCGGCGCCCGCAGGCGGCGCAGGCCAGCAGGCCGCCCAGCAGGGACGGCCCGTGCCGCGCCGCCCCGGGCGTGTCGGGGCCCGAGCGGTTGGCCCGCAGTTTCTCCTGGTTGGCCCGGAAGCGCTCCTCGCTGATGTAGGCCGGGCAGCGGCCCGGCAGCAGCACGAGGCAGTCCTCCGGCTTGCGTTTGCCCCTGCCGCTCTGGGGCTTGCCGGGCTTCTTCTTGCGCGGGTCGACGGCGCGGTGGCCCCAGCGGTAGGAGCCGGCGTAGACGGGGTGCGTCAGGATGCCGTGCAGCGTGACGCGGTTGGGGCGGCTCCACACCAGCCGGCCCTTGTCCTCGCCCTTGATGGGACGCACCGGCAGACGCACGCCCCGGGCAACGAAGTCGCGCAGGACGGCCTGGGCCGAGCCGAGACGCTCGAACCCGTCGAAGACCTGGCGCACCACGTCGCGGGCCTGCCCGTCGGGGTCGAGGGCCAGGCCGCCCCCGGCGCGGACGTAGCCGATGGGGGCGTGGCTGAACACCTCGCCGCGCCGCGCCCTGTTGAGCAGGCCGTCGTTCATGCGTCCGCGCAGGAGGTGGATCTCGGCCTCACTCATGGCCCCCTTGAGCCCCAGCAGGAGGCGGTCATTGTATTCCTTGGGGTCGTAGACGCCGTCGGCGTCGGCGAGCAGGGTGCCGAAGATCGAGCACACCTCCAGGAGCTGGTGCCAGTCCTTGCACGAGCGGGACAGGCGGCTCACCTCCAGGCCCAGGACGATGCCGACCTTGTCCAGGGCGATCTCGGCGAGCAGACGCCGGAAGCCGGGGCGCTCGGAGGAGCCCTGGCCGCTGAGCCCCTGGTCCTCGTCGATGACGAGGACGCGGCCCGCCGGCCAGCCGAGCAGCGTGGCCCTGCCCCGGAGGGCGTACTGGCGGGCGGCCGACTCCGTGTTATTGAGGACCTGCTGGGGTGTCGATTGGCGGACGTAGACGACGGCGGCGCGGCGGAGGTGGGCCTCACGCACCTTGTGCGACGGGGAGGCGGGGGCGGTGTCAGCGGCGTTCATGGCTTGCCTCCTCGCCGGCGGGAGGCGCGAGCCTGCGTGCCAGCATCTCGCCGAGCAGGCGCGTGAGCTGGCGTCGCAGCGTGTCCGTCAGCGTGTCCCAGGGGCGAGGGGCCGTCGGCGTGTGCGGCGGCGTGGGCGGGGGGGGGTTGGCCCTGCGGCGTGTCGAGGCACGGCGGGTCTCCTTGTGGGGCCTCTCGGCGCTGACGGCACCAACGCGCCAGCTCCAGCAGCGCCGACACGCTGATGATAGCCGCCGCCGGGGTACAGGCTTCCGCTTCAGCGGCAGTCTGCAAGGACGAGGTC
>CAZVZK010000331.1:0-2493 GCA_964630925.1 uncultured Alcaligenaceae bacterium
AGCCACTTTGAACGAAGAGGATTTCTCGTGTCACGAAACGTAGCCCTGTAAGGCCACCCCCCCTCGGTGCCGATGGCGAGCCACTTGCCGTCCGGCGACAGCACCATCTGCCGCGTGTGGTTCTCAAGGCGCTTGGGGTCGTAGGGGAGGGGCTTGCCGGGTTCGGGGTTGGCGCTGGTGCCGGGCATCTTCTCCTCGCCCTTGAAGACGCCGACGCGCTTCCACGTCGTGGTGTCGTATAGCACCGCCGCCTCGAACTGACTGCTGGCGACGAGTGTCTTGCCGTCGCGCAGCAGGACGCCATGCATCCCGATGTCGTCGGGCAGGCGGTGTTTCGTCACCAGTTTCCCCGAGGGGACTTCGAACACACGGACCGTTGTCTGCGGGACACGCGAGTGCTTGTCTTCCTGCGTCGAGCCGACCACGAGGGACCTGCCGTCCGGGGCGAACTGAAGGATGGATCGATCAGGCGGCCAAGCGGTGACGCGATGCACGTTTTCGACGAAGAGACAGCGGCCCGCGTGGACAGACCAAACCTCGACCTGGTCTTCCCATCCCCTTCGTTTCTCGGTCGAGAAGAAGGCGATAAGCAGGCCGCACTCGCTGACGGCCACCTTGAAGTAGATGCTACTCCCCCCATCCCTGCGGATGTCCAGGAGGGGGATGGGGGGGATGTCCGGCGGGCCAGCCCCCCTTGAGCCTGTGGCCGCGAGGACCACAACGATGATCCCGCCCGCAAGTGCGGGCAGTGCGCGTGAGCCTGCCATGCCTGGCCTCCTGGGTTGTTATCGAGAGGTCAGGGGCGGCGGACGCTCAGGGCCGTCGCCGTCTGGCTCAACGCGTACCTCGTGGGTGCCGACGGCACCGGGTCGGTGAAGAGCTGGGCGGTAAGGATCTCGGCCCAGGCCGTGGGGTTGCCCGCCGACACCGAGAAGGCGAAGGTGCCGCTCAGCGTCGCGGCCCCGTCGGCCCGCAGCTTGCCCCACAGGTTGGAGAAGACGTAATCGAGTACGGCCGTCCCCGCCTGCGTGTAGTCCCCCTTTCGGAGATTCATGGCAACCATTGCTTGTCCCCTCCCCGTGAATTGTGCCCCGAAGACTTGGTGCCTCAGAGACGTGGTTTGAGGTTAGGAACGAGAGTAAAGGCAGTCCACCGTTGTTCTCGCCTTCCTCGAACATGCACACATTGGCCGCGATGGCAAGTCAACTTGGGATCTCCCGTTGGCTCGTTCGAGGCGCGCCGTTTGCTACGTTTGGCCGCGGCCAGGGACCGACGCCCACCATCAGGAGGCCGGAGATGCAACGCCCCCTCGGTGTGCTGCTCGACGTGGACGGGACGCTCGTTGACAGCAACGACGCCCACGCTCGGGCCTGGGTGCGCTCCCTCGCCGAGTACGGCGTCACCATCCCGTTCGCGAAGGTGCGCCCCTTGATCGGCATGGGCGGCGACAAGCTGCTGCCCGAGGCCGCCGGCATCGACGCCGAGTCGCCCAGGGGCAAGGCCATTAGCGAACGCCGCGGCGAGATCTTCCGCGAGGAGTACCTTCCCACGCTGCGCCCATTCCCGGGCGTGCAGGAGATGCTCGCCCGCATGAAGCGCGAGGGGCTGCGGCTCGGGGTCGCCAGCTCGGCCAAGGAGAAGGAGCTGTCGGGCCTGCTCCGCGTCTGCGGCGCCGACGACCTCGTCGACGCCAGCACCTCATCGGACGACGCAGACAGCTCCAAGCCTGACCCCGACATCGTCCACGCCGCCCTCAAGAAGATCGGCCTGCCCCCGGAGAAGGTGATCCTCCTCGGCGACACGCCTTACGACGTGGAGGCCGGCAAACGCGCCGGCGTCCCCGTGGTCGCCGTGCGCTGCGGCGGCTGGGGCGGCCGCGACCTCGCCGGGGCCGTGGCCGTCTACCAGGGCCCGGCGGACCTCCTCGCCGGATTCGACACGTCTCCTTTCTGTTCAAGGTGATGGAGCCGGCCATGCGAGCTCGCGGAGTCTGCGGCAACGACGACAAGGCGTGCCCCGTCACGTCCACCGGGCGCTCCCACACGTTCGACTCGTTCGAGCACGCCGCCCACGCCTTCACCGCGACGCCCATGCGTCCCGGCATTTTCAACGGCCGCCGCCGCCCCCACGAGGAGATGGGCATGGCGGGTATCGTGGTCGTCAAGCACGGCGGCCGGCCGCCCGGCCAGAGGGAAGAGTCGCTCACGCCGCCGGGTCGTTCCCGGCGGCGAGGTTGATGTCGAAGTTCCTGCAATGAGAGGAGAGAGAGATGATGGCGTACCGAGGGTTGTCGCTGCTCCTGCTGGCCATCGCGCTCGCGGTCCTCGCGGGCGGGGCCGTCGCGGCCGAGGACAAGGCCGACAAGGACACCCACGAGGGGACGTTCGTCAGCGCCAAGGGCGAGACGGAGTTCACCATGAAGGACACCGACGGCAAGGAGCACAGCCACACCCTGGCGAGGGACGCCAAGGTGACCGGCCCCGACGGCAAGGA
>CAZVZK010000332.1:0-2306 GCA_964630925.1 uncultured Alcaligenaceae bacterium
CGCGGGATGGCCCGTCTTCCCTCCTCAACCCTCCAGGTAAGTCCGAAACACTAGTATGCGTGCTGCCATTGCAATTCGTCGCGCTCCGATCAGGACCTGCCATTGGATCTCAGTCTCGGGTTAGGCAATCACCTCCTGGTCCAATCGGATGGGCTTGTCCGCGCCCTCGACCTGATCGGGGCGGGTTTCATCCGGGTCTGTCGGCTGAACCGGGCCGAGCTCGTCCGCTTCCGCCGACTGATCGCGCGGATCGTGTCCTGCCACGACAGCCCCGACCCCGCGGCCGCGGAGCTCTGCCGCGCCTATCTCGCCTACCCCGATGATCTGCCGGACCTGTCCAAGCCCAAGCCGCCCGGCGACAACGCGCGGCCGGAGGGTGTCCGCCCAGAGCGCCTTCGCGCGGCGGGCACGCGGCGAGCTGCCGGCGACGTATTGACGCTCACTCCGCTTCGGCTCGTACCGGGTCGGGTCGGCGCTGGGCCGATGGGGTGGTTGCGGGTCGGGGTGTTGTCTGCCGCATCTTCTCCGGGCCTGGGGGACGTTCAGGATGGGGGGCGGACAAGGGCCGGGAGCAGATGCCCGGCGCGTCAACACCCCTGATGCTGTCCGCTGGCGGGTGGAGGGCGGGCTCCTGGCGGCATCGGGCCTCGGCGGCCTACTCCCCCGCCCTTCGCCACAGCCTGACGTTGTTGTCGAGGCCGCCCGTGGCGAGGGACCTCCCGTCGGGGGAGAAGCACACACACGTCACCCAGTTCCCGTGCCCCTCCAGGACCGCCAGCAGCTCGGGGCCCTTCAGCCGCCACAGCCGGACGGTCTTGTCGCTACTCGCGGAGGCGAGGAGCCCGCCACGCCCGAAAGTCACCGCACTCACCGGATGCGTGTGCCCCCTCAGCTCGGCAGTCTGCTCGCGCGTCTTCACGTCCCAGAGGCGGACGGTCTCGTCGAACATGCCGGCCGACGCGAGGACCATCCCGTCAGGGCTGAAGGCGACCGACACGACCCTGTCCGGGTGCCCCTGGAGGGAGGCCAGTTCCTTGGCCGCGCCCACGTCCCAGAGCCTGATGGCCCCGTCGTGACCCGCCGAGGCGAGCGTCAGCCCGTCGGGGCTGAAGGCCACGCAGTCCACGGCACCCGTGTGCCCGCGCAGGGCGGCCCGCTCCTTGAGCGTCCTTGCGTCCCACAGCCGTATCACCTTGTCCACGCCCCCCGAAGCGAGGATAGCCCCGTCGGGGCTGTACGCCACCGCGCAGACCCACCCCTCGTGCCCCTTGAGAGCCGCGCGGAACTCACCCGTCGAGGCGGTCCACACGCGGACCGTCCCGTCGGCGCTCGCCGAGGCGAGCGCCCAGCCATCGGGGCTATACGCCAGTGATAGCACGTTGTCATCGTGCCCGACGAGGGTAGCCTCCTCCTCGCCCGTGCCACCCGACCACAGGCGGACGGAGCCGTCGGCGCAGCCGGTCGCCACCCTGTCGCCGCCGGGACTCCAGGCCACGGCGTGCACGGTGTTCTTGTGCCCGCGCAGCACCGGGCCGGCGGGCCACCCGCCCGCGCCCGCCGGAGGCGTCCCACCGCACCCCAGCAACGCAGCCAGCAGTGCGGGCACGAAAGCACACGACTTGACCAGGGGCCTCATGGCTCGCGGACCCAACGGTGGAATGTGCCACTGCCCTGGCATGACAGCCGTGCCACACCTCGCCCACAACCTGTTCGGGAGTCATGGATCATGTGGCGGCAATGGCCGCCAGGGCAAGCCACGCGGACAGGGCCTTCATGGGCCGGCTCAAGGCCGCCATGAGGCCGGCGGAAGCTGACGCGCACGCTTATCGGCCGGTTGGCGGCTCACCGGGGCGGGGCCTACTCGCCGGGCGCGTCGGGCACGAGGTCGTTCCGCACATCCCGGACCCTCGGCGTCAGGCGGAGGATCAGCTCGGCGACCCGCCTCTCGCGGGCGTCCGTCACCGCGCCCGTCAGGACGATGGTGCCCCCCTCCACCGTGACACGGATGCGTGACCGGGACGGCAGCCGGGGGGAGTCGTCGATGATGGCCTGGAGCCGTGTGCCGAGGTCTTCGGCGTCGTGGCCGGGGGCGGGGGCGGTGGCGGCGGCGGCGCCGCCGAGGGCCGAGCCGGCCCCGGCGAAGCCCCTGGTGGCCGGCGTGGCGGGTGTCCGCCCGGCCTTGGTGGCCGGCGCCCCTTGCTGGAACAGGGGCGTCCCGAAGGCCGGCCCCCCAGGGCGCAGAGCGCCGGGCTGGACGATGACGGGCATGCCGGACCGGCCGCCCGGCTGGCCGGCTACAGCGCGCA
>CAZVZK010000333.1:0-2249 GCA_964630925.1 uncultured Alcaligenaceae bacterium
GCCCGAGAATCGCTACCTGAATTCGCCCTCACAAGAAACGTAGCCCTGTAAGGAGGCTGCCCCTCACTGTCACTCGATGACCACTTGCGAGATCTCGCACTTCGGCAGCGCCTTTTGCAGGCGGGCGATACCCTCCGCGGTCACCTTCGTGCTGTTCAGGTACAGCTTCCGCAAGCTCTTGCAGGAAGCCAGCTCGTTCAGACCCGTGTCGGTCACACCGGTCTCCTGCAGGATGAGCGCCTGCAACTTCTCGTGGGCGGCCAAATGTTTCACCCCCGCGTCGGTCACTTTGGTGCCCCGCAGGTTCACATCCCGCAGGCTCTTGATGACGGCCAACTGCTTCACCCCGGCGTCCGTCACCGGGGCATTCCACAGGGAGATCGTTTCGAGGTTCTGGAGGCCGACCAGGCGTTCCAGCCCCCGGTCCGACACGTTCGTCAGCTCCAGGTTGAGGTGGCGCAGCGACTTGAAGGAGGCCAGGTGCTTCATCCCCGCGTCCGTCACCGGCGTGCGGAAGAGGTTGATCGCCTCCAGCCCCTCGACGGCCGTGAGGGCCTTCAGCCCGTCGTCCGTCACCGGCAAGCAGCACAGGGTCAGGCTCCGCAGGGATTTGTATGTGGCCAACTGCCTCAGCCCCGCATCCGTCACCTTGGTGTTGTTGAGGTCGAGGGTGTGGAGCGATTTGAGTGGTGCCAGCTCCTTCATCCCCTTGTCGGTGACGGAGGTGTAGCACAGGTTCAGGATGACCAAATCCGTGAGCGTGGCCAGCTCCTTGAGCCCGGCGTCGGTCACCTGGCCGAATCCGATGTTCAGGGTCCGGAGCTTCGGGAACGCGGCCAGGTGTTTCAGCCCAGCGTCCGTCACCTTCGATTGCCCGATGCGGTACAGGTCCACTCCGATGACGGGCTTGCCGGATTTTCCGTCGCCGTAGGCGATCTTCCCGCCGTGCTCTCTCACCCAGCCGGCCGCCGCGGCCTGGTCGGCCGCCCGCAGGCCGGCCGGCCAGACCAGCAACCCGACGAGCACCAACCCGACAGCAGGGTTTCGTCGCATGGGAGACCTCCGGGGGCGATCACTTTCCACGGCCGAGACACGCAGATGACCGGCGCAACGTCCTCGGCCGAACGCCATAACTCAGCAGCGGCGGGGGCCGAGTGAGCTATGAACCCGAGAAAGCCGACATGCCCCCGCCGTCTGCCGCAGCGGATGGCTCCCCCCCTCCGCGGCGTGCCGCCGTGCCTGTCTGCCGGGGACCTGGGGCGGGCCGCGCCTATTGTATCATCCGGCCCGGCGGCCATGCCCGTGTATTCCCTGGTGCCGCGAGCGTCCGCGCTCTGCCCGCTGGTTCGACTGGGACGGGGAGCGTCTTCGGCCCCCCTTTCGTCTGGTGACTGCGAGCTGGGGTCGGACTTCACGCGGTGGCCGACGGTGAAGCACTCCACGTCGTGGCTGGGCCTGTGCCCCAACTGGAAGAAGACTGGCGGGAAGGTGAAGTCGAGCCGGACCCGGCGCGGCAAGGGGCGGGCGGCGCACGCCCTGCGTCTGGCGGCGTGGTGCCTGATGCGCAGCAAGGGCGCGCTGGGGGCGTACCTGCGGCGGCAGCGTTCGCGTCTGGGGGCGCCCAAGGCGATAACGGCGGCGGCGCACGAGCTGGCGCGGATCGTGTACCACCTGATGCGTCACGGGGAGGCGTACATGAAGCAGACGGAGCAGGAGTACGCCGAGCAGGTGCGTCAGCGACTGGAGAGGCAGCTGGCGCGGCGTGCGAAGGAGATGGGCTACGAGCTACGCAGGATCGAGGCGCCGCCTCCGGCGGCGCCCACGGGCGGGTGAGGGCCGGCGCGGGGGAGGGCCAGGGACGGCGGGATGCCACGGCGGACGCGAGGGCCTGATGACGCCGGCCGTGCCGGGAGGGGGGATGCCGCGCGCCGAGGACGCCGCCTCAGGCCTGGTTCACTCATCACCCCACGACTCAACCTCGAACCGTTCCTGGGGCGGCCTTCTCGGACCGGGGTCGGAGTCTCAGGCCGGTCATGGTGCCACCGGCACCTCCACAACCTCGTAGAATGAGAGCCGGTCCAGCGCGTTCCATAACCGTTCGACCAACCGCTCATCCCACTCACTGACGTGTTCGTCCCACCACTCTGCCCAGGTCCAGACGGTGCCCGCGTCATCCGGGAAATATTCGGTAGGCGGGGTGAGCCCTTCCGCCCGGATGAAGGCAAGGAAGGGCGCGTAGCCCATCGTGG
>CAZVZK010000334.1:0-2153 GCA_964630925.1 uncultured Alcaligenaceae bacterium
GCTCCTTGAAAACACGGTGGCGGAAGAGAGAGTTGCGAAGAACAACGACGAGCAGGCCCGCGCCTGAGGTGTGCCGTGAAGCACGCCGCGGGGGTCACGCGGGACGAGTCATCAAGTTTCTCAGCGAACTCTGCACGAGCGAATTGAGGAAGGATCAATCGTTACGAAACAGCCGCACGCCATGCAACGTGCGGCCTAGTCTCGGGACATTGTCCTTCGCTCCCCTTCCAACGGGGGGCGGGGCCAATGCGGCCAAGCTAGTAAGGGCACATGGGGGATGTCTAGGCGCCAGGAGGCGACGAAGGGCGTGGAAGACTGCGATAATCCCGGCGGAGCCGTCAAACGGGCTTTGATGCCGGGGTCCCCGAATCAGCCCGCACTGAATCCATAGGTGCGGGTGGCGAACCCAGGGAACTGAAACATCTCAGTACCTGGAGGAAGAGAAAGAAACCTCGACTCCGTCAGTAGCGGCGAGCGAACGCGGACCAGCCCAAACCACCCGGACTCGTCCGGGTGGGGTTGTAGGGCCATGCATCACGACACAACAACCCAGCCGAAGGTTCTGGAATGTGCCGCCGTAGAGGGTGAGAGCCCCGTAAGCGGTGGGGGAAGGTGTCAGCGTGGTTCCTGAGTAGGCCCGGACACGTGGAAGCCGGGCTGAATCCGGGAGGCCCATCTCCCAAGGCTAAGTACTCCCTGGCGACCGATAGCGTATAGTAGCGCGAGCGAAAGATGGGAAGAACCCCGACAAGGGGAGGATAGTGAACCTGAAACCGTGTGCCTACGAGCTCTCAGAGCCTGTCCCAGCAATGGGCCGGGTGATGGGGTGCCTTTTGCATAATGATCCGGCGACTTACCGTCACCAGCGAGGTTAAGCGTCTCTGACGCGGAGCCGAAGCGAAAGCGAGCCTGAAACAGGCGACCCAAGTTGGGGGCGGTAGACGCGAAACCACGTGATCTACCCATGGGCAGGTTGAAGTCGGGGTAACACCCGATGGAGGACCGAACTCACTAGTGTTGAAAAACTAGGGGATGACCTGTGGGGAGGATTGAAAGTATCATCAAACGTGGAGATAGCTCGTTCTCTCCGAAATAACTTTAGGGTTAACGTCTCGGTAGTTGGCACGGGAGGTAGAGCGACTGAATCGGAACGGGGGCCTACCCGGCTACCCGTCCGAACCAAACTCCGAATGCCTGTGTACCAAGCCGGGGCAGCTAGACTGCGGGGGATAAGCTCCGTAGTCGAGAGGGGAACAACCCAGACCGCCTCCCAAGGCCCCTAAACCATGCCGAGTGCGAAAGGAAGTCGGGATCCGGTGACAGCCAGGATGTTGGCTTAGAAGCAGCCACCATTTCAAAAGTGCGTAATAGCTTACTGGTCGAGGATCCCCGCGCCGATAATGAACGGGACTAAGCATGGTGCCGAAGCAGCGGGCTCGGTGAAAGCCGAGCGGTAGGAGAGCGTCGCGCGGTAGGGCGAAGCGGGTCGGCGACGGCCCGTGGACGATGCGCGAGTGATCATGCCGGAACGAGTAACGATAAGACGGGTGAGAATCCCGTCCGCCGCAAGCCTAAGGTTTCCTGGGGAAGGTAAATCCGCCCAGGGTTAGTCGGGCCCTAAGACGAGGCCGACAGGCGTAGTCGATGGACGGCAGGTTAATATTCCTGCACCGAATCGGTGAGGTCGATGGCGTCAGGACGCCGGCCGGAAGGGGGGCGGCCCGCTGGAGTGGGCCGTTCGCAAGACGAGGGCACATACGATCCCGAAGTCCCCGGAAGGACGGCCGAGAAAAGCCGACGCCGGACGAGCCGACGACCGTACTAAAACCGACACAGGTAGGCGAGATGAATATTCTCAGGCGCTCGAGAGAACGCTCGTGAAGGAACTCGGCAAATTAACCCCGTAACTTCGGGAAAAGGGGTGCTCCCCGGCGTGTCAAAGCGCTGAGGAGCCGCAGAGAAATGGATCTGGCGACTGTTTACTAAAAACACAGGTCTGTGCCAACACGCAAGTGGATGTATACAGACTGACGCCTGCCCGGTGCCGGTAGGTCAAGGGAGAGGGTTATCGCAAGAGAAGCCCGCAACCAAAGCCCCGGTAAACGGCGGCCGTAACTATGACGGTCCTAAGGTAGCGAAGTTCCTTGTCGGGT
>CAZVZK010000335.1:0-2119 GCA_964630925.1 uncultured Alcaligenaceae bacterium
CGTGGAAGGCGAAATCGCCTGTACGAACGTCGAAAGATTCACATGCTCTGAGGCCAGGGTGGTGCGGATTGCATTGCACCCCCCCAGGCAACCCCCTGAAATGCAAATTCCTGGCGGAATTTGCATTTCACGGCAAGTGGTCAGACCGCAGATAACCGCGCCCGGCGGCCTGCACCGTCTCATTTTGTCTAACTCCTCAAGCCGCGTTAGCCTTGACAATCCACGTTGGGCCGACCCGTTTCTCGGGAATAGGGTGGCGTGCCGGGGATCATACCAACGAGGCCAGCCCCGCCAGAGCAGAGTGCCCGGCCCAGAGCCACTCCGTTGACACACCTATCGGAATCGGGCAGGACGAGGAACACCCGGAGGACAGCCCGTGCTCGTCCGTACCCCGCTCGCGCTCGTTGCCGCCGTGATGGCGCTCGCCCCATCGCCGGCACATGCCTTCAGGCCAGGGCCAGAGACCTCCTACACGCTGGAAACCTCTTGCGGCACATACCGCTTCGTGATGTTCGGCCCTGACACAGGGCGCAAGGACGCCGCCATCCGTACGCAGTATCCCGCGAGCGGCCTGTACCGCATCGGCGAGCCGCCGGTGCCGTTGTGGACGGTGAATTGGTACGCCTATAAGTCGTGCGTTGTGCCGTTGACGGACGGGGTGCATCTCGTTGTCCACCCGAGTTGGGCGTCAAGACTTGAATTCCATGCCAACGGCCAGCTCGTGCGACGGTACACGGACTGGGATCTCGTCGAATTGCCCTGGCTCGCGATCAGGCATCGCGACACATCGGGCGCGCCTCCACCGGGCATGAACAGCGGGGCCATTGACGAGTCGAACCTCATCTACAGCATCTCCCCCGGCGGCGGGTCGTCGTACACGTTCGACATCCGCACCGGGGCGATGCTCTCTGCCTTCCGGCCGTGGCGGATCGTGGCGTCGGTGTTCCTGGTCGCCTTGCTCCTCGCCATCGTCGTGATCTGGCGCTACCGCGTGGGCAAGCCCAGGCCGGAACAGCTCCCCGCCTCGATCCCGCCGCCCACGTCCGACGCCATCCGACCCGGATAGACGCGGGCGTTCAACGGCCCCATCCTCGCGGCCATACAGGGGGAAGGAGGACATTACACCATGAGCCGGTCCGCGCTCTCCCTGTTCGCCGCCCTGGCGGCCGTCGCGCCCGCCTTCGGCCTCTCGGTCATCCCGCCCATCTCCTACACCAAGGACTCGTCGTGCGGCAAGTTCCGCTTCGTGATGCTGACGAAGCTCGGCGCCAACGCCGAGGCCCTCGCCAAGCAGTACCCCGCCAGCGGCCGGTACCGCGTCGGCGCGGCGCCGGTGCCGCTGTGGACGGTGACGTGGTACGCCTACGAGCAGCGCGTCGTGCCGCTGACCGACGGCGTGCATCTGGTCGTGCATCCGGGCAACGGCTACGACGGCTACCCGCCCGGCCTCTCCTTCCACGCCGACGGCAAGCTGGTGAACCAGTACGCCCCCGAGGAGCTGGCCGAGATCCCGTGGCTGATGCTGGGCACCGACGACGGCAGCGGGACGCGGCGTATCCGCATCAATCAGGGCACGGTGGACGAGGCGGCCTACACCTACCACCTCGCCCCGGACGACGGCTCGACATGCACCTTCGACATCCGCACGGGGAAGATCATCGCGGAGTCGCGGCCCTGGCTGCGTGGCGGCCTCATCCTGGGCGTCCTCCTGCTGGGCGCCATCCTTCTGGCCGTGTGGTGGTGGCGGACCAGGCCGAAGGACACGCCGGCCGCCGTGGCGGTGGGCGCGTAGCTGGGAGAGATGCCATGCCCGTTCGCATCCCGCTCGCGGCCGCCCTGCTCATCGCCTTCGCGGCGTTCGGCCCCGTGCCGGCCCGAGCATTCTCGCCGGCTTCGGAACGCCCCTGGACCGCCGACAGCCCGTGCGGCAAGTATCGCTTCGTGATGAAGGCAGGCTTCCGGGCGGGGGATACCGCCGAGACTCAGCGCTACCCATCCAGCGGCTTGTACAAGATCGACGCCCCGGCGGTGCCGCTATGGGCCGTCCGGTGGTACGCCTGGCCTTGGGCCAGGCCTTCCAAGGTGGCTTGACATCGCTATAACAGTAGTGCCCTGAGCG
>CAZVZK010000336.1:0-2112 GCA_964630925.1 uncultured Alcaligenaceae bacterium
TCGGGCCGCAAAGCCGGCCCTGGCGTGGCCCGCTCGGCGTCCTTGCACCAAACAACAGCAGAAGACCGCCGCCGCCCGACTCCGGCGGCCGGCCTTGGCTGTTACGTAAGGTGTGAGGACGCCGAGCGGCCCCGGCCAGGCCGGCTTTGCGGCCGAGGCCGAGCGAGCGCGGCGAGCGTGGGGCCGCGCAAGGCGGGGAGGTCGTGGCCCCAGAATGCTCACGGGGTCGAAGACGTTATTGGGGGCCGGTCGTTGGGTTATCAAACGTGTCCACGACCTTGAGGAATTCCTTGGCGACACAGCCCCCTTCGATGATGTAGCCCGTCTGGCTCGAAGGATCGCGGAAGAATGGGCTGTCAATGCCGGACCCCCTCACCTCGTAGACAACCCAGGCGGCGCTGAATCGCGCGAGTTGGCCCCGTGCCCATTCGTTCTTCGCGGACTCCGCAGTGAGCGAAAAGTGAATACGTCCTCGCGCACCGGCCCATCCCGTGGTACTCACACCGGTGTCGTTACAGCACTTCAATCCTTCTTGGTCGATGCTCGCCTTGTTCTTCGCGGGAGTGGCGTGATAACAGACTTGCGGCACCTCAACCTGTATCCTCGGCGCGATGAGAACACTGGTATTGTGGACGGCCGCGAGCAAGCCGATTTCCTGCACGCAGCGAACCAGGCTCTCCGGGTCCATTCCTTCGCGGATGGGGAGCGTGAGGCCCATCATCCCTTGCTGACATCCATCCCACCGCAACGTGAAGTCCGACAGGCTCAGCCCGCTGGTCCACCAGGATTCGTTTCTCAATCTTTCGAAGACCATAGGGGCAAGGCTGCCGTGGCAGGGCGCAGTGGCTTGGTGCATAAGATGCCTCTTCGGTAATGCTCGAAGTCACCATCACGCAACCACGCGTATCATCGATCTTCCTCCCATGAATTGCGGGGAGGCTGAAGATCGCGCATTGCTTTCCTTGCCTCGTCAAGCGCCGCCATCAATGCAGTCGCCTTGATGGTGTAGTCAGGAACGCGAGATTCAACCTCCCCGCCCCGGAGTTGCCCAAGGTAATCGCGGAAGTGGGAAAGGTATGCCCCAACCGCCAGCCAGTAGCCACGCAGGTAATCTGGATCGGAGTACAATTCGAGCGAAACCTTGTCAAGTTTCAGCGTCTCATTTGTCGTGTACGCCGGGATTGTCGGGACGAATGGGACGGTAGTTGCCTTGATCCCGATCAGCAACTGCTCCCACTTCGCCCAGGACCTGATAACGCTCAGAAAATGCCGCCGGACTTCCTGCTTCTGGGCGTCGTCCTCAAACGCGGCCAATGGGCCTTCGTAGATCGGACTCCCCAGGTAGAGGACGTGGTCACTGGAGTTCGCCTCGGCCGGGCCCCCCTGACCCTGTTCGCCGGGCATCACCCACAGCCGCCCGAACCACTTCCGATAGTAGGCGCCGATGCGTCCGGCCGTGGTGTAAACTTGGATCTTGTGTCCGCCCTTGTCGATGACCACATGGAAGAACGGCACCGCCAGGTCGTACAGGCAGCCGAGCAGCTCTACGCTGTCGAGCAGGACTGGGCTGTTGTCGGACTTCACCTGGGCACACACCGCCTGCCCAGACGCCACAAGGTTCTGCTTTGACGTGTCGGCCAAGTGGGCGAAGAAGTCCACGCCGAAGCGGTCGAACTGTCGGGGGACGGGCGAGCAATAGGCCACCGCGCTGAAGACGAAGAGGGCCAGGTATTCCGTCCGGTCGCCTTCGTGGAATCCGTGAACCTTCATCACCCACCCCCCGGACGCTTGAGGTTACAACGGGCTGCTCAGATCAGACACGCAGCAACCAGCAGGCGGATGGTTCGGCGGCGATGCCATGCTCCTGATCCACTGTCCCGCTGACGTTCAACTCCGCGTCGAATCTCGCACCTCAACCACCGCTGATTGACGCCGGGCCACGCTGCCACGCCACCCAGCGGGTCCTCGCAAAGGCCGCCTCGTTGCCCCACTCATGGCCCGAACTCTTCCACCTCGTGATCATACACGATCCCGGTCGGGATCGCGACGGTCCCAATGCCCAGCCCTTCCAAGGTGACTTACCACCGTTAGCTGCCGTCCTTGAGCTTGCGG
>CAZVZK010000337.1:0-812 GCA_964630925.1 uncultured Alcaligenaceae bacterium
AACCCCGCTACCTTGCATTGTAGCAAGCCTGTTAGCCCATCAAGGTCACCACCCGGTCTCCGCTCCCTCCGCGGTGTGCAATCCGGGTTAGACGAGGAAGTCGGTCAGGTCGTAGCGGGGGAGGAAGAGGATGAACGTGGTGCCCTGGCCCTCACCGGAGCCACCGGTGAGCGAGCCGCCGCTGCGTTCGACGAGGAGCCTGACCACCGCCAGGCCGACGCCGAGGCCGGCGCCACGCGTCGGCGACGCGCGGTTGAGCAGGTCGAGGATCTCGCCCCGGTCCTGGGGGAGGCCCCGGCCGTTGTCGGACACGCGGAACTCGTACCCCTCGGGAGTGGGCCGCATCACCACCTCGACCCACATCTCCGTCTTCTCGGGGTCGCGGTAGCGCAGGGAGTTGGAGATGAGGTTGTCCAGGATGCGGCGGAGGCGCGCGGGGAACCACTCGGCGTGGTCCCCCTCCAGGAGGAGGCGGAGCTTGGCATCCGGCGCGCCGACCATGCGTTGCTGGGAGCGGAAGACCTGCTCGATCAGGGGGCGGAGCGCGATGGCCACCACCTGGTCGTGCGCCGGGTGGTAGCCGGGCGGCTCCTGCAGATCGCCGAGGGTTTGCGCCAGGGCGGAGGCTTCTCGGGCGACATCTGCCAACGCCTCGGGCGCCGCGCCACCGCAGTGCGCCGCGATGCGGCGCAGGGCCACGAATCCGAGATAGACGCTGCCCACGCCCATGCCGGCGTAGACATGGTCCATGCGCAGCCCGAGGCCCGGGCTGTCCTGCATCCGCGCCACCTGCATGATCGCCAGCGTGAACC
>CAZVZK010000337.1:822-1298 GCA_964630925.1 uncultured Alcaligenaceae bacterium
GCCGCGATGCGGCGATGGGTGGCGCGGGCCTCCGCCTGGAAGAAGAGGCTCTGGCGGCGCAGGCGGTCCACCTCCAGCTCGAGGTCGGCCGCATAGCCGAGGAGGTGGTGCAGGTCGTCGGAGCGGGTCGCGGGGGTCATGAACGGGGGCGGAGACGCGCCTTGCGGACGGAGAGCGTCTCGCCGGCGGCGGGCGCCCCGTTGAGGGCCGTCAGGGCGGCCTGGGCCTCCTCGGCCGACCCCATGAGGACGAGGGCGTGGCCGCGGGGGGCTCCCGTGACGGGGTCGATGGCGCGGCGCACACGGCGCACGGTGCCGTGGGGGGCGAAGATGGCGGCGAGGTCGCGGCCGTTGACCGCCGTTGCGATGTTGCCGACGTAGAGCTGCATACGGGGACTTCCTTCGATGGGCGGGGGGGAGGGCGAGGGCGCCGGCGGCCAGGGGACGGCGGCGCAGGGCGGGGTCCCGGGGGCGGCC
>CAZVZK010000337.1:1308-2071 GCA_964630925.1 uncultured Alcaligenaceae bacterium
CCCCCCCACCGGGGCCCGCGCCGGCCCGGGGGGGGGGGCCGGCCGGGGGGCGCGGGGGCCCGGGGCCGCGCGGCCCTGGGGGGGGTCACGGGGGCGGCCTCGGCCGCCCTCCGTGACCGGGTCATCACCAGCCGCCGCGGCCGCCGCCGGACCCGCCGCCGTAGCCGCCGCGCCCGCCGGGGGCGCCGCCGGTGCGGGGACGCTCCTCGCGGGGCTTGGCCACGTTGACCGTCAGCGTCCGGCCGCCTCGCTGCGTGCCGTTGAGGCCGTTGATCGCCTCGTCGCCGCCGTTGCTCATCTCCACGAACCCGAACCCGCGCGAGCGGCCCGTCTCGCGGTCGTTGGCGACCTGGGCCCTGGTCACCGTCCCGAACGCCCCGAACATCTCGAGGAGGTCGTCGGACGTGGTCTCGAATGACAGATTCCCGACGTAGATATTCATCGATCCCTTTCTACGGGCCAAGCGGCCCCGGATACGCGCACGGACAGAGCCCCCGCGTCCCCCAATGGGGCGGGTGTGCCGGTCTGCGTCAAGGCATCGCGATCTCGGGGGGGCTGTTGGGACAGTCGTCCAAGAAAGGGAGGCCGAGGGCACAGCCTCGTCCGTCGAACGGGTGCGGTGTGACGCCCCGTAAAGGTCATCATACCAGGGCGGGCCGGCGAATGCGCCCCCAATCGGCGCCGATTAGGGGAATCGAGCGGGGCCGGCAAGGGCCATCGTCAGTTTGATATTGGCGAGGGTCGGGGCGGAGGGTAAAGGGGG
>CAZVZK010000338.1:0-1937 GCA_964630925.1 uncultured Alcaligenaceae bacterium
CGGGCCGTCAGTGTTTGCTCTTCAACGGGTGACGTGATTCGCCGGGCGCGTACCGCGGGGCACTTAGGGCGACAAGGACTTAGGGAAAATGGCCGGCCGCGGTGGTCGGCGTCCTGTCAGGATAGTGTCAGAAAAGTTGCTCCTCCGGGCGGTTGCCGCCGCCAGGAGGAGCCGAGCGACCCCCTTCGGGCCACCTGTGGTCCAAACCCGAAGGGAGCAAGACCATGGCTCACAGGCCCATGCCCGCCTACCGCGCGGCGCGCAGGCTCTGGTACGTCGAGATCGGCGGCAGGCAGGTCCCCTGGGCCACCACCCCGAGGGGCTGCCCGAGCCGAGGAAGACCGGCACGAGGGGCGGCGCCCGCGGTCAGTGGGACCCGCCCGGCGAGATCCTCCGCGAGTACCACCGGCTCATGGCCGACGCGGGCCGCGCCGACCTCCTGCCCGCCGCCTCCGGCGAGGCCCCCTGCCCGCTCGCGGCCGAGGTCCTCGACGAGTTCATGACCTGGCTCAAGGGCCAGCCGCACAAGGCCGCGCGCACCGTGAAGTGGTACGAGGGCTACCTCCAGTCCTTCTTCGACTCCCTGCCCGACCAGGCCATCGCAGCGGACGGGCTCGCGCCCCGCCACGTCCAGTCCTGGCTCGCCGCCCACCCCGGCTGGAAGGGCGGCCGGCGCGGGGCCATCGTCGCCGTCCAGCGCGCCCTCAACTGGTCCGCGAGGGAGGGCCTGCTGAAGGCCGCCGGCCTCGGCTCGCCGCTGGCCGGGATGGAAAAGCCGCCCCAGGGCAAGAGGGAGCAGGTCGTCTCCGAGGCCGAGTGCCGCGCCATCCTGGAGGGCGTGCAGCCCGACTTCCGCGACCTCCTTGTCGCGGCCTGGGAGACCGGGGCGAGGCCCCAGGAGCTCTTCACCGTCGAGGCGTCCCACTTCGACGAGGCGGCCTCGCGCTGGGTCTTCCCCGTCAAGCTCTCCAAGGGCAGGAAGGTCCGCCGCGTGGTCTACCTTTCCGAGAAGGCCCTGGAGATCACCAGGCGGCTGTGCGCGGAGAGGAAGGCCGGCCCGCTGTTCGTCAACTCCGAGGGCGGCCCCTGGTGCCAGTCGTCGGTGAAGTGCCGCTTCCAGCGGCTGCGGCTCAAGATGGGCGCGGCGAAGGCGGAGGAACTGGGGCTGTTGCCGCCCAAGGTCAAGCGCCTCACCAACGCCGAGAAGGCCGCGCCGGGGAGGGCCGAGCAGCACCGCGCGAGGCGCCGGGAGCACGCGAAGGCCGTCAGGCGGCTGGCGATGGAGCACGGCATCATGTACCCCCCTCTACGCCTTCCGCCACAGCTTCTGCACGGAGATGCTCGTGAAGGGGGAGGACGCCGTCACCGTCAGCGTGCTGATGGGGCACAGGGATACCACCATGATCTCGCGCCATTACTCCCACCTTACCAACATGCCCGACCACCTCCGGAAGGCGGTCAACCGGCGGAGCGGAGACGGAGGTTCGCCGACCTGATCGACGGTCTGGCGGCTGATCAGGCGCTTTCTGATCCGGACGCCTCCTTGACCGTCAGGAGACGCTCGCTCACCGCCGCACCTTGCCCATCTCCGAAGGCCGCGGCATGTCCCGGACCGCGAATCACATGTCGGCCAGGGGGCACTGCCGTGGCGTCGCCTCCTGGCGGCGCCGGCCCCCGGAACGCCATCAGCAACGAGCCGAAGGGCCTGGTCCGTTGCGACCGACGCGCAGGCCTCCGGACCTCGGGAAACAACATACGCTGCTTTCCTGGACGGACCTGGGCGCGAGTCAGAGTCGCAGAAGCCTCTCCGCGCACACGCTGACAGCTCGTGGCCCTTTCGCTGCCACGTTTGCCACCACGGAGTGCGATCGGAGTCGCCCTCCCCCAGGCCTTCCAAGGTGGCTTGACATCGCTATAACAGTAGTGCCCTGAGCGAG
>CAZVZK010000339.1:0-1922 GCA_964630925.1 uncultured Alcaligenaceae bacterium
ACACGGCACGCGGCTCGGGGATGCCGCCGGCGCACAACGCCGTGATGGCGGTGGCGCGACGCAGGGGGTGGGGGTCGGAGAGCGCCTTGAGGATGACGGGGTCGGCCTTGCCCTTCGAGTACGCCACGCCCGAGAGGACGTTCTTCATCTCGTCGAGGACGGCGTCCGTCTCGGCGTGGGGGAGGAAGTCGAGCAGCGCCGTGGCGGCCCCGGCGGGGCGGCGTGCGGCGAGCAGGCGTACGGCGGCGACGGTCAACGCGCCGGGGTCCTCCTCGACGGCCTTCAGCGCCGCCTTGGCCTGGCCGCTCAGGTCGGGGGTGTCGATCTCGCGCGCGGCCATGCGGAGCATGGGGACGGCGGGGGTGCCGATCGACACCAGCTCCGCGAACGCACGCTGACGCTTGTCGAGCGCGGCGTCCTGGAGGTCCTTGAGGAGGGCCTCCAGGGTGGCGCGTTTGACCTCGCCCCTGGCGCGGGTCTTGAGGAATTCGACGAGGCCGGCCCCGTCTGTCGCGATGTGGCAGTCCTTCAACTTCTTCTCGTCCTCGGCGATGGTGTCCTTGTCGGCGGCGCGGCCGGGGGCAACGGCGAGGGCGATGGCCAGGGCGGCCAGCGGTACGAGCAGCACACGTCGCATGTTGGTAACCAGGGGTCAGGGTGTCGGGTTGTCGGGTCTCACCGCGACGCGCGGGGCGGCCGAGCGGGGCTCAGCGGCGGTCGTAGAAGAGGGGGATGCCCTCGGGGACGTTGCTGGTCTTCTTTTCCTTGCCGTTGCGGTCCAGCTCATAGAGCGTGGTGCCGGCCCGCGTCGCGATCATGTAGCCGCCGCCGGGCAGCGGCGCCACCGACCACGGGTTGTTGATGCGGGTGGACCACTTCTCCTTGCCGGCCTTGTCGAAGGCCTTCACCTGGCTGTTGAAGTAGTCCGGCATGATCACGCCGCCGTCCTTGAGGAACAAGGGCAGGTTGTTGACGAAGCCCCGGCGGATGCCGCCCATCGCCAGCGTCACGCTGCCGGTCTCCTTGCCGTCCTTGCTGTACCGGATGAGCTGGCCGGCGTTGGTCAGCAGAGACACCGTGCCGTCGGCGAAGGCCGCGGCCGCCATGATGTCGTAGCCGGGCCGGTCGATGCGCCGCACCTCCTTCTGCGCCCCGTCGAGGAAGAAGAGCTGGTTGCGGGTCACCACGAAGGCCCCGCCGTTGCGCTGCGGGTAGACGCCGATGGGGTTGTTGAACGGCTTCTGCCACTTGATGTCGCCCTTCAGGTCCGTCTCGACGACGCGGGAGCTGTTCTGGTCGCAGATGAGGACGCGATCCTTTTTCGCCATGCTGGCGTGGTTGGGGTAGTTGATGCTCGTGATGGTGTGCTTCCGCTCCCCCTTTTGGTCGAGGACGAAGAGCTTGGTCATGCCGGTGCGGTTGTCCTGGACGGCCATCACGGCCATCCGCGACACGGGCTCCTCGAGGACGGCCTTGACGCTGACGAGTTCGACCTTGCCCTTGTTGTCGTCCCACCACCTGCCCCAGGCGGCCGCACGCTTCTTGCGGCCGTCGTCGCCCTCGGGCAGGTCCTTCGGCCCCGCGTCGCGGGCCACCTTGGCCAGGTACTCCTCGGCGGCGCTCGCCGCCTCGGCCGGGCCGTCGGCCAATAGCTTGATGAGGACGGGCATGGCCTCGGGCTCCTTGGCGGAGGCCAGCGCCAGTGCCGTCTTCGCCCGCACGACGGGGTCCTTGTCCGCCAGCGCCGCGCGGATCTGCGGCATGTAGTCCGCCAGCGGCCCGGCGCACAGGGCCTGCGCCGCCGCCGCACGCCGCGACGGGTTCCTGGCGTCCTTGAGGCCCTTGAGCAGCGCAGGATTCGCCTTGCCGCCGGCGTACGCCATGTTGTTCAGCGCGTTCTGCAGCTCCTCCACCATCGACTC
>CAZVZK010000340.1:0-1846 GCA_964630925.1 uncultured Alcaligenaceae bacterium
CCCCCACCCCCCCGGGGCCCGCCGGGCCGTGGGGGCGGGGGCCGCGGGGGGGGGGCCCCGCGGGCCCCCCCCCCCCGCCCCCCCCCGGGGGGCGCGCGCCCGCGCCCGGCGGGGGCCTGGTGGGGGCGTCGCCCGAGCCGGGCGGTCAGGGGCCGCCGGCCTGAGCGGGGCGCGCCCGGAGGCCGGCTGGCGCGCCCCCGGCCTCCGGGGTACGATGCCGGCCGGGTGAACACCCGCCTGTGCCGGGCGTTTCTGGAAGGGGAGGGAAGAGGGAGGTGGGCATGAATGAAGCCATCGTGATGCCGTTCGGCAAGCACCGGGGGCGGCCCCTGCAATCGGTGGACGCCGGCTACCTCGGCTGGTGCTTGCGCGAGTGCGTGACCCTCGACGCCGGCCTGCGGGCCGCCATCGGGGCCGAGCTGGCGCGGCGCGGCAAGCCCGTGGCGTCGGGGCCGGCCGGCGCGCGAGGGCACGCCTCGCGCGTGTCCTCGCCCCCCGCCCGGCCGGCGGGGGCGGGGCGGGATGCCGTCTTCGGCCTGCTCTCGGAACTGTTGGCCTTCGGCGTCCGCGTGGTCGCTCGCGGCGACGGGGCCGTCCACCTGCACGGCCGCGAGGCCGGCCGGCTCGACACCTCGCTGCGTGCCCGCGCCGCCCTGCTGCACGAGGACCTGGACCGGCTGGCGGCCTGGGTCCGTTGGGAGCATCCCGGCCAGCCCCGCCGGACCCCGGCGGCCTTGCTCCTGGCGCGGCTGCGCGCCTCCGGCACCCCCGCCGTGGCCCTGCCCGGCGGCGGCGTGGTCATCCCGGAATCGCCAGGCGGCGGCTGCCCGCTCGACACGCTTTCGCCCGGCGGCCGCCGCGAGCTGTGGTTCAGGCTCGCGGCGAACGTGCCTGACCCGGACGCCTGCGTCCCCCGGCCCGACGGCGGCCGCGTGCCGCCCAATGCCCTCGCGGGGCTGCACGCATGGTGCGAGAAGGAGGAGGCAAAGTCCAAGGGCGGCGAGGGCGTCCTGTGGCGGCTGCGTGGCCAGGCCGTGGCCGCCCTCCGTGCCGGGCAGGCCGCGCCGGCGAGGGTGGTCGGGGACCTGGCCGGGTACTGCCGGGGGCGGGCTGTGGCGATGACGCGCGCCGGGAAGATAGGGGCGGCGATGCGGTGGAGTGGCTGGGCGCTGGCAGTCACGGAGGGGGCGGAGCGATGACGACGGCAGGCGCGGCGGCGGCGGCAGCAGGCGGCCAGGTGGAGCCGGGGGGTGGGCGCATGCTGGCCGACGGCCGCGAGGCCCTGCGGCGGTTGCGCCTCTCCGGGCGCGAGGCCCAGGAAGTGGATGGCGGGAAGGTGCGGATCAGCCCGCCTCTGCCGGCCTGCCTCAAAGGGAAGGCCGCCGAGGTCAAGCCGGCCATCCTGGCGGCCCTGCGGGCCGAGGAGGCCCTGGCCGCCGAGGACGCCTCGGAGCCGTGGCCGCCGGTGATCCGCTTGCCGATCTGCTGGCGGGAGGAGCATCGCCTGGACCGGCGCGCGCTGCTGCGGCGGCTGGCGTGTTGCGAGGACCCCACGGCGAAGGCGGAGCTTTGCGCGATGCTCGCCGCGCCGCCGCCGGCCAGCGAGGAGGCGTGGATGGCGCTGGGGCAGGCGTGGCTTGAAGCGGAGCATGGGCTGAGGCAGCGGGGGCTGTTGCCCGTGTATGACTGGCCGGCGGTCAGGCAGTCAGGCGGCGAGGCCGAACTGGCCCGGGGCGTCAGCCCGGTTCCGCCTCACGGGCCTGCTCCTTCCGCCGCCGCTCCAGCCCGGCGTTAGAGCGGTTAGGATTTTGATCTAGCGCGGGAGGGCGGGTTGTGGCAAGATCGG
>CAZVZK010000341.1:0-1815 GCA_964630925.1 uncultured Alcaligenaceae bacterium
GTAACTTCTCAATAAGCCTGGGAAAGAGGCGCAGCTGCGCGAGGGTCGAGCTGCTATTCTGGACGGCATGAGGGTCGAGCTGCCTCCCATCCCTGATCCGGAGCGTACCCCGCTGGTGGAGGCCTTGCTGGCCGTCATCGACGCCCAGCGTCAGCGCATCCACGAGCTGGAGGAGGCCGTCGGGCTGCTCAAGGACGAGATCGCCCTCCTCAAGGGCCAAAGCCCCCGGCCCAAGATCGCCCCCAGCCGCCTGGAGGCCCCGTCACCCAAGCCACCGCCGGCGCCAGGCGACAAGCGCCCCGGCTCCGCCAAACGCTCCAAGACGGCCGCCTCCCTCACCCCCGTCGAGGTGATCATACCCTTCCCCGACCCGCCGCCGGGCTCCACCTCCCACGGCCACGAGGGGTACCTCGTCCAGGAGCTGCACCTCGAGGCCAGGGCCACCCGCTACCTCCGCGAACGCATCCTCACCCCCGACGGCCGGTCCTTGTTGGCGCCGTTGCCCGACGGCGTCCTCCCCGGCTGCCACTTCGGCCCCTCCCTGCACGCCTACGTCCTCTACCAGCACCACCAGTGCAACGTCACCCAGCCGCTGCTCCTGGAGCAGCTCCGCGAGATCGGCATCGACATCTCCGCCGGCCAGGTCGACCGCATCCTGACCCACGGCCGGGACGGCTTCCACCTGGAGAAGGCCGAGGTGCTGTCGGCCGGGTTGGGGGTGTCCTCGTACATCGGGGTGGACGACACCGGGGCACGCCACGGCGGCAAGAACGGCTTCTGCACCGCCATCGGCAACGACCTGTTCGCCTGCTTCGAGAGCACCGACAGCAAGAGCCGGCTGAACTTCCTCTCGGTGCTGCGTGGCTCCGGCGCCGGCTACTCCATCGACGAGGCGGCGTTGGCCTACTACCGACGGCAGAAACTGCCGCTGGCGCTGATCGAGGCCCTGGCGGCGGGGCCACGAGGATTCAAGGACGAGGCGGCCTGGCGGGCGCGTCTGCGGGAGCTGGGCGTCACGGCGGAACGCCACGTCCTGATCAGCACGGAAGGGGCGCTGCTGGGCCAGGTCCTGGAGCAGGGGGCGGGGGCGGGCCTGGTGGTCCTCAGCGACGGGGCGGCGCAATTCGACGTCCTGGCCCACGCCTCGTGCTGGGTGCACGCCGAGCGCCCGCTGGCTCGGATGATCCCGTACAACGAGAAGCACCGGGCGGCGATCGAGCAGGCGCGCGATCAGATCTGGGAGCTGTACAAGCGCCTGAAGGCCTACCGCGCCGGGCCGTCCGCCGAGGCGAGGGCGGCCCTGGAGGCACGGTTCGACGCGCTGGTGAATCAGCCGGTGTGCTTCCCCAGCATCGGCAAGGTGCTCGGGGAGATGCGCGATCACAAGGCGGACCTGCTGCGGGTGCTCTCCCGCCCGGAGGTGCCGTTGCACAACAACGGGAGCGAGTCGGACATCCGGGGGTATGTGAAGACGCGGAAGATATCGGGCGGCACGCGGGGCGAGGCGGGGCGGCGATGCCGGGACACGTTCGCGAGCCTGAAGAAGACGTGCCGGAAGCTGGGGGTGAGTTTCTGGGCGTACCTGCGTGACCGGGTGCGCGGCCTGGGCGGGGTGGCCCGCCTGGCCCTGTTGATCCGGGAGAAGGCGGAGGGGCTGATGGCGGGGCAGGCCGCGTCGCCGGAAGCAGTCGGGGGCGGCGCGGCGGGGTGAAGGACAGGGGCAACCGATGCCGCGGAGGAAGCCAGCGAGGCGTCTCGGCGGCCGCGCCCCTCCGCGCCTCGTGGGTCACTATCCCAGGGTTATTGAGAAGTTAC
>CAZVZK010000342.1:0-1729 GCA_964630925.1 uncultured Alcaligenaceae bacterium
TGGTTCAAAAGGGGTCGTTTCCGGGTAACAGCGGGGTGGGGTGGCGCGAAGGGCGTGCGGGGGCTGCCGCGCGTGCGTCGCACGCACGGGTGGCTGCCCTGCCCTGCGTTCAGCCTGCCTTGCGGAAGCGCTGGTGGCCCAGCATCTCCAGCCAGTGCCCGTGTTCCCGGCCGTTGAGCACCTCCGCCGCGCTCCTCCCTTCGCGCTCGGCACGCCCGCTCCGCGCCAGCCTCTTGTGGTTCAGGTAGAACCGCAGCAGGCTCAGGTATCCGGGGCCTAACTGCTTGCGAAGGAAGAAGTAGTTCCTCAGCCGGCTGTTCAGGTTCTCCACCACGCTCGACGCCCGCACCACCGCCCCGGCCAGCCTCGCCACGTCCTCGCGCAGGGCCGCGTACCGGCCCCCCAGCCGCCCCCAAAGCTTCTTCTCCCGCCGCCACTTCGAGGGCCGGGCGTCGTCCATCTCCCCCACCGCCAGCGCCTCGCGCGCCAGGGCCACGTCCACCCCGTGCCGCGCCGCCAGCGCCGCCAGGTCCGCGTCCAGCCGCCCCGCGAAGGCCAGGAGGTCGTCCCGGTTGTTCTCCAGGAGCGTCCGGATCGGCCTGACCCGGTGTCCGCAGAGCGGCTCGCGCGCCCGCAGCTCGTCCACGACCCAGTCGTGCAGCGCCAGCCGCGTGGCGTGGCAGTCCCCCGCCACCGCCAGCACGTCCTCGCGCCACCAGCCCAGCAGCGTCCGCACGTCGTCCGCCAGGGCCACGGCCTCCCCGCAGACGCGGCCCGCCTCGGCGGCCCTCTGGGCCACCGAGCGGTCCTTCTTCCCGCCGTGCTTGTGCTGGTGGCGTGCCTGCTGGCGCGACAACTTGTCGTGGCAGGCCAGGGCGTCGTAGGCGCGGTTGTCCAGGTAGGCGGAGAGGGCCTGGAAGTCGCGCAGGGGGTGGAAGACGTCGGCCCGGCAGGGCACGCCCGGCATGGCCTGCCTCTGGCCGGCCCGCAGGCCCGTGCCGAAGTCGGCGATGGTGGCCTCGGGCGCGAAGCCGCGTTCGGCCATCTCCAGGAGGCGGACGCCCCACGTGTCGGCGTCGCGATGCTCTTCCTGGCCGAGCAGGCAGCAGTAGCCCGAACGAGTGTCGGCGGCGGCGAGGACGGGCGTGCCGGCCTGGAAGATCTCGTCCAGCGCCGCGACGCGGACGGCGGAGAGGTCCTCGCGGCGGTTGACGGCCTCGGCGGCGTCGGCGGCCTCGCGGAGGATGCCGTGGACGGAGCCGAGGCTGATGGGGTGGTCGAAGTGGTCGGCGAGCAGCTCGGAGGCGCCGCGGAGGGAGGAGTGGCAGGTGAGGACGAGCCCCACGACGAGGCTCCGCAGCCAGGGCCTGGTGACGGGGAGCCAGAAGAGGGGCCGCTCGGGCGGGGCGGGGTCGAGGAAGGCGGCGGCGAGGGCGTCGTGGGCGCGGCCGAGCTGCTGGTAGACGAACTTGCGGCTGACTCCGTGGTGGAGGGCGAGCCTCTGGACGGGTACGCCGGCGAGGGCGTCGAGGACGATGCCTTTGCGGCCCCGGGGGCCGAGGCGCGCGGCGGGGCAGACGGGGGGCACGGCGGCGGGTAGGATGGTCATTGCCGGGGATTCCTTGGTTTCGGTCTTGAGCAACCTCGACCTATGGAGTCCCTGGCTTCTCCGCTACCTCCAAGGCCGGGTTTCCCGCCCGCCCTTTGTTACCCACCTTTGAACCGTGCC
>CAZVZK010000343.1:0-1727 GCA_964630925.1 uncultured Alcaligenaceae bacterium
AAGCGCGAGGCGGGTTGACGCCGCGCGAAAGCCGCTTCATGGACACGGCACTAGCACGCCAGCGCAGGCAGGGCGTACAGGAGGACGGGCCGCTGAAGTACCTGTGAGGACGCGGGGCCGGGCATGACGCCCGGACCCCTCCTTCCCGCTCTGTCAGCCGACGGCCTTCCTGGCCGCCTCCTTCATCACCTCGCGCTTACTCTCCAGGTGGGAGTAGTACTTGGCGATGGACTGCGGGCTGTTGCCGACGAGCTCGGCCACGAGGTCCGCGGTCAGCCCCTTCGCCAGGGCGTCGGTGATGAAGGTGTGCCGCCAGGAGTACGCGATCAGCCCCTCGATCTTCAGGCCCTCCTCAAGGTTCTTGAGGTGGTAGCAGAGGGACGGGGCGCTCCAGGCGTTGCCCAGGCGGGTGACGAACAACGGCCCCTCCGGCCGCTCCCCGCACTTCCGCCGCAGGAGCGCCTCGAGCTCGGGCGTGATGTAGATGGTCCGTTTCTTCTTCTTCTTCGCGTTCTTGTGCCTCTTAAGCGGGATCGTGCCTGAGGCCCAGTCGATCATCCCCGCGGTGACCGCGGCCATCTCGCTGAAGGGCCGCGCCCCGGTGAGCTCCAGGGCCAGCAGGAAGTCGGCCAGGTCCCCCTTCGCCCTGACCGCCCCGCGGATGCGTGCCTTCTCGTCGGCGGAGAGGATGCGCTCCCGGCGCAGGAAGTCCCCGGTCTTCATCTTCCCCAGCGGGTGGTCGCGCAGGTGCCCCTCCTCCACCGCCCAGTTGAGGCAGGCGAGGATGTGGCTGCGGTACGTCGACCTGGTCGTCTCGTTCCAGCCCGGACTCGCGTCGAGCCACGCGCTGACGTGGTGCGGCCGGAGCTCCTGCACCTTCATCTTGCCGACGTGCTCCCGGAACTGCCTCAGGCAGAAGAGCTTGTTCTGGAAGGTGGAGGGCGCCATCGTCCGCTCCACGAAGCCGAGGTACAGGTCGCCGATCTTGCGGAAGGTCGGCAGGACCGTCTCGGCCTTCTCGCGGCGCCCGGACAGGAGCTCGTAGAGCTTCTGCTGGGCCTCCTTCTTGTCCTGGGAGAGTTTGACCTGCTCCCCGTCGACGGTGGTGCACCACCACCCCGTCTGCTTGCGGAACCAGAGCCCGGGCTGGCGCGCCATGTCACTCGCTCCTGATGTCGCGGATCCTGTGCGGGCGTGCAGGTTCATTATACCGTGCAGGTATACCGTGCACAATCCCGCAAACCCTCGGATTTTCCAGAAGAAAATGGGCGTCTTTACATCTGGGTGCGCGAGATCAAGGAACTTGTCGGCAAGCCCGGCGGCAAGAAGGGGCCGGAGGGGAAGTGAGCGCCACGGGGCGGGACCGTCCTGCCGGGGAGATGGGACGGAAGGAGACAGGTGTGAGGCCGGCGGTGGTCGGACCATTGCATTGCATTGCAGCCCCCCCGCACACGAACCTGCGATGCAAATCCCGCCCCGGAGTCACCCGCCCACTCCGGGGAGTCACCTGCCCACTCTCGCTCGAAGTGGGCAAGTGACTCTGGCATCACCTGACGCATGGCGTCACGGACCGGCGGCGAGCGCGCGAGTCACCCGGCCACATGCCCACATGCCCACCTGCCCACTCCGCAATTACCCCGAGGGATGGACCAGGGAAGCGCGTCCGCCCCTTGATATAGTGGACCCCGAAAACTGGACCGGCCCGTAAGCTATCGGGGCGGCCCGTG
>CAZVZK010000344.1:0-1687 GCA_964630925.1 uncultured Alcaligenaceae bacterium
ATGTCAACCAAGGCAGCAGCTCCCACGCCGGACTTTACTTGCGTAGGACGTTATACCCGGCCTCGGAGACAGCTCCGCCAGCTTCACCGCAGATGGCCCCTCGCCTTCATCAGATCGACGATACGGCTGACGCCCTCGTCCACGTCGATCTGGTCGGTCCGCAACACGAGGTCGGGCGCCTTCGGCTCCTCGAACGCCGCCGTCACGCCCGGCATCTGCGCGATCCTGCCCTCGTCGGCCAGGCGGTAGGCGCCGCTCTTGTCGCGCGCCCGCAGCACCTCCATCGGCGCCGTGCAGTACACCTCCAGCACGCGGCCCGGCCCGATCACCTGCTTGACCCTCTCGCGCACCGCCTCGTGCGGGGCCACGAACGCCGCGATGGTGATGACGCCCGCGTCGTTCATCAGCTTCGCCACCTCGGCGGACCGACGCAGGTTCTCCGAGCGGTCGTCGGCGGTGAACCCCAGGTCGCGGTTCAGCCCCTGACGCATGTTCTGGCCGTACAGCACCGTCACCGCCCGGCCCTCGTCCCACAGGCGGCGCTCCAGGGCGTAGGCGATGCGGCTCTTGCCGCTGCCCGTCAGGCCGACCAGCAGGACCGTCACCGGCACCTGGCCGTAGCGTGCCTCGCGCTCGGCGGGGGCGATGAGGCTCTCGCGGGCCTTGGTGGTGACGACCGCCTCGGCCTGGCGCGGGGCGGCGGGGTCGAGGATCATGCCGGCCCCGACGGTGTTGTTCGAGAGCCGGTCGATGAGGATGAACGCCCCCGTCGCGGCGTTGGCGCGGTACGGGTCGCACGCCAGGGGCTGTGTCAGGCTGAGCTGGACGTGCCCGACCTCGTTCAGGCCCAGCCGGGCGATGGCCCGGTGCTCCAGGGTGTTGACGTCCACCCCGTGGCGGAACGACGCCACCTCCGCCGTCACCTGCCGCGTGGTGTGCTTCAGCGTGTACGTCCGCCCCGGCCCGAGGGGCTGCTCGGCCATCCACACCACCATCGCCTCGATCTGGGCGCTGACGTGGGGCGGGTTGTCGGGGTGGACGAGCATGTCGCCGCGGGACACGTCGATCTCGTCCTCGAGCGTGACCGTGACGGCCTGGGGGGCGAACGCCTCGTCCAGCTCGCCGTCGTAGGTGACGATCGACCTCACCCGGCTGCGTTTGCCCGAGGGCAGGGCCATGACCTCGTCGCCCTTGCGGATGATGCCGGACGCCACCGTGCCGGAGAAGCCGCGGAAGTCGAGGTCGGGGCGGAGGACGTACTGGACGGGGAAGCGCAGGTCGGTCAGGTTGCGGTCGCTGGCGATGTGGACCGTCTCCAGGTGGTCGAGCAGCGCCGGGCCGTGATACCACGGCGTGGCGGCGCTCCTGGAGGCGACGTTGTCGCCCTTGAGGGCGGACATGGGGATGAAGGTGATGTCGCGCAGGTCGAGCTTGGCGACGAAGCCGGTGTACTCGTCCTTGATCCTCTCGAAGGTGTCGCGCGAGTAGCCGACGAGGTCCATCTTGTTGATGGCGACGACGACGTGCTTGATGCCCAGCAGCGACACGATGAACGAGTGCCGGCGGGTCTGCGTCTGCACGCCGTGGCGGGCGTCGATGAGGATGATGGCGAGCTGGCACGTCGAGGCGCCGGAGGCCATGTTGCGCGTGTACTGCTCGTGGCCGGGGGTGTCGGCGATGATGAACT
>CAZVZK010000345.1:0-1677 GCA_964630925.1 uncultured Alcaligenaceae bacterium
GGGCGTAGGGATGGAACCCGCTTTTTTGGTCTCGACAATGGGGTCCACTGTAGTCACCAGTCACGTCCTGAGGTAGGGATCAGGCGCACGGACACGCATGATCGCGGTGGCGATTCGTTTCCGTCGCGTGGGGGGGTGTGAGGGGGGTCGGGAAACGAACTTCCTCAAGTCGTTCTGGCGCTTGCATTTGCGGAGGTCAAGTTCGTTTCCCTATTTCGTTTCCTTCACTGATGGACGTCCATTTCACCTCCATCCGTTTCCCCGGTTCGTTTCCTTCACTGATGGGCGTCCATCCGCCACCATCCAGGGCGTGGCCTGGTGGAGCGAGCCGGGCCTGATCCGGCAGACGCCAGGGACGCCGCGGCCACCCCGGCGATGTCGCTTCAGGGAGGGGTGTCGATAGAATGGCTCCCATTCCCGAATCGGCCAGGACAGGAATCCGGTGGAGGCCTACTTGGGCGAGCAAGGTTTGGCGGGGTAGGTGAGCCACTCGCGCAATGACCAGACGTGGTCGGCCAGCCCCGCCGCCATCGCCGGCGTCCTCGGCCTCCAGGCCCCGCCCTCCTTGACCCTCAGCGTCCGCACGGCCCAGCAGAAGTTGTAGCTGTACGACACGAAGTACGTCGCACAGTCGTGCATCCTCTTGCTCC
Organism: uncultured Alcaligenaceae bacterium; assembly: GCA_964630925.1. Lineage (GTDB taxonomy): Bacteria > Planctomycetota > Planctomycetia > Gemmatales > Gemmataceae > RGDT01. Next base: position 651 of record CAZVZK010000345.1, read on the forward strand.
GCGAGAAGCAGTACGTCTTCCGCCCCTTCCGCGCGTTCTGGTGCCGGTCCGTCGCGTTGTTCCGCTCCACGAACGACGTGTTGATCGTGTTGCTGACCTCGGACCGCCGCAGCCACACCGCCAGCAGGCACGCCATCCCGAACACCACCGACCTGACCACCTCCACCACGCGCCCCTTCTCCCGCCTCTTCGTCACCGTCGCGTACACCAGCCCCGCCGGCATCTCCCTCCGCGGGTTGGGCGGCCGCCCCGGCCCCGGCTTGCGTTCGGGCCGCACCCACTCGCCGTACACCTCCTCGATCGCCGTCGCGTAGGCCGGGTAGCCGTCGCTCGTCAGGAGCATGGCCGGGTTGCCGCCGGTGCGGGCGTGGACCTCCTCGACGGCCTTCTTGCAGTTGGCCGCCGAACGCTCGCCGGGCACCACCACCAGGAGGAGGCGGCTCTCGGGGTCAACCGCCGTGTGGTCCCAGTCGTCCCCCTTCTCGTCGTCCCGGGGGTCGCCGGGGTCGGTGTTCTTCTCCTTCTTGGCGACGAAGCCCCACTTCTCGTCGAGCTGGGCCTCACGGGTCAGAGGGGGAAAAAGCCACGAGCTCGTCGTGGAGTTTCCTGGCCTGGCCGCCGGCGAGGGCGACGTATCGTGAGACGGTGTCCCTGGCGACGCCGGTGAGGCGGGAGGTGGCGCGGACGCCCGTGCCCTCGCGGACGTGGTCGAGGATGGAGGCGGCCTTGTCGGGCGGGAGCCGGGAGCGTTCGAGGGCGGTGCCCTTGCGTTCGGAGTAGGACCTCTTGCAGGAGCGGCAGTAGACCATGCGGATCTTCTTCTCGCGGCCGCTCCATCCGCGGAAATAAAGGTTGCCGTGGCCGCGCTTGCCGTGGTCTGGGCAGGCGGGATTGTGGCAGAAGAAGCGTTCGATGGGCAGGCAGATCGGCTCGGCCACGGCGCAACTCCTTGGCGGGGCTACTCGCGAGGCCCCAACCCCGCTACCTTGCATTGTAGCAAGCCTGTTAGCCCATCAAGGTCACCACC
>CAZVZK010000346.1:0-1660 GCA_964630925.1 uncultured Alcaligenaceae bacterium
TTGCGGCCCGAGGCGTAGGCCGCGCAGCGGCCGTTGGCCCGCGCAAGGCGGGGGGGATGTCAGCTGGGGGGCGTCATGTCTGGGGGCGGGGGGGGCAGTCGGGCACGGGGAGGCTCTCTGGGGCTTGACACCGACCTGAGGGGTGAAGGTGGGGGACGATGGGCGACGGGGCCGGGGCGGAGGGCCGTGTCGCGGAACGACGCGGCTTGTCCTTGACAGGCGGGCGGCCGTGCTGTGTGATGTCCGACGTGGCGCAGATTCATAACGAGCTCGGCCCTTGACGTGCTGGTTCTCGGACGGAGTCACGATCATGGAAGACGCTCCCGCGAATGTCGAATCAGCCGTGAAGGAACGCTTTGTCGCTCTGGCCCGCAATCCCACCGAGGAGAAGCGCTTCCCCGTCGGGCCGGACAGCGCGAGGCGGTTGGGCTATCCCTCTCAGGAGATCGACTCGCTTCCGGCCGCCGCAACGGAATCGTTCGCTGGCGTCGGGAGCCCATTCACCCTCGGCGAGCTGCGGCCCGGCCAGAGTGTGCTCGACCTTGGCTGTGGGGCCGGCATGGACAGTATCCTGGCCGCCCGGCGGGTCGGCCCGACGGGCAAGGTCATCGGCGTTGACATGGTGGAGGAGATGTTGGACAAGGCCCGGCGGAACGCGGCGGCCGTGGGCCTGTCCAACACGGACTTCCGGGCGGGGCATGCCGACGCCCTGCCCGTCCCGGTTGCGTCTGTAGATGTGATTATCACCAACGGAGTCTTGAACCTCTGCGTCGATAAGCCGAAGGTCGTCGCGGAGCTGTTCCGCGTCTTGCGACCTGGGGGTCGCCTTCAGATGGCCGACATCCTCTTGGAGCCGCATGTCACGCCGGAAGAGCTCGCCGGCAAGGGTACCTGGTCCGACTGAGTGTCGGGAGCCATCTGGGAGCGGTCGCTCCAAGAGATGCTGGTGGCTGCTGGCTTCGTTGATATTCGGTTCCACGGCTGGACCGGCTACCGCACGTCCGGCTGGACGCAGGGCGCGCTGCTGTCAGCCGTCAAGCCCGCCGCGTAGGTTCTCGCGTGCAAGGGCCGGGCCGAACCCGCCGCTGCTACAGCGGCGGGGGCATCACGGCATTTCGGTGGTTCATCGCTCCAGCCGCCCCCCCGCCGCTGCTGAGCGGTGTCGTTCGCCGCCAGGCGCTACGACTCCTGGCTTCCTCACCCCCCCTGACCCGCTCGGCGGCGTCCATCACCGCCCGGCGGGTTATGCCGTTGACATCGCCGTCGGCGAGGACGCAGGGCCCCGGTGTTGCCACGCGGAGCTGAGAGACGGCGAGGAAGGCCCTGACGATCCTGCGGCCGTGGGCGTGCCTCCTGGGATCGCGGCGCGGGGTGAGGAATATCGTTCTGGCGGGGGAGGCCTGGGCACGGGGCACCGGGGAGATGGGGGAGGGTTGTGGGCGAGGGCTCTCCCTGTTGGTAGTATTGGACGGGCGTCCATGCTCCGTCAAGGGGCCTGCCAACTTTTCCCGTCTCCTGGCAGGGGTGGCGTGTGCCGCCATCTGGCATGTGACTCGGAATCGTCGGTGTAAATGCTGAATCACGATGATGTTACGGCGACGGAGTGTAACTTCTCAATAACCCTGGGATAGTGACCCACGAGGCGCGGAGGGGCGCGGCC
>CAZVZK010000347.1:0-1649 GCA_964630925.1 uncultured Alcaligenaceae bacterium
GGCCCCCACTTCGTCCACCCCCCACGCCCGTTTCACGGTTCCCTGGGGTCCTACCGTTGCCTGGAGACTGCTGAAAAACCCCCTCGACTCGACGTAAGTCCGTAAAGTTCGTGTCCCGCGAGGACGACTTTTACGGACTTACGTCGACGAAACCGAGTTTTTCAGCAGTCTCGTCTGGGGGGGTGCAATGCAATGCAATCCGCACCCCCGCCACCCCGCACGTCGAAAACCGTCTCCTCCCCACCCCCGGCCGAACGGTTACGGCTTGCGTACGCCGGGCCGCCCGCCCCGGCCTCAAGTGCGATTGAGCCGGTAGGCGGCGCTACTTCGGCCCCTTGGCCGATGCGTTGAGCATCTCCAGGTAGCCGATCACGTCGGCCGCCGTGGTCGATGTCGCCTTGCCCAGGGGGGTGAGCAGGGCGTCGCCGTAGTATTCCTTGCTCCGGCTGAAGACCTCCACCTTGGCCCGGTGCATGTCGAACGGCGTGAAGGTGATGACCTTCCCGTCGCCGGCCGCATTGCCCATGCCCGTCAGCTTGTCCCAGACGACGAGGACGACGGCGTCCGCCTCCGCGAGGGAATTGGCCCGCCACGCGGGCGGCAGCTCCTGATGCAGCCGGTCGAGCTTGCGGTACCACTTGTCCACGATGACTACTTTCCGGATCCGCGTCCACGCCGTGCGCGGCCCCGGCGAATCGTAGGTGATGTACTCGTCGTACTCGGTGCGGGGCGCGGTGCCTGGCGTCGGCTGCTTGCCCGCTTGCTGGCCCCCCGGCCTCGTCAGCAGGAATGCGGCCACCCCGGCGGCGATGAGCAGGACGACGGCAAACCCGCCGACGCCGAGGATCAGGCCCCAGTTGACGCCGCCCTGGCTCTTCCGCTTGCGTGTCCCCATCGCGCGTCCTCCGCGGCAGCTCGGGTCAGTGTAGCACGCCGCTCCGCGGCGGCCCCCCGGCCGCTACGATATCACCACGCCCCAGGAGCCATCGGCATGCGGATCGGCATCTTCGGCGGCACCTTCGACCCCGTCCACATGGGCCACCTCATCCTCGCCGAGCTGGCCCGCGACCACGCACGCCTCGACGAGGTGTGGTGGCTCCTCGCCCATCGCCCCCCGCAGAAGGAGGGCCTCGCCATCACGCGCTTCGACACCCGCGCCGAGATGCTCGAGCTGGCCCTCGCCGGCAACCCCGCCTTCCGCGTCGAGGCCATCGAGAAGGAGCGTGACGGCCCCAGCTACACCGTCGAGACCCTCGCGCTGCTCAAGCAACGCCACCCCCAACACACGTTCCTCCTGCTCCTGGGCGGCGACTCGCTCGTTGACCTGCCCCTGTGGCGCGAGCCGGCCCGTATCGTCGAGCAGGCAGGCCTCGTCGTCATGGAACGCCCTGGCTCCGCCCACCCCACCGCCGAGCAGCTCCGCCGGCAGCTCGCCCTCCCCGCCGACAGGCCGCTGTCCCTCGACTTCGTGCCCGCCCCGCACATCGACATCGCCAGCCGCGCCCTGCGCAAGGCCGTCGCCGCGGGCCGCACCGTCCGCTACATGGTCCCCAGGGCCGTCGAGGTGTACATCCAGCAGCACCGGCTCTACCGCGAGGGGTGAGAGGTTGTGAATGAAACGGGCGTTGATAGGAATAGGGAGGATACGG
>CAZVZK010000348.1:0-1642 GCA_964630925.1 uncultured Alcaligenaceae bacterium
GGGGGCGTCTCGCCCCCAGCTCGCAGCGAGAGAGGGGGTTAGGGGGTGAGGTAGTGCCATTCATCGTCGGCCTGACGGGCGGCATCGGCAGCGGCAAGAGCGAGGCCGCGCGGGCCTTCGCACGCCTCGGCGCCGACGTCATCGACGCCGACCGCCTCGGACACGAGGCCCTGCGTGATCCCGAAGCCGTCGCCCGCATCACGGCGTACTTCGGGCCGGGCGTCCTCGATGCGGCGGGCGCCATCGACAGGCCCAAACTCGGCGCGGCGGTGTTCAATGATGGAAAGGCCCGGCAGGCGCTGGAGGCGGTGTCGCACCCGATCATCCGCCGCAAGGCCGAGGCGCTCGTCGCCGCCTCGGCGGCGCCACTCGCCGTCCTCGACGCCGCCCTGCTGTACGAGGCCGGCTGGGACGGCCTGTGTGATGCCGTGGTGTTCATCGACGCCCCGGAGGCGCTGCGTCTGGAGCGCGTCAGGCGGCGCTCGGGATGGAAGGAGGAAGAGTGGCGGGCGCGAGAAAGGGCGCAGTTGCCCTTGACGGACAAGCGGCGGCTCGCGGATCATGTACTGATGAACGACTCGACGCCCGATGACCTTCACCGGCAGGCCGAGGGCCTGATGCGCCAGTGGGGGCTGGCCCCGGTAACCCCTCCCTTGGAGGGGATCCCCCGATGACGATGCCCTTTCCTATCCACCATCACCCGCCCCGGCACGGCCGGGGGACGGCGCGCCGCCCGCAACCCATCAGCGCGTCCGGCCCCCCCATCCCTCCCATCGGCCCGTGCCGGCCGGCGAAAGCGAGGCCGACCCATGACCGAGCCCCGAACCCGCCCCACCCCGAGCCGCCCGCGCCGGGACGACCCGGCCTTCGACGAGGGGGTCGATGCTCCCCAGCCGCCGCCGTCGCAGTCCCCTCGCCCGCTCACCGATGACGAGGCCGCCTTCGCCGGGTTCGACGCCGAGATCAACAACCGCTACGAGGAGATCAAACGCGGGGGCGGCCAGGGCACGCACATCAGCGAGCTGCAGCAGATGACGATGCCGCAGCTCCTCAAGATCGCGCGCGAGGAGAAGCTCGAGGATTATTCCGGCCTGAAGAAGCAGGACCTGATCTTCAAGATCCTCAAGGAGCGCGTCAAGCAGAACGGCCTGATGTTCGGCGAGGGCACCCTCGAGGTGCTGCCCGACGGCTTCGGCTTCCTCCGCAGCCCCGATTACAACTACCTCCCCTGCCCCGATGACATCTACATCTCGCCCTCGCAGATCCGCCGCTTCGGCCTGAAGACCGGCGCCGTCGTCTCCGGCCAGATCCGCCCGCCCAAGGAGAACGAGCGCTACTTCGCCCTGCTGCGCGTCGAGGCGATCAACTACGACAACCCCGACGTGCTGCCGCAGAAGGTCGTCTTCGAGGACCTGACGCCGCTGCACCCCGACAAGCGGCTCCGCCTGGAGACCTCGCCCGCCGAGGTCAACATGCGCGTCATGGACCTGATGACGCCCATCGGCAAGGGGCAGCGTGGCCTGATCGTCGCGCCGCCACGGACCGGCAAGACCGTCCTCCTCCAGAAGATGGCCAACAGCATCCTCCAGAACCACCCGGAGTGCTACGTCATCGTGCTGCTCATCGACGAGCGGCCCGAGGA
>CAZVZK010000349.1:0-1628 GCA_964630925.1 uncultured Alcaligenaceae bacterium
CAATACCGTCAAGAGACAACGCGGGTAGTCAATCCCAATCTGTTGCGGGATAAGGAGTTGAGGCACCTCCTCCCGCCAGGGCAGGCCACCCGCCCGGCGTGGGCCTGCCTGCATCCTGGCGCCCCGGGCAGACAATGGCGGGGCCTCCTGTCAAGATGGTGTTACCACACACCCACTCGACAAGGAGGCCCCGTGACCGACCTGCTCAGCGACCTGAAGACGTTGGCGACCTTCCCCAGCGACGAGCGGGCCCGTGCCCTTGAACGTATCATCCCGCGACGGATGGTTCAAGAAGTCATCGCCGAGACCGGCCACGCACGCCGGCGCTACAAGATCCTGCCCGCCTGGTTCGTCGTCTGGCTCGTCATCGGCCTCGGTCTGTTCGCCAACGACTCCCACACCCAGGTCTACAAGCACCTCCAACGCTTCCGCCGACGCGGCACGCCCAGCCGCGGGGCCCTGGGCGAGGCACGCAAGGGCCTGGGCGTCGCCCCCTTGCGTCTGCTCGCCGGCCGCGTCGTCCGCCTCCTCGCCACCCCCGAGACGCCGGGGGCCTTCTACAAGGGGATGCGTCTGATGGCCCTCGACGGCTTCGTCGTCGACCTGCCCGACACCCCCGACAACGCCCGCGTCTTCGGCCGGCCCCAGTCCGGCCGCGCGGCGGGGGCCTTCCCGCAGGCGCGGATCCTCAGCCTGTGCGAGGTCGGCACCCACGTCCTGTACAAGCAGCTCGTCAAGCCCATCCGGCGAGGCGAGGTCACCATGGCCGACTACCTGCTCCGGTGGGTGGGGGAGGGCATGCTGCTGCTGTGGGACCGCAATTTCCTCAGCCACAAGAACCTGAAGCAAGTCAAGACGCGCGGGGCCCACCTGCTGGCCCGCATCAAGGGCAACCTGGTGTTCGAGCCCACCGAGGTGCTGTCCGACGGCTCGTATCTGGCGGAGATGTACCCCTCGGCGGCCCACCGCAAGAAGGGCCGCGACGGCATCGTCGTCCGCATCATCGAGTACACGCTCGAGGGCCGGGGCGACGGCAAGGTTCACCGCCTGCTGACGACGCTGCTTGACGCCGAGGCCCACCCCGCCAAGGAGATGGTGGTGCTCTACCACGAACGCTGGGAGCACGAGGTGGCCATCGACGAGCTGAAGACGCATCAACTGGAGCGTCCGGCCCTGCGGAGCAAGACCCCGGCGGGCGTGGTGCAGGAGATCGAGGGGCTGTTACTGGCGCACTTCGTGGTGCGGACGCTGATGTCCGAGGCGGCGCGGCGTTCGGGGCTGGATCCGCGGCGGATGTCGTTCACGGCGACGCTGAAGATCCTGCGGTGCCGGCTGCCGGAGGTGCGCGAGAGCAAGGCGGGGCTCCAGCGGTGGTGGGAGGACCTGCTGGCCGAGGTGGGCGAGGCGGTGCTGGAGCCGCGCCGGGATCGGGTCAACCCGCGCGTCATCAAGCGGAAGATGAGCAAGTGGCTGAAGAAACGGCCTCGCCATCTCGACCCCCCGCGGCCCGCCATGCCGTTCCGGGAGTGCATCCGCATCGAATGAGACTCGGCACTCGCGACCGGTGCAAGCACTGACCGTCACGGTGAATCGGGATAAGCTACCCGCGTTGTCTCTTGACGGTATTG
>CAZVZK010000350.1:0-1621 GCA_964630925.1 uncultured Alcaligenaceae bacterium
ATTGCATTGCATTGCACCCCCCCCCAGGCTTTGCAGCGCATTCGCCTCGTGCAACGTATTTGAGCGGGCTGAAACGCATTGAGTAGGCTCAGCGTGCGGGGCCGGCGCGAATCCGCCGCCGTTGCCGAGGCGATGGGGGGGCGTAGACTTGCCGCAGGGCCGGGCCCGCGTGGGCCGGCGAAGGAAACGCCCCTGGGGCTGCGGCTACAGCCCAGGGGCCAGCACATCCGGCGGGCAAGCGCCCGACGCGCCCCCGCGCATTCTACGCTTCCCGCCGCTCCGGTGGAGGCGTTGCCATGGACCCGCGCGAGTTGAAGGCCCTGGAGATCGCGGCGCGGCTCAGGGTCGCCTACGAGGGCGGGCTGTGGCTCGTCCCGTCGCAGGCCAGCCCCGGCACGTCCTACCGGGTAGCGCTGGGCGACCCCGCCACCTGCACCTGCGACGGCTGGGCGACGCGCCGCCAGGACTGCAAGCACATCATCGCCTGCCGGCTCGTCGCGGCGCGAGATGGCATGGGCACGGCCCCCGTCATCGTCACCGACGCCGTCCCGAGGAAGCCGACGTACCGGCAGAGCTGGCCGGCGTACACGAGGGCGCAGGCGACGGAGAAGCGGCGTTCCCGCGTCCTGCTGCATGAGCTCTGCGGCGGCCTGCCTGACCGCGAGCGGCCGGGGAGGCGACCCGGCCCGAAGCCGCATCGCGTGCGCGACATGGTGTTCTCCATGTGCCTCAAGGTCTGCTGCGGCCTCAGCGGCCGGCGGTCTTCCACCGACCTGCTGGAGGCGCACGGGATGGGCTTCACCACCCGGCCCGTCCCCGGCGTGAAGGTGACGGCGTTCTTCGAGGACCCCCTCTTGACGCCCGTCCTCAAGGGGCTGATCGGACACAGCGCCAGGCCGCTCCGCGCCGTCGAGACGGGCTTCGCCATCGACAGCAGCGGCTTCGGCAGCAGCCGGTTCGAGACCTACCACGACCACAAGTACGGGGCGACGAGGCACCAGTGCGTCTGGGTCAAGGCGCACATCGCCAGCGGCGTCAAGACGAACGTCGTGACGGCGGTTCGGATCCTGGACAAGGGCGCCGGGGACGCCCCGCAATTCGTCCCGCTGGTGAAGGAGACGCGGAGGCACTTCGAGATCGGCGAGGTGAGCGCGGACAAGGGGTACGCGTCCCTGGAGAACTTCGAGGAGGTCGCCGGGTGCGGCGGGCAAGCGTTCATCGCCTTCAAGACGAACACGACGGGGGCCGTCGGCGGGCACTTCGAGAAGGCGTACCACTACTTCCGGTTCAAGAGGGACGAATACCTGGCCCACTACCACAAGAGGAGCAACGTCGAGAGCACGTTCAGCGCGATCAAGCGGAAGTTCGGCCATGCGGTCATGAGCAGGACCGACACGGCGATGGCCAACGAGGCGCTGTGCAAGATCCTCTGCCACAACCTGACGTGCCTGATCCAGGAGCAGGAGGCCCTGGGGATCGTGCCGATGTTCTGGGAGGACGAACGGGGGGAGGGCGGAGACGAGGCCCCGGCCATCGTGCCGTTCGGGCATCCTGAAACGCATTCGGCGTAAGTGATACGCATTCAGCGGACTGTGAACGAATGCGCTGCAAAGCCCCCCCC
>CAZVZK010000351.1:0-1618 GCA_964630925.1 uncultured Alcaligenaceae bacterium
GGGTCGAAGGGGCGGTCCAGGCGCACCTGGCCGGCGATGTGCGGCGCGAAGGCGAACAGCTCGAAGTGCGCGCCATCGCCCCAGAGCCGCGCCTTCTGGATGGTCACGCCCAGAGCGGCGAATTCCTCGGCCGCCGCGAAGAACAGGTCGGCGTTGTCCATCACCCTGTACGAGTCGCCCAGGAAGGCGCGGGCGTACGCGCCGCCGTCGCCGGCCAGCGTGCGGACGAAGAACCGCCGGCCGTCGCGGGCCAGCAGCGTGCTGACCGTGTGGTCGAGGAGGTCACCGTGCTTGCCCTCCTTGAGCATCTTGACGTACTTCATCGGCACCCCGAGCTTGTCCGCGAGCTGCGCCTCGGCGGCGGGGCTGAGGGGGATGGCCCCGGCCTCCTCGGGCACGATCCGCCCGCCGCAGGCGTCGGCGGCCTTCTCGGCGTCATCCCACTCCGTGTAGCTGACGCCGGCACCGCCCTCGCCGCCCTTGCCGTCGCCGGCGGGCGCGGCGACGCGGAAGGACTTGCCGGACAGGACGAGGTGGCCCTCGCGCATGCCCAGGCGGGCGGCCGGGTAGACGTAGTCGCGGCGCTGCCGCTTCATGGCCTCGATGCGGGAGACGACGGAGGCGATGGCCCCCGCGTCGAAGTGGCCCAGGATCTCGTCGCTGCTCGTCATCGTGTAACATCCCTCGCTGTCGCCTTGCCAGCTTCAGTCACTTGACTGATGCCGACACGGACAGCATAGCGCGCCCACGGCGCATGTCAATTGACTGACGCACGGTTTTTTCCACCCCCCTCGCCTTGGGCCTCCGGCACGCCCGCGTGGCGTCAATTGACTGACCGCGTGCGCGCGGGTAAGATCGGGCGCGTCACCCGCGACGGGAGGGGGCCATGCCCGAGGACGTGAAGGAGACGCTGGCGCAGAGGCTCCGCCGGCTGCGCGAGCGGCTGGGCCTCGGCCAGGAGGAGCTGGCCAGCAAGGCCGGCGCGCCGCTGGTGAGCTACAGGAACTGGGAGTACGGCCACCGGGTGCCCGGCCTGGCCGCCGCCTCGCTGCTGGCGAAGGCGCTGGGCGTGCCGCTCCAGGACCTGGCCGACTGCGTCGAAGGCGAGGAGGACGGCCGCAACCAGCCGAGGAAGCGACGCGCCGCCGCCCCCGCCGCCAAGCCGGGCGGCGAGGGGAAGGCGGTCGCCCGCCAGGAAGGCGGGGCGGGGGCGAAGCCGCGCCGGGCCAAGCGGACGGGCGGCCCGTGACGCGGCCCAGGCAGGCGGCACGGGGCGGCAGCGCCTGAACCAGGGCCGACCCGGCGATGTCCTGAATCAATGGGCCGAAGGCCGTTTCCTTCAAGCCGTGAGGACCCGCATGAGCGTGCGTGAACGCATCGAGGACGCCAAACTACTCTGGGACAAGGGACGAAAGGAGGGGGCCTTCATCCAACTCCTAATCGCCGCCGCCGCCACGGCCCGGAAGCGCTACCCGAAGCCGCCGAAGGGGGCGAAGCCCGCGCCGGAGGGGCGGCGGCCCCGGCACGGCGAGTACGCCAGCGATTCGGCCTCCTTCAAGACGTTCGTCCTCGACGAGATGGGCGAGATCACCGGCGGCCCGAAGTACGGCGTGGCCAT
>CAZVZK010000352.1:0-1608 GCA_964630925.1 uncultured Alcaligenaceae bacterium
CGGAGGAGATCATGAAGCACGTCCGCCTCGCCCTGGCGGACAAGGACCCCGTCGTGCGGGCGAAGACGGCGCTGGCGCTGGCGTCGGCGAAGGAGCCCGAGGCCATGCCCGTCCTCATCAAGCTGCTCGAGGACGGGCCCCTGGACTGGGTCGGCCAGGTGGAGGAGTACCTCGCCAAGGTGGCGGGCGACGCGGGGCCGAAGGAGCTGCCGGAGGGCGACGACGGCCGCAAGAAGCGGGCCGCCGCCTGGGTCAAGTGGTGGGACGACAACAAGGGCAAGGTCGAGCTGGTCAGCGTCAAGGCCGTGTTGGAGGAGTCTGGCTCGCGCCTTGCCGTCATGGCCGTCCAGGACAACCGCACCGGCATGACCAGGCTGCACGTCGTGGACGCCAAGGGCGATACGAAGCACACCATCACGGCGATCAACTACCCCAACCACGCGAGCCTCTCGGGCAAGGACCGCGTCCTCATCTGCGACCAGAACATGGGCAGGGTCTGCGAGGTCGATTTCAAGGGCAACATCATCTGGACCAAGCCGATGAGCAACCAGCAGTCGATCCACAAGATGCGCAACGGGAACGTCTTCATCTCGACTCGCAACGAGCTGATCTTCCTCGACTCCAAGCAGAAGGAGATCCGCAAGATCAGCCGGCCCGCCTACGACATCGTCAGCGCCCGGGCGTTCGAGGACGGCACCGTCTCCGTGTTGACGCAGCAGGGCAACCTCGTGCGTTACGGCAGGGACGGCAAGGAGCTGGGCAGCGTCGCCCTGGCGGCCGACATGGTGGGCGGCGGCATCCGCCGCGTGCGCTTCCCCAACGGCATCCACGCCCAGTTCAACAGGGACGGCACCGTGATCGTGCCGGAGTACTACACCTCGAAGGTGCGTGCCTTCGGCAAGGACGGCAAGGAGAAGTGGTCGGCGAACGTGCCGAACCCGTGGTCGGTCGCCCAGAACCCGGCCGGCGGCCTGACCGTCACCTCGCGGGCCGGGGCGACCCTCTACGAGCTGGACAAGAACGGCAAGGAGACGAAGCGGACCAACGTCCCCGAAGGCATCCCCCTGTTCTACGACCGCCGGTGAGGCCGCGCCCCGCGCCGCGGCCGAACCCGAACTCTGACCCCTGACCATCCGAGAACTTCCATGCGACGTCTGTTGATCCTGCCACTGGCGGCCCTGGCACTCGCCCTCGCGGGCGTGCCGGGCCGCGCCGACGATAAGGAAGCCATCGCGGCCGACGAGAAGAAGTTGAAGGACTGCCACATCGCGACAGACGGGGCGGGCCTCGTCGAATTCCTCAAGACCCGTGCCAGGGGGGAGGTCAAGAGGGGACGCCTCGAGGAGCTGCTCAAGGGCCTGGAGGACGCCAGCCTGGAGAAGCGTCAGCGTGCGTTCGCGGAGCTGGTGTCGATCGGCACGCCCGCCGTCCCCATGCTGCGCATGGCGGCCCGCGAGATCGACACGCCCGACCTCTCCGGCCAGGCCAAGGCGGCGCTGAAGGCCGTCGAGGAGGACCCCGGAGCTTTGACCGTGGCCGCCGTCCGCCTCCTGGCCGCCCGCCGCCCCGCCGGCGCGGCGCAGGCGCTGCTGGACTTCCTGCCCCACG
>CAZVZK010000353.1:0-1551 GCA_964630925.1 uncultured Alcaligenaceae bacterium
AGTACACCGTCTCGTAAGTTCGTCGGGAGTAGCCTTGGCGATGGGCAAGGGCAGTTCTATGGGTGAAGGTGAGCCCCGGCCTCGACGGGCCTTTTACGGGAGGCACCCATGCCAGTCCCCTGCGCCAAGCCCATCGACCTCTCCGACCAGCAGCGCCAGGACCTGCTCCGCCTCGCGCGCGCCGCCTCCACGCCCCAGGCCCTCGCCTTCCGCGCCCGCATCGTCCTCCGCGCCGCCGACGACGACAGGCCCACCAACCTCCGCATCGCCGCCGAGCTCGGCTGCGACGACGACACCGTCCGCTCCTGGCGCAACCGCTTCGCCGAGAAGGGCCTCGACGGCCTCCGCGACCTCCCCAGATCCGGCCGCCCCCGGGTCTCCCCCCCCCGAGGCGCGTCTCCGCGTCCTTGAGCTGGCCACGCGCGAGGACCCCGCCTCCGCCGGGTGCCCCACCGGCTCCTGGTCCCTGGACGACATCGCCCTGACCATCCTCAAGGAGGCCGACGCCGAGGAGCGTCTCCTCGCGCGCATCGCCTCCCTCCACTCCGTCGCCTCCTCGCCCCTACCCGGCGTGGGCGAGGAGGCCCTGGCCGTGATGCTGGCCTCCCTGCCCGGCGGCCCCTGCGCCGCCATGAGCCGCTCGACCATCCAACGCATCCTCGCCGAGGCCGACCTGCGGCCGCACCGGAGCGTCTACTGGCTGAGGAGCCACGCCCCCGGCTTCAACGCCAGGGCGGCCGAGATCTGCCGGCTCTACCTCGACGCGCAGAGGCTGTGGCGGGAGGACGGCGAGCTGGTGATGAGCACGGACGAGAAGACGGGCATCCTCATCCGCCGACGCAAGCACCCGACCCTCCCGATCAGGCCCGGCCTGCCCAGGAGGCGTGAGCACGAGTACGTGAGGCTGGGCGGCATCCACCTGACGGCCTCGTTCTGCGTGCCCACGGGGCGGGTGGTGCATGGCCTGACGGCCCGCCACGGCGGGGACGACTTCGTGGCCCACCTGCGTCACGCCGTCAAGGGGATGCCCGAGGCGAGGCGGTATCATTGGGTGGTGGACAACAACCGGACGCACTCGACGCCGGCCGTCTGCGCCCTGATCGCCGAGATGAGCGGCATCGAATTGCCCGCCTCCGGGCTGGGGACGGCGGAGGAGAGGAGGGCGTGGCTGTCGGAGCCGGGGCGCAAGCACGTGTTCCACTTCACGCCGGTGCACGGCTCGTGGCTGAACCAGGTGGAGATGTTCTTCAGCGTGTCGTCGCGCAAGCTGCTCTCGCGGGACGACTTCGCGAGCGCGGAGGCGTTCAAGGAGAGGCTGGACGCATGGATGGCCTGGTACAACCGTGAGTGGGCGCACCCGTACCGGTGGACGTACGACGGCACGCCGCTGGTGCGCGACACGCCGTTCGACAGGACGATGAGGCAGAAGAAGCGTGGGCAGGCGTTCGCGGGCGGCAGGCCCAAGCTCCACGAACGCCTCTTCTACCCGCCGCGCCCCTACAAGAAGAAGGCCGCCGCATGACACCCGAAGAACTTACGAAACGGTGTACT
>CAZVZK010000354.1:0-1545 GCA_964630925.1 uncultured Alcaligenaceae bacterium
GCGGCCGGGGCGGGCCGCCCCGGCCCCGAAGGACGCGGACGAGGGGCCGCCCCCGTGGCCCGGCCGGCCGGGCGGCCTGACGGCCCTCGTCGGCGGCGGGGCGTGCCTGATGGCCCTCGGCCTGATCGTGTTCGTCCTCTGGCCGGAGGGGGCCGTCTCGGCGCCTTCGGGCCAGATGCCGGCCGGCATCCCGGCTCTGGAGGCACGGGACGTGAGGCCGCCGGCCGTGGCGGCCGCGCCGGCGGTGTGCCTGGCCGAGGGCCAGGAGGCGTTCGGGACGGCGGTGGGGTTCGTGCGGAACGTCGCCGAGGCGGGGAGGTGCGCCGAGGAGGGGAACAAGCTCCTGTTCGTGCTGCACGTCTCGGGCAACTTCGAGGACAGGGGGTTCACGTGAAACAACGCGGAGGCGCTCCGTGTGAGCGCCCTGGCCGATCCCCAGGTGGGCCAGTACTTGAACCGGCACTTCGTGGCGGCGGTGCAGAAGGTGGCGACGTTCAAGATCGACGGCGGGCGGAAGCAGGGGGGCAACGTGGCGGCGTACTTCTGTACGCCGGCGGGGCTGGTCCTGCACGCGGTGGCGGGCCCGGTGGACGCCGCGACGTTCCTGCGCGAGGCGCGGTGGGCGAATGACGCGTATGAGATGTCCGCGCTGGAGGGGGACGGGGCGGACAGGCGGGAGGCGTTCTTCCACAGGGCCCACCTCGCCCGCCTGCGCCGTGAGCCCGGCGGGCAGATGAATCCGGGCGTGCGTCTCGGGGCGGACGGCGACGCGGCGCGGCAGATCGACGGGCTCCTGCGGACGGATGCCGCGAAGAGGCTGGGCGGCCAGGGCAAGGTGCATCTGGCCCTGTCGGCGAGGCCGATGCCGCCGCTGGGGCAGGTGTACCGGGCGGTGTTCGAGCGCATCCTGAACGAGAAGATCTCGGCCGACCCCGTGGCGGTGGCGGGCGAGTGAGGCAGGGCGGGGTGTTCGACGGACTCCGGCCGGGTGTCGTCCGCGGCCGGGGCCCGTCTCCCGACAGGCGCTACGCCATCAGCGAACGGCGAAGAGGGGAGGGCGGCCGGAGGGGGGACATCGGGCCGGCGTCCCCGGCGGAGCGCGAGCGCTATCCGGGCTCGGGCGGAATCAGGTCACCCTCGCTGATGGTGTAGGTGATCCGAGGGTAGGTGAAGTCCGTTTCATTGTTCTCGCGACGCCGCAGACGGTAGAACTCGCGCCGTTGTTCGTCGTCGGCCAACGTCAGACCCGCACCGTCCGGGAAGTACGCGGATTCACCGCGGAACCGCACGAAGGTCTTCGACGTTCGGAAGGTGATGCCCAGCCATCGGTTCTCGGGCGTCCGGGAGGACTTCCCCAGCACGATCCTGTGCCTGAGCCGCCGGTTGGCGGCGACGGAGAACACGACGGCGCTGTTGTGCGTCAAGGGGATGGCGAGGGCCTCACCGCCGGCCTCCTTCGATTCGACGAGCAGCTTCCTCGGCGGGTCGGCGGCCTCAGAGCATGTGAATCTTTCGACGTTCGTACAGGCGATTTCGCCTTCCACG
>CAZVZK010000355.1:0-1515 GCA_964630925.1 uncultured Alcaligenaceae bacterium
CTTACAGGGCTACGTTTCGTGACACGAGAAATCCTCTTCGTTCAAAGTGGCTGTCTGGCCGGCGGCGGGCCAGGGCTCGGGGTGCAGATGCCTGGGCAACGGGCACTCCCCGCGTGCCCAAGCCGCCAGTATCTCGGCGCGGCCACGCACGCTCACACGGTGCGTCCGCTTCCGCGCCGTCGCCCCGGCGTCCGCACGCCGCGTCGCCTTCTCCTTCGTCGCCTTCTTCGCGCCCTTCGCGGCCTCGCGCCTCTCCAGACGCTCCCGACGATCCGCGAGCGCCTTGCGGTGCCCCTCCCGCCGCGCCTCCTCGGCCCCCCGACGCGCACGGGCCTCCCGCTCCGACTCCTTCATCCGCCGCTCCTGCTCGCGCGTCCGGGCCTCGTGCTCCTCCCGGACCTCGTCCTCCACGCCCACGGCCACCACCCACAGGGTCGCCAGCGCCATCACCAGCCACAGGCGTTCGACGCGCCGCGGCTCGTCCATGCGCGTCCTCTCCCAGTCCCACCCGCCGCCCTTGATGACCTTGAAGCCCTGCTCGATCCACGTCCGCAGCCCGTACCACACGGCGTCCGCCGACTCCGGCGGCAGGTCGGTCAGCACCAGCCACGCCTCGGCGTGGCCCTCCTCCCAGCGGGCCAGCAGCGTGCAACGCAGCCCCTCCCCCGCGTAGGCCGTCCCCTCCGCGTTGAACGACACGCCCACCCCCCCGGCCAGCCCCCCCATCGGCACGGGGCCGCTCCAGCCCTTCGGCCTGAACTTGCCGGCCTTCTTGACGCGCATGAGCGGGTGCCAGCCCAGCGCCACGATCTGGCGGAACAGCCAGGGCGACTCCAGGCCCCTGTCGCTGGCCACCACCACCGTCCAATCCCCGGGCACGGCGGGCTTGAGGCGGCCCAGCAACGCCGCCCAGTGGGGGCTCCAGGGCCCCTTGACGCCGCCGAGCAACACCTTCCAGGCGACGGGGATGGCCAGGCCGCGCACCACGACGCTGACGCACAGGACGTGGAAGCGGTCCCCGAGGTTGGTGACGTCGATGGCGAGGGGCAGGTGCCTGCCTGCCCAAAGGGAGAGCACCCAGCGCAACAGCGGGGCGAAGGCGTCGGCGGGGTCGAAGTCCTTGCGTCTGTTGCCCTGCTTGACGCCGGACTTGTCGGCGGCGTCGAGGTAGGACTCGCGCAAACGCTTCTTGAGCGTGGCCTCGTTGGAGCGGAGGTGCTTGGCGAGGGAGAGGACGACGGCGGACAGGCCGGCGAGGCCGGAGAGGACCATGCCGAAGGAGTAGAGCGCGAGGACGGCGACGAGTGGCGGGGAGAAATCGGGGAGGCGGGCCGCCATCTCGGCGTCCCAGGAGGTAAGCTGGAGTCGGCGCGGCACGGTGATGCTCCGTCGGGACTTGGTGGCGTGGTAACCTCAAGCCTGGCGCATCATCGGGCCGCGCCGCCTTCATTCCCACCTCCGAAGCCCGAGAATCGCTACCTGAATTCGCCCTCACAAGAAACGTAGCCCTGTAAG
>CAZVZK010000356.1:0-1480 GCA_964630925.1 uncultured Alcaligenaceae bacterium
CCTTCCAAGGTGGCTTGACATCGCTATAACAGTAGTGCCCTGAGCGAGATACGTCAACGGGACAGGAAGTCACGCCATGCTATTGGGCCGCGTCTTCGAGCGCTTCGTCGAGAAAACGCCATTCGCCGTGATGGCCCGGAGCCTATTGGAACGGGCACTCAATCCCGAGGCCCTGGATGCCCTTTTCGAGGACAAGGCCGAGTCGCAATACACGCGAGAATTGGCCTTCTCCTCGGCCGTCGACCTGATGGGCCAGGTCGTCACCTCCGCCTTCCCCTCCGTCCGCGCCGCCTTCCTCAGCAAGTCCTTCGACGTCTCGGTCTCGCTCACCTCCCTCTACAACAAGCTCCAGGGCATCGAGCCCGCCGTCGCCGCCGAGCTGGTCCGCCACTCCGCCCGCCATTTCGGGCCCCTCGTCGAGGGGGTCGGAGGCGCCCTGCCCGAGCCGGTCCCCGGCTACCCCATGCACGTCCTCGACGGCAACTGCATCGCCGCCACCCAGCACCGCCTCGCGGAGACGCGGGCAGATGCCGCCGCGCCCCTCCCGGGCAAGTCCCTCTGCGTCTTCCGGCCCGCCCTCCAGCTCGTGACCCACGTCTTCCCGTGCGAGGACGGCCACGCCGGTGAACGCGCGCTGGTGGGCCCGGTCCTCGACCAGGTCGAGGCGGGCACCCTCTGGGTGGCGGACCGCAACTTCTGCTTCCGGGACTTCCTGCTGGGCGTCATCGGGAGGTCGGGCTTCTTCGTCATCCGCGAGCACGCGGGCCTCGCCTTCAAGGCGGCGGGCGGCTTGCGGAAGGCCGGCAGGGGCGAGACGGGGGACGTGTTCGAGCAGGCCGTCGTCATCGAGGGGGAGGGCGGGGTCGAGCACCGCCTGCGCCGTGTGGTGGTGAGGCTGGACGAGGCGACGGGGGACGGTGACGTGGAGCTGGCGATCCTGACCAACCTGCCGGGGTCGGTGCCGGCGGTGATGGTGGCGGGGGCGTACCGGGCGAGGTGGACCATCGAGGGCGGCTTCCTGGACCTGACGACGACGCTGGACTGCGAGATCGACACGCTCTGTTATCCGAGGGCGGCGCTGTTCGTGTTCTGCGTGGCGCTGGTGGCGTACAACCTGCAAGGCGCGATCAAGGGGGTGATGCGTTCGGAGCACGGGGCCGAGAAGGTGGAGGAGGGCCTGTCGCGGTACTTCATGTCGGACGAGATCGGGCAGGTGTACCGGGGCATGATGGTGGCGCTGCCGGCGGAGGAGTGGGCCGCCGTGCGCGGGATGAGTTTCGAGGGCTACGTCGCGCTCCTGAAACGGCTGGCGCGGGCCGTCGATTTCGAACGCTATCCCAAATCACGCCGCGGCCCCAAGAAGGCGAGGCCGAAGCGGCATTTCGACCCCGAACATCCACACGTTTCCGTCGCCAAGTTGTTACTCGCCCGCAAGCTCAAGGACGGCAGCTAACGGTGGTAAGTCACCTTGGAAGGGCTG
>CAZVZK010000357.1:0-1459 GCA_964630925.1 uncultured Alcaligenaceae bacterium
ACTAGTGTTTCGGACTTACCTGGAGGGTTGAGGAGGGAAGACGGGCCATCCCGCGAGCGGTAATCTGGGGTTACTACGCCGACCAGGGTACCGCAAGCAGGAGGCCCGCCGTGGACTACATTATCCCCTCCCTCTCCGCGCTGCTAGAGCCCCTCCGCCCCTGCTTCCGCGTCGAGGCCTTCGACAACTTCCGCCACGTCGCCGCCGCCTGGATCCTCTGCCCCGGCACGCGCACCCTCTCCGAGGTCTGGCAGGTCTGCGCCCTCTCCGCACGCCGCCACTTCGACGCCATCTACCACCTCTTCTCCTCCGCCGAGTGGGACTTCGACGAGGTCGGCGCCCTCCTCTGCCTCATGATCCTCGCCCGCCTCGTCCCTCCCGGCCTCGCCTGGGTGGCCATCGACGACACCCTCTGCCGCAAGCGTGGCGCCAGGGTCGCCTTCGGCGGCATGTTCCTCGACCCCGTGCAGTCCAGCAAGGGGCGCAAGGTCCTCTCCTTCGGCGTCAACTTCGTCGTCCTCGGCCTCGTCGTCGCCCACCCCCTGCGCCCGGACCGCGTCTACTGCCTCCCCGTCCTCTGGCGCGTCTTCAGGAAGAAGGGCCTGCCCGGCCACCAGAGGCGCACCGTGATGGCCGCCGCGATGGCCCGCGCCGCCTGCGCCCTGATGCCGGATCGGGACGTATGCCTTGTCGCCGACAGCGCTTACATCAACGTGGCCGTGCTGAGGTCGATGCCGGCGAACCTGCGTGTCATCGGCCCGCTGCCCCTCAAGGCGGCCCTGAACGCATTGCCCGGGCCGCGCGTGCCGGGCCAGCGCGGGCGGACGCCCCTGAAGGGCAGGAGGCTGCCGACACCCGGGGAGGCGTTCGCCGCGGGCGACCTGGGCAAGACGCGGCGTGTCGAGATGCCGGGCGGGCAGGTGAAGCGTCTGCGGCTGCGTGTGCTGGACCGGGTGCTGTGGTACTCGGCGTGCAAGACGCGGCAGGTGAAGGTGGTGCTGGTGCGCGACGAGTCGGGGGCGTGGCCGGACACGGCGCTGCTGTGCACGGAGCCGTCGATGAAGGCGGAGGACGTGGTGGCCGGGTACGCGCGGCGGTGGTCGATCGAGGTGGCGTTCCGAGACTGCAAGCAGCACCTGGGCTTCCAGGAGCCGCGGGTGCGGACGCCCAAGAGCGTGGGGCGGGCGCACGCGATGGCGTTCTTCTGCTACAGCGTGTCGGTGCTGTGGCACGCGCTGCACGGGGAGGGGGCGGAGGCGCCGCGCCGGGACCGGCCCTGGTACGGGCACGCGGTGCGCCCGGCTTTCCCGGAGATGCTGGGGACGCTGCGCCTGGCCCTGTGGCGCGGACGCTATTTCGGCGAGGCGGGGGCCGGCGAGGCGCCGCAGCCAACGAAGGAAATGGTCGATTCCCTCATGCACTGCCTCGCAACCGTCCGCTAGGATGTCCGAAAATCGAA
>CAZVZK010000358.1:0-1406 GCA_964630925.1 uncultured Alcaligenaceae bacterium
AGGCGAACTCCCACTTCGGACGCCCCGCCCGGTCGACCTCCATGATCCGCCCCTGCCCGCCCCTCGGATTGTACTGCTCCATGACGAGCATCGGGCCGCCCTCGGTGGACACGAGCGTCGGCCCCGCCATATCGACCTTCTTCTCGTTCTCCTTCCACCAGTCGGCCCAGCTCTCGGCCCGCTTCTTGCGGCCGTCGTCGCCCCCCGGCAGGTCCTTCGGCCCGGCGTCCCGGGCCAGCCTGGCCAGGTACTCCTCCGCCGCCGAGCCCACGTCCGCCGGGCCCTCGCCGACGAGTTTGATGAGGACAGGCACCGCCTCCGGCTCCTTCGCCGCCGCCAGGGCCAGCGCCGTCCTGGCGCGGACGTTGGGGTCCTTGTCCGCCAGGGCGAGGCGGACGTGCTTCATGATCTCCTCCGTCAGCGGCCCGGCGCACAGCGCCTGCGCGGCGGCGGCACGCCGCGACGGGTTCTTGGCGTCCTTCAGCCCCTTCAGGAGCGCGGGATTCGCCTTGTCGCCGGCGTACGCCATGTTGTTCAGCGCGTTCTGCAGCTCCTCCACCATCGACTCGTCGTCGGCGAAGGGCATGTAGGCGATGATCGCCTCCGGGCCGCCCGCCGGCTTGCGCAGCGCCAGGAGCCGGACGGAGATGACGGACAGCGGCGGCGTCTTGTCCATCTCGATCGCCTCCGCCGTCTTCGCCGCCCTGTTGCGGATCTCCAGGTCGGGGTTCGTCTTGGCGTTCTTCAACAGCGGCAGGATCTTGGCACCCATCTTCTTGAGGGCGTCTTCCGCCTCCTGACGCGCGTCGAAGGCGTCATCGCCCAGCTTCTCGATCAGTCCGTGGATCTTGGTGAGGTCGTCCTCGGAGAGGGTGCGTTTGGTCAGCTCGGCGACGAGGCCGGGGCCCTCCGTGTCCAGCCACCAGCGTGCCCAGGCGTCCCGCGCCTTCTCCCGGCCCAACACGTCCTCGGTGATCGGCGCCTTGGGCGCCAGCTCCCCGGCCAGCTCCTGGAGGAACGCCTCGATCTCCTTCACCTGCTCCATAGGCAGCTCGGGCAGGAGCGTGATCAGGGTGCTGACCGCCTTGGGGTCCGAGGCGCGCCCCAAAGCCAGGCTGGCCTGGAGCCGCACCGACGGCTTGGGGTCGGCGAGCAGTTTACGGAAGACCGCACGCGGCTCGGGGATGCCGCCGGCGCACAGCGCCGTGATGGCGGTGGCCCGGCGCAGGGGGTGGGGGTCGGAGAGCGCCTTGAGGATGACCGGGTCCGCCTTGCCCCTGGAGTACGCAATGCCGGTCAGGGCGTTCTTCACCTCTTCGAGGACGGCGTCGGTCTCGGCGTGCGGCAGGTAGGCCAATAGCGCCTGCGCCGACCCGGCGGCCGCCCG
Organism: uncultured Alcaligenaceae bacterium; assembly: GCA_964630925.1. GTDB lineage: Bacteria > Planctomycetota > Planctomycetia > Gemmatales > Gemmataceae > RGDT01. The sequence goes on from CAZVZK010000358.1 coordinate 1,388, forward strand.
GCCCGACAACAGGCGGACG
>CAZVZK010000359.1:0-1377 GCA_964630925.1 uncultured Alcaligenaceae bacterium
TACAATCCACACTTCACGCTTTTCGGGATGCCGGGGGCAGGGTCGGAATGAGCCGTTCATCGAAGAAGGGATACTACTGCTGCGAGCGCCTGATCGCCAAGGTGGCGAAGCAGGCACGCTCGGGCCGTGGCGAGCCGATCAAGACGTGGTCGCGCGACAGCACGATCATCCCCGACTTCGTCGGGGCGACGTTCCTGGTGCACAACGGGCGCATCTTCCACAAGGTGTACGTCACCGAGGACATGGTCGGGCACAAGCTCGGCGAGTTCAGCATGACCCGGCTGTTCAAGGGGCACTCGGGCGGCAAGAAGGCGGCGGCGGCGAAGTAAAAGGGAACCAGCGATGCGTTACAAGGCGAAACACAGGTACGCGGACGTGGGGGCGAGAAAGCTCCGCCTCGTCGCCGACCTCATCCGCGGCCGCAACGCGGACGAGGCGTTGGAGATCCTCCAGTTCCAGCCGTCGCGGTCGGCCCGCCTCGTGGAGGCGGTGCTGAAGTCGGCCATCGGCAACGCCGAGGACCGCGGCGAGCGCGACCTCGACGACCTGGTGGTGGTGGAGGCCCGGGTGGACGGCGGGCCGATCATGAAGCGCATCCAGCCGCGGGCCCGCGGCACGGCGTACCCGATCAAGAAACGGATCTCGCACATCCACGTCTCCGTCGGCGGCCCCGACGAGCCGCTGTCGTAACGGAGGGGGAGAGGGGCTATGGGTCAGAAGGTTCGGCCGATCGGGTTCCGCACCGGCATCATGATCGACTGGCAGAGCACCTGGTATGCCAGCAAGCAGGACTTCGCGGAGCTGCTCCTCGAAGACTTCAAGATCCGCAAGTACATCAAGAAGAAGTACCGCGGGGCCGGCATCAGCAACATCCGCATCACGCGGACGCGCGAGAAGGTGACGGTCTACGTCCGCGCGGCCAAGGTGGGCGTGATCATCGGCAAGAAGGGCCAGGAGATCGAGAAGCTCACGAACGACCTCCAGAACCTGACCAACCGGGTGATCGAGGTCAAGACCATCGAGGTGATGCGCCCCGAGGTCGACCCGCAGCTCGTGGCGGAGGACATCGCGGAGCAGCTCGAGAAGCGTCAGGGCTTCCGGCGGGTGATGAAGAAGACCCTGGAGTCCACCATGGAGGGCGGGGCGAAGGGGATCAAGGTGCAGATGGCGGGCCGGCTGGCCGGCTCGGAGATGGCCCGCTGCGAGATCGCCATGCAGGGCAGCATCCCGCTGTCCACGCTGCGTGCCAAGATCGATTACGGTTTCACCGAGGCCAAGACCGCCCAGGGGCACATCGGTATCAAGGTCTGGATCAACAACGGGGACCACCTGTCCCCGCAGGAGGACGACGATGCCGCAAATGCCCAAGCGGGTAAA
>CAZVZK010000360.1:0-1366 GCA_964630925.1 uncultured Alcaligenaceae bacterium
CAAGGCGATGGTGCGCGCCCTGATCTCCCCTGAACGCGAAATTTTCGGAGCAGGGCGGGGAGGCTGGCCGCCCATACCGCCGCCCGAGCCCCCACCGTCTACTCTCGTGGATCTCCAGTCGCCGGCTCAACGGTTACCATTCCGGTTGGCCGCTCGAAAGCGACTCCCCCTGTCATTCCCTGACCTCGTCGGGCCCCTCACGAGCCGGCCGGGGCTGGCCCGGCCGGCCGTGCGATCAGGGGGCGGGTCACTTGCCGCCGTGGCCCTCCTGGAGCTTCTTCAGCACGTCGTCGAGGTTGAAGCTCGCCGCCTTCTGCCGCTGCGGGTACTCCTTGAACGTCATCAGGAACTTGCCGACGTAGTCCTGGGCCGGGACGAGCAGGTAGGCGTGGTCGAGCAGCCAGTCGTAGTAGGTGTTGGAGGTGATGTCCGCCCGCTCGTAGGGGTCGGTCCGCAAGTTGAAGATCTTCGGGATGCGGAGCGTCACGAACGGCTCGCTCCAGACCCGCAGCGTCCCCGTCGCCCGCTGCTCCATGAACACGAGCTTCCAGTTGTCGTACCGCAGCCCTGTGAGCTGCTGGTCGTCGTTACAGTAGAGGAACGATTCGCGCGGGCTCTTCTTCGCCTCCCCCGTCAGGTAGGGCACGAGGTTGTACCCGTCCAGATGCACCTTGTAGTTCATGTCCCCGATCTTGTGGCCCTTGAGCAGCTTCTGGGTGATCTCGGTGTCGCCCGCGATGGCGGCAAGTGTCGGCAGCCAGTCGAGGTGGCTCACCATCTCGTTCGACACGCTCCCGGCCTTGATCTTGTTCGGCCATCGGACCATGCACGGCACCCGGTACGCGCCTTCCCAGTTCGAATTCTTCTCGTTGCGGAAAGGAGTCATGGCGGCGTCCGGCCAGCTGTTCATGTGCGGGCCGTTGTCGGTGCTGTACATCACGAACGTGTCGTCCGCGATGCCCGCGTCGTCGATGGCCTTCAGCACGGTGCCGACGTTCTTGTCGTGGTCGATCATGGCGTCGTGGTACTCGCTCTGCCAGCGGCCCGACTGCCCCTTGCTCGCCGGCTTGACGTGCGTGCGGAAGTGCATGTGCGTGAAGTTGACCCACACGAAGACCGGCTTGCCCGCCTTGGCCTGGCCCTTGATGAAATCGGCGGCGCGCTCGGCGGTGTCGTCGTCGATCGTCTCCATCCGCTTCCTCGTCAGCGGGCCGGTGTCCTTGATCGTCTGCTTGCCGACCTTGCCGAAGCGGGCATCCACGGTCTCGTCGTCCTTGTCCGACGCCTTGCAGTGCAGCACGCCGCGCGGGCCGTACTTCGCCTTGAACGCCGGATCCTTCGGGTAGTCGCGATTCTCCGGCTCCTC
>CAZVZK010000361.1:0-1355 GCA_964630925.1 uncultured Alcaligenaceae bacterium
CGCCGGGTAACTCCCACCCCCCCAGGCTTCACCGCCTGGGGGGGTGTTTTCGTTTCTGCTATCATTGGCGCTGCCCCCACCCCCGGTGCCGACATGTCACGCCTGCTGATCCTCCTCCCCCTCTCCGTCGCGGCCGCCTCCGCCGTCCCCGTCCTCACCGAGCCCCTCAAGGGGAAGCCCCTTGCGGAGGCCCTCAAACAGATCAAGAAGGACACCGGCGTCGAGGCCGTCAGCGAGCTCCCCGCCGGCCTGAAAGTCGATCTCCCCAAGGGCGCCACCGCCTGGGAAGCCCTTGAAGCCATCGCCGTCAGGGCCGACGCCCAGGTCCTCCCCCCCGTACGCGGCTCGGCCCTGCGCCTCGTCCCCCTGCCTGCCGGGGCGAAGCGCCTCCCGACCTGCACGGACCGTGCGTTCCGCTTCCGCCTCCACCGCATCGGCACGACGCGCGATTTCGACACGGGCCGCGGCACCACCACCCTGTTTATGGAGGCCGGCTGGCTCCCGACGGCACGGCCTCTCTTCGTCGGCAACACCCCCCAGCAGGTCCGCGTCCTCGACGGCGTCGGCAAGCCCCTCGTGGCACCCGCCGAGGGCGCCAACCTTGTCGCCGTCGATGGCCGATTTGTCCACATGCTCGACATCAACCTTTCCGCCGTCCCACGCCCGGACCCGCGGCTTTCACTCGTCGAGGGCAAGGTCGTCGCCGTGTTGCCCACGGAGATGCTTCGGTTCCCCCTGGTTGCGGACATCGACACCATGCTCCGGGCCAAGCCGGATGGGGAGCTGCGGACGTTGGATGTGAAGGGTGTGCTCTGCACGGTGGAGCAGATCGTCCTGGGCCGCGACCGCTGGACGGTCCGCGTCGCCCTGAAGTACCCCCCGAAGACGAACCGCATCCTCGAATCGCATCAGGCCGGCAGCATGGTCGTCTTTAACGAGGCCGTCCTGTCCCACCGCGACGGCAAGCGGGCCCTCACTCCCGTCGGGACCTCCTCCGAGGCGATCAGCTCGACGCGCACCGTGGTCACCTACCACTTCACCGAGGGGGGCATGGCCCCCAAGGGCAAGGCGTCCGACTGGCGCCTCGCCTACACCGCCCCCGCCCGTATCGTGGAGGAGACGTTCAAGTTCTCGTTCAAGGACGTGCCGCTGCCGTGAGTAGTTTGGTGTGAGAGCGGGCGTGCCCCAGAATGGCCGGGCGACATACGGGAGGGCGAGGCGCCCCGCCCTCCCGTGTGTCGCCCGGTGGGCCGGCTCAACGCTCGTCCATCTCGTTGAACTCGAGGTAGTGGAGGTGCCGGTACAGCTTGTTCCCGGCGATCAGCTCCTTGTGGGAGCCCGCCGCCACGACCTTG
>CAZVZK010000362.1:0-1353 GCA_964630925.1 uncultured Alcaligenaceae bacterium
TTTCAAGCCACTCGCGGCTTCCTTGTTTGAGAACCCGTGGGCGGTGGCAGATCGGGGATGGTTGGCCACGGCTCGGGAACCATTCGCCCCAAGGGTAAGCGGCGGTGATTGATCAGCGCCACCACGATCTCCACCCATCCCCGCGCGAACACACTCACCAGCCGCCACCGCCTGACGCGCGGCCGCTCCTGTACCGGCAGCAGCGCCGCCAGCTCCGCCAGCTCCGCTTCCTCCGCTGCTTCCTCTGCCCCGCCTGCCCGCACCAACCACAAGGTAGCCACGGCCACCGCCAGCCACAGCCGTTCCGCTCGCGCCGGGTCGGCCATGCGCGTCCGCTGCCACTGCCAGCCGCCGCGTTTCGTGTCCTTGAAGAGCTGCTCGATCCAGGCTCGCAGGCCATACCAGGCGGCGTCGCCGGCCTCGGGTGCCAGGTCGGTCAGCAGCAACCACGGCCCCTTGTGCCCCTCCCCCCAATAGGCCAACAGCGTGCAGGGCAACTGTTTCGCCTTGGTCACGAAGGCCGTGCCCCGGCCGCGCCAGCGGCTACCGGGGCGCGGCACCAGGCCGGCCAGCGGCATGAAGCGGGGCCAGCCCTCGGGGCGGAACTTGCCGCCGAGGTTGATTCGTAACATTGGGTGCCAGCCCAACTTACGGATCCCGTCGAACAGCCACTTGGCGTACAGCCCACGGTCGGCCAACACCACCACGGCCCGGCCGTCGCCGAGCAGGCCGTGGGACCGCTCCAAGAGATCCAGCCACGGCTGCCGCCACGAGCCTTTGGTGTTGGCCGGTAGGATCCTCCAGGCCACGGGGATGGCACAGCCTCGGTAGACGACACTGACACACAACACGACGAAGAGGCCGCCCAACGACGAGGCATCGAGGGCGACAGCCACCTCACGGCCGGGCCAGCCGCGCAAGGCCCAGCGGAGCAAGGGGGCGAAGCAGGTGGTGACGTCGAGCTGCTGCCGGGGGCCGCCTTTCTTGGCGTCGGCCTCCTGGTAGAACTCGCGGAGGCGTTGCCGCACGGTGTTGGGCTTCTGGCCGAGGAGCTTGGCGAGGAACAAGGCGACGGTGGTCAGGGCACAGCACCGAGCCAGGACGATGCCGAAACTCCAGCTCGCCAGGCCAGCAACTTGCGGCCGGGTCAGGTTGGGGAAGGCCTTGGCAACTTCGTCGGTCCAGCGGCGAAGCGCCTTGCGGGCATACAATGAAGGACGGCGAGACATGGCAATCCTCCCACAGTTGCGACGGACGGGCATCCGCTGTAATTGTAGGTGGTCTATGTCTCGCCAACTTATTGTGCCCCATGCACTTGTGTGTCAGAACGGTCGAAAAACCTACCCCTGAAAG
>CAZVZK010000363.1:0-1349 GCA_964630925.1 uncultured Alcaligenaceae bacterium
CGGGCGTAGGGATGGAACCCGCTTTTTTGGTCTCGACAATGGGGTCCACTGTAGGAGTGGCTCTCAGCAAGAACGCGCACTGGATGTTCGACAACTTCCTGTGGAGCATCTCTGATGACTTCCGGGTCATCGTCTATTCCAATCGCTTCGCGGAAGCAGGGCCGGATGCCCTTCTCCTGAAGGGGTACGAGGGGCAGCCCTTGAAGAAACTGCCGGCAGATCAGCGGAAGCAGCCAGGCGAGGAATACCTTGCCTGGCATCGGAGGCAAGCAGAGCGTGACACCAACACCAGTCTTGACGCGACGAGTGCTGGCGCTGACGTAGGAGCCGGTCAGGAATGACGACCGGTCAGGGCCCCATGAAAGCAGTCGGCTGTTGATGCATGCTCACTGGCGATCAAGGTCGAGAGACGCGGTTGTAAGGTGCCGTGACGCGGTGGCCTGTTGGCCTCCATGCCATTTCCCTCGATCCAACCATTTGTCCGGCAATGATTTGCAGCGTCGGAAGCAGGCGGCCACGTAGCGGAATGTGGCCGCCAGGTCGTCCGTGCAGGCCAGACGCCTCGCCTCGTTGTCCGCAACGAAGGCCGGCGGCCCCTTCCGCGGCATGTCCGCGGACGACCGCCACGCCCTGTATCTCGTGGCCCTGTCCACCGGCTTCAGGGCGGGCGAGATGGCCGTGCTGACGCCCCAGCGCTTCCACCTGGACGAGGCGCCGCCCGTCGTCATGCTTGACGAGGGGGAGAGCAAGAACGGGCGTGCCGTCCACCAGCCCTTGCCGGCGTCCGCCGTCGAGCAGATCCGCGAGTGGTTGGCCGGCAAACCCAAAGGGCTGCCGCTCTGGCCGGGGGCGTGGGCCGAGAAGCCGGTCGAGCTGATGCGGTTCGACCTGAACGCCGCCGGCATCGAGTACGCGGTCCCGGGGCCGGACGGCTCGCCGCTGTTCGCCGACTTCCACAGCCTCCGGCACAGCTACATCCGGCTGCTCAAGGCCGCCGGCACGCCGCTGGGGCAGGCCATGCAGCTTGCCCGCCACTCCGACCCCAAGCTGACGATGGCGGTCCACGGCAGGGACGACCTCGGCGGCCTGGCGGAAGCCGTCAACAAGCTCCCTGACCCCATTTCTGCTTACACGCCGCTTACACAGCTTCCCGACGGGACGGGACGGAACGTGACGGATAGCGAGGGGAGCGTCCCGGAAGCGCCGCTCCCCTCTTCCTGCCTCAACCCCTTGCCGGGCAAGGGTTTTGAGGGAGAGAGAGGGGAGCAGATGGAACCTGAAGGAAGTGCCCCGCGTAGGACTCGAACCTACAACCCGCTGATTAAGAGTCAGCTGCTCTGCCAGTTGAG
>CAZVZK010000364.1:0-1331 GCA_964630925.1 uncultured Alcaligenaceae bacterium
AGGATAGCGAGTTTATCAACTGTCGCATTCGGCCTTTCCGGCACGCGGCTTGAAGCGTAGCCTGTGGGCAAGCCGCTGCTGCCCGCTCCGCAGGATGCCGCCATGCTTGCCAAGTACCCTCTGCCCGTCGAAGAAGCGATGCGCTTCACCTTCTCCGAGCTGAACGAGCGCCAGCGCCGCCTCTACGCCGCCACCGAAGCCCTGAAACTCGGCCACGGCGGCATCGCCTACGTCGCCGACCTCCTCGGCTGCAACCGCCGCACCGTCGAGCGCGGCCTGGCCGATCTGCGCGAGCCTCGGCCGCTCCCGCCAGGCCAGGCACGAAAAAAGGGGGCGGCCGGGCGCGCTGCCTGACGCTTTTCCCGGGCCTCGACGCCGCCTTCCTGCGCATCCTCGACCCGCACACGGCGGGCGACCCCGACCAGGACGGCGTCCTCTGGACCAACCTGTCGCGCCCCGAGATCGCCCTGGCGCTCAAGGGGCGGGGCTTCCGGGTGGGCGTGGGCGTCGTGGCCCAGCTGCTCAAGCGCCACCGCCTCGGCCGCCGCAAGGCGCAGAAGACGCTCCCGATGGGACGCCACGCCGACCGCGGCCGGCAATTCCAGGCCATCGCCGCCCACCGCGAGGCCTTCCTGCGCTCCGGCGACCCCGTCGTGAGCATGGACACCAAGCGAAAGGAGTTCCTGGGGCTGCTCTTCCGCCAGGGCCGGCTGTACACGCGGGAGGCCAAGAAGGCGCTGGACCACGACTTCCCCAGCGCGGCGCGGGGCGTGGTCTACCCGCACGGCTTCTACGACGTCAAGCGCAACCTGGGGCACCTGAACCTGGGGACGAGCCACGACACGAGCCGCTTCGCGTGCGACAGCCTCGGGGCGTGGTGGGAGAAGCGGGCGCGAGCCGCCTACCCCGAGGCGCGGCGGATGCTGCTGTTGTGCGACGGGGGCGGCAGCAACGCCTCCAACCGCTACGTTTTCAAGCACCACCTGGAGCGCCTGGCGGCCCGGACCGGCCTGGAGATCCGCGTGGCGCACTACCCGCCGTATTGCTCGAAGTACAACCCCATCGAGCACCTGTTCTTCCCGCACGTGACGCGGGCCTGCCAAGGGCTGCTGCTGACCTCGTTGGAGGTGACGTGCCAGGCGATGGCGCGCGCCAGCACGCGGAAAGGGCTGCGGACGACGGTCGAGGTGCTGGCGGGGGACTACCCGTTGAAGGAAGGCTACCCCGAGGACTACCCGGAGACGATGAGGATTCGCTTCGACGAGACACTCCCGGCATGGAACTATCGTGCCATGCCCGCCGAATGCGACAGTTAATAAACTCGCTACCCT
>CAZVZK010000365.1:0-1323 GCA_964630925.1 uncultured Alcaligenaceae bacterium
GCCGCCATCGAGCAGCGGCGAGGGCGGTGACGTGCCGGGGGACAGCGGCGGGCCGCCGGGGGTGCCGGGCGATCCCGGGGCGCCCGGCAGGGTGACGGGCGGATGGTACACCCCCGGCGGGCCGGGGTGGTAGGGGGAGGCGCAGCCCGGCGGCGCGATCGAGATCACGGGGGCGGGGGTCTGCCCGTGGGCCGCCGCCGCGAGCAGCAGGCCCAGGCAACCGAGGAGACGGCTACGGTTCATCGTGTCATCCTTGAACGATGGTTTCGGGGTGTGGGGGAAGGCCGGCGGGGCTCCTCCCCGCCGGCCACGCCGATCCGCCCAGAGGCGGATCAGTACAGGAAGTTGAGCTGCACGACGCCCTCGAAGTCGAAGAGGCGTGGCCCGGTGACGGGGGCGGCGGCGGCGATGGTCAGCCAGGCGCGGTCCCAGGTGTACGACCCTATGGGGCTGCCCAGGCCGAAGTGGACGCCCGCCGTCACCACGAGCTGGTCGGGGATGCCCACCTGCTCCCGCCCCGACAGCACCCTGTCCAGGCCGCGCTTCGACAGCGGCGTCGTGAAGTGGGCCTCGAGGGTCGGGATGATGGACGAGAGGATGGCCCGGCTCTGGTACAGGCGGTAGCCGACGGCCAGGTCGGTGCTGATGACGGCCGCGTCCTCCCCCTCGATGGGGATGATGGCGCTGACGAACCCCTGCGCGAACACGCGGCCTCCGTTGAGGATGAAGCCGGTCCACGGCTGGAACAGCCAGTTGTGGATGTCCTCGCCGTTACCGAGGATGATGTCCCGCCCGGTGGGCGCGGTGACGACGACGCCCGTGGAGACGACGTCGCCGGTGCGGCGGTCGTTGAGGAAGGCGTACTTCAGGATGAGGGACAGGTCGCCGATGCCGTCGACGGTGTTGTTGCCCTCGCCCTGCGTCCTCTGCAGGAACGGCAGACGCATGCCGAAGGAGGCGTCGCCGTCGAAGAAGGTGGCCTCGAAGCCGACCACCTGGCGGTGCAGGTCGAAGCGGTTGCCGGACGGGCCGCCGGTGCTGACGCCGTTGAAGTAGTTGTAGGTCAGGAAGAAGCGGTCCTGGGGGCGGGGCGACTCGTTCTCCGCGATCTTGAACGCGCCGCCGGCGACCAGGGCCTGGAGGAGCGTTGAGCCGGGGCGGACCGCGGCGCCGTACGAGACGCTCTGGCGCATGGTGGCGACGCCCCTCGTGCCCAGGTCGCCGATCATGTTGGGCGAGCCGGAGGACAGGCCCCCGGAGCCGCCCTCGCCGCCGCCGCCGGCGACCGCCGCGCCGGTGGCCGCCGCCCCCGCCGCCGCGCCG
>CAZVZK010000366.1:0-1278 GCA_964630925.1 uncultured Alcaligenaceae bacterium
GATCGCGGCGGCCGCGATAACGGCGAGGCCGAGCGGGACCGGCGTCGAGAATTGCTGAAGCGCCTGGGCTTCCTCGGAGCGACGGGTGTGCGTCGGCAGAAGGCCGGTGATTTTCGACAGGGCAGAAAGCCGTGCAGCCGGAGTGCCGGCTTTACGGAAAAGCGCACGTCCGTATTTGCGCAGGAACAGGACGGTCGCGCCTTCACAGGCTTCGTAGGCCGTCTTCCAGTCCCAGGCCCCGCTCGTGTCGGAAGCCTCGAAGGCCGTTTCCATGGCGATGCGAAGATCGGCGTTGTCGATCCGCTGGCCGCGTTCGAGCAGGGTGAGAAGCTGATGGGCGGCGGCGATGATGGCGGACGCGCGGGCAACGGGCGCAGCCGGACCGGCTACGGGCGACATGATGTTCATGGATCGGAACCTCGGGAGAGCGGGAACGGCAGGCCCGGACGGTGCTCTCTCTCGACCGCACGGACTCAAACCCGTCCCGGCGGCCCTCTCACTCTCGAACACGTCGCAGCCGACATGAAAAAAGCGCCTCGGCCGAGCGGCAGAGGCGCTTTGAGGGGGTCAGGCCCAGTGTCCATCGGCGATCTCGCGGGCGACGAGCCTGCGAGCCTTGCGGATCAGGTCATCGCCGCTGGTGTCGATGTGCCCGAAGAACCGGGCGCGCGCGCCGTTCGCGGTCCAATCGGCATAGGCGCAATATTCGCGAGCCTTGGCCCGGAAGACCCGCATGTCGCTGGCCCAATGGGGCTTGGGCTCCACGACAACCGTGATCCCGTCTCTGGTTTCCAGCCAGGGGAGAGATCGCTCGGCGGGCGGGCGCTCGGAATCGGCGGCGAAGATGGCATCGATGTCCATCATGACGCTTCTCCGGGCGTGCCCGGATGGATGAAGCCGCCAGGATCGCCGGGGTCGGGCGGCAGGTAGGCGTCATAGGGATTGCCGTCGGCGAGGTGGCCGAAGGGCGTGAAGACGAAATCACCATCGTCTCGTCCCACCGCGCAGATGACGTAACGCGGGGCGCCGGTCACGGCATCGAGGCATTCCATGAGCGCAAGGTTGCCGTCACCGGCAGCGCGCAGCAGCGTCTGAAAATTGCTCTGGGCATGGGACGGGATGCTCATAGCGGGCCTCCCTCGTCGGAGAGTGTCTGGTTGAGCCAGCCATCGGTGTAGATCAAGTCCAAGGTCTCTCCGGTGGCGAGATCGAGGACATGCGCGCCGCCGCCGAAGCGGTCGAGCAGGGGCGTCGAGCGGGTGTTGGGATAGTGGACGC
>CAZVZK010000367.1:0-1267 GCA_964630925.1 uncultured Alcaligenaceae bacterium
GGTCGCCGGCGGCGGCGGCGAGGGCGGCTCCGGCGGGCTCAACTCCGGCGCGCCGAACATGATCGGTGACCTCGGCACCAAGGGCGTCGCCACGTTCCGCAGCAGCAGCGTGTCGTACTCGTCGAGCTTCTCGTCCTCCTCCAGCCGCGTGCAGGCCCTGACCGCCAGCGGCTCCTTCAAGATCGCGGAGAACGAGTCGCCGCGTCCCCAGAGCCGCGTGTTCCTGACCTACAACTACTTCAACGGCGTCAACACCTTCGGCGGGCCGAACAGCCAGTTCGACCTGCACCGCGAGGTGCTCGGCTTCGAGGCCGCCTTCCTCGACGGCAACGCCTCCATCGGCGCCCGCCTGCCGTTCCTGCAGAGGGCCATGGCCTCCGGCAACAACACGATCGACGGCATCGGCGACCTGTCGGTGATCCTGAAGTACGCCTTCCTCAACGACCGCGAGACCGGCAACGTGGCGTCGGGCGGCCTGGTGATCACGGCCCCGACCGGCCGCGACATCCGCCTGGGCAACGGCGAGAACATCCACGACTGGCTGTTCCAGCCGTGGGCCGGCTTCATCGTCGGCGGGGACCGCGTCTTCACCCAGGGCTTCGTCAGCGCGGTCCTGCCGCTCGATCAGCAGGACGCCTACCTGCTGAGCACGGACCTGGGCGTCGGCTACCGCCTCTACCAGAACAGCAACGGCGGGGCGCTGACGGCGGTCGTGCCGACCATCGAAGCCCACCTGCTGACCCCGCTGTCGAGGCGTGGGGTGGGCGACGTGCTCCGCGGGCAGCAGCAGGTCGGCGTGCCCGACCAGCTGGTCATCACGGCCGGCGTGCACTTCGGGCTGTGGGACCGGGCGTGGCTGACCCTCGCGGCCGCCACCCCCGTGACCGGGCCGCGTCTGTTCGACTTCGAGGGCGTGATCCAGTTCAACTACATGTTCTGATCACCGCCCAGGCGTGATCGGCCGGGCCGGCGAGGGTACCCTCGCCGGCCTTTTTTATCTCCCCACTCGCAAGGAAGCGAAATGACCCGTACGAGCCTCGTCGCCGTCCTCGGTCTCCTCCTCGCGGGCGCAGCACACGCACAGACACCCGGCCCCGTCACCACCCTGCCCCCCGGCTGCCTCACACCTCACCCCGGCTCGCCCGGCTCCCCGCTCCCCGCGCCCCTGATCATCCCGTGGACGCCCGGCACCCCGTCCACGCCCGGCACCACCCCCGGCACCCCGGACACGTCATCCCCCACTCCCACCCAGCCTTCCGACGGCGGC
>CAZVZK010000368.1:0-1264 GCA_964630925.1 uncultured Alcaligenaceae bacterium
CAAGGGCCATCGTCAGTTTGATATTGGCGAGGGTCGGGGCGGAGGGTAAAGGGGGGAAGCCCACGGACGCCCGCGAGGAGCCCCCGCGCATGCCCCCATCCCTCCAGGAGGCCCTCGCCTCCATCCCCGACCCGCGCAGCAAGCACGGCCGCCGCTTCCCCCTCGTCCCCTGCCTCTGCCTCGTCGCCCTCGGCCTCCTCATCGGGCGGAAGTCCATCGCCGCCATCCTCGAGCTCCACGAGGACTACGGCGACGGCCTCCCACTCGCACTCGGCTTCCCACGCGCCAGATTCCCCGGCCCCGACGCCCTCTCCGGGCTCCTCGGACGCCTCGACCCCGCCGCCGTCGAGGCCGCCCTCTCCGCCTGGGTCACGCCCCGCCTCGCCCCCGGCGCCGCCGCCCTCTCCGCCCTCGACGGCAAGACGCTCAAGGGCAGCCGCGAGGGCGAGATCCCCGGCCACCACCTCGTCGCCGCCTACGCCCCCGAGGCGAACGCCGTCCTGTCCCAGCTCCGCGTGGACGCCAAGACCAACGAGCACAAGGCGGCCCTGAGGCTCCTGGGCATCCTCCCCGTCAAGGACGCCGTCGTCACCGGCGACGCCATGTTCTGCCAGCGCGACGTGGCCGGGGCCATCACCGGGGCCGGGGGCGACTACGTCCTGACGGTGAAGGCCAACCAGCCGGGGCTGGAGGTCGACATAGGCGCCGGCTTCGGCTTCGAGGAGGCCGCCCGCTCCATCGCGGCGGCTTTTTCCCCCTGAACGCCCGAGGCCGCCGGCCTCGCGTGTGGCGACGGAGACGGAGAAGGGGCACGGGCGGACGGAGACGCGGGAGCTGGAGACGACGACGGCCCTGACGCTGGGCCGGAAGTGGCCGGGCCTGAAGCGGGGGTTCCGGATAACGCGGACGCGGGTGGTGAAGGGTGTGACCACGACGGAGGTGCATTACGGGATCACGAGCCTGACGGAGGGGGAGGCGGACGCGAGGCGTCTGCTGGGGCTGGTGCGGGGGCACTGGCGGATAGAGAACGGGCTGCACTGGGTGCGCGACGTGACGATGGGCGAGGACGCCTGCCGGGTGCGGCGCGGCAACGCGCCGCAGGTGCTGGCGGCCTTCAGGAACCTGGCGGTGTTCCTGCTGTCGGGCCTGGGGCCGGCGGACGAGGAGCCCAACCGGGCGCGGGCCATGCGCCACCTCGGCGCGAACATCCCCCAGGCCATGCAGCTTCTCGACCTGCCCCCACTTGAATAAGTCGATGGCCCTT
>CAZVZK010000369.1:0-1264 GCA_964630925.1 uncultured Alcaligenaceae bacterium
CCGGCCCCAGGGGCGCCGGGGCGGGCGCGCCGGGGGGCGGGGCGAACAGCGGGTGCATGCCCAGGCTGCCCTGGGTGCGGAGCACGTCGCCGACCACCCAGTCCATCTTCCGCCCCTCCTCCGCCAGCACACGCTCACGCTCCCACCTGCCCCGCACGATCCGCGGCGTCAGCACCACCAGCAGCTCCTGCTTCCGCTTGATCTGCTGCCGGTACCGGAACGCCGCCCCCACCACCGGCAGGTCCCCCAGCCACGGCACCTTGTTCTCGCTCTTCACGTCGCTCCGCGTGATCAGCCCGCCGATCGCCACCGTCTCCCCGTCCCGCGCGATCACCGTCGTGTCCAGGATCTGCTGGTTGAAGATCGGCGACGTCACCCCGTTGCCCAGGGTCAGGTTCGCCCCCAGGCTCGAGATCTGCGGCGTCACACGCATCGTCACCTTCCCGTCCGGGCTGATCTTCGGGATCACGTTGAGGATCACGCCCACGTCCCGGTACTGCACGTTCTGCTGCGACGCGCCGGTGGCCGTCAGGGTGCTGGCCCCCAGGTACGGCACCGACTGCCCCACCGCCACCTGCGCCGCCTGGTTGTCCAGCGTCATCACCTGCGGACGCGACAGGATGTCCGCCCTGCCCTGCTGCTTCAGGGCGCGGATCAGCAGGTTGAACGTGTCGCTCGACGCCGAGAACACGAACCCGCCGATGCCCGAGTTGGGCGACACCCGCCCCGTCCCGAAGTTGCCCAGCCCCTGGAACCCCACCACCGAGGGCTGCGCCAGGGTCACGTTGGGCAGCCCCAGCGCCGGGTTGGTGAACGGGAACCCGATGCCGGTGGCCGACGCCGCGCCCGTCGTCCCCGTCGAGGGGCCGCTCCCCGTGATGGCCGAGGTCGTGGTGCCGCCGAAGATGCCGCGGTCGAAGAGGACGGGCGACTGGAGGCCGAACTCGACGCCGAACTCCTCGGTGTTGTTGAGGTCCACCTCGGCCACCAGCACCTGGATCATCACCTGGGGCAGCTCGGCGTCCAGCTCGGCGATCAGACGCATCACGTCGGGGTAGTACCTCGGCGTGGCGCTCACCAACAATTTGTTGGTGAGAGGCTCCGGCACCACCACGACCTCGCGCTCGACATCCTGGAATGGGGTGAGCTGGCCGGCGTTTCGGTAGACGTTGAGCGACTGCGTGACGAAGTTGTTCAGCGCCGTCGCCACGTCCACCGCCGTGGAGTTCACGAGGCGGTACACCTCGTTCTTGCGCTGCTCCAC
>CAZVZK010000370.1:0-1261 GCA_964630925.1 uncultured Alcaligenaceae bacterium
AGGTAGCGAAGTTCCTTGTCGGGTAAGTTCCGACCTGCATGAATGGCGTAACGACCGGATCACTGTCTCCACGAGCGGCTCGGTGAAACTGTAGTTGTTGTGAAGATGCAACATACCCGCGGCTAGACGGAAAGACCCCGTGAACCTTTACTGCAACCTCGTATTGGGCTCGTGCCCGGCATGCGTAGCGTAGGTGGGAGGCGATGATCCATGGGCCCCGGCCCGTGGTGAGCCGGCAAATGAAACACCACCCTTGGCGTGCTTGAGTTCTAACCCCGTCCCTTGAATCAGGGCGGCGGACAGTGCGAGGCGGGCAGTTTGACTGGGGCGGTCTCCTCCCAAATCGTAACGGAGGAGCCCAAAGGTACCCTCGACCCGGTCGGCAATCGGGTCAAGAGCGTAAAGGTAGAAGGGTGCTTGACTGCGAGTCCCATCAGACGAGCAGGTGCGAAAGCAGGGCTTAGTGATCCGACGGCTTCCGGATGGAAGGGCCGTCGCTCAACAGATAAAAGGTACTCCGGGGATAACAGGCTTATCTCCTCTGAGCGTTCACAGCGGCGAGGAGGTTTGGCACCTCGATGTCGGCTCATCGCATCCTGGGGGTGGAGAAGCTCCCAAGGGTTTGGCTGTTCGCCAATGAAAGCGGTACGTGAGCTGGGTTTAGACCGTCGTGAGACAGGTCGGTCCCTATCTGCCGTGGGCGTAGGAAGCTTGAGCGGATCCCACCCTAGTACGAGAGGATTGGGTGGGACGTACCTCTGGTGTCCCGGTTGTCGCGCCAGCGGCAGCGCCGGGTGGCCAACGTACGGCCAGGATAAACGCTGAAGGCATCTAAGCGTGAAACCCCCCGCGAGACGAGGCTTCCTGTACGCGAGTACGAAGGCCCCCGGAAGACCACCGGGTAGATAGGCCGGGAGTGCAAGGCGGGCGACCGCCTCAGCGGACCGGTACTAACGGCCGAACGCTTCGCCGCATTGACCCCTCCCCCCCCTCGGAGATGATGTCCAACAGGGGATTCGGATCGTGCGGACGACGTTGAGATGATGATGATGATTGATCTTCGTGACCGACTCTTCCGCCGCCATGTTTAATACAACGTTCGTATCCCGGTGACCATGCCCGGATGGCCATACCCGTTCCCTTCCCGAACACGGCCGTCAAGCATCCGGGGCCGATGGTAGTCCTTCGCGGGCGAGAGTAGGTCATCGCCGGGTAACTCCCACCCCCCCAGGCTTCACCGCCTGGGGGGGTGTTTTCGTTT
>CAZVZK010000371.1:0-1255 GCA_964630925.1 uncultured Alcaligenaceae bacterium
CCAGCACGGGCGACGCCAGGGCCTGCCGCCCCACGCGGCGTTGCTCTTCCCTCTCCCGACGCCGTTGATCCTGACCCGGCTCGTCCGAAGGCGGGAGCAACGCCGGCAGCTTCCGCTCGATGGCGTACAGCTCGCGTATCAACACCAGGGCCGCGTCGGCGCGCCTGTCGCCGCCCTCGGAGGCCGCGACGAACTTGCGCCGCGCGTGCGCCCAGCAGCAGCAGTGCTTCACGGGGCCGCGGTACAGGCCCTCGTACTGCGCCAGCGCGTCCGCCTGGAAGTACCCCCCGTAGCCCTTCAAGAACAGCTCCGGCCCCGCCGCGGTGTAATCCGTCGTGAAGTCGAACACCGTGTAGGGGAAGTCGGCGTCGCCGATGCAGGCCCACAGGTGCGCCTTCCTGGCCTTGTCCGCGCCCTCGACCCGCAGCTTCACGCCCGTGTCGTCGCCGTGGATCACGCGCGACAGCAGCAGACGCGCGTGCATCAGCGCCACCAGCGGCGTCAACAACCCGGCGGCCCGCGCCATCCAGCCGCCCAGCGTCGAGCGGGCGACGTCGACCCCCGAGCGGGCGAGCTGCCCGGCCAGGCGGTGCAAGGGGACGTGGTCGGCGTATTTCGCGGTGACGGCGTGGGCCAGCAGGCCCGGCCCGCACAGCCCCTTGGGGATCGGCCCCACCTGCGCCGGCCCCGCCGTGGTGATGCGCCGCTCTTGCGGCACGGCCGCCGGGTCGCATTGCTTGCAGGCGTAGGTCCTCCTGACGGTGCGCAGGACGAAGAACTTCGCCGGCTCCAGGTCGAGCTGCTCGGCCGTCTGCTCGCCGATGCACTCGCGCGGCACGCCGCAACAGGGGCAGGCCCTCTCCGCCTCGGCGAGGTCGTGGACCACCTCGCGGCGCGGCAGGTGATCCGGCAGGACGGAGCGCCCGTGCTCGTCGCGTTTCTTCGCCGCGCCCTCCTCCTTCGGCTCGCGGCGGCGGGGCCGGCGCTCGGAGCGTCTGCCGAAGCGGTGCTTCAGGGCGGCGTCCAGCTTGCCGCGCAGCTCGGCCACCTCGGCGAGGAGGCGGCGCACCAGGGCGTGGAGCGTCGGCACGTCGTCGGGCAGCGGGGCGTCGGGGTGGGGCAAGGCGTCCATGCCATGATGCAACACCGGGTCATCCGGCGGGTAGCGCTTTTCCCGGCGGGTTGAAGCGTTTGAAGCGTTTGACGCGGGAGAGGTCGATGCCGTCCAGCACCATCTGGAACGCGCCGGCGGACA
>CAZVZK010000372.1:0-1242 GCA_964630925.1 uncultured Alcaligenaceae bacterium
GAGGCCCGCGAGGTGCCCGCCGTCTTCGCCACGGCCGCCGGCATCACTTACCAGGTCACCGCCCCCCTGACCAACGTCGTCCAGCAGCCGACCACCTTCACCGACGACTTCGCCGGCACCTCCCCCCTCGGCGCCCAGTGGCAGGGCCGCGTCGGCTCCTTCGTCGCGGCCGGCAGCAAGGCCGTCGCCGCCACCTCCGGCACCGCCATCACCACCCTCCAGGCCGTCTCCGCCCGCGACGCCGCCGTCCAGGGCGACATCGCCATCCGCGCCGGCTCCGGCGAGTCCGTGGGCCTCGTGGCCCGGTACTCGGGCCCCGGCGAGCAGAACTTCTACCTCGCCGAGGCCTACGGCACCCCCGGCGCCGTCACCCTCTCCATCTACCGCAACCACGCCGGGAACTACACCCGCCTCGCCTCGGCCGCCGTCGCCGACGCCACGGGCACCCTCCGCTTCGAGGCCGACGGCTCGAACTTCAAGCTCTACCTCAACGGCGAGCTCAAGGTGTCGGCCTCCGACGGCCTGCTCGACGGCGCCGGGACCGTCGGCATCCGCGCCAACGGCCCGCGGAACGCCGTCTCCCTCGACAACTTCTCCTTCGAGAGGCTCGCCACCCCCGACGCCGCCCTCGGCGCCACGGACGCCTTCGCCGCCTCGCGCCTGGGCCGCGAGTATGTCACCCAGGTGGGCGACGTCACGCTCACGGGCGGGCGGGCCGCCAACGCCACCGGCACCGCCCTGGCCACCCTCCGCGGCGTCAGCCAGCGTGACCAGGTCGTCAGCGCCGACGTGGACGTGGCCGCCCGCTCGGGCGCCTCGGTGGGCCTGATCGCCCGCTACTCCGGCCCCGGCGAGAGCAACTTCTACATGGCCGAGGCGTACGCCGACGCCCGCTCCGCCGGCGTCCGCGTGAACATCTACCTGCGTCAGGGCCACGCCTACCGCCTCCTCGCCTCCAACGCCGTCGCCGGCAACGTCACCGGCAAGCTGACGTTCGAGGTGATCGGCGGCTCGCAGAGGGTGTACCTGGGCGACACGCTGCTGGCCTCGGCCAGGGACACCACCCTGGACGGCGCCGGCTCCGCCGGCTTCCGCCTCAACGGGGCCGCCGGCGCCGCCCGCATCGACAACTTCTCCGCCGCCGCCCCGCCCCCCGCCACGACCACCGCCCTGCCCTTCTCCGACGCCTTCACGGCCGCCCTCCGTGGCCGCCTCGGCACCATGTACACCGAGAAGGCCGGC
>CAZVZK010000373.1:0-1234 GCA_964630925.1 uncultured Alcaligenaceae bacterium
TGTTGAACGACAATAGGAATGTCCGGTCTTAGAGCGGTAGAAATGTCCTCCCTGTAGTCCAGCCAGGGAGGGGCCATGCCTACCGCACGCAACACCGGACTCGTCGAGATGAACCAGCGCGAGAGGGACATCCTCAAGGTCATGCACACCGTCCTCAAGGGCGAACGTACCCAGGCCGAGGCCGCCGCCCTCCTCCAGATCAGCGTCCGCCAGGCCCGCCGCATCCAGCGCAAGCTGGAGACCGGCGGCGACGCCGCCGTCGTCCACGGCCTGCGCGGCAGGCCCTCCAACAACCAGCCCGACGAGGCCACGCGCCTCGCCGCCCTGGAGGCCTACCGCCTCCGCTACCCCGACTTCGGGCCCACCTTCGCCGCCGAGAAGCTCCAGGGCGAGGGCATCGAGGTCTGCCCCCAGACCCTGCGCCGCTGGCTCGTCGCCGCCGGCCTGTGGGCACGCAAACGCCGCCGCGAGGCCCACCGCTCGCGCCGCCCGCGCCGCGAGTGCTTCGGCGAGCTGGTGCAGATGGACGCCAGCATCCACGACTGGCTGGAGGGCCGCGGCGAGGAGGAGGTGGTCCTCATCACCATGATCGACGACGCCACCAGCCGCCTCATGGCGCGTTTCTACCCGTGCGGCACGGTCCAGACGCACATGGACCTGCTGTGGCGCTGGCTGGAGAAGTACGGCAGGCCCGTCGAGCTGTACACGGACCGGCACAGCATCTTCGAGCCCCAGGACAAGGGCCGCGCCCTGCCCGACGCCGAGACCCAGTTCGGCAGGGCGCTGGGGGAGCTGGATGTCGGGCTGATCCGGGCGCGGAGCCCGCAGGCCAAGGGGCGCGTGGAGCGGTCCTTCAACACGGCGCAGGACCGCTGGGTCAAGGAGCTCCGCCTCGCCGGCGCGAAGACGGCGGAGGAGGCCAACGCGGTGCTGTCCAGGCTGCTCCCGGCCCACAACCGCAGGTTCGCCGTGGCGGCGAAGGACGCAACGGACGCGCACCGCGGCCTCGGGCCGGGGCACGACCTGGCGTCGATCCTGTCGCTGCGGGAGGAGCGGACGGTGGGGAACGACTACGTGGTGCGGTTCAAGAACCGCTTCTGGCAGCTCGCCAGGCCGGCGCTGCCGGGGCTGCGCGGGGGCAAGGTGCAGGTGGAGGAGCGTCTGGACGGGACGATGGCGATCCTGTTCAAGGGCCGGATGCTGAAGTACGGCGAGGTCCCGGGCAGGGCCTGCC
>CAZVZK010000374.1:0-1233 GCA_964630925.1 uncultured Alcaligenaceae bacterium
GCTAGTGCCGTGTCCATGAAGCGGCTTTCGCGCGGCGTCAACCCGCCTCGCGCTTGGCCCTCTTGAACTCCTGCCAGCTCCTCTTGCTGATGGGGCGCTTGCCGTTGCGCCACTCCATGAACGACTCGATGGCGGCCTGGAGCTCCTCGTGCGTGCGGTAGTCCGAGTTGGCCAGCGCGAACTCCTTGAGCTCGGTGAAGAGGCACTCGATCCGGTTCATCCACGAGGCGTTCGTCGCCGTCAGGTAGAACCGGATCTTGTGCTCCCGCGCCCACGCCACCACCTCGGCTTTGACGTGCGGCCCGTAGTTGTCCAGCACCACGTGCAGCACCTCCCCCTTGCGGTAACGCCGCCTCAGCCACCTCAGGAAGTCCAGGAATTGAACCCACGTCTTCCTCTCGTAGAAGCGCCCGAACAGCTTGTCGCTCTCCAGGCCGTAGGCCGCCAGCAGGTGGCGCACGCCGCCCTTGCGGCTGTACGTCGCCCGGTGCCGCTCCACCCGCTTGCCCGGGCCCGACAGGCAGCGGCCCGCGCGCGGCAGCAGGTTCAAGGGGCCGAACTCGTCAACCGAGATCCGCCTCCCCCCCGCCGGGCGCCTGCGGTACAGGTCCTTGATGCGTCTGAGCTTGCGCTTGAACTCGGGGTCCTTGGACTCCTTCCATGTCTTGGTGCGCCTCCAGCGCACGCGCATCCGCCGCAGGAGGGTGCGCAGCCATTCGCGGCTGATGGAGCCGACGATCTTCTGCTCGACGAGGTAGTCGCGCAACTTGGACAGCGACCAGCGCGTCATGCCGATGAGGGCCACCGGGCTGGAGAGGGCGGCCTCGGCGATCTCCTGGAGCACGTCGGCCTTGAAGCGGGCAGGCCTGCCTTCGCCGCACATCCAGGGATGCCAAGTGACGGCGTCGAGGCCGCCCTCGTTGAAGCGGTGGATGAGGACGCGCACCCACTGGGGCGACAGCCCGCACAGGACGGCGATGTCGCGGTTGCGGGAGCCTCCGCGCGAGAGGAGGAGGACGCGGGCATTGCGGGAGTTGACGGCGTTGGCCTTCTGGCGCTTGAGGCGGCGCAGCTTCTTCTGCTCGTAGGGGCGGAAAGGTCGTACCTTGACCTTGTCCATGGACAGGTCTCCACGTCGCTGATGTTGGCGCATCGAGGCGTGGAGACCGTTCTATTCCCTGCATTCCGCTTCAGTCAGGCCGCGCGAAAGTCACTTCGTGGACGAGGCACTAG
>CAZVZK010000375.1:0-1197 GCA_964630925.1 uncultured Alcaligenaceae bacterium
ACGCGGGGCAACGCCCTCACGCGGCGGCGGGCGGTCGCCACGCTGCTGCGGCGGGCGGTCGCCGCGCTGCTGCTGCGGCGGACGCGGGCCACGCTCCTGCGGCTTGCGCTCGGTGCCGGGGGCGATCATCGACAGCGAGACGCGGTGACGCTCGCCCTCGACCTTCAGGATGTAGACGGTGACCACGTCGCCCACCGACACCACGTCGTGCGGCGTCTTGACGTAGCGGTTGGCCATCTGGCTGATGTGGACCAGGCCGGAGTCCTTCAGGCCGATGTCGATGAACGCGCCGAAATCGACGACGTTGAGGACGGTCCCCTTCAGCTCCATGCCGGGCTGGAGGTCTTCCAGCTTCAGGATGCCCTTCTTGAAGACCGGCGGCGGCAGGTCCTCGCGCGGGTCGCGGCCCGGCCTCGCCAGCGCCTCCAGGATGTCGGCCACGGTGGGCACGCCGATGGGCTCGCCGGCCACGGTGACGCCCTTGGCGTGCAGCTTGGCGGCCAGCTCCTCGGGGTTGGTGCCGGCGAGCTTCGCACGCAGCTCGTCGAGGCCGGCCCTGTCGGACAGGGCCGCCGGCGAGGAGCCCAGCTCGGCGAGGACCTCGCGGGCGGCGGCGTAGCTCTCGGGGTGGATCCACGTGCGGTCGAGGGGCTCGTCGCCATCGACCTTGAGGAAGCCGGCGGCCTGGACGAAGCGGCCCTGGCCGATGCCGGGGACGTTGAGCAGCGCCTCGCGGGCGCGGAAGGGGCCGTTGGCCTTGCGGAACTCGACGATGCCCTCGGCGAGCGCGGAACCGAGGCCGGAGACGTGCTGCAGCAGCGGCCGGCTGGCGGTGTTGAGGTCCACCCCGACGGAGTTGACGCACGACTCGATGACGGCGTCGAGCGACTCGCGGAGGTGCTTGGGGTTGACGTCGTGCTGATACAGGCCGACGCCGACGTGCTGCGGGTCGATCTTGACCAGCTCGCTGAGCGGGTCCTGGAGGCGGCGCCCGATGGAGACGGTGCCGCGCAGGGTGGCGTCGAACTGGGGGAACTCCTCCTTGCCGATCGGGCTGGCGGAGTAGACGCTGGCGCCGGCCTCGTTGACGATGACGTAGGCCAATTCGGCCAGCGCCGGCGGGGGCGGCGGCTCCAGGGGGGCCGGCGGCGGGGGCGGCGGCTCGGGCGCCGCCTCGGCGGCGGGCGCCGCCGGCGG
>CAZVZK010000376.1:0-1188 GCA_964630925.1 uncultured Alcaligenaceae bacterium
CGCTCAGGGCACTACTGTTATAGCGATGTCAAGCCACCTTGGAAGGCCTGGCCCAGGAGCCCCGTCACGAATGTGGCATTCAGCCCCGACGGCCGGCACCTTTGCTCGCTGGTTTATGTCAAACACTCCCGGAGACCCGAACCCGAATATGCCTATTGGAAGGTGACCGTGTGGGACGCACAGACAGGCAGGAAAGTGTGGTCGTTCAACGACGAGGGTAACTTCTCCCCTGATACATTTCGCTTCGGCCTGGCCGTCACGCCTGACGGGAGATTGCTCGCCGCAGGCTGGGTCTTTCACTTCGAAACGGGGAAACGTGCTCCGGAACAGTCTTACTACCAGAGCACCCAGAGTCAGCTCAAGATGGCCAACCTGGCGTGCACGCCCGACGGGCGGTGGCTGGTGGGGGAAGAGAAAGACAGCCTTTGCTGCTTCGATTGGAGGGGAAAAGGGATGGGGCCGGTCTGCCAGGGCGCCTCCGTCCGCGATATCCTCTGCACTGCCATCAGCGCCGACGGCAAGCTGGTCGCGGGTGGGGGCTTGGACCGGGCCGTCCGGATCTGGAATGCGCAGACAGGCGAGCTGCTGCAGACGCTGAAGGGGCACAGGGGATGCGTCAGGAGCGTCGGGTTCAGCCCGGATGGCCAACGCGTCGTCAGCGGTGGCGGGGAGTACAACGGCTACCCTGGATTCCTCGGCCGGATGCGTGGCCGCGACAACATCGGCGAGGTGAAGGTGTGGGACGCGAACACCGGCCAGGAGCTGCTCTCCCTCAAGGGGCATTCCCCGACGGTGTACTGCGTGGCGTTCAGCCCCGACGGCACTCACATCATCTCGGGGAGCGAGGATGGGACGCTGAAGGCCTGGGACACGCCACGGGAGGCTGCCCCGCTAACCCTCACCGGGGACGAGGGGCCCGTTGGTTTCGTCCAGCACACCCCCGACGGGAGCCGCTTCGTCAGCGGCGGCATCGCCGGCCGCGGCGGCTCGGTGAAAGTGTGGGACGCAGCGACGGGCTCGTTACTATTCAAGTTGCCGGGAATGAACGAACGCTCCGCACTCCTTGAGGCGGCCATCAGCCCCGATGGGGGCCGCCTCCTGTGTATCTCCTCAGGATCTTTTTCATCCTCAATCACAGACTAGTGTTTCGGACTTACCTGGAGGGTTGAGGAGGGAAGACGGGCCATC
>CAZVZK010000377.1:0-1166 GCA_964630925.1 uncultured Alcaligenaceae bacterium
GGGTAGGACCACATTCAACCGTGGAGCACCCGGAACGTGAGGAGATCGCGGATTGACCAGGCGCGGCCGGCCCACCCGGCGGCCATCGCGGGCGTGCGTTCGAGCCACTTCTTGCCCTCGGCCTGCCTGACGCGCAGGCTCCGGTGCTCGGTGCACAAGTTGTACACGCAGCCCACCAGGAACATCCCCCTCTCCAGCACCCCCTCGTCCCTCACTTGCCTCCTCCCGCGCCTCGTCAGCCCCGCCAGGCACGCACGGAACGTCGCGTTCAGCCTCTCGATGTACGACGTGTTGATCACCTCCCCCGTCTTCGTCCCCGCCAACTGCCCCATGACCTGCTCCAGCGTCCCCCACACCACGCGCCTGACCACCTCCTTCAGGCACGGCCCCACCCGCCTCTTGACCACCTGCGCCAGCCAGATCAGGCCCGGCAGCCGGTACGGCGGCCTCCCCCGCCTGCCGGTGTACGCCTT
The DNA here is from genome assembly GCA_964630925.1 of uncultured Alcaligenaceae bacterium. Classification (GTDB taxonomy): domain Bacteria; phylum Planctomycetota; class Planctomycetia; order Gemmatales; family Gemmataceae; genus RGDT01. The sequence continues at coordinate 474 of CAZVZK010000377.1, forward strand.
CTCGCGGAAGGCCACCCAGAACGCCGAGACGTAGCTGGCCAGCCCGTCCACGCAGATCAAGAGCGCCGTGCCCGGCAGCCACGCCAGCCGCACCAGGGCCACGAGTTTCTCGATGAGGGCCATGTCACGGGTCGGGCTGACCACGCCGCCCAGCCAGAGCCGGGAGGGGGCGGCCATCGCCATCGCCACCCACGAACGCCCGCCCTGCCTCCTGGCGTACAGCTCGTCGGCCTGGACGTGGCCGAGGTCGAGCGGCTTGGTCTCGAGGTGGTGGCGGTGGACGGCCTCGCGGTGGAGCCGGCCTTGTCTCGCCAGGCGGCGGCGGTGCGTTCGTCGAGGCCGAAGGCGGCGACGACGGCGGGGAGAGGGCAGCCGTGGGCGAGGAGGGTGACGACGCAGACGAACAAGGACTGATCCTTGTGGAGGCGGTAGAGCGGGGTGCCCTTGGATTGGGCGAAGGTCTTCTTGCAGGTGACGCAGCGGAAGCGGCGCTCCTTGCGGGAGTGGATCTCGACGTTGCCCTTGTCGGGCGCGCCCCTGTCCGGGCAGTCTGGGTTGGCGCAGAATACGCCTCGGGGGTCCACGGCTCGGCTCCGGCGGGTGCGATGGCTGTCGCTTCCCCGTCAGATTCTTCCTTGGGCCCCCACTTCGTCCACCCCCCACGCCCGTTTCACGGTTCCCTGGGGTCCTACC
>CAZVZK010000378.1:0-1110 GCA_964630925.1 uncultured Alcaligenaceae bacterium
CGGACGCGGCGGACGCGGCGGACGCGGCGGACGCGGCGGACTTGCGTGTCTTCAGCCCCCGCGCCAGCTCGGCGACGCGGGCCGGGTCGAGGAACGCCGGCGGCGGCTCGGGGCAGGGGTCCGCGGCCCTCTCCACGCCGCCCATCACCATCAGGACGCCGACCTTGTCCTCGCGCCAGTGCTTGCCCTTGCGTCCGCCCTCGGCGGGCAGGGCCTCGTCCGCCGTCTCGCCGCGGATCTGCAGCCTGCCGCCGTCCACGGCCACGGCGGCCAGGGCCGGGGCCGCCACGCCCTCGGGGGCGGCCTTGCGTTCGGCCAGGGGCAGCGACATGTAGCCCGCCACCTCGGCATCGCGTTCGGCGTGACGCTCGGCCCCGATCCGGTGGGCCACGCGCTCGACCTCCTTGGGGCCGATCTCGAGCCAGAGGTTGTTGTCCAGGTCGGCGGCGGCCTGCTTGAAGGAGCCGGCCGTCGCGCCGGACCGCGAGACGAGGGCCTGCAAGGCCGGGGCGAGGCCGGTCCTATCGATGCCGAGGCTCTTGCTTTGGGGGGAAAAAGGACCGCCGGCATCGGCGGCAGTGGGTCACCGGCTCGGCCCATTCGGCCTCGCCCACGGTGGTCTGGAGGATGCGCCGCTCGTCGGGGGCGGGGTCGGGCGGGCCGCCGCAGGACGGGCAGGCGCGGAAGGGGTCGGGCCTGTCGGGGGCGGAGAGGGCCTGTCGGCGGAGGGCCTCGTCGAGGATGCCCTCGGAGAGGGCCTGGCGGACGGAGCGGATGGTGTCCTCGATGGAGGAGAGGGGGGTGCCCCAGGCGGGGCCGTCGGGCCCGAAGAGGCGTTCGACGAGGCTCCTGGCGACGCCGTCGAGGTAGGGGCGGACGGGGTCGGCGGGCTGCGTGGGGATGCGGAAGCGTGCCATCCGTGGCTCCTCCTGGGTGAGGGCGGGAGGATAGCACGGGCGGGGCGGGCCGGGCAACCCGCCCTGACGATTTTTCGCGACGAGGCCCATGTCAAGATGGGCAACCCGTGTCGCAAGCCCCTTGGCGGCATGGCAACTTGGGCGATGACCCCTCGAAACCACCCGCCACCCTTGCAAACCGTGTCGTGCGCCC
>CAZVZK010000379.1:0-1106 GCA_964630925.1 uncultured Alcaligenaceae bacterium
TGGCCATGAAGCCGATCATCCTGACCGCCGAGCAACGCGCGGATCTTGACCGCCGCCGCAAGCAGACCCTTGACCGCCGCGTCTACCAGCGTCTCACCGCCGTCCTGGCGGTCGCGGCGGACAAGTCACGCGAGGAGGTCGCCGACCTCCTGGGGGTCGGCCTCAGCCAGCTCGGCGAGTGGCTCCGCGTCTTCCGCAACGAGGGGGTCGATGCCCTCTGCGAGATCCGCAACAAGGGCGACCCCGGCAACCTCACCCCGCCCCAGCTCGAGCAGCTCAAGGCCGAGGTCGCCACCGGCCGCTTCCGCAACGCCGACCAGATCCGCGACTGGATCAAATCCGCCTTCTCCGTCGTCTACTCCGCCTCCGGCGTCAAGGGCCTGCTCGGACGCATCGGCGCCACCTACCACAAGGTGAGCGGCTTCCTGTGGAAGGCGAGCCCCGCCAAGCAGCGTGCCTTCGTCAAGAGGATCGCGCGACACCGACGCGAGGCCGGGCGGCCCGGCGCCCCGCGGACGCGCCGCTATTACGTCGACGCCTGCCACCCCGTCTGGGGCCTGGACCTGGTGTACTGCTGCTGGCTGCTGCGGGGGCAGCGGCTGTTGGTGGGCATGGGCGGCGGACGCAAGCGTCTGAGCATCCTCGGCGCCTACTGCCCCGACGACCACGAGTACATCGATTACCGCCTGACACGCGACAACATCAACGGCGAGCAGCTCGTCAACTTCCTGCGGCTGCTGCGCTCGACGCACCCCGAGACCGAGAAGTTCATCCTGTACGTGGACGGGGCGCGCTACTACGGCAGCCCGGCCGTCAAGGGGTGGCTGAGGCGGCACCCGGGGCTCCACCTGTCGCGGATACCGGCGTACTCCCCCAACGTGAACCTGATCGAGCGGATGTGGAAGTTCATGAAGGCCGAGGCACTGAGCCGGTGGCACCCGACGTTCGAGGACATGCAGGCGGCGGTGTCCTCGGTGTTGGACCGCCTGGACGACTACCGCGACGAGCTGCGGACGCTGATGACGGAGAAGTTCCACGTCATCGACGAGCAAGACGTCCCGGTGGAATACCGCCAGGCGGCATGAGGTCGCGATCGAGTCAAGCCA
>CAZVZK010000380.1:0-1088 GCA_964630925.1 uncultured Alcaligenaceae bacterium
TACAGCGTCCTAGGAAAGTAATGTCCGCGGCAACGGGAGTTGGGAGAGGTGGAAGAAGCTCTTGAGGAGGATCTGGTCTTTGGCGATGGCGTCCATCTCCCGGACGACCTCCCGGTTCAGATGCCGCGCGTCCAGGGGGGCGAAGTTGCACAGCCGCCCGTACTTCAGGCACCGCCACAGGCACTCCACCGGGTTCAGCATCGGGGCGTGCGCCGGCAGTGGCTCCAGCTCCAGACGCCCCCTCATGCCCTCCACCAGCTCCTCGATCGGGTCGCCCCCGTGCATCGTCCCCCGGTCCCAGATCACCGTCAGCGGCCCCCGCGTCACCCGCATCACCCAGCCCAGGAAGTCCGCAACCGCCTCCGAGTCGAAGAACCCGTCGATCAGCGTCTGGTACGCCAGCCCCAGCCGGTCACGCGAGGGCGTCAGCCACAGCCCGGCCGCCACCGACACCTTCTCCCGGTGGCGCGCCTTCTGCCCGATCTCCGCAGGGTGGCCGCGTGGGGCCCAGGAGCGTCTGAGCAGCGGGGCCATCAGCAGCCCGCTCTCGTCGAACAGCATCAGGCGGGCCTCGCGTTCGCGTGCCCGCCGCTTGATGCGCGGCCAGTCCCGCGCCAGCCACGAGGCGATGGCCGCCGGGTCGCGTTCGCGGGGGACGCGGCGCGGCTTCTGGGGCGTGAAGCCGTGGCGGCGCAGCCAGACGCCGAGGTGGTCGGGGCTGAGCGACACGCCGAGGTCGCGTTCGATGAGGAGGGCCAGGCGCGGGGCGGACCACAGGTCGGTGGGGAAGCCGAGGGCAGTCGGCATCTCGCCCAACCAACGGGACACGATCTTCTCGTGGGCGTGGGACAGCTTGGGCGGCCTGCCGGGCGCGGGGCGTGCCGCCAGGCCGGGGCCGCCGGCGTGCTCGAAGGCGGCACGCCAGCGGCGGACGGAGCGTGGGGCGACATCGAGGAAGTCGGCGACCTCTTGGGGGTCGTAGCCCTCGGACGCCCGGCGGACGGCGAGGCGCCGTCGCCACTCCAGCTCGGCAGGGCTGCCTTTGGTCCTCATGTCAACCAAGGCAGCAGCTCCCACGCCGGACTTTA
>CAZVZK010000381.1:0-1087 GCA_964630925.1 uncultured Alcaligenaceae bacterium
GCCTCGCCGCCACCTTCGCCGCCCTGCTGGGGCGCTGCCTGGCGGCGCTGGTCAGAGTGGCCAGGTGGTGCGAGCTGGAGTGCCGCAAGGGCCCAGACAGTGGGCACGAGGCCATCATCTTGTACGCCGCCGTCGCCAGACGGCTGCACGGCCTGGAGGCGGCTTGGGCGGCGGCGGGCGTCACGGCCGAGGGGGCTGGCGTGGACCTCGCCCCCGAGATGGCGGCGCTGAGGGCCGCAGCGCTGGAGTTGGGGGCGGCCCTCGCCAGGTGGCGGGAGATCCCCAACGAGCGCGGCGAAGCGCTCATCGACGCCCTGCTGGAGGCGAGCGCGCCGTTCATGCTGGACGAAGGGGGCGAACGGCCGGAGGCGGCGTAGGGCTACTAGCAGCGGCGGCCGCGCCAGCCACTTGAGCCGGACGAACCCGCGCTTGTCCGTGAGCAGGAAGGCGAGGATGACGGCCCCGACGGCGAACTGCCTCGTGCCGTCTGGCAGGCAGTCCTTGGGCCTCCCTGAACACCTTCGCCGCGCCGGCGTTTCTGGAACCGTCGCCTGCAACCTTCCACGCAAGTCGGAGATGCCGATGGGCACCAAGAGAATCGAGTTGACCGACGCCGAGATCGCCGCCCTCGGGGAGGCATTGGGCCGCACCCAGCATGAGGCGGGCGGGCCTTCCGCGCCCGCCGCGCTCCCCCCGCAGGAGCTTTCCGCCCTGCGCGGCATCTTGGCGCGGGCCGCCGAGGGCCAGGACGGCCTGCGCATCACGGACTGGTTCGGCGGCGACATCTACGTCGGCATGCGGCCGGGGACGGTCGGGAAACTCAAGGACTGGGTGGGGCAGGCGCTGGCCAATGTCTTGCCGGACGAGTCCCTCTTCAAGGGCGAGGACGGCCGCTACTACGCCGTCCGCGTGGATGCCTGGGTCGAGGAGGACCTCGACCAGGCCCGCGATACCATCGACAACATCCTTGCGGATGCGGCCGACGAGGGCGACCTGGACCGCGTGGAGTCCCTCAAGGGCCACCTGGCCGCCCTAGAGCGGTGTCGGAGTTGGTGTAGCGGCGTATCCGGCGGCCTCGAGGAAGTTG
>CAZVZK010000382.1:0-1042 GCA_964630925.1 uncultured Alcaligenaceae bacterium
ACGCGCTTGCCGAGCAGGTTCTCGCGGAAGCGGCCCTGCTTGCCCTTGATCATGTCGGTCAGCGACTTGAGCGGGCGGTTGCTGCTGCCCAGCACCGGGCGCTTGCAGCGGTTATTGTCGAAGAGGGCGTCCACGGACTGCTGGAGCATCCGCTTCTCGTTGCGGATGATGACCTCGGGCGCGTTGAGGTCCACCAGCTTCTTCAGCCGGTTGTTGCGGTTGATGATCCGCCGGTACAGGTCGTTCAGGTCCGACGTGGCGAAGTTGCCGGAGTCGAGCAGCACCAGCGGGCGCAGGTCGGGCGGGATGACGGGGATGGCCTTGAGTACCATCCACTCGGACTTGTTCTGCGGGCCGCCGATGCCGCTGTCGCGCAGGGCCTCGACCACCTTGAGGCGCTTGACGAGGTCGCGGAGCTTCTGCTTGGAGACCTTGCCGGGCTTGGCATTGCCGCCCTTCTCCTCGATCTCCTCGATCTCCTCGACGGTGCGCTTGCGGCCCTTGGCCAGCTCGGCCTCGAGGGCGGCGCGGAGGTCCTTGCTGAGCTGGACGAGGTCGAGCTTGGAGAGCAGCTTCTCGATGGCCTCGGCGCCCATCTCGGCGACGAAGTCATCGCCGAGCTGCTCGCGTGCCTTGCGGTACTCCTCCTCGGTGAGGAGCTGGCGCTCCTTGAGGGCGGGCTTATCGCCCTCGCCGTGCTTGCCCGGGTCGAGCACCACATAATCCTGGAAGTAGATGACCTTCTCCAGGCTGGTGGTCTTCATGTCCAGCAGGGTGCCGAGGCGCGACGGCATCGCCTTGAAGAACCAGATGTGCACCACCGGCGCGGCCAGCTCGATGTGGCCCATGCGCTTGCGGCGGACGCGGGAGTGCGTCACCTTCACGCCGCAGCGGTCACAGACCATGCCCTTGTACTTCATGCCCCGGTACTTTCCGCAGGAGCACTCCCAGTCCTTCTCCGGCCCGAAGATCTTCTCGCAGAACAGGCCGTCCTTCTCGGGGCGGTAGGTGCGGTAGTTGATGGTCTCGGGCTTCTTGACCT
>CAZVZK010000383.1:0-1035 GCA_964630925.1 uncultured Alcaligenaceae bacterium
TAGAGCGGTTAGGATTTTGATCTAGCGCGGGAGGGCGGGTTGTGGCAAGATCGGTGGCGTTGCCCGCCCAAGAGGGAGTCGCCGTGCCGGCGCCATTCTCGATGGATCTGCGTGTCCGCGTCCTGGCCGCCTGCGACGCCGGCTCACCCACCAAGGCCGTCGCCCTGAAGTTCTCCGTCAGCCCCGCCTGGGTGCGCCGCCTCAAGCAGCGCCGCCGCGAGACCGGCGAGACCGCCCCGCGCAAGGGCCGCACCGGCCCCGTCCCCCTGCACCAGACCCACGGCGACCCCCTCCGCAAGGCCGTCGAGGCCACGCCCGACGCCACCCTCGCCGAGCTGCGCGAGACGCTCGGCCTGGACGTCGCCCTGTCCACCGTGTCGGACGCCCTCCTCGCCCTCCGGCTCACCTTCAAAAAAAAACTCCGCAGGCCGCCGAGCGGGACAGGGAGGACGTGAGGGAGGCGCGGCGCGTGCTGGAGGCGGCGCAGGCGCTGCTCGACCCGGCCCGCCTGGTGTTCATCGACGAGTCGGCCACCACGACGAACATGGAGAGGCGGTACGGGCGTTCGCCCAAGGGGAAGCCCCTGGCGGGCAAGGCGCCGCACGGGCACTGGAAGGTGACCACCGTGGTGGCGGCCCTGCGCCAGGGCGGGGTGGACGCGGTGATGACGCTGGACGGTGCGTTGAACGGGGACTACTTCGTGGCCTACGTGGAGCAGGTGCTGGCGCCGACGCTGTCGCCGGGGGACGTGGTGATCCTGGACAACCTGAGCTCGCACAAGCGTCTGGAGGCGCGTGAGCTGATCGAGGCGCGTGGGGCCTCCCTGCTGTTCCTGCCGGCGTACAGCCCGGACTTCAACCCCATCGAGATGGCGTTCTCCAAGCTCAAGGCGATCCTGCGCAAGCGCAAGGAGCGTACGGCGGAGGGGCTGCGGGCCGCCATCTTCGCCGAGCTGGCCGCCTTCCCCGCCCAGGAGTGCGCCAACTTCCTCGAGGCCGCCGGATACGCCGCTACACCAACTCCGACACCGCTCTA
>CAZVZK010000384.1:0-1030 GCA_964630925.1 uncultured Alcaligenaceae bacterium
CTTCACCGACCTCCAGAGGCGTTCCACGAAGACGTTGTCCAGGCACCGCCCCCTGCCGTCCATGCTCACCGCCACGCCCGCCGCCTCCAGCCGGCCCGTGAACGCCTCGGCCGTGAATCGGCAGCCCTGGTCGGTGTTGAACACCTCCGGCCTGCCCGACGCCAGCACGTCCTCCAACAGCTCCAGGCAGAACGAGCCGTCCAGCGTGTTCGACAGCCTCCACCCCAGGACGTAACGGCTGTGCCAGTCGATCACCGCCGCCAGGTACATGAAGCCCCCCGGCAGCCCCACGTAGGTGATGTCCGTGCTCCACACCTGGTCCACGCGCCCGATGCTCACGTCGCGTAGCAAGTACGGGTACACCTTGTGCTCGGGCCCCGCGGACAGCCTCGGCTTGGGGTGGATGGCCTCCAGCCCCATCACGCGCATCAGCCTCCGCACACGCTTGCGGCTGACCGCCTCCCCCTTGTCCCCCCTCAGCCAGGCCGTCATGCGCCGGCTCCCGTAGAAGGGGTGCTCGGTGTACTCCCTGTCGATCAGGCCCATCAGGCGGAGGTTCTCCGCCGACTCGCCGGCGGGCTCCAGGTAGTAGGTGGAGCGGTTCAGGCCCAGCAGCCCGCACTGGCGGCGGACGCTCAGGGCCGGGTGGCCCGGCTCGACCAAGGCGCGCTTCTCGTCAGCGGTCAGGCAGTTTTTTTTTGAGCCACTCGAGCTCCATCTTGAGGCGCCCGATCTGCTCGAAGAGCTCGGCGGGGTCGGGCCCCTCCGGCCCCTTGGCGGGCTTCGCCCCCGCGAGGAAGAGGGGCTCGGCGCCCTCCAACAGCGCCTTCTTCCAGTCGGAGACGAGGGTGGGGTGGACGCCGTGCTTGGCGGCCAGCTCGTTGGCGGTGTGCTCGCCGCGCAGGGCGGCGAGGGCCACCTGGGCCTTGAACGACGACGTGTAACTCTTCCGCTTTCGCGCCATCTCTTGCTCCCCTCACGGGCCGCCCCGATAGCTTACGGGCCGGTCCAGTTTTCGGGGTCCACTATA
>CAZVZK010000385.1:0-1010 GCA_964630925.1 uncultured Alcaligenaceae bacterium
CGTCGATGTCGAACAGGATGACGTGCTTCACGGCGTGATCTTCGTCCCCAGGGCCTCCAGGAATTTCGCCAGCCAGGCCGGGTGCGCCGGCCACGCCGGCGCCGTGATCAGCCCGCCGTCGGCGTGCGCCTCGTCGGCCCCCATCTTCACGAACGTCCCGCCCGCCGCCGTCACCTCCGGCGCGCACGCCGGGTACGCCGTGCAGCTGCGCCCCTTCACCACGCCCGCCGCCGTCAGGATCTGCACCCCGTGGCAGATGGCCGCGATGGGCTTGCGCGCCTCGGCGAACTGCCGCACCAGCGCCAGGACACGCTCGTCGAGACGCAGGTACTCCGGGGCGCGTCCGCCGGGGAGGACCAGGGCGTCGTAGGCCGACGCCTTCACCTTGTCGAACGCCGCGTTGAGGGTGAAGCGGTGGCCGGGCTTCTCGGTGTAGGTCTGATCGCCCTCGAAGTCGTGGACGGCGGTCTTGACGGTGTCGCCCGCCTTCTTGCCGGGGCAGACGGCGTGGACCGTGTGCCCGACCATGAGCAGCGCCTGGAACGGCACCATCACCTCGTAGTCCTCGACGAAGTCGCCCACCAGCATCAACAACTTCTTGCCAGCCATCGCTTACCCTCTCACCCGGTCACACCCTGATATGATAGGGGGATAGCCCGAGGGGCCAGACCGATGCTCGTCGTGATGAAGTCCTCCGCCACGCCCGAACAGATCGACGCCGTCCTCGACGCCGTCCGCCGCATGGAATTGACGCCGCACCCGCTGCCGGGCGCCACGCGCACCGCCATCGGCATCACCGGCAACATCGCCGCCGTCGATGCGCGCTCCCTGGACGTGCTGCCCGGCGTGATGGAGCTGATCCGCGTCACCAAGCCCTTCAAGCTCGCCAGCCGCGAGATGCACCCCGATGACACCGTCATCCGCACGCCGCAGACGAGCATCGGCCCGACGACGTTCACCGTCATCGCCGGCCCCTGCTCCGTCGAGAACGAGGAGATGATCCTCCGCAC
>CAZVZK010000386.1:0-1003 GCA_964630925.1 uncultured Alcaligenaceae bacterium
CCCGTCCGCCGGCGCTGCCGTTCACGCCGCCCGCTGCGAGCTGGGGGCGAGACGCCCCCAGACCCCCGTCCCACGACCAGCCGCCGCCCGCGCCGACCCCCACCGCGCCGCCGAGGCAGCCGGGGGCGTGGGTGCCGCCGATCACGGACGTGCGTCCGCCGGCGCCGCCGCCACGTTCGGCGTTCACGGTGGCCAACGTGCCGCTGGACGTGCCGAAGGTGATCCAGCTCTACGACGCCTACCTCGTGGTGGAGACGGACGAGGGGATGCTGGTGATCGACCAGCACGCCCTGCACGAGCGCATCCTGTTCGAGCAGTACCGCGAACGCATCTCGTCGGGCACGCTGGAGTCGCAGACGCTGCTGATCCCCGAGCCGGTCGATCTGCCGGGCGAGGCGGCGGGGCGCATTCTGGAGCAGCGGGGGCCGTTGGAGGAATTGGGCCTGGGGGTGGAGCCGTTCGGCGGGGAGACGGTGCTGCTGACGCGCTACCCGGTGCTGCTGGGCCGGCGATCCCCGGCGACGCTGCTGAAGGCGGTGGCGGACCACCTGATCGAGCAGGACCGCCTGCCGCCGCGCGACGTGATGTTCAACGGGCTGCTGAGCCTGATGGCGTGCCACTCGGCGGTGCGTGCCGGCGAGCGGCTGGGTCCGGAGCAGATGGGCGAGCTGATCGCCCAGCGGCAGCTCGCGGAGGACCACCACCACTGCCCGCACGGCAGGCCGACGGCGCTCTTGTTCACGAAGCACGACCTGGAGCGGCAGTTCCGGCGGGCGTGACGCCCGAAGCGACGCCCCGCCGTGAACGACGGGGCTACAAACCCAAGCCCCGTGAACGGGGCTAAGAGGAGGCGCGCGGGGCGGGATGGTTGCAACGTGGGGCGTTGTCTGCCGCAGCTGCTTCCGGCCTGGGGGGCGTTACGGCTGGGGCGGTAGAAGGGGCCGGAAGCAGACTAGTGTTTCGGACTTACCTGGAGGGTTGAGGAGGGAAGACGGGCCATCCC